>CAVTND010000015.1:0-106271 GCA_963735955.1 uncultured beta proteobacterium | reverse complement strand
GTAGCCACCGTCCCTCTTTGAAACATTGGCGGACCTCCGGCGTACTGGCTGGATCCCGACCTGACCCACGCCATGCCAGTGACTCCCCGTCTGTTCGCGGCCGCCTTGCTCGTGCTCTCCCTCGCGGAGAGCGCCGGCGCTCAGCGCCGGCGTGACAGCGACCCGGAGGAGCACCGGGAGAAAGTCGCGGACACGACGCCGGGGCATGGCTTGATCAATCCGGACCCGACCACACCGGGCTGAGCATCGGCAACTCGGCCCGCTGGAACGGCATCCGGATCAACTTCCGCGATCGCGGGGTGCAGCAACTCAATGGACTGAACATCAGCATCTGGAAAGCGGCCAACGACGCCAACCGCCAAGCGCGGCTGCACGGCCTGAATGTCGGGACGTGGGCCCGGAGGGCGGGTATCTGCGGGGCGTCAACCTCGGGCTCGGAGCGGGTGCGCAAGACCGAGATCTCCGGGCTCAACCTCGGCATCCTCGGCCTGGTCTCGCAGGGGGACGCCTTCGGCCTCAACATCGGCGGGCTCGGCCTCGTCACCGAGGGCGAGATGATCGGGATCAACATTGGCGGGCTCGGCGCGGTGAGCGAGGGCGACATGACCGGGCTCAACCTCGGCGGTCTGGGCGCCGTGGGCCAGGGAGACATGATTGGCCTCAACGTGGGCGGACTCCGGGCTGGTGGCGCAGGGCGACCTGATCGGGCTGAATGTCGGGGGCCTCGGCACGGTGTCCGAAGGGGACGTGCTCGGCGTCAACATCGGCGGGCTCGCGCTGGGGCGCAAAAGAACGTGCGGTGGCTCACGCTCTCCGGCCTGGCCGTCGTCGCTCAGCGCGCAATCGAGGGACTGACGATCTCGGGCCTGGCGATCGTGGGCAAAGGAAACGTCACCGGGCTCAACCTGACGGGACTGGCCCTCGTGGGTGGTGAGGATGTCACGGGGGTCTCCGTGGCGGGGCTCGCGCCCGTTGCCGACCGGCGCGTCTCCGGCGTCGGCATCACCATCGGGAGGATCTACGCCGACGAGGTGCGGGGCGGAACCGTGGCCGCGTGGCTCAAGACCTGGGATCAGCGCGGAGTCAGCATCTCACCGTACACGCAGATCAAGGGCGACAGCGCGGCCTGGCAATCGGGATCTTCAACACCGCGGATGAGCTGCACGGGCTGCAGATCGGCGTCTTGAACCGGGCGAAGCAACCGGGGGCTGGCTCAATGGTTGCCGTTCGTCAATTTCTCACAAGTAGTCTATCTGAAAACCTTCCCTTCCTTCATCACAAACCTCACGCGCTCGATGGAACCGAAGTCCTTCTCCGGATCCCCCTCGATCGCGATGATATCCGCGAACGCGCCCGCCTTGATCACGCCGATGCGCCCTTCCATTCCGAGCAGCCTGGCGTCGTCGATCGTCGCCGCCTGGAGGATCTGGACCGGCGTCATCGCGTTCAGGTAGGCGAAGAGGTTCCGCTTCGCGGCCTCCCCCGGGGAACGCCCATGTCGATGTAGTTGTCGGAGCCCGCCGCGATGGTGACGCCCGCCTTCATGGCGCGCCGGACGCGGTCGGCCTGCGGTTCATCGTGCCGAGGAACTGCTTGAAACGTTCCTCGGTGTAGTTCCGCCCTGGCGGAGGTAGTGCTCGATGCTCAGGGTATCGAGATCGGTCGGCACCAGCATCACCCCATTCTTCGCCATGAGGGCCGACAGCGTGGAGCTGGCCACCCGATAGGCGTAGCTCGAGCTGGAGTTGACCCCGGCCCGCGCGGCGCGATACACGGCCTCGTCACTGGTGGCGTGGGCTGCCACGCGCACGCCGTGGCGTTTCGCGAACTCCACGATGGCGGCGAGCTCGGCGTCGGAGAAGCTGCCCGGATTCGGTGTGTCGTTGGAGTAGATCTTGATGACCCGGGCGCCGAGGGTGACGTTCTCGCGCACCGCGTCGGCCGCATCGTCGGCGTTGTGCACGATGCGGTATTCCTCGGCGGCGATGCTCTGCCACTCGGGCAGCAGCCCGGGAAACTGTCCGCCGACGGGGCTCATCCCGGGCCCGACACGATCATCCGCGGCCCATCGACGCTTCCGTCGTCGATGGCCTGCCGGAGCGCCACGTCGCCGAAGCGCCCGGAGTTGCCGAGGTCGCGGAACGGTCGTGGAAATGCCGGCGGCGAGGAAGGTGCGCGCCCGCGCCGCGCCGTGAAGGGCCCGGAGCGGTAGCCCTTCGATGGTGATCTGCTTCACCCCTTTGGTGGAGATGTTGCCCTTGGGGTGTTCGAGATTGAGCAGGTGGGTGTGCGCGTCGATGAGCCCCGGAAGCACGGTGTAGCGGCCCAGGGTCCAACCCGGGCGCCTGCCGGCGCCTTCACCGCGGCGCCTACCTCGACGATGTTCCGCCCCCGACCAGGATCTGCTGATTGGCGAGGAAGAACGCCCTTTTGCGCTGTCGAACAACCTCCCGGCCTTGATGACCGTGGCGGAGTCCTGCGCGTGCAGGACGGGCGGACGGGCGGACGGGCTGACGGGCAGCACGCCCGCGAGGATCACCGCGCTCCGAATGGTTCGTGAACGCTTCCGCCCGTCGGCCCGTCCGCCCGTCGGCCGTGCCCGTTCGCCGGCATCACGGTGTCAGTCCCCCTTGCACGACGGGCAAGGCGACGTTCGACGCAAACTTGCCGGCGCGGAAGACGCGCTGGGTCGCCGCCTTGAAGTCGCTCTCCTTGGCCTCGAAGATGTTGGGCACGAAGGTCTGCGGATTCCGATCGATCAGCGGAAACCAGCTGCTCTGCACCTGCACCATGATCCGGTCGACCTTTCCGGAACCGGTGATCCGATGTTCCGCATGTCCACCGTCAGCGGGAAGGTCTGGCCCGCCACCAGGGTTCCGGCTTCTCCCAGCCGTTGCGGAACCGCGCCCGCATGACCTCGTTCGCCACCATGAGCTGATAGCCGCCGATCGTCCGGTCGGTCTCGTCCTTCTCCGGATAGACGTCAATGAGCTTGACGACCCAGTCGCCGTCAGTGCCGCTGGTGGCGAGGAAGAGATTCGCGAGGATGGTGTCCCGGACCACGATGTCGTCGGTGAGCGGCTCGCTCCCCGAAAGCACGTCGGGGCGCATGCGCGGCGTGACGCTGGTCGTCCACCAGCCAGGTGCTTGCCCACGTCGAGCCGGGGCCGAAAGGTGTCGGGAATCGGCCTCGTCCTGTACGGCACCGGCTTGTTGGGATCGGACACGTACGCGTCGTGCGCATTGTCGTCCGAATCGGTCGGGGGGTTGAACGACAGCTTGCCACCGGCCTGGAAGTAGATCTTCCGTTCCGTGGTCACGTTCTTGGCGGCCAGGGCGTCGTACTTCGCCCAGTTGTTGGCGCCGGTCTCAATAGACGAGCGCTTCGGGCAGCCTGGGATCGGGCCCGTCCTTGAGCCAGTGCGCGAAGAACGGGTGCTGCACCTGTTCGCGATAGTACTTCGAGGGCGCGGTGCCGAACTTGATCTTGCCAGCTGATCGCCGTCGCCGCGGGCCCAGCCGCCGTGATTCCACGGCCCCACGACGAGCAGGTTCTCGAACCTGGTGTTCCGTCGCTTCTACGGCCTCGTAGATCTGGATCGGGCCGTAGAAGTCCTCGCGTTCCACCAGCCGGCCACATTGAGGGTGGGCACGGTGGCCGTCTTGAGATCCCCTGCCGCGCTTGCTTCTGCCAGAACTTGTCGTAGTTCGGATGCCCGGCGAAATCATTCCAGGTGGGAATCTTCCCGCCCAGGTAGTTCGGGTTGATGTTGGCGACCGACCCCACCTTGAGGTACCACTCGATAGCCGTCGTTGGCTGTCGTAGGCGCATGGGGCTGATCTCCTTCGACGACTCCATCATGGCCGCGTAGCCGAAGCCGTACGCCAGGCGGAACGCGCCGTTGTGATGGAAGTCGTCGCCCAGCCACATGTCGATCGGCGAGCGCCTGCGGTGACCGGCCTTGAGCGCGGATGCGATCGAACTGCCCATCACTGTGAGCCACCCGCCGTAGGAGATGCCCAGCAGGCCGACGCGTCCGTTGTTGCCCGGGATGTTCTTGATCATCCAGTCGATCGTGTCGTAGGCGTCGGTCCCCTCGTCGATCGCCTTGGCGTCTTTGGGATCGCGCGGGTTCCGCATCATCACGAACTGGCCTTCGAACCGAACCGGCCGCGGATGTCCTGGAACACGAAGACATAGCCGTCCTCGGCCAGCTCCTTGTACTGGGTGGCCATGGCGGGACTGAAGCCGTCGGCATCGTGACCGAGGCCGTAGGGCGTGCGCGTCAGCACGAACGCGCGCGGGCCCGCGCCTTCCTTCGGCACGTAGATCTCGGTGTTGAGCTGATTCCGTCACGCATCGGGACCATGACGACCTGCTTGGTGTACTTCTCGCTGGTCTTCTGGGCCTGAAGGACGGAAGGACGGAAGGACGGAAGGACGGACAGGGCCGTCGCAGCGAGCGTAATTGTGCGCAAAAGTGTGTGCAGTCTCATGGTTCGAATTTCCCGTCGAAGGGGTACCGTCGCAAGGGGCTACGGCTCACGGCTCACGGCGTCACCGACGCGACGATCTGATCGACCAGGCAAAGATCCCCTTGAACTGGGGGATCAGACCCGGATTCCTGGCATCGAGCGTGGACGTCCCCGCGATCACCAGGTCCAACTCCGGGACCACGAGGATGAACTGTCCCCGTAGCCCAACGCGCTGTTCATGGTCCGCCCGTTGGACTTCCTCAGCCACCAGAGGTAGCCGTAACCGGTGAGGCCGGGCACCATGGCGTCGTAAATCGGTGAGACCACGTTGGCCTGTTTCTGCCATGACGCGTCGATCCACGCCGCGGGGACCACCTGGCGGCCGCCGATCGAACCGCGATCCAGGTAGAGCTGGCCAAACCGCGCCAGCGCCCGCGCCGTGAAGTACATCTCGGACCCCCCCAGGGGGTGACCGGCACCGTCCACGTCCCATCCCGCGAGCGGAATCCCCGACGGTCCAAGCAGCGCATCGTTCGCAAACTTCCCGAGCGGAGTCTCGACGGCGCGCGTCAGCGCGGCCGCGAGCAGGTGCGTGTTCCCGGTGCTGTAGTTGAACGTGGTGCCGGGCTGCGCCACCATCGGCAGCTCGGCCACCAGCCGGACCGGGTCGCTGGCGAGGAGGAACGACGACAGGATTGGACCGGCTTCGTCCCAGGCGGAGCCGGCCGTCTGGGTGAGCAGGTGCCGCACCGTGATCGTCGCGCGCAGCGAATCGTTCCGCACCACGGCGGCGCGGAACATCCGGTCGGGCGCCGCGGGGGACTGCGCGAAGTTGTCGGGGAGCAGGGACGCGACTCGCTGATCGAGGGACAGCTTGCCCTGGCTGATCGCGATGCCGACCAGCGCCGAGAGAAGACTCTTCGAAACCGACTTGGCGTTGAACGCGGTGGACGAATCGGCGCCGCCCCAGTACTGCTCCCAGACGAGGCGCCCCTTCCGCAGCACGAGCATGGCCTGCAGCGCGGGCAGCGAAGTGCGCGCGGAGGAATCAACCCGGGTGAAAACGGCGGGATCCAGCCCGGCCGACACCGGATCCACCCGGGCGAACGTGGGCGCCTGCGCCCGGAGGGCCGGGGAACCGAGCAAAGCGCAAAGGGCAAAGAGCGCAAAGCGGGCCCCGCGATTCGGCGTTGGGTCCGCCCGAGAGCCCGTCCGCCCGGCCGCCCGTCTAGAACTCCTCGCGTTCGAACCTCCACAGCGCCACACCGAGGCAGATGAGCGTCAGCACCACGGTCGCGATGACTGGCGTGGCCCATCCGGGGGGCACCTTCTGACCGGTCCCCTGCGCCGCAGCGATGGCATGCAGGGTCCACGGCGTCACCGCGGTGAGCCACTTGGGCGCGAAGTTCGGAAGGATGAGCCCCGCGAAGAGGAAGCCGAAGGCGACACCCGACACCGGCCCCCGTTTTGCGAACATCGTGCCGAGCATGATGGTGAGGGTCACGTAGAAGATGTGACTCACGGCCACCAGGCCGAGCCCGATCAGGAATCCGGGGAAGATGGGCCACGCGCCCCACACGAGACGGGTTTGGGCGTTGAGCAGAACCGTCGGGACGAGCAGTGTGAGAAAGAGCACCGCGTAGATCGAGGCCAGCAGCTTGGCGAGGACCACCGCGGGGCGCGCCACCGGCTTGGTGAGGAGCCATGCCATGGTGCCGAGCTGCTTCTCCGAAACCATCACGCTCTGGGTCACCGTGATGACGCCCACGGTGGCGAAGAGGGCGCAGGCCCGGAAGAACACCTCGAAGACCTCCCGCATGTGTCCCGGCGAACGGAAGTCGGAGTTGGGCCCGTGGTCGCCGAAGGTGACCAGCAGCAGGAAGCCGTTGGTGACCACGATCCAGAGCACCAGGTGGACGGCCCAGCGCCGGGTGCGCCACCAGACGCCGTGCTCCTTCGCCAGCATGTTGAGGAAGCCGGTGCGCCAACCGGCCACCGGCACCGCGACCAGGGCGGGATCACGCGGCATTGTCGGCCTCCTCGACCACACGGAGGAAGACATCCTCCAGGTCGTGGGTCTGGCGCCCGAACGATGTGACGGTCACCCGGTCGCTGGCCAGGATTGAGCGCAGCAGCGTGGCCTCCGCGGCCGCCGCGTCGGTGGCGTGCACCAGCCAGCGGACGCCACCGTTTTCCTGTGACTCCTCGATCCGCGCGATCCAGGGGAGGATGTCGATCCGACGGCGCGCGTCCGCCACCTCGCCCGAGATCGCGATGGTGTAGGTCGTTTCGCCCTTCCGCCCCGACAGGAGCTCCCCGATCGGGGCCTGCGCCACGAGCTTGCCCTGGTGCATGATGGCGACGGTGTCGCTCACTCGCTGCACGTCGTCGAGAATGTGGGTCGAGTAGAAGATCGTGGTGTGCTCACGCAGGTTGGCCATCACCGCGAGAACGTCGCGGCGGCCCATCGGGTCGAGCGAGGCGGCGGGCTCGTCCAGGATCAGCAGGTCGGGATGATTGATCTGGGCCTGCGCGATGCCGAGCCGCTGCCGCTCGCCACCGGAGAATCCGCGGATCGGGCGGTCGGCGCGGTCGGCCAGGCCCACCAGCTCCAGGGTCTGCTGGATCCGGCGGTCGAGCGCCGCCCCGGCGCGGAAGAAGAACCGCGCGGTGAACCCGAGGGTCTCTCGCGCGGTCATGTGCTCGTAGTAGCGGGGATCCTGGGCCAGATAGCCCACCCGGCGCCGGATCTCGAGCGTGTCGCGATCGATGTCCTGGCCGAAGACCGTCGCAGTGCCCCGGGTGGGCCGCACCAGCCCAAGCAGCAGCTTGATCGTCGTGGTCTTCCCCGCCCCGTTGGGGCCCAGGAAGCCGAAGATCGTGTTGCGCTGGACTTCCAGATCGATGCCGCGAACGGCCTCGACCCCGCGGTACGTCTTGACCAGGCCGCGGGTCTGGATGGCGAATTCCATTGGCTTCCCAGGGTAGGGCGACGCCGCTCCTACGGTGGTTCCGGTGCGACAGTTTCAAGCTGGAACTGTCCCGAAACGGCAAAGGCGGCTGCTATTTCGCCGGCAGTCCCGCCCGCAGCACCCGCAGGGCGTTCCCTCCCATGATTCCCTCGATCTCGCCGGGTGTGAATCCCTCCACGAGCAGGGCGTCGGTGACGAGGACCATGCGCGAAGCGTCGAAGGCGGTGGTTGTCGCCCCGTCGAAATCGCTGCCCAGCCCCACGTGGGTCACACCCGCGACGGTGGCGGCGTAGCGAATGGCACGGGCGATACCCTTGGGGGTGATGTCGCAGACGGCTGCATCCCAGAACCCGATGCCGACGACGCCATTGTTGGCGGCGACCGCGCGCAGGGCATCGTCGGTGAGATTGCGGGGGCCCTTGCACGTTCCCTGGACCCCGGTATGGGAGACGATCACCGGCTTCTTCGCGATGGCGAGCACGTCGGTGATGAGCGCCGGGGAGGCGTGGGCCAGGTCGATGATCATGCCCAGCTCCTCCATGCGCCCCACCACCTGTCGCCCGAAATCAGTGAGGCCGCCCTTGGCTTCACCCGCTGAGGACCCTCCCACCTCGTTGTCGAAGAAGTGAGTGAGGCCTCCCACTCGATATCCCAGCGCAAACAGGGTGTCGAGTCCGCCCAGGACCCCCTGCAGGGGCTGCAGCCCTTCCAAGGCCAGGATCCCCGCGACCCCGTTGGTGTCACCCCGGGCGCGGAACCGGAGGAACAGATCGAGATCCGTCACGGTGCGGATCACGACCAGGCGTCCGCCGGAGCGCGCGGCGAAGTCGGCCAGCTTCTCGGCTTGCTCCCGCGCCCGTGGCATAAGCTCGGTCCACGCGGCGATGGGCCATCCTGACGCCGCAGCGAGGAAGCCCACCCGATCCCGATCGGAGGGGTTCTTCTCGTAGTTGACCCCCGGCGGCACCTTCGTCACCGCGCCGAAGAGCTGCACCGCCACGTGGCCCTCGATGAGCCGCGGCACGTCGGTGTGGCCTCGCGAGTTTCGTTTGACCAGCGAACGTGGCCAGAGCAGCGGGTCGGCGTGCAGGTCGACCACGGTCAGGCGGGCGTGAAGGGCGCGGGCTGAATCGGAGGGAGGCGCCAGGGTCGTGTCCGCGATCCGGTTCTTCCGCGAATCGGCGATGGGCGCTGCGATGGTGAAGAACGCGATGAATCCGGCGATGAGCAGGAAGACCGCGAAGCTGATCAGCCGGGAGAGGATGCGTGCGATCACGAGAGGTGTCGGTGGGATGTGAGCGGGAGAAGCTACTCTCCCGATTGGAGGCCCGCGACTCAGGCACCAAGATATATCTTGACAGATCACGCGACATTACGTACGATATATCGCAAGTAATGGCTTAGGAGCTACCTATGTGTGCCCGTCGAAGTGATTGGTTCAGCGACATATTCGGAGACTGGGACCCGGATGACTGGGCCCGCAAAGTCCAGCGCGAGTGGGGGATCGGGCCACGGCATGGCAAGCGCTGGCGGCGGGGTCAGGTGTTCGAATCGGGGGAGATGAAGTACGTCATCCTTCGTCTCCTGCGGGAGAAGCCCCGGCACGGGTACGAGATCATCAAGGATCTCGAGGAACGCTTTGGGGGCTGGTACAGCCCATCCCCCGGCACCGTTTACCCGACGCTGCAGCTGCTGGAAGACCAGCGGTACGTGCGGGTGGTGGAGACCGAAGGCCGGAAGACTTACCACATTACCGCGGAGGGCGAGGCGTTCCTCGACCAGCACCGCGACACGATCGACGAGATGTTCGACCGGGTCCGCGAAACCGTGAAGGACTTCGCGGGCGGGACCATGGGCGAGCTGAGCCAGGCGTTCACGCGACTGGCCACGCTGGCCTGGCGGGACGCGTGGCGGCACGGCCCGGGGGATGAGCGGACGAAGAAGATCGTGGAGATTCTGACCCGGGCCGCGGACGAGATCAAGAACCTGCGGACTCAGGAATCGTGACGCGGTAGTCTCGAGCGGGAGGCAAGATGTCGTGGGTCATCCTGGCGGTCTTCATGAGCGTGTTCTGGGGCTGGGGCTACGGCGGCCAGCGTCGGCGGCGGTTGTCGCGAGACGAGGAAGGGCGGATCGCGGCGCTCGAGTCGGAACTCGCCGGACGGGACGATGCGATCGTGGCGCTGGAGAGCCGGGTCGCCGAACTGGAGTCGCGGCTGGACTTCGCGGAACGATTGCTGTCGACACCCCATGAACGTGAGAGCGCGTAACTTGGCGGTTAGACGGTTGGACGGTTGGACGGTTGGTTACTAACCGTCGAACCGTCGAACCGCCCAACCGCCCCAACCGCCCAAGATTCCGACCCAATGCAACCCGCGATTCGAATCTCCGGTCTACGCAAAGATTACGATGCCGTCCGCGCGGTGGACGGCCTCGATCTCGAGGTCCGCGCCGGCGAGTGCTTCGGCCTGCTGGGCCCGAACGGCGCCGGCAAGACCACCACGATCGAGATCTGCGAAGGGCTGAACACGCCGGACGCGGGCGAGGTCGAGATGCTCGGTCTCAGCTGGAAGGCCAACGCCCGGCGCATCTGCAGGAGCGGATCGGCATCTCGCTCCAGGAGACCCAGTTCGCCGAGAAGATCACCGTCGAGGAAACGATCGCCTCTTCCGGAGCTTCTACCGGACGCCGCGCCCGCTGCCGGAGATCATCGACGTCGTGCAGCTCGGTGAAAAGCGCGACGAGCCGGGTCGGCCAGCTCTCCGGCGGCCAGAAGCAGCGGCTCGGCACTGGCGCTGCGCCCTGGTGGGCGATCCGGAGCTCTTCTTCCTCGACGAACCCACCACCGGACTCGACCCGCAATCGCGCCGCCAGCTCTGGGAGCTGATGGAGCACCTTCAGCAGCCCGCGGCCGCACCGTCCTCATCACCACGCACTACATGGAGGAGGCGGAACGGCTCTGCGACCGCGTCGCCATCGTCGACCACGGCCGGGTCATCGCGCTGGGCACGCCGCGCGAGCTGATCGCCACGCTCGGTGCCGAGCACGTGGTGGAGTTCGGGCTGGCCGAGGGATCCGCGATCGGTCGAACCGGAGCCTCGCGGCGCTCCGGGGCGTCGTGGCGGTGCGCCACGAGGAGGGACGCTGTGCAGACTCCAGGTGGCCGAGCTGCACACCGTGGCCTGCCCGCCCTGCCTCGCGGCTCGCGCGCGGGGCGCAGGGCTCACCGAGCTGCGCACCCACTCCGCCACGCTCGAGGATGTCTTCGTCTCTCTCACCGGGACGGCACCTGCGCGATGTCTGAGCCCCGGCGTCCGTTCGCGCGATCGTGCCGCTCGTTCAGCTCACGCGGTCCGCTTCCTCGAGTTCGTGCGCGAACCGGAGGCGGTCTTCTGGATGTTCATCTTCCCCGATCCTGCTGGCCGCGGGCCTGGGCACTCGCGTTCCGGACCCGTCGCGCCGGAGTGGTGAAGGTCGCGGTCGTGCTCGATGAGCCCCCGGGCGGCGCCAGTGGTGACTTCGCTGAGTGGGCGACACGCCGGGTGCTGGTGGACGCGGCTCAGCGACAGCGCCGCTGTCCGTCCCTCCGGACCGCCAAGTCGCGGTGCTGGTCGTGCCGGGCGGCGACACGGTCGACCTACCGCTTCGACGACACCCGCCCCGACGCCCGGATCGCCCGGCATCTGGCGGATGACGATCCTCCAGCGCGCCGCGGGACGCGCCGACCCGGTGCCCGTCGCCGAAGCAGCTGGTGCGTGAACGCGGCTCGCGCTACATCGACTTCCTGGTGCCCGGGCTCCTCGGCATGAACCTGATGGGCAGCGGCATCTGGGGCATCGGCTTCGCCATCGTGGACCAGCGCCGCAAGAAACTGCTCAAGCGGCTCATCGCGACACCCATGTCACGGGCGCACTACCTGGCCTCGTTCGGCCTCTCCCGATTCATCTGGCTGATCCTCGAGGTGGCGATGCTGGTGGGTTGTGGCCTGTTCATCTTCGGCGTGCCGCTCCGGGGCTCGCTGGCGACGCTGGCCGTGGTGTCGATCCTGTCGGCGGCCATGTTCGGCGGGATCGGGCTCCTGATCGCGGCACGTCCGAAGACGATCGAAGGGGCCTCGGGGATCATGAACCTCGTGATGCTCCCGATGTGGGTCTTCTCGGGAGTCTTCTTCTCCTCGAACTTCCCCGCCGCGATGCAGCCGTTCATCCAGGCCCTGCCACTCACCGCGTCGGTCAACGCGCTCCGGTCCGTGATGCTGGAAGGCACGCCGCTCGCCGGGCTCGGGCCGCAGGTCGCGGTGATGGGCGGCTGGTTGGTTCTGAGTTTCGTCCTGGCGTTGAAGCTGTTTCGTTTTCGACTGCGTTGCCGTGTGCCTTCATTAATCGTTGTGCCCAGGGCGACTGGGGCTTCGGGTTGTCTGGATACCCAACCGCGTCGCCGATGCCGCGCACCGCCAAACGGTCCAGGATGTACGGTACCCACATCAGGCCCGTGAATGCGGCAACCAGGGTCAGGTAGAAGAGTTCGGTTTTCATAGGCGTCTCCGGTGACAGGAGTCGTGATCGCGTCGCATGCCTCGATCCTCCGCGCGTCAATTACCACTGACCCCTGGCGCGGGTAATCAAGACTAATAGTAGATTCCTGCGGCGCCCTCGTTGGCGACTTTGATCAGGGTGCAACCGTGGGCTGCCATCTACCAACCGCGGGCCAGTCGCATGCGCCCGGCCTTGCAGTCGACGTCAGGTCATCAACAGCCCGACCCCCGCTCCTACCGCGTACAGCACAAATGCCGCGAGCGTCCTGCCCTGTGCCGGCACGATGCGCTGCGTGTCTTCGGGTGAGGCGAGAAGGACTCGCGCGGCGCCAAAGGCCGGTATTGCGGCGATGAGCCCGCCCAGTGCACCCGCCGGCACGCCGAACTCGAGCGATACGAAGAGCAACACGAACGCCGCAACGATCAGCCCCGCATAGACGCGCGCGGCCTTGGCACGGCCCAGGCGAACGACCAGGGTGCGCTTGCCGGCACTGGTATCGGCGCGGTAGTCGGGGAACTCGTTGATCCACAGGAAAGCGGCGATCAGAACACCCAGCGGCAGCGCGAGCCACATCACCCACATGGGCAGCGCGCGCGCCAGAACCAGGTAGGTTCCAGCACAGATCAGCGGGCCGTAGGCGACAAACACGGCGATTTCGCCCCAGCCGCGATACGAGAGCTTGAGCGGCCGCGCGTGATAGAAAAAAGCGAGCGCCACGCCGGTGAGCCCAAGCCAGATCACCGAAGGCTCGCGCCAGATCACGATGATCAGCCCCGCCGCGATGCACAGCGCGTACCCGGCGATCGCGATGGCCCAGGTCTCGCGCACGCTGAGCAAGCCGTCCACCAGCACCCGCTTGCCGCCGGAAAATGGGCTGCGTTCGGACTCGGTCACCGCCTGGTCGGCGCCCGAGGCAAAGTCGAATATCTCGCCGGAGGCATTCTTGGCCCACTCCAAACCAAAGATGCCGAGCATCACGAGTAGCAGCCAACCCCAGGCGAACGCGCCGCTGCGGACGGCAGCCGCGGTGCCGAGCGCAATCGACGACATCGAAGCCAGCGTGATCTTGGGGTCCGCCAGGCGCCAGAACCCCGCGCCCAGCTTGTGTGAATCGGCGACGGCCGACATGAGACACCCGTGTCCAACAAAGCCAATTCAGTATGCGCGGCGCCACTGTCACACTTTGTCCCTAGGTCAAGGAAAATGCTCGACGATCATGTCAGGATGCGCCCGCAGGACCAGCGGCGGGGCGGGAAGCTTGGCCGTCCCGAATCAACGGAATGGGGATTGCATGAGGCGAAGAGTCCGCGAGCCGGACACTCTTGCGCCGATGTCGGCGACACCCGGCGGGCGAGGTGATCCGGAAAGCGGCTCGAAACGGTCGGACGGTCTCCGGCGCGGCGTCTCAGAAGGACTGCATTGGGTCGGCGTTCGCAGGACGTCCTGCGTCGGTATCACGCGACAGTCCCGCATACTTGTTGCGCTGCGGCTAGCGGCGCCCGGCCGTTGAGCGCAGTATCCTTCTTCCCCCGCCAAGGGGGGTGAAGGGGCCGAACTTCCGGGGAAGATGGCCTCAATAAAAATCACGGCATTACCCACAGGAGGGCGGCAAGTATGAGTTCCAGGAATGACTGCAATCGCGCGCGCATGAGCGCCCTGCGCATGAGCGCGATCAGCACGGCCATCATCGGCGCTTTCGCTCTGCCGACCGCCGTATCCGCCTTCGAGATCCCGACCGGCAACGACGACCTGGTCTTGCGGTGGGACAACACGTTCCGGCTCAACATCGCACAGCGCGTTCAGGGCCAGGACGTTGCGATTCTGCGCGCCGTGAACAATGACGATGGCGACCGCAACTTCAACAGGGGCCGCACATTCAGTCGCCTGGACGTGCTGTCGGAATTCGACATCGTTTGGAGGAAGCAGCTGGGTTTCCGCGTAAGTGGTGCGGGCTGGTCGGATCCAGCCTACGACCGACTGAACAACAGCAGCGTGGCGACGTCGAACGTCCTGGTCAACGGCCGTCCGGTCGTCGGGGAATTGCCGAACTACTCCAAGCGCTATGCCGAAGGTGTGTCGGGTGAATGGCTCGATGTGTTCGGCTTCGCCTCGATCGATGCCGGTGGTATTCCGATCAACATGAAGCTTGGCCAGACCACGGTCTACTGGGGTGAGAGCCTGCTGGGCAACGGCGCAGTGCATGGCGTGTCGTACTCGCAGAACCCGCTTGATCAATGGAAGGCGGCGGCTACGCCCGGCGCGGAAGCCAAGGAACTGTTCCGGCCCCGCGTCGGCTTCAACATCCAGTCCCAGGTCACCCAGGACCTGTCGCTCGCGGCGCAGTACTTCTTCAACTGGCAACGCTTCAGCAACCAGGCCGTTCGTTATCCGGAAGCCGCGACCTATCTGAGCATCAGCGACGCGCTCAATTGGGGCGGTCAATCGCTGATCATCGGCGCCAACCCGCTGGCACCCGGACAGTTCCTGCGCGCCTGGCGTGGCACCGACATCGAGCCGGACGAGAACAAGGGCAACTATGGCCTGGCCGCTCGCTGGAGCCCGGACTGGGCTGACGCAACGATCGGCGCCTATTACCGCCGCACCTATGACGATCAGCCGCAGATCATGCTGACGCCGGGAATTTCCACGACGGTGCCGGCGGCGACCTGCTCGGCGATCGGTGGAATTCCGCTGCCGCCAACCGGGGCAGTCTGCATCATCAATCGGAACGCGACCACGCCGACCGATCTCGTCACCTACGGCAAGGCCGGCCTCTACAACACAGCCTACGGCACCGACATCGACATTTTCGGCGTGAGCCTGTCGAAGAACATCGCCGGTGTCAGTGTCGGCGCAGAGCTGAGTTACCGCCGCAACATGCCGCTGCTCAGCGATCCGGTGCAGGTCGTGCCGGCTGCTCTGGTGGCGTCCGTTCCTGGGTCGATTGCTACGACCGCCGTTCCTACCAACGGCACGCCGGGCGCACTCGGCACCACGATGCATGGACTGATCAATGGCCTGATGACGCTGGCAGGATCCCGGTTGTTCGACAGCGCCAGCCTGGCGGCTGAGCTGACCTGGATGACCTGGCTCGACGTCAGCCAGAACGAGGCAGTATTCAAGGGCCGCAATGGCTACACGGCGATTGACAGGGTCAACAAAAATTACTTTGGCCTCGCGATTAACTTCACCCCGACCTGGTTCCAGGTATTCCCGGGAGTTGACCTGCTCGCTCCCTTGTCTTGGGCCGGCGGCATTTCGGGCAACTCGGCAGTCACCGCAGGCGGCCAGGAAAACTCCGGCAACTTCGGCATCGGTGTCGCAGCGGACATCTACCAGAGGTATCGCATCGACTTGAAGTATGTCGGTTACTACGGTCGCTACTCGGTGAATGCGGCCGGCGCAGCGACTGTCTTCAACGGATCGCCGGCCATACTGTCGGACCGCGACTTCGTGGCCCTGACGTTCAAGACGACGTTTTAACAAGGAGCCTGCCGATGATGACCAGGACTCTGCTGGTGTTGGCCGTCGCTTCGACCTTGGTGGCCGGAGCGAATGCCGCAGTTACCGCGGATGAAGCCAAGCAACTCGGAACGACGCTGACTCCGGTCGGCGCAGAAAAGGCCGGCAACAAGGACGGCACGATCCCGGAATGGACCGGCGTGCTGGCCAACCCGCCGGCAGTGGCAAAGGGCAGCGGCATTCGGCCGGATCCCTTCGCGGCCGACAAGCCGCGCCTGACGATCACCGGCAAGGACGTGGCGGCACACGCCGACAAGCTGACCGCGGGAGCACAGGAACTGCTGAAGCGCTATCCGACGATGCGCATCGACGTGTATCCGACCCGCCGGCCGTTTACGTTCCCGAAGCGGGTCCTCGATAACGTGGCCAAGAATGCGACCGGCGCCAAGGCGATCGAAGGCGGATTAGGGGTCGAGGGTGCGTTGCCCGGCTATCCCTTCCCGATCCCGAAGACCGGCAACGAAGTGATGTGGAATCACATCCTGCGTTTCCCGGGTCACGTCGCCTTGTACAAGTACGAAAATTGGAATGTCGATTCGGCTGGCGTCGCCACGCTGGCTCTGACGTCAGAAGGGGTGCAGGAGTATCCGATCTTCGATCCGAAACGGACCACCGAAGTGATGCAGCAGTCCGATGTCTACGTCCGTCTGAAGCTCAATTACCTGGCGCCGGCGCGCCGTTCGGGCGAAGCCCTGATGGTGTTCGATTCGGTGAATCCGCTGGCGACGCCGCGGCGCGCCTGGCAGTATTTGCCCGGGCAACGCCGGGTGAAGCTCGCGCCAGATATCGCCTATGACACTCCGAACCCGGGAACGGCCGGTCTGGCCACCTATGACGATGCGTTTGTTTTCAACGGTGCGCAGGATCGGTTCAACTTCAAGCTGATCGGCAAGCGGGAGATGTTTATCCCGTACAACAACTACCGTCTGGTTTATGGAAAAAATCCTGCCGACGCGCTGAAACCGAACCATGTCAACCCCGATTTGGTGCGCTGGGAATTGCATCGGGTCTGGGTGGTCGAAGCCACGCTGAAGCCCGACAAGCGGCACATCTATGCCAAACGCATTTTCTACTTCGACGAAGACAGCTGGGTGGCAGTCGTGGCCGACAACTTTGACGCGCGCGGCCAGCTGTTCACCTCGGTGTTCTCGAACCTGACGTACAGCTACGATGTCGAGGCGACCGATGCAGCCTCGTCGATCGTCTACAACTTCGTCGTCGGCGCGTACAACGCCAATACGCTGACCGGGCCATATTTCGGCACGAAACCAATAGAACCTCTGCCCGCGGCTCAGTGGGCGGCGGAAGCGCTTGCGGGCGCAGGAGTGCGCTGAACGGCGCAGGTGAGCATGAGAGTTTTCTGGGGACCATCATGATGTTTCGTAGGACTTTATTCGCCGCCGCGATTGCGTCGGCTTCAATCGCCAGCGCGCTGGCAGCAATCACCGCCGAAGAGGCCAAGCAGCTAGGCACGACGCTGACCCCGGTCGGCGCAGAAAAGGCCGGTAACAAGGACGGCACGATTCCCGAGTGGACGGGCGGCTACACCACGATTCCAGCGGGTTTCGTGAAGGGTTCCGGCATGCGGCCGGACCCGTTTGCAGCCGACAAGCCACGCCTGACAATCACCGGCAAGAACGCCGACGAACACAAGGACAAGCTGACTGTCGGCACCTATACGCTGTTGAAGAAATACCCGAGCTATCGGATCGACGTCTACCCGACGCGCCGTTCACAGACGATGCCGAAACGGCTGCTCGACAATTCGATCAAGAATGCAACGGTTGCCAAGACCACCAGCGGCGGGGAGGGAATCGCGGACGCAATTCCTGGAGTGCCGTTCCCGATCCCGAAGACCGGCCACGAAGCGATCTGGAACCACCTGGTGCGGTACATCGGCAACCCGGTGTCGAAGTTCCAGAGCAACAACGTCGATTCGGCCGGTGTGATCACGCTGGCGGCCCAGGGCGACAGCTTCCAGGAGTTTCCGATCTACTCGAGCGGCAAGAATGATGTCTTTAAGGGCACCGACATTTATTACCAGATCAAGGTGTTCTACACGGCGCCGGCGCGGCGCGCGGGCGAGGCCCTGATCGTCAAGGACGCGGTCAACCCGCTCGAGCAGGGGCGCCGTGCCTGGCAGTACCTGCCGGGGCAACGCCGCGTCAAGCTGGCGCCGGATATCTCCTACGACACGCCGAACCCCGGCGTGGCGGGACTCGCGACCTACGACGACACCTTCATCTTCAACGGCGCGCTCGACCGTTTCGACTGGAAACTCGTCGGCAAGAAAGAGATGTACGTCCCGTACAACGCCTACAAGTTCTATTACTACACCGGCGAGGTGGACGGCATGGCCAAGGCCAATCACATCAATCCGGACCTCGAGCGCTGGGAACTGCACCGGGTCTGGGTGGTCGAGGCGACGCTGAAACCCGACAAGCGCCATATCTATCACAAGCGCACGTTCTACCTGGACGAAGACAGCTGGATCAACCTGGCCTCCGACCAGTACGACGCGCGTGGCCAGCTTTATCGGTCCGGGATCGCCTATATGTCGTGGAGCTATGACGCGCTGGCGCCAACCGGCGGCCTGAATGTGTTCTTTGACTTCATCGCCGGCGCTTACAGTATTCAGGGCCACACGGGACGCACCGGTGGCACCAAGTACGTGGACAGCTTCCCCGACAAGGACTGGCAACCCGACGTCCTGGCGGGAGCCGGGATCCGGTAGCTGCAACGACGGGGATCAGATGACGCGCCTGCGGGCGCGTCATCTGTTTATGCTGCTACCAGCCGCAACAGTCATCTGAAAGACAAGCGCCAACGCGGCCGGCCTTGCACGATCCATCAAGACTTCGCGGCTGAGCGGCGCGATCATTCAGCCGCAACGGTTGGGAAGAGGGGGACAGCGATGCGGTCTTCAATCAGTTTCTTCTTGAGCTTGGCGGCGCTTGCGGCGCCGGTGCCTGCGACGTTCGGCCAGGCGCCTGCCGAAACCAAGGCCGAGGCGCCAAAGGCGGACGCGCCAGCGAAGGCAGACTCGTCCGCCAAGACTCCTGCCAAGTCCGCGAAGGCCCAGGTCGATGTGCTTGATCGTCCCGCGATCGAGTCGCCGCTCGCAAGTCGCGGAATGCTGCAGGGCATGGCGCGGGTCGGCAACCGACTGGTTGCAGTCGGAATGCGCGGCCACATCGTGGTGTCGACTGACAATGGTGCGACCTGGAAACAGTCCAAGGTGCCGGTCAGCTCGGATCTGGTCGCCGTCTATTTCCCGAGCGAGAAGAACGGCTGGGCGGTCGGGCACGATGGCGTGGTGCTAGCTACGACCGATGGCGGCGACACCTGGGTCAAGCAGCTCGATGGCCGCCAGCAGAATGCATTGCTGCTGAAGTCGCTGACCGAGAAGTCACAGGCGAATCCGGGCTCGGCCGAATTGAAAGAGATGCTGGCCGAGGCCGAGCGCTACAAGGAGCAGGGCCCCGACAAGCCGATTCTCGATGTCTGGTTCGAGAATGACACGACCGGCTATATCGTCGGCGCCTACAACCTGATCTGGAAGACCACAGACGGCGGCCAGACCTGGGAGTCGCTGTTCGATCGCACCGAGAATCCGAAATTCCTGAATCTGTACGCGATCCGACCGACCGCGAATGGCCTTTATGTCGTCGGGGAGGGCGGACTGGTCATGAAACTCGATCCGGCCACCCAACGATTCAAGGCGCTTCCGGTCGACTACAAGGGCAGCTTTTTCGGTGTGGTCGACGCCAAGCCGGCGGTGCTGGTGTATGGCCTGCGCGGCAACGTGTTCCGCAGTGAAGACGGCGGCAAGACCTGGACCAAGGTCAATGCCGGCCTGCCGGCGACTGTGGTCAGCGGCACCCGGCTTGGTGATGCCGTAATCCTCGCCGATCAGAGCGGCCGGCTCGCCACGAGCACGGACGCCGGCAAGACCTTCACTCCACTGGCAATGCCGAAACCGATGCCGATCACATCGGTGGTCGATGGCGGCGAAGGCAAGCTGGCTATCACTGGGCTCGGTGGAGCCATGGTCGCGGTTCCGGCCGCTCCTGCGCGCTGATCAGTTCACGGAAGGGAAACGTCATGGCTGGTCACGCCAATATCGAAGCAATGCCGGTGATCCACAAGCTTGAGGACTTCGACCAGAACTCCGGCAACAAGCTCGAACGGGCAATCTTCAACAATCGCAAGATTGTGGTGCTCGCTTGCCTGGCCGTCACCCTGGTCCTTGCGTTTTTCGCGATCGGCATCAGCCTGAACGCCAGCTACGAGAAGATGCTGCCGCAGGGGCATCCCTACATCAAGGCATACCTCGAGAACAAGAATCAGCTGCGCGGGCTCGGCAACACGCTGCGCGTAGTCGTGGAGAGCACCCAGGGCGATATTTTCGATTCAGCCTATCTCGATACACTGAAAAAGATCAACGACGAGCTGTTCCTGACCCCGGGCGTGGACCGCGCCTGGGTCAAATCACTGTGGATGCCGGCAGTGCGCTGGACCGAGGTGACCGAGGAAGGCTTCCAGGGCGGCCCGGTCATGCCCGATACCTACGACGGCTCGCCCAAAAGCGTTGAGCAGTTGCGCAATAACGTGGCGCGCGCCGGCATTCTCGGCAGCATCGTCGCCAACGATTTCAAGTCGAGCACGATTGTGCTGCCGCTGCTCGATATCGATGTCAAGACCGGCAAGCCGCTCGACTACTGGGCTCTGTCGCGCGCGATCGAGAACAACGTGCGCGCCAAGTTCGAGACCGCTGATGGCAAATACAAGGTCCGCGTGATCGGCTTCGCCAAGATCGTCGGCGACCTGCTGGACGGCGTGGTCAAGGTCATGATGTTCTTTGGCGCCGCGATTCTGATCGCTGGCGTGATCCTGTTCTATTTCACACGCTGCATCCGCAGCACGACCGTGGTGCTGGCCTGCTCGCTGATCGCCGTGATCTGGCAGGTCGGCCTGCTGCGTATTCTCGGCATGGGGCTCGATCCATTCTCGGTACTGGTGCCATTCCTGGTCTTCGCGATCGGTGTTTCGCACGGCGCACAAAAGATGAACGGCATCATGCAGGACGTCGGCCGCGGCACTGTCACGCTGGTCGCTGCGCGCTACACGTTCCGGCGGCTGTTCATTGCCGGTGTCACCGCCCTGCTCAATGGCGCGGCTGGCTTCCTGGTGCTGCTCCTGATCCCGATCCCGGCCATTCGCGAACTGGCCATAGCGGCGACAGTTGGCGTGTTCGTGCTGCTGTTCACCAACCTGGTGCTGCTGCCGGTCCTGTTGTCCTTCACTGGGGTCAGCGCCAAGGCCGCGCAACGCAGCCTCAAGCAGGAAGAGGAAGGCATCGGCTCGCGCGGCATCTGGGCCATCGTCATCCACTTTGCCGACCGCAAGGCGTGGGCTGCCGGCGCGATCGCGACGGCCGTCGTGCTTGGACTCGGCGCCTTTGCCCTGTCGACCAAGCTGCAGATCGGCGACCTTGATCCGGGTGCGCCCGAGTTGCGGCCATTTTCGCGCTACAACCAGGACAACGCCTTTGTCACGAAGAATTTCTCGCTGTCTTCCGACGTCTACGCGATCATCGTCAAGACGCCGAAAGAGGGCTGCCTGAAGTACGCGACCCTGCAGCAAGCGGACCGCCTTGCATGGCAGCTGCAGCAGTTGCCCGAGGTGCAGACCACGGTCTCCTTGACCAACGTCGTGCGGCAAATCACGGCCGGTTCGTTCGAAGGAAGTCCCAAGTGGCTGACCCTGTCACGCAACCAAGACGTGCTTAACTACGGCGCACAGCAGGCCACGGTCAACAATCCCGAACTGTTCAATGTCGAATGTTCCGTGATGCCGGTGATCGCCTACCTGCGCGACCACAAGGCAGCCACGCTGGATCGGGTGTCAGGCACGGTTGAGCGCTTCATCGCAGACAATCCGGTCGCCGACGTCGAACTATTGCCAGCGGCGGGCTCCGCCGGCATCGAGGCAGCAGTCAATCAGGTCGTGAAGAAAGCCTGGGTGGAAATGCTGTTCTATATCTACGGCGCGGTGGCCATTCTGTGCCTGATCGCGTTCCGCTCCTGGCGCGCGGTGCTGGTGGCGATTCTGCCTTTGGCGCTGACCTCGATCGTTGCCGAGGCGCTGATGGTGCTGCTCGGCATCGGCGTCAAGGTCGCGACGCTGCCGGTGATCGCGCTTGGAGTTGGCATCGGGGTCGACTACGCGCTGTACCTGCTGTCGGTGCAGCTGCATGGCCAGCGACTCGGCATGCCGCTGGTCGAGGCCTATCGCGCCGCGCTTGCGTTCACTGGCCGCATCGTCGCCCTGGTCGGACTGACGCTGGCCGCCGGTGTCGTCACCTGGGCCTGGTCGCCGATCAAGTTTCAGGCCGACATGGGCATCCTGCTCGCTTTCATGTTCCTGCTCAACATGATCGGTGCGCTGGTGTTGATTCCGGCGCTGTCGCGCTTCCTGCTGCCGACGTCAGCGGTGTACAAGGCCCCGAAGGCTGCCTAGTACGACGGCGGCTGCGTGCCGCCGTCGCTGTCGAAATTTGGTCGCCGCTCAGTTGCCAATCAACCCGAGCAGGCGGGCGCGGTCGACTGCGTGGCGCCGGGTGCCGGCGTCGAGCTTCGAGTACAGATTCTTCAGGTGCCACTTGACGGTCTCGTCACTGACTTCCATCGAGCGTGCGATTTCCTTGTTCGATCGGTTCGCGTCGAGCAGACGCAGTATTTCCGCCTCCTTGGGCGTGAGCATGCCGCTCGAGGCAGACGAGCGCGCAGTTGTAGCAGCCGGCAAGGCAGCTATTGACATTGCTGGCTGCCCCGCGCCGGGTGCCGAGGCCGTTGCGGTCGTGTCGACAAGCCCCGCCAGCAATGCGGCTGCACGCGGATGAGCATCAGCCAGCACTCTTGTCAGGCCACCGATGGCGGCCAGACCCGCAGCTTCCTGAAGCAGGGCGCCTGCTCGCCGCGCTTCGCCTTTCGCCGCCGCGTTGACCGCCCGCAGGGCCTTGATGGCGATCACATCACGCCCGCGCCCGAGCCGGACGGCCAGGGTATTCGCGCGCTTCAGGGCGGCGTCAGCGGCGGTGTTGTTGCCCGCTGCTAGTGCAGCGTAGGCGCGCGCGGTTGCGACCCTCAGGTCGTAGATCGCAAGGAACGGCAAGAAGTCCGCGCGCCTGAACGCCGACCGCATTGCCTCGAGTTGTGTCAAACGTTCGCGTGCCGTTTCCAGCCGATCCGCCAGCGCGTGAATCCGGACCTGTTCGGCGAGACTCGTCATGACCAGGCGTGGCATGCCGCGTGCAACCCCCAGCACCCGCAGGTTTTCGAGTACATCGAGAGCGCGCGCTTCGTCGCCGCGCCCCCACGCGATGCCGGCCAGCGTCCGATGCGCTTCGATGATGGCATCCGGGACCCCACTGTGCTCGATCACGTCGAGGCGATTCGCGAGCAGGGCCTGGGCCTCATCAGCCTGCCCGAGCTCGAGCGCAGCGGCGGCAAGCATCGTGGCCAGCAGCGTTGACGGCGCTCCGCGCCGTCCGGTTGCACGTTCCGCTTCCTGCAGTGCTCCGCTCGCTGCCGCGACCGCCTTGATGGCATTTCCGTCCCAGAGATGGCTGTACCCGATGAATGCGCGCCCGATGGCCCGCGAATAGCCGATATCCTCCTCGTCGGCCTTCGCCAGTTGCTCGCTCAGGACCTGGCGCAATTCATCGGTTTCACCGTGCACCAGGGCCAGGAGGGCGAGCGTGTTGGCATAGGCCACCGCGTACACCGGCTCTCCGAGCTCAGGTCGACCTGAGCGCCACGGCGCGATCGCAGTTTCGATCAGTCCGACGCGATCACAGAATCCCGCGGCACAGGTGTAGATCAGGGCGGCCTCGAAGCGCGCCGGTGCGTTCTGCGACGGATCGTTCAGCACCGGGCCAATGAGCTCCATGGCCTCGGCGGGCCGCTCACCAAGCGCCATGAACCAGGTCGCGGCGAGCCTGAGCGGCAGATCGTGCTCCATGTCGGACGGGGTCACGTGCTCGAGCCATTGGCGAGCCTCAGCCAGCCGGCCGCGGCTGGCCAGATGCCAGATCGCCCGGTCGGCCCAGGCGCGCGCGCGTTGGTGCTCGCCCGCGGCGAGCGCGTGGCGCCCTGCATCGTGCAGCAGCGATTCCGAAGCAAACCATTCAGCGGCGCGCAAATGCAGGTCACGTTGCTCGGCGGGCGGCAAGGCCTCAAATCGGCCCATCAGGAAATCGCGCGCCAGCAGATGCAGCCGGATCCAGTCACGGTGTTCGGCCACCGCCAACATGGGCGTGTCGGCCATCAATTGATCGAGGTAGGTGGCTGCGGCGGCGCACCCGGTCACATGTTCTGCCAGCTCGGGCGTGATGGTGTCGAGGATCGCAATTCGGGTCAGGAACTCGCGCTGCGATGCTGGCAGGCGTTCAAACAGCGACTCGACGAAGTAGCGCTCGATGTCCCCTTGCCGCGCGGACAGTGCTTCAATCGCACGCGCAGGATCATTTTCACGCTCGATTGCCGCCGCTGCGAGCTGGAGGCCAATTGGCCAGCCCTCGGTCATTTCATGCAGTTTCACGCAGTCATCAAGCGTCAGGCGCGCACCGAATCTCTCACGCAACACGGCAACTGATTCATCGAGTTCAAAGCGCAGATCCTTGGCAGTCAGCCGTGTCAGATCGTTGTGCGCCTGCATTTCGGCGGTTGGCAGCGCTACCGGGGCGCGCGATCCAATGACAAGCCGCAGGTTGGGCGGTGCATTGAGCAGCAGGTACGCCAGCGACTGCTCGACCGTGGCCGCAGGCAGGCGCTCGGCGTCGTCGAACATGATGACCGTCGGTGTCGCGAGATTGGCGATTTCTGTCAACAGGCCGGTCAAGGCATCAAAATCGGCTTCGGAGCGTGCGCGAAACTGGGCCGAAAGCGCTTCAAACGAAGCGCGTCCACTGGCAACCCGCATCGCGTACAGCAAGGTCTGACCAAAGCGCAGCGGGTCGTCTTCAGCATCCAGTGCGACCCAGGCGACGAGCGAACCGCGTTCGAGCGAGCGTCGCCGCCACTGAGTCAAGAGGGTTGTCTTGCCGAAGCCGCGCGGGGCTTCGACCAGCGTCGCCGTGCGCTCGTTGTTGTCGCTCCAGAACTGATCGAGCCGCGGCCGCGCGACCGCCAGCCGGTGCGTGCGAGGCGGCGTCGTCTTGAGTACGAAAGGCTGGCCGACCATGGGTTCGCGAATTCAGGGAGGGGTGTGCCCGTTCCTGGCAGCCGTGCAAGCGTATCCGAACCAGGGCCGTGCTAGGTGGACTCGCGGAGGGAACCGAAGCCGACTGGCGCCTCGACGCAAGGTGGCAGCCTCCCCGTGGGCGGGGGGAAGCTTGACACCGAACTTGTTACGTTTATTCCCGCAAGGTCCGCGGCCGCGATGCTGCAGCGGACACGGTTACCGTTAACACCCAGCTCAAGCAGGCACCCAGACAAATCGATCCTCGAACAGTCCTCAACCCAAGGCAGACACCCATCATGATGAACTACGAAAAAATCACGACCAGTTACGTCGACGCCGAAAGTTATCCCTGGTTCCCGTATGTGCCCTACAGCAACGAAGTGTTCCTCAAGGCACTGAAGATCGAGCCAGTCTCGGGAACCTTCGTGACCCTGCTCAAGGCGCCCGGGCACATTGTTCTGCCCAAGCACCATCACTGCGGCACCGTGATGGTCTACACGATCAAGGGCAAGTGGAAGTACCGCGAGCACGACTGGACCGCGACCGCAGGCAGCTTCGTCTATGAAACCGCGGGCACCGTGCATACCCCCGAAGGCGCGGGGGCGGGCGAGATCATCACGCTGAATATCCAGGTCGGCGACTCCCTGTACATGGATGAAGAAGACAACATCATCGCGATTGAAAACTGGAAGTCGCTTTTGAAGCGCTACCTGGACTTCTGCCAGTCCAAGGGCATTACCCCGGTTGATATCACCAGCTTCGCCGAGTAATACACTAGCCGGCTCGGGGACGGAACGCAGCGCTGCTGGTTCGTTCCCGCAGTCGCGCAGAGAGACGAACATCGACAACTAGAACCGCACTACGGAGACCTTGACCATGCTTGGCTTGATGCAGAACCGCCCGCTGCTGATCTCGTCGGTGATCGAGCATGCAAACACCAATCATCCCCACGGCGAGATCGTGTCGCGCACGATCGAGGGTCCGATTCACCGCTGCACCTACTCGGATATCGATCGACGCTCCAAGCAGCTTGCCAAGGCGCTGGTTGCGCTCAAGGTGAAACCCGGCGACCGCGTTGCGACCCTGGCCTGGAACGGCTACCGCCACATGGAGCTGTATTTCGGCGTCTCGGGCGTCGGCGCGATCATGCACACGATCAATCCGCGCCTGGCCGCTGATCAGATGGCCTACGTGCTCAATCACGCCGAAGACAAGTATTTGTTCTTTGATCTGACCTTCGCTCCGCTGATTGAAAAGATTGCGTCTTCGCTGAAGACGGTCAAGGGCTTCATCGCCATGACCGACCACGCGCATATGCCCGCGATCAAGGTCGACAACCTGCAGTGCTACGAGGAGCTGATCGGTGCGCAGGACAGCGACTACGCATGGCCGGAGTTCGACGAAAACACTGCCTCATCGCTTTGTTACACCTCCGGCACGACCGGCAACCCGAAGGGCGTGCTGTATTCGCATCGCTCGACCGTGCTCCACGCGATGGCGGCATGCATGGGCGATGGCCTGGGCCTGTCCCCGGCCGACTCGGCGCTGCTGGTGGTGCCGATGTTCCACGTCAATGCCTGGGCCATGCCCTACGGCGGCGCGATGTGCGGCGCCAAGCTGGTGATGCCGGGGCCGTCGCTGGATGGCAAGAGCGTCTACGAACTGATGCGCGACGAGAAGGTCACGCTCGCACTCGGCGTGCCGACCGTCTGGCTGATGCTGTTCGGCCATGTCGACAAGGAAAAGCTGACGCCGAAAAAGGAGCTCGTGCTCAAGCGCGCGGTCATCGGCGGCTCGGCTGCACCACGCGCGATGAGCGAGCGCTTCGAAAAGGAATTCGGCGCCTTCGTCGTGCACGCCTGGGGCATGACCGAGATGTCACCTCTCGGCACCGTCTGCAACCTGCTGCCGAAGCACAAGGATTTCACGCTCGAACAGCGCCTCGACCTGCAGATGAAGCAGGGCCGCACGCCGTTCGGGGTCGAGATGAAGATCGTCGACGAAGAGGGCATGACCCTGCCGCGCGATGGCAAGGCCTCCGGGCGCCTGCTAGTGCGTGGGCCCTGGATCGTCAGCGGGTATTACAAGGGCGAGGGCGGAAAGATTCTTGACAAGGAAGGTTTCTTCGACACCGGCGACGTCGCCAATATCGATCCCGACGGCTACATGCAGATCACCGATCGCAGCAAGGACGTGATCAAGTCCGGTGGCGAGTGGATTTCGTCGATCGATCTTGAAAACGCAGCAATGGGCCATCCGGCCGTGGCCGAGGCGGCGGTCATCGGCGTCAAGCACAGCAAGTGGCAGGAGCGACCGCTGCTGATCATTGTCTGCAAGCCCGGGCAGGACGCCGGCAAGGACCACATCCTCACGTTTCTCGAAGGCAAGATCGCCAAGTGGTGGACACCCGATGATGTGGTCTTCGTCGACAGCCTGCCACACGGTGCTACCGGCAAATTGCAAAAGATGACACTGCGCGAGCAGTTCAGGGACTACAGGTTTCCCACTGACAAGTAGCCGGAGCCCCGGCAGGCCGTATTCAAGCGGTTCCGACTGGAGGGCGCGCTCGAATTGCGAAGGGCGGGTCCTGCTGCGCCTCCGCTAAGATTCAAAAGCTGCGCCAGACCCAGCTTGGGTCGAGCAGGCAATGGCCAGCACATGGCCGCCTGTCGGCCTGGATAAAAAGATCGTTTGGAACTGGCTTTGTCGCGGCCCATTGGCACGGGCAGGCTCGGCGTCAGGTCGGACGAGAGTGGGAGGAGATCTTGGGAGTCACGCACCACCGCGCCTGCAGGCCCGGACGCGATCTGCAATTGCAGCGGCGCCGGCGCACAGAGCCGTCAGTCGCCCTGAATCACGCACCGCGCGTTGGTGCGGTCCGTTCCGATTGCGCTGATGCACTCCGGACCCATGGCTGAAGCCGCATCCAAGCGAGGCGCGAGCGCGCGCCGGGCGCGGAAGGCCGCGGCCGTACCGCTTCCGCGACTTACCTGGCTCGACGTTTTCAGCGACCTTGGTCGCGGCGTGCTCGACACGCTCAGTTCGCCATGGAGCGCGCTGGCATTGACCCAGGTGCCGCGCAGCGATGGTCACGCGGTGCTGGTGCTGCCTGGATTCATGTCGACCGATCATCCGACCTGGCCGCTGCGCACCTTCTTGTCGAGCATCGGCTATCGCGCCTATCCCTGGGGTCTCGGCATCAACCTCGGCTTTTCGACGCAATACCACTACGACATCGAAGCGCTGGTCGAACACCGGCTCAAGGAAGTCTTCATCGAGTCAGGTGATCGCAAGATCAGTCTGATCGGGTGGAGTCTCGGTGGGGTGTATGCGAAGGCCCTGGCACGTCGCTATCCGCAACTGATCCGCGACGTGATCACGATGGGCAGTCCTCTCAGCGGTGATGCCAAGGACATCAGTGTCTGGCGAGCCTACGAGTGGGTGACCGATATGGAATTCAGCGATCCCGAGTTCATGGCCAAGATGCGCGACTTGAGCCGGCCACTCGAGGGCGTGCCCGTAACCGCGTTTTACTGCGAGAAGGACGGCGTCGTGCCGGCATTCAACGCGCAGGAAACACCCGGTCCGCTGGTCCAGAACGTCGAAGTGCCGGCTTCGCACGTCGGCATGGGATTCGACTCCTTTGTTTTCTACCTGATTGCCCACCGGCTTGCACAGTCGGACGCCGATGGCTGGAAGCCGCTCGACCTGGCGCATTTGCGCCTGCGCTTTGAGCGCGAACGCCTGCCGATCTAGGGCGGCCGGAGTCCTCATGGATCAGCTCACTGGTGTCGACAGCTTCATTCTTTCCGAGGAGCGCGGCCACAACTATGTGCACGTGGCCGCGCTCGCCCTGTACGACCAGTCCACGGCGCCCGGCGGCAAGGTCCGCTTCAAGGAAATCCTGGAAACGATCCGCGCACGACTCGGGGTCAGCAAAGTCTTCCGTCGTCGCCTCGCTACCGTGCCCTTTGGCCTTGACCGCCCATACTGGGTCGACGTCAAGGACCTTGATCTCGAGTTTCACGTGCGGCACATCGCGCTGCCGCAGCCGGGCGACTGGCGCCAGCTGATGATCCAGGTGGCGCGGCTGCACTCACGCCCGCTCGACCGCAGCCGGCCGCTGTGGGAAATGTATGTGATCGAGGGACTGAACCATGTTCCCGGTGTGCCAGCGGGCGCCTTCGCTATTTTCACCAAAATGCACCATGCGGCCGTCGATGGCGCCACAGCCATCGAGATCGTGCGCTGTCTGCACGACGGCCAATCGTCAGGTGATGGCGCGGATGCCGCAACCGGCGAGGACGGCAGCGATGTGGAACGCGTGGCACAGGCCATCGGCCACAGCGTGGGCCGCGTCGGCCAGACCACCCGATTCTCGCTGCAGGCTGCACTCAAGATCGCCGGCATTGTTCTTGACCAGGTTGCGCAGCGACTCAATCCGGCCGTGCATGAAGGCGGTCATGCCCATGCCATGCCGAGTTTTCCGCGCGCACCCCTCACTCGCTTCAATCATCCGATCTCGGCCAACCGTGCGGTCGAAGCCGTGGGTTTGCCGCTCACCGGTGTCAAGCGCATCCGTGCTCTGGCTGAGGGCGCGACGATCAACGACGTCTTCCTCGCCGTGTGCGGCGGCGCGCTGCGCCGCTATCTCCTGAGCAAGGACGATCTGCCGCCGCGTTCGTTGGCGGCGCTGATGCCGATCAGCCTGCGTGGAGATGCGAGCCCAGACCCGAATCGCCCCGGCAACCAGGTTGGTGGCGTACCCGTGCGGCTGCGCACCGACATCGAGGATCCGGTCGAGCAGCTGCGTGCGATCCGGCAGGAAGCGCAACGCGCCAAGCAACAGGCAGAACTGGTGGGGACCGATCTGCCCACGACGGTGATCGAAGCCCTGCCGCATTTCGTCGCGAGCGCCTTCCTGCGCAACGTCATGATGCCGCAGCTCAACACCGCGGTGTCGAACGTGCGCGGACCGAGCCAGGCAATCTACTTTGCGGGCGCCCGCCTGCTGCAGCTCTATCCGGTCAGCATGCCGGCCGACTATGCGGGCCTCAACCACACCGCGATCAGCTACGACGGGACCTTGTGGATCAGCGCGGTGGCCTGCCGCAACATGCTGCCCGACCCTGCCTTCTATGCCCAGTGCCTGCGCGCGAGCTACGAGGTATTGCTGCAGCGAGCCGACGAGGCGGCAACGAGGGCCGCGTCGCCCGCAGTTCAGCCCTCGGCGCCAGACAAGGTGACGCAGCCTCGAACGATGCGCAAGGCGAAGGTATCGGCGGTCAAGCGAGCGCCTAGAATTCACCAGGCAGCGACTCTGGCCGCCGGCTCATCGCCGCGGCCAGCCCGTCGCCTGAGTTCACATCGCTGAGGACGACGTTCCACGATGCGTCAACTGAAGGGTATCGAGAGCCTGTGCTTGCGGCTGGAATCCGCCGCGACGCCGATGCACGTGTCGACGCTCGCCGTCTACGACCGCTCGAGTGCGCCGGGCGGCAAGGTGGAGTTCGTCGACATCCTGCGGCACTTTCGCGAGCGTATGCATCGGGCCGGGATTTTCCGGCGCCGCGTGGTCGGCCTGCCGTTGGGGATTGCACGACCCTACTGGATCGAGGAACGCGATTTCGACATCGAGTTTCATCTGCGTCACCTGGCACTGCCGCGTCCGGGTGACTGGCAGCAGCTGACCACCCAGGTCGCGCGACTGCATTCGCGCCCGCTCGATCAGTCGCGCCCCTTGTGGGAATGCTATGTCATTGACGAGCTCGACCGTATTCCCGGCGTGACGCCGGGCAGTTTTGCACTGTTCATCAAGACCCACTACGCGGCGCTTGGCGGGGCGCTCGGTACCCAGCTCTTTGCAGCCCTGCACGAACTGGCGCCGGACAGCCGCGCATCACCACCCAAGGAAGTTCAGTTCTTCGACCGCCCGCCGACCACGGCCCAGCTGTTGCTGGCAAGCGCGGTCGACACGCTGAAGACACCGTTGACGATCGGGCGCTGGCTCGCGATGCGCGCCAATCCTTTGCTTACTTTCGGCTCTGCGGCCGTTGGGAGTCTGCTGAGCCGCCGGACGAGCGCCGAAGACAGGCCTGCAGATCCGGTCGTCGAACTGCACGCCGCGCCGCCGGTTTCAACCGAGCCGCCTCCGCGTACGCGCTTCAACGGCCTGGTATCGCCGCATCGCGTCGTCGAAGCGGTGCGCTTTGATCTGGCTGAAGTCGAACGGATTCGCGATACGGTTCCGGGGGCCACGGTGCTCGACGTCGCCCTGGCGGTGATCTCCGGCGCACTGCGCAAGTACCTGGACGCCCGGCTCGAACTGCCGGCAGTGAGCCTGCTGGCCGAAGTTCCCTCGGCCAGTCGTTCCGGCACGCGGGTATATGCCAGCCCTACGATCGCGGATTCCACCGCGATGCGGCTGTTCACCGAGGTCGAGGATCAGGCCGAGCGCCTGCGTCTGATCGTCGCCGAGGCGAGGAAACGACGCGCTGACTTCCAGAGCTTTCTCGCGCGGCGTCTGATGCTGGATGCGGTTGAGCTGGTGCCGGATGTTGTGCTCGGCATGGCGGGCGATCTGGTCCGGCGCGCCCGCCTGGTCGGCCGTCTCGGGCCGATGATCAACACCACGGTGGCAAGCGTGCGCGGTCCCGACACAGCGCTTTATCTGGCCGGGGCACGACTGGTTGACTTCTACGGCCTGCAAACGCTGAGCGACCTGACCGGTCTGGCGCATCTGCTTGGCTATTACAACGGCGGGATGACGATCAGCGTGACCGCGTGCCGCGTAATGCTGCCGGAGCCGGCCCGTTACGCCGATTGCCTGCGGCGCTCGTATCGCAATCTTGGGAGCGCAATGGGGGTATTCGAGGCTGAACCGGCGCGCAGATCCTGCAGTTGCCGCGCTTTGGTCAGGCCCGCCCGCGCCGCTCGCCGCGCGCGAAGCGCTCAGCCGCTTGACATCACGCCACGGCAGGCGCGCCGACCGGCAGTCGGCCCAGGCATGGCCGATGGCAACACCGAAGAGATAATCAAGGAGACGGGTTCTCATGGAACAGCTATCAGGCACCGACAGCTTACTTTCTGTACACCGAGCGCGGCAATGTCTACAACCACGTGGCCTCGCTCGGCATCTACGACCCGTCGACGGCGCCCGATGGCAAGGTCCGCTTCAAGGACATCCTGCGCTACTTCAGCAATCGGCTGGACCTGTCCAAGGTGTTCCGGCGGCGCCTCGTCACGGCGCCGCACGGTATCGATCGGCCGTACTGGATCGACGATGCCGACCTCGACCTCGAGTTCCACGTCCGCCACATCGCGCTGCCGGAGCCCGGCGACTGGCGCCAGCTGATGATCCAGGTCGCGCGCCTGCATTCGCGGCCGCTGGACCGCAGCCGGCCGTTGTGGGAGGTCTACGTGATCGAGGGCCTGCGACCGCATTCCCGGGCTGCCGAGCGGTTCGTTCGCGCTCTTCATGAAGTTTCATCACGCAGTCGATCGACGGCCAGGCGGGCGCGGAACTGCTGAAGGCGGTGCATTCGCTGACGCGCCGAGATCGAGCCGATCGATGTCGAGCCACGCACCTTCTATGCCGAGCGCGACCCGACGATCGATCGAACTGTATTCGCGCGCGGTTGCGCATACCGCCGGCCGCGCGCTTGGCAGTTTCGACCCTGTACGGACGCACCTTGTCGAAGATTGCGCGGGCCTAGTGACGCGGGCGAAGCTCGCACGGCGGGCCAATCCCGGTGGGTGGTAGCCGGCGAAGGTGCGGCCTGCCGAGCTTTGTCGCGCGCGCCGATGACACGCTTCAACCGGCCGGTCTCGGCCAATCGCGTGGTCGACGCGGTGGCGCTGCCGCTCGCGGCATGAAATCGATGCGCGCGCACGTTCGAGGCGCGACCATCAACGATATCTTCCTTGCCGATCGTCGGCGGCGCGCTGCGCCGCTACCTGGAAGAGCAAGGACGAGCTGCCGGAGACGTCGCTGATGGCGCTGATGCCGATCAGCGTGCGCGAGCCGGGGCAGGCAGCCGAGCCGGCAACCAGGTCGGCGGCGCGCCGGTCAGCTGCACTCCGACATCGCCGATCCGGTCGAGCGCTTGAAGGCAGTGCGCGATGCCGCGAAGCGGCCAAGCGTGGCTCCGAAGCGCTCGGCAGCGACTTCCTCAAGGACGTGCTGGACGAGTTGCCGCATGCTCGTGGCCGACCGCTTCATGCGCTACGCACTCTATCCGCAGCTCAACGTCACGGTATCCAACGTGCGCGGCCCGGATGTGCCGCTGTACGTCGCCGGCGCGCGGCTCGTGCACTTCTATCCGGTCAGCATTGCCACCGACTACGTCGGCCTCAATCACACCGGGTTCAGCTACAACGGCGTGATGTGGATCTCGCACGGTCGCCTGCCGCAACATGCTGCCGGATCCGGCCTTCTACGTCGCAGTGCCTGCGCGAGAGCTTCGACGAGCTGGTGGCGGCGGTCGAAAAGTTGCCCAGCGCAAGCCGAAGACTGCGGCGCGCGGGCAAGCGGCCGAGGATGGCCCACAAGGCGAGGGCGGCATCGCGCGCCGTGCGACGCAAGGCCGAAGCGGTGCGTGCGCCGAAGCCGCAGTGACGCTCGATTTTCACGCCGTCGGGCCGGGCACGGCGCTCAGTCATGAGCGAAACCGTGACCGGGACCGCGCCGGCTGCCGGTTTACGCGCGCCGGATCGACGGCCGCAGGCGGAAGCTTCAAGCGCTTCTGGCTGCACTGGATGCTGCGCCTGACGGTACGGCGAGCGCCGGTGCTGGGTGAAGACATCGGGGTACAGCGCGCGAAGCATGAGCGCCTCGACGCGAAATTCGGACGTGTCGATCCCGCGGTACGCCGTACGCCGGTCGATGCCGGCGGGGTCGCCTGCGGAGTGGCTCGACTTTCCTGAAGGTCGCGCCGAGCGCGTGCTGCTCTACTTCCACGGCGGCGCGTTCATGCTGCGCTTTCCGCCGCACTCACGCCGCCCTCGTCGGCGGCTGGTGTCGCCCGCTCGGCGCGCGCGCCTTGATGGTCGACTACCGGCTGGCACCCGAGCATCGCTACCCGGCCGCCCCTGACGACTGCCACGCGGCGTATCGCTGGCTGCTGGCGCAGGGCAGTGATGCCGGCGAATATCGTGCTTGGCGGCGACTCGGCTGGCGGCAATCTGGTGCTCGCCACGCTGCATCGGATCAAGGCGGCCGGAGAGCCGATGCCGCGCTGCGCGGTGCTGCTGTCACCGTTCGTTGACTTCACGCTAAGCAGTATCAGCCTCATCCGCAACGAGGCCAGCGACCCGATGTTTACCTTCGCGAAACTGGCGGCGATCCGGCCGCTGTATGCATCGCCCGAGCGCTTTCTCGATCCGTCCCTGTCGCCGCTGTTCGGCGACTTCGCGGGCCTGCCACCGCTGCTCTTCCAGGCCAGCGGCGACGAGATGCCCTGCTCGACGAATCAACGCGGGCCGCGGCGCGCGCGCACGCCGCCGGTGTTCACGGTCGAGTTCGAGATCTGGGACGGATGGTGCACGTGTTCCAGGCGCTGCCGGTGCCGCAGGCGCAGCGTGCCAATCGAGCGCATCATCGACTTCATTCGCAGGCAGACCCGAATGGTGATGCGCACCGCCGTATTCGCGTTCACGACGATGCTGGCCGCCTGCGCCATCTCGAACCCGGCCGCGGGCGGACTGGAAGGGACGGTCGAGACGGTGCTCAGCGGCGACACGCTGGTCGTGCGCATCGATGGCAAGAAAGTCGAGGTTCGTCTGGCCGACATCGGCGCACCGCAAGGCAGTCAGTTCTATGCGCCGAATGTCGAGAACCCTTCTGGCGGCGATGGTCGAAGGCCGCTCGGCGATCGTGCGCGAAACCGGGCGCGGCGAAGGTTTCATCTTTGCCTACGTGCGTGTCGGTGAGATCAATGTGAATCTTGAGATGGTTCAGCGTGGTGCAGCCTGGGTGTGCTGGGACTACACCCTCGATACCAACTACATGCCGTTCGAGAACCGGGTTCAACGCCTCGGCTTCGGCGTCTGGCAGAACATGACGCCGCTACAGGCGCGCATCGCGTGCAGGGAGCGCCCGCCAGGCGATCGGCTGACCGGTGGCGCGCCGGCTGTGTAGCGCAGCGCCGCCGGCTCAGGCTTGCTTGCGCTTGGTGACGCGCTTGGTGGCGCGCTTTGCTGTGCGCTTTGCTTCACCGGACCGGGACGCCTTCTTCGCGGCGGTCGATTTGGTCGCCCCGGTTGAACGATGCGCGGCGACGGTTTTCAGTTCATCGAACGCCTCGGCGGTATGCCGCGCAAGATCGGTCAGGTGGGGCAGCGAGGCCCCACTGCCGACGAAGCCAAAGCCCAAGCGGTCACCGCTCGAAACCAGCGTGACGTTCAGACCAATGCCGGCGCCGAGCGCCGACACCGGATAAATGCCCTTCAGGTGCGCACCGGCCAGATAAAGCTCTTCGCGTGCCCCGGGCACATTCGACAGTACGAAGTTCGCGATATGTCCGGTGTAGCGCCCCAGCCGTGACACGTCAGCGGCCTCGCCGAGTCCGAAGGCCGAGATGCTGTACATCATCGCCGCGTCGTTCGAGAACGCACGCACGTTGTCCTTGGCGGAATTCAGGGCCACCATCACGCGTTCCATGCGGTCGCCGATTGACGCGTCCGGGAGCCCCCAGTGGAACGAAAATCGCCGACACCTTGGTCGTCGCTTCGGTGTCGCCGGCGGCACGCAGTGACACCGGGCACATCACTACCAGCGGCTGCTTGCTTGGCTGACCGATTTGCTGCAGGTAGCGATGCAGGCCCGCATCGACGATCGTCGCGGAGACATCGTTGATCGTGCCGTCGAATGCCTTCGAGACCGACTTCATTTCGCTCACCGAAAGTTCCATCGCAGCGAACGAGCGTGCGGCTCTGGCCGGTTCGTTCATCGGCGTATGCGGCGCAGTGAACGGCTGGCTGCCTTCGCGCGGACGCAGGCGCAGCCGCCCCAGGCTCTTCTTCAGTATGTCGATCGAAAGATCCTTGAGGGCGATGGTCTGCCGGCGCGCCGCGTCGTTGATCCCACTCAGCTGCTCCAGCAGGCGCTTCGGCGCCTGCGGCTTCTGATCGCTCATCTGGAGTGCATAGAACGGTGCGTTCGGTGGCGCGGTTGGCGACGCCGTCAGGCTCGCCCCCATGCGCATCACGGCAGAGGCACCGTCGATGATCGCGTGGTGAATTTTCAGGTACACCGCGAGTGACCTGCCACCATCTATTCCTTCGATCATCCAGACGCGATACAAAGGGCGATTGCGGTCCAGCACCGGCTCGTGCAGCGATTCAACCAGCCGGTACAGATCCTCGTCGGTGGCGCCGGGTGGCAGCGCGAGGTGCTGGAGGTGATACCTCGCATCGATTTCACGCGCCACCTTCCAACTCGGCAGGCCAACTCCGAACAACTCGGGCACATAGTTGAACGGGGGTGTCGGCTGGGCACCGCGGTAAACCTTGACGATTTTGTCGATCGTTTCGCGGCCCCGTCCCACCGGAAGTTCAAAGCGCATCAGGGCGCCGACGTGCTTCGGACTGTTGGGCGTCTCAGTGAGCAGAAACATCAGGTCAAGCGGCGGAATGCGTTTGCCCATGGGCGCTCCGAGAAACTTGAGGGTTGAGCCGACCAAAGGTTGAAGAGTAACGACTTGCGGTCGACTTTCACAGCGTAAACCCGGCCGCACTCCCCGCGCCGGGGGGGTGGCGGGCATTCAAAGCTTGCGAAAATTCGCCCACTGAATTTGAACGGCCAGCGCGTACGCGCGGCCGTCACGGGAAGCAGCCTCTTGCGCTGCCCCGGATCGCGAAGCCAGCGGCTTCGCGCTTCCTCGAGGATCTTTGATGCTTCGCCTATGCGTCGACCTGGCGGCCGAACAGCATGCCCTTGATGCTTTCGTCGCTCCATTGAATGAATCGGAATGGCGCCGCCCGGTGCCGTTCTTCGCCTGGAACATCTACGAATCGATTGCCAACCTCTGGTACTTCGACCGCTGTGCCTTGCTGGTACTGAATGATCCGCACGCATTTGCCGGCGAAGCTGCGACGATCATTTCAGTCCTGCGGCAAGACGCGAGCATGCCGGCGCATGTCGATCGAGTCATGGGACGCCTGAATGGCGCCGAGCTGCTGAAAGCGTGGCGCGGCATGCGGGAAGTTCTTCTAACCGCATTGCGCCGCCAGGATCCGACCCGCGTGCTGCCCTGGTGCGGCGAGTTGGTCAGTCTGCGCACATTCATCACCCTGCGCCTGACGGAAACCTGGGCGCATGGACAGGACATCGTCGATTCGCTTCGGGTGCGCCGTCGCAATGGCGATCGCCTGCGACATATTGCATGGCTGGGCATTTCGAACTTCCGAGCCTCGTTTGAACGGCGCGGTCTGACGGCGCCCCAGTCGGTTCCCGCGGTACGTCTGACTGCACCGTCAGGCGAACGATGGAACTGGGGCGAGCCCGACGCCGGCGCATCGATCGAGGGCGACGCCGAAGACTTCTGTCTGGTCGTGACCCAGCGCCGCAACATCGCCGACACCGGGCTGGTCATCAGCGGTGCGGTCGCGCGTGACTGGATGTCGATTGCCCAGTGCTTCGTCGGGCCGGCGGCAGACCCTCCTCGGCCGCAAGTGCGAACGGTGGAGTACGCATGAGCCCGCTGCCCGGCCGCCCGAAAGCGGGCTCACTCCCGCTTGGCGGGACGGCGCACAGCGCCAAGGTTGCAATATGAGCCCGCTGCCGATCGAAGGCGGGAGCAAGGCCGCCGACATCAACCCGGGCCTGGCGGACATCGAAGGTGAGCCGCTGACCCTCGACCTTCGCCCCGAGATCGAGCGCCTGCTTGCCGGCGTCAGGAATGGGCTGTCAGAGTATTGCTTCGCGCATCTTTTCCTGTTCAGGAATCAGCGCTTCTATCGCTATCAGAGCGGCGATCTGCCCTGCATCGCCGGCGTCAACACGGATGGTGATCGCTTTCTGCTGCCATTGTTCGATCCGGCGCGCGTCAGCTCGGATTGCCTGTGGGCCCGCCTGCGCGGCTATGACTGCTATTTCCCCGTAGGCCAGCGACGCGCCGCCAATTTCAACCGCCAACACTTTGTCGCCGAAGCCGACGCCGCCGACTCCGACTACATTTTTCCGGTCGGTAATTTTCTTGACTATGGAGGTCCTGAACTGGACGCCAAGCGCAAGGGCCTGGGCCAGTTGCTGCAGCGTAGCCGACCGGTGGCTGTTCCCTTCGGGCGCGGAAGTGCGGCGGGAGCGCGTGCGATTCTGGATGCGTGGACGGCAGCACATCCAGACCCGGTGGCCCAGACCGACTATGCACCATGTCTTGAGGCGATCGAGCAGGCCGAGGAACTCGGACTCCAGGGTCATGTCTACTATGCCGAAGAGGTTCCGATCGGCTTTGTCCTGGGCGAAACGATTGCCGACGACATGCTGGCACTGCATTTTGTCAAGGCGCAACCCGAGGTCCCGTGCGCGTTCGATTTGATGTTCCATCATGTGGCGACAGCACAGGCGAAGCGGGTACGCTGGTTCAACTTCGAGCAGGACTATGGCCTGGCGCGCTTGCGGCAAGCCAAGCTGGCGTATGAGCCGAGCATGCTGCTGCAGAAATTTCGGGTAAGAATGGCACTGCGTGCCCGCTGGCCGATCGAGAGCGAAGAAGCTTCGAGCTAGGGTCTGTCCACATCGGGATCCGGAGATGCTGAACTCGATCCGTGAATTCTTCGAAAGCCAGATGGAGGCGCCGAAGGATGCGCGCGACGATGCGCACGCCATTCGATTGGCGACCGCGGCGCTGCTGGTCGAGGTCGTGCGCATCGATGGCGAAACCCAGCCATCCGAGGGCATCGCAGTGCTGCGGGCGGTGCGCGAAAAATTCGATCTGACCGGCGACGAGGCCGAGGCGCTGATCAGGCTGGCCGAAGACGAAGTCCGGCAGGCGGGTGACTATTACCAGTTCACCTCGCTCATCAACCGCCACTTCACCCAGCCACAGAAGCAGCGCGTGCTCGAACTGATGTGGCGCGTCGCCTACGCCGACAGCGACATCTCGGCGCATGAGAATCATCTGATGCGCAAGATCGCGAACCTGCTGCACGTGACACATGGCGACTACATTGCCGCCAAGTTGCGCGCCAAAGATTCCGCCGCCTGACGACACTGCGCCTTGCCTCAGGTCGGGCAGCAGACCGCTGGTAGGATCGACGCCCGATCACGAATCGCGAGGGCGGCATGGGACGCAACAGGGGCGCGAGCACGGCGGCAAACGTTGCAGTGTCCGACCGGATCCGTTTGCGCCTGAAGGCCGCACGGCGGCGGTTCCATGCCAACGACTCGATCGCCGAGTTCATCGAACCGGGCGAAGCTGCCTTGCTCCAGGACGAGGTCGAAGGCAAGGTGCTCGCCTTGTTGCGAAGCCTGGTTATCGACACCGACAGCGACCACAACACGCGGGAAACGGCGCGGCGCGTCGCCAAGATGTACCTGACGGAAGTCTTTCGCGGCCGCTATGCGGCGCGGCCGTTCATCACTGAATTTCCGAATGTCGAGAAGCTCAATGAACTGATCATCGTCGGCCCGATCACTGTGCGCAGTGCCTGCTCCCATCACCTCTGCCCGATTCTCGGCCGGCTCTGGGTTGGCGTATTGCCTCACCAGCGCTCCAAGCTGATCGGCCTGTCGAAGTACGCGCGGATCGCCGATTGGGTGATGAGCCGGCCGCAGATCCAGGAGGAGGCGGTCACTCATCTGGCCGATCTGCTGCAGAAGGAAATGAAACCGGACGGCCTCGCGCTTGTCATGGAGGCGGACCACTTCTGCATCAAATGGCGCGGCGTCAAGGACACTGACTCGCGCATGATCAACAGCGTGATGCGCGGCGCGTTTCTTACCAATGCCAATTTGCGACGTGAATTCCTCGCGCTGCTCAACCTGCGGAATCATTGACGACGAGACCGCATTTCCTGTTCGGCAGCCTGCTGCTGGCGACGCTGACGCCGCGTCCGGTTTACGCGCTTTTGGCGAAACAGGGGTCAAGTAACGCGTCGTCCTGCAGGTCCGCCCGCAGCAAGGCGTGAAAATGGGCGACACCGGTTTCGCGCGTCGGATTCAGGCGGCCGCTGACATAGGAGCCCGAGGCCAGGCCACGTTGCACTGCTTCGCAGATGCCGATGTCCTCGGCCTGTACCTGTTCGGCAAAGTCACGATCGCTTGCGCCGCCTGCGACGGCACCTTCCGTGTAGTAGTAGTCGAAGTCCACCCGGCAGCGCTGTGGTGATAAAGGCACGACGCGGTTGGTCTGCAGCCGACCTGGCAGGATATTGAGCATCGTGTTCGGATACAGCCAGTAGTACAGGGCTTCGCCACTGCCGTACGGGCCTTCGCCGCCGTCGAGCGGGCTCCATTGCAGCGAATGCCAGCGCGCCAGTTCCGTGCGGTAGCTGCGATAGTCGAGCAGTCGGTTGAGCGCCGGGTGGACCAGCGGCAGGTGATAACCCTCGAGGAAGTTGTCGACGTAGACCTTCCAGTTGCAGGCGATCTCGTAACTGACGCGGCGATCGAAGCGGCAGGTCGCGAGGGAGATTCCGCGCAGGCGCTCGGTGATTCCTGCAACCAGGGACTCGAAATCCGGCGCCACGCCGAGCGCAGCGAGCACCAGGCCCTGCCATTCGGCCGCAAGCGCGCGCGGCAGGCGAATTGTGTCGACGTCGAAATCAGGTGCGTCGCGCATCTCGGGCGCGCCGCGCAGACGGCCGTCGAGCGCATAGGTCCAGCCATGGTATTTGCACGTCAGGGCCCGCGCGCCGCGTCCGTCGCAGGTGGCGAGCGGGCCGGCCCGATGGCGGCAGACGTTATGCAGAGCGCGCAATTCGCCATCATCACCGCGCACCAGCAGCAAGGGCACTCCGGCAATTTCCGCCAGCACGTGATCACCGCGACCGGCGAGCGCTTCGGCGTGCGCAACCACTTGCCAGTTGCGGGCGAACACCGCAGCCCGTTCGCGTGCTTCGAACCCGGGATCTACATAGCAATGCGCCGGCAGGGACCAGGACGTGGCCGGTGGCGGCAGTTCGTTTGTGGCTGAAGTGCCCGAGCCGCACGCTGAATCCTTCATGCTCGCGACGATACTGCAGCCTCACCCCGGGGGCGAAGAGTCTCGCTGCTGGCGGCGGTATTCCCACGGCGGCGTCGGCGCGGAATACGACCAGAGCCCGGCCCGCTCCTCTCGCGCCCGGCGTTCGGCGCGTGCGTAGGCGGTGCGATCTGCTTCCGCCTGTTCATTCGCATAGCGCAGGTAGTGCCAGGCAAAGCCGCGGCGGACCTGCTCGAGCCCGACATCGACCCCGTCGACGGTCACGCGACACACTGCGCGTCCGTAACGATCGGTCTTCGCGCAGTCAGCCAGCGCATTGCGGCCCTGCGCCAGGCCGGCAAGCGACTGGCGTGCGCGCTGGCCGTACGGCTGTGAGCGCTCAGGCGCATCGATACCATCCAGTCGGATGCGATGCTGCGACTTCGACCGATCGAGCAGGGTCAAGGTGTCGCCGTCGGCGATACCAACCACCGTACCGACCCATTCGACCGCCACTGCAGGGAAGCAGGCACAGCACAGGGCGGCAGTCAGAACGGCAATGCGAAGCGAGGTTTTTCCTGGCATGGCTCGACTTGCGAGGTGGTCTACGCAAGGTGGTCTACAGGCGATGCTAGGAAGCCGCGTCCAGTCCCATGTCACGGAAAGCGACGCCTAAACCGTGCATTTCGCCGCGCCGCTAAGATCAGCGCCGTAGGGCAAGCTGGGCGGCCCAATCAACTGACGGAGTAGTCATGTCGCGATGGGTCATGCCGGTACTTCTGATGGCATTGGTATCGGGCTGCGAGACCTGGACCGGAGGCTCGTTCGCGCAGGCACAGCTTGAGAATCTCAACGACAGCCGGGTCTGGGGCAGGGTGATGTTTCACCAGACGGACGGCAAGACCCTGGTGGGCAGCGTCTTCGACCGATCTGCGCCAGTGGCGCAGTCGCTGGCTGCCGAAGCTGGCACCGTGTTCATCCGGGCCGACATCAACAGCCTGACGCCTAACCGGCAATTTGCATTCGCGGTGTACGAGCATGGCGATTGTTCGGCCAACGGTGCTGCGGCTGGCGGACATTTCAATCCGGACGGCAAGCCGCATGGCCGTTACGGCCGGCCCGAGAGTCACGCTGGAGATTTGCCCAATCTCTCGTCCGATGGCGAAGGCACGGCGGTGTTTTCTTACGAGACGCGGCTGTTGACCGTCGCACCTGGCCCACGCTCAGTCGTCGGGCGTTCGATTGTGGTGCGTGAAACTGCTGATGACTACAAGACGCAGCCCGACGGCAAGGCCGGGCTGGCAATTGCCTGCGGCGTCATCAAGGCAAGGGACTGACCCGGCCCTGGTCGAAAACGTCAAGCGGCGAGCATCGAGGCGTAGCGCGCCAGGTCGACGTTGCCACCGCTGACAATTACGCCGACGCGGCCGCCGCGCAGATCGGTTGCACGTTCAAACGCCGCGGCGGCGGCCAGCGCACCGGTTGGTTCGACCACCAGCTTCATGCGCGCAGCGAAGAAGCGCAGAGCGCGTACCAGCGCATCATCGCTGACCGTCACGATTTCCGCGACCAGTGACTGAATGACAGGGAAGGTCAGCTTTCCCGGATGCTGTGTCTGCGCCCCGTCGGCAATCGTCTGCGGCACCTCGATGTGAACGATCTCGCCCCGCGCGAAACTCAGCTGCACATCATTGCCGGCAGCGGGCTCAACCCCGATTACGCGACAGGCCGGCACCAGGTGGCGAGCTGCCGTTGCGCAGCCCGACAGCAGCCCACCGCCGCCGGTGCACACCAGCAGCGCATCCAGTTGCCTGACCTCCTCGATCAGTTCGAGCGCCGCCGTACCCTGCCCAGCCATGACATGCGGATGGTCGTAGGGCGGGATCAGGGTCATGCCGCGTTCGCGGGCGAGGCGCTGCGCGAGCGCCTCGCGGTCCTCCGTGTAACGGTTGTAGAGAATGACCTCCGCACCATAACCACGGGTGGCGACGATCTTGCTGGGTGGTGCATCCTCCGGCATCACAATCACCGCCGGCGTGTTGATCAGGCTCGCCGCCAACGCAATGGCCTGCGCATGATTGCCCGATGAAAACGCGATCACGCCGCCGCGGCGCTGCTCCGCGCTGAACTGCGCCAGCGCGTTGTACGCGCCCCGGAACTTGAACGCCCCCATGCGCTGCAGGTTCTCGCACTTGAAGAAAAGGCTGGCGCCAGCAAGCTCGTCCGCGGTGCGCGAAGTCAGGACCGGTGTTCGATGTGCGACGCCGGCGAGCCGTTGTGCGGCGGTAGCAACATCGTTGAAGGAAATCGCGAGCGGCATGGGCGAAGCTTAGCCGCCCATGCGTTAGGGCCTGTGTGAATAGGCCTAGATCACTTACTTCAGCGGCGCGGCGCAATGGCCGGCGGCCTCGCCTTTTTCCTGCCCGAGTTGCCACGGCAGGGGCTCGTCGAAGCGGTTGTGTTGCGCCGATCGCATCCAGTCGAGCGCGATGAAACCGAGCGCCACTGACCAGAACAGCGCCGCAAAGGCGAGCGTGCGGCCGCCCTTCATGCTTTCAGGCCCAGCGCGGCGCGCACCCGCACACCGACGAGAGAGCCGGAAAAGGCCGCCGCGAACCACACCCAGCCATGCAGGCTGCCGGTGCTGATGCCGGAAAAGTAGCCGCCGATATTGCAGCCGAAGGCCAGTCGCGATGAGTAGCCGAGCACGAGTCCGGCGATCACTGCAGCAAGCCACTGGCGGCCGCTGGCCTGAGTGTGCGGGCGCGCGGTACCGCGCCAGTTGGCCGCAATCAGGGCGCCGATCAGCAAACCGAGATCGGTGATCGAGGTGACGTCGTTCAGCAGGGATGCATGAAGGTGCGCCTGCTGCAGTTCACGTCCCCAGTAGGCATTGGTCGCGAGATCCGCGCCCAGCCAGGTTGCAATCTTCGCTCCCCACAATCCAAGTCCGTAGACCACGCCCCAGGGCTGACCGGCGATGATCAGGTTCAGCACCGCGAACAGCGCCAGCAGCGCGGCGCCGACGTAGACTGCGCGGCCCTGCCAGCGCGTATCGGTGCGGCCGCGCCGCCGCCACAGTGCGAATCCGATCGCTCCCAGGACTGCGAGTTGAAGCAGCAGCGCGCCAGCGGCGCCGAGCTGCTCCGGCAGTGATATCGGTGGCAGGCTTCCGAAAGCCATCCAGCGGTCCAGGTGCGCGGCGCCGAAGAAACTGCCGGCGATGAAGCCGGGCAGCACGGCAAGCGAGAAACCATTGCCGAGTCCGGCCTTGTACAAGGTGCCGGACCCGCAACCATCCGCCACCTGCATCGCAGCACCGAACACGAAAGCCCCGAGCACGAGCGCAACCGACACGGGCGCAATCGCTCCGGTCAGTTCATCGGAACTCGCAATCAGCGGTATCGAGACCAGCATCGCCAAGCCGATGGCGAGAAACTGCGCGAGGAAGCCGGTCGGATCGCGATCGCGGATCCAGGCGCGCCAGCCGGTCGTGAAGCCGAACGAAACTCCCGCCAGGACCGCGCCGTAGCCGATGCCGATCAGAAACAGCAGACCCTGTCGCAGACCAACCAGCCAGGTCACCGCGACCCAGGCGAGCACGGCGGCGGCGAGCAAGGGCGCGGCGGTCGAGCGCGCGAAGCGAGCCGCGTCGAATAGCTCTCGCATATTCGCAAGGCGAGCGACAAAGCAATCGGCCGCCCCGCCCCGCAAGGCACTCCTGAATTGGCTGTTACAGGCCACTAGAGCTGTCCCATCGCTGCGCGCAGCTGGTCTCGAAATTGTTGCCAACGGCTTGGCACGTTCTGCATCGCGAGCCCGGAGCGCGACCAATCGACCATCGATTCCGGATACAGGCTGATCCGGTGCTGATCCAGCAGCTCGGACAGTACAAACCAGTTGGTCGCCGCCCAGTGCCCGGTATTGCAGAAGGAAACGGTGGGCTGATCTGTCGCGACGCCCTGCTGCGCGGCGATGCGTCTCAGTTCGGCGATCGGCAGCACGTTGCCATCGGGTGCAAACCACACGTCGGAGTCGACGTTCTTCGCGCCGACCAGTGTTCCCGGCGCGCGCGCCAGCGGATGACGGGCCCCGCCCTCGAAGTACTCACGCGGTCGCGCATCGATAACGCGTGACTTGCCCGCCGCGAGAACCTGCGCGACTTGTGTGCGCGTGGCGATCAGTTCATGGTCAATCTTCAGTTCGAAGTGGGACGGCGCAGGCGCGGCGCTTGCTGCGGTGACCAGCGGCAGGCCGGCCGCGCTCCAGGCTTTGATCCCGCCATTGAGAATCGCGAGCTGCTTCAGGCCCGCCACCTTCAAGGTCCAGTACACGCGCGCAGCCGCGCCGAAGTCGGTCGCGTCGCCCCCGTTGTAGACGATGACGACGGGCGTGCTCGTATCGATGCCGAGTCGGCGGATCAAGGCACCCAGGTCGTCCGCTGACGGGAGCGCACCTGGGTTGTCTTTCGGTCCGCGCCACAGCGCATAGGGCGCCCACTGCGCGCCCGCGACATGAGGAAAGTCAAAGGTCGATCCCTTGTCGCTCGCCGCGCTGCGGATATCGATCACACGCAGTTCACGGTCGGGCAGCCGCGCTGCCAGCTCGGCCGGCGTCAGCAACGGCGACTGAAAGGTCTGCGCCGATGCCAGCAGAGGCAGCAGACACAGGCAGAGTGCAGTGAGAAGGTTGAATACGCGCAGGTTCATCAAATCGCGCGGCGAGCATCGCTGAAGGCGCACCAGTCGCACCATGCAGTGTGCCCCAAGCCCAGGCGCTTGCAGCACTGGATTTCGCATGAAGATATGAACCGCAGTATCTCAATGCGTGATCCACCGAGCGGCCGACGGGGATGACCCAAGCACATGGGACCGGCTGCATCGGAGGTGTGAGACGCCACTACACTGCGGCACCCCAGACAGGAAATTCGCTCACGATGAACTACCGCTGTCTTGGCCGATCCGGCCTCAAGGTCTCCGAGCTTTCGTTCGGCTCCTGGGTGACGTACGGCAACCAGGTCGACACTCGCGCGGCCCGCGAACTGATGGCGGCGGCGTTCGACGCCGGCGTGAATTTTTTCGACAACGCCGAGATCTATGCGCGCGGCGCCAGCGAACAGATCATGGGCACGGTGCTGAAGGAACTCGGCTGGCCGCGCCTGAAGTTCGTGGTCTCGACCAAGTTCTTCTGGGGCATGGCCTCCGGCAAGGGCGAGTTTCCGAATGAACGCAACACGCTGAACCGAAAGTACCTGCTGCAGGCGATCGATGGTTCGCTCGAGCGGCTGCAACTCGATCACATCGATCTCGTCTATTGCCATCGATCGGATCCGGCGACACCGATTGAAGAGACGGTGTGGGCGATGCACGACATGATCGAGCGCGGCAAGGCGCTGTACTGGGGTACCAGCGAATGGAGCGCGGACGAGATCCGCACTGCCTGGGACATCGCCGACCGGCGCAACCTGCACAAGCCGGTGATGGAGCAGCCGCAGTACAACCTGCTGCACCGCAAGCGGGTCGAACAGGAATACAAGCGGCTCTACGAGGACATCGGCCTTGGGCTGACGACCTGGAGTCCGCTCGCCTCCGGTCTGCTTTCGGGCAAATACCGGCAGGGTATTCCGGCCGGTTCGCGCGGCGCACTCGAGAGCTATGCGTTTCTGCGCGAGAGCCTGACCGATCCGGCGAAGAACGCCATCGTCGGCAAGCTCGAGGCGGTAGCGGCGGAGCTCGGCTGCACCCTGGCGCAGCTTGCGCTGGCCTGGTGCCTCGCGAACCGGCACGTCAGTACCGTGATCACCGGCGCGACGCGCGTCGAGCAAATCAAGGAAAACATGAAGGCGCTCGAAGTCCTGCCGAAACTGTCGCCCGAAGTGCTGAGCAAGATCGACGCCGCGGTTGGCGGCAAGTTCGACTGACGCCAGGCGCCGGACTTCATGACGCGCGACCATTGCATGCCTCGCAGAAATTCGATCGCTGTGCTTCGCTTCGCCGCCGTTATGGCAAGCCTCGCGCTCACGACCACCGCGGCACTGGCTCAGCTTCCCTACTGCAATACGCTGCCGCTCGGTGAGCAGTCGATTGCGCGTCAATATGGCCGCTGTGTCGATCCGCCGGCGCGCGCGGCTACGCCGGGTGGGCGCCGCGCCGCAGTCCCTGCCAGTGTGGCGGTCCCGGCGGTGATCGGCACGTCGGCGACGGAGGCGGTGGAGCGCCTGCGCGCCTTCCGCGTCGAGCGGCGCGAAGTGCCGAGCGTGCGTAAGGCCGGCGAGGTCATCGATCAGGATCCGCTGCCGCCGGCGCAGCGCCCGGGGGGCTCGACGGTGCGAATCGATGTCTCCGACGGCTCGCGCGTTCTGGTGCCGCCAGTGCGGAATCGCATGCTGGCGGATGCGCGTACACGTCTGAGTGCCAATGGACTGGCGGCCGAAATCAAGGAGCAATCCTCCGACGAGGCGCCGGGCACGGTGGCATTGCAGGAGCCGCCCGAAGGCAGCGAAGTAGTGCGCGGCGGCAGCGTGACGCTGATCGTCTCCAGCGGCATTGCCGTGCCCGATGTGCGCGGAGAGTCCCTTGCGGAAGCGATGCGGCGCCTCGCCCGCTTCACTGCCGAGCACGTCGAGGTCCAGAGCGGCGAGCTGAAAGGTGCGGTGGTCGAACAGGACCCGGCACCGGGCGTGCGCGTCGCGGTCGGCGCGCGCGTGCGACTCAATGTTTCCGATGGCAGCCTCGTCATCGTGCCCGACCTGCAGGGAGTCAGGCTCGGCGCTGCGCGGATCACACTGCGCGATGCCGGACTGCCGGTGTCGGTGCGAACCTGGCCTGACCATGCGGATGCCGTCATCAAGTCGCAAACGCCGGCGCCGCGCACCGTGGTTCAGCGTGGCGCGGCGGTACAGCTCGAAGTCCGGCCGCCGACCTCGTGGTACCTCGCGGGCTGCGACTCTGTTCCTGCTGATGGCGGCGCTTGGCATTTGGTGGGTGCGGCGCCGGCCTGCGCCCGTCGCCTCAACGGCCGAGCCAACGGCTGTTGAGACCGCCGAACCCGCGGCTGCCCCCGCGCCTCCGGTGCGAGTCGTGGCTAGCCTGGCTGAGGCGGGCCAGTCGCGCGTCGACGGCGCCATTTCCAGCGGCCCGAACGTGCGCGTCGCCGCGCGCATCGAGAACAGCACGGCTGAAGTGAAACTCGACAACGGGAAGCTCAAGAATGGAGACAGCCGATGAGCCCGCAGCACGGCCAGTGGCCGGAGGCCGCTGGCCTTCGGCAGGCGACAGACAGTCCGCAGGGACTGTCTGTGTCCGGCCTCAGCCCGAAGGCGGGCGACGTCCCTCGCGGAGGGACCGCGCGCAGCGCGAGGGAGCAACCTAGCCCGCCGCACGGCCGCCCGAAGGCGGGCGACGTCCCTCGCGGAGGGACCGCGCGCAGCGCGAGGGAGCAACCTAGCCCGCCGCACGGCCGCCCGAAGGCGGGCGACGTCCCTCGCGGAGGGACCGCGCGCAGCGCGAGGGAGCAACCATGAGCGGCACCGCAAGTTTGCGCAGTCTGATCGACCTCTCAAAGGAAGATGTCGAGCGCGCGCTCGAGGAGCACGGGGGCGGTGACAACGAGATCACGCAGGCGATCGGGCATCTCGGAGGCTTTGCCGCCAGCATCGCGGCGCAGGAGTTGAACAAGGCAATGGATGTCGATGTCTACAAGCTGCTCGCGCAAGCCTGGATCAAGGTGGCCGCTGTGCGTGACGCAGCGGCACGCAGCAAGGCGACTCCGGGCCAGCCGACACTGGTGGCGCTCGGCAGTCAGGAATTCACTCATAGCTGCGAGCCGGTGCTTACGCTTTACGTGGCCGATCAAGCACTGCCCGAGATCAGGCTCACGCTCGAAGTGACCGCCAAATTCAACAGCGTGCGGCTTTCGATCGTCGATGCCCGACTGCGCGGTTTTGCACCCGGCGAGGCCTCTGCCATTGCCCGACTGATGTACAAGGATGTGAAGCTCAAGGAAAAGACCACGCCGGTGTGGAAGCTGCCGGTCGAGGTCACGCTGGGTACGGGTGTGCCAATCGCCTGAGCTGCGCGTGCGGCCCATTGTGGGGCGCGCCAATCGAGGATGTGGCTGCGTACCGCGGTCCCCGGTCGGCTCCGCCCGCGTGCCGCTGCCCGCTCAGCGAAAGATGCTTACTGCATATTGACCCGCCGGCCCCGCGCACAGTCCGTTGAAGCTGCGCCAGTCGGGGGCGGCCTGCAGCGCGCAGTTCGCCTGTATCTGGGTGTTGCCGGCGGGCACTGCGATCACCAGTTGCAGCATCGATCCGTTGAGCACACCTTGACCGACACCGACGATTCCGCTCGCCATCTGCAGGGTCATCGCGATTTCGTTGCCGCGCTGCTCGAAGTTGTAGACCTCGCCGTCGCGCGAGCGCCAGATGCCGTTGAGGGCGGCTGGCTGCTGACGCTGCACCGTCGGCGCTGGCACCGGCGCGGGCGCCGGCGTGATCACAGTCTTGGCTGCGGCTCTCGGCTCCGGCTCGGTCGACTGCGTCAGCGAGTACGGGTCGCTGCCCGGTGGCGGTGCGGCCGAGCCACCCTTTTCCGATTCGTTGATCAAAACGCCGATGAAGATCAAGGCGAAAAAGGTGATCGCGCCGCCGATCAGCAACCCCTTGCCGAGTCCGGAGGACTTCACAGGCGGCGGCAAAGGTGAGGGTCGCGGCGATGGTCCCGGCACCGGCTCCGGCCTGGGCCGGCGGCGCAGGCCCTCGATCTGCACCAGGCGGTCGATCAGCCGGTCGACGTCATAGCGCCAGCGATTGTTGTCGATCTCAACGGCCTGCTTGGTGCACAGCGGCTGAATGTCGGCCGGCAAGGCCGCCGCCTTGGGCTCTGTCGCACCGCGACAGGTGATCGGAATCGCCCTGACTTTCTGCGCCAGCGCACGTGCCACTTCGAGCCGCACCCAATCCTTCGGGTCATCGAGACGGCGCTTGCCGTCCTCGTCGCGCGCATCAAGCCAGGTCGGTCCGATCATCACCAGCATCACGGCGCAATCACCGAGCGCGCGCCCTAGCGCTTCGACGAAGTCCTCACCCGGCGCGATGGTCTCGACGTCGCGAAAAATCTGCACGTCCTCGAGCCGGTCGCGCAGGTCTTCGGCCAGGCGACTGGCTTCGCCTTCCGTGTCCGAGCGGCGATACGAAATGAAGATGCCGTTGCCCATGGGGTCCCCCGTAGCCAGTAGCGCGGTGCTCTCGCGGCTTCAAGTATCGCAGCCGCGGTGGAGGCATGCGAGTGAAGAATCGGGATTGACCGGGCATTGACGTGCATTGGCGGCGGCGGGCTCTTGACCACCACGCCCAGGACGGAAAGACTTGCACTCCCAAGCCGACTCCAAAGGAGAGCACATGGCGCTGAACGTTCTGTACACCACCCACGCGGTTGCCGCCGGCGGCCGCAACGGCCGGACACGCAATACCGATGGCACTGTCGATGTGGAATTGTCGGTGCCCAAGGCAATGGGCGGGCCGGGTAAGCCCGGCACCACGACGCCCGAAGATCTGTTCGCTGCTGGGTACGCAGCCTGCTTCGGCGGCGCCTGCGACTATGTCGCGCGCAATGTGCTGAAGCTGCGGCCCGCCAGCATTTCGATCGACTGCGCGGTTGGCATCGGCAACCGCAGTGAAGGCGGCTTCGGCCTCAAGGTTGATCTCACTGCCTCGATCGGCGGCCTGTCACCGGACGATGCCGAGAAGCTCGTGCAGGCAGCGCACCAGGTCTGTCCATATTCCAACGCCACCCGCAACAACATCGAGGTCTCACTGAAGACGGTGCTTGCCTAGAGTGCGTTTGGCTCGGGCGCTCGGAGTCTGGCGAAGCCAGCATTGGCGCTGATTCACATCATGGCCGGTTCTTCTCGCTTCACCGCTCCGGTCGCGAAAGAAGGCGCCCCGCTGGCGGCCGCGCTGGAGCTTCGTCGCTAGGCGCCGGTTTGAGCCGATGGGGCGTCTTCGGTGGCCGCCCGCGACCGATGAGCCGGCGCTGGCAAGGATTGAAACCGCGATCACGATCGCGCGACCGATCGAGTCTGCTTGAAACAGAGCGTGAGCAGTAGCTCCGTCGCCTGCCCTATGCGCCATGTGTTACCGAATTCCGGCGCCAGGCGGTGTTCTTCACGCTGATCCAGATCAGCGCATTGCGGACGGCGCGAACGATCTGCTCGGCAGCGTCGATCATCGCTTCGGCACTGCGCATCTGCGCTTTCGCCTCGGCACGGTCATAGGCGCTCAGGTTCACGCCGTCGAGCGCGTCAGCCATGCTTGCGAGGCGGCTCGAGCTTTCACGGGTGCTGTTCATGTTGCTTGTCCTTTCAAAGTGACCCATGAAAGGTAGTGGCGCGGCCCCGCATAGCCAAATCGTATGTTGTGATGCGCAGGATCGTCGGCAGCAATAACCCGCCGCGACATGGACTTACAGAGTCGTGCTTTGGAGGGAACTGCCTAGAAGAGCGAAATGCGCGGTGAAAGCAAGGCAGTCTCTGCTCTGAAAAGTTGGCAGCGCGCTATGGCAGCGGAATGAATTCCGTCTCGCCCGGCACCTGTCCGATCGACTGGGCTTGCCAATCCGCCTTTGCACGCTCGATGCGCGCGCGGCTGGACGATACAAAGTTCCACCAGATGATGCGCTGGCCATCGAGCGGCGCGCCGCCGATCAGCGCGATGTGCGCAGCGCTGGGTGCGTGAAGGAGCGGCTGCGTGCCGGCATCGAGCACCAGCATTGTGTTTTGCGGCACCGGCGCGCCGTCGAGTGTCACCGCAGCGTCGAGCGGATAGATCGCCCGCTCTGCAGCCGGCGGCAATTGAACCGACGCGCCGGCCTCGAGCGAGAGATCGACATAAAGGGTCGGCGCAAACACCGCCACCGGTGACGCCTGGCCGAACGCCGCGCCTATCAGTACCCGGGCACGGAAACCGTTTCCTCTGAACTCGGGAATCATCGCCGCCGGCGTATGCACAAAGGCGGGTTCGTCTTCCTCATGTTCAAGGGGCAACGCGGCCCAGAGCTGCAGTCCATGCATGCGACGCGCTACATGACGCAGTTCGTCCGGCGTGCGTTCGGAGTGAACGATGCCGCCGCCGGCCGTCATCCAGTTGATCGCGCCCGGCTCGATGCGCTGCGCGCTGCCGAGGCTGTCGCGATGCATGATCGCGCCCTCATACAGGTAGGTTACCGTCGCCAGCCCGATGTGCGGGTGGGGCCGCACATCGAAGGCCTGGTCCGGCGCCAGTTCGACGGGCCCGAAGTGATCGAAGAAGACGAACGGTCCTACGCTCTTGCGGGCTGCGGCCGGCAGGGCGCGCCGCACGAAGAATCCCGGACTCAACTCCTTGGTGTGGGCAGTCAAACTCAGCGTCATGGACTTATCCCATCGGCCGCACGCCGATCAGCGGACCGTGCAGCCAGAACGCGAACACGGCCCAAAGTACTGTACCGATCAGCACAGTGGCGATATCGCGCGAAAGCGGCCCCGCAACGTACACCGTGCCCGCAGCGCGATCACGCTGGCGTGCCGCGATGTAATCGACCACGGCCCACCCCAGGAAACTGCCGAACAGCAGCACATCGGCCAGGGTGCCGTTGGAGATCAGGTGCGCAAAGGCCCAGACCTTGACGCTGGCCACCATCGGATGGCCAATCGCTGCCTTGAAACGTGTGCCCGGTACCTTGGAGGCCACGAACAGGATGAAGGCGAGCAGGGTCAGCACGGCCGCCAGATGCCGGGTCCAGATCGGTGGCGAATACAGCACGATCGGGTCGGCGCGTGCCAGTCCGTAGCCATAGATGATCAGCACGAAGCCGATCACCGAGACCACCGAGTAGATACCCTTCCACGCCTTCTCTCCCCGTCGCGCAATCTGCGCGGAGCGCCAACCCTCGGCGAAGACGCGCACCGAATGCGGACCGAGAAACAGGATCAGACCGAGGATCAGCAAAGTCATGAGCGGCTCCGCCTATCGAGGCGCGCAGTATCGCTCGCCATCGGGCAAGAACGCCAGATCCGGATCAAGGCGATCAGCACTACGGGTCAAGGAGAGCATCCCGGGCCCGACTTCGTTTGCGGCCGCACGCAACTTCCGGTATTGCTTAGGCGCGATTTGAAGGACGCCTACAGAAAGATCCATGCATGCCGCACGAAATCTCGCTGATCACGACGCTGGCGGTCGCCCTCGGCCTTGCCCTGGTATTCGGTTTCGTCGCGACCCGCCTGCGCCTTCCTGCGATCATCGGCTACCTGCTGGCCGGTGTCGTGATCGGACCCGCGACTCCGGGGTACGTGGCCGACATGCAGATCGCCAGCCAGCTCGCCGAAATCGGCGTCATGCTGCTGATGTTCGGAGTCGGGCTGCATTTCGCACTCGATGACCTGCTCGCGGTGCGACGGATCGCATTGCCGGGCGCGGTCGTGCAGATGGGAGCGGCGACGGCGCTCGGAGTTGGCGTGGCGAGCCTGTGGGGCTGGAGCCTGGGTGCCGGACTGGTGTTCGGACTGGCGCTGTCGGTGGCCAGCACGGTCGTGCTGCTGCGTTCCCTCGAGAGCCGCGGCGTGCTCGAGTCGATCAATGGCCAAATCGCCGTCGGATGGCTGGTGGTCGAAGACCTCGCGATGGTGCTGGTCCTCGTGCTGCTGCCGCCGCTGGCGGGCGTGCTCGGCGGCAAGGGCGTCGACGATGGCAGTCTTTGGCAGGCGCTCGGCGGGACCGTGCTGCGCGTTGGCGCGTTCATCGTTCTGATGCTGGTGGTCGGGCGTCGGCTCTTTCCGTGGCTGCTTTGGCAGGTCACGCGCACCGGTTCACGCGAGCTCTTCACCCTGTGCGTGATTGCCGCCGCGGTGTCGATCGCCTTCGCGTCGGCCGAACTGTTCGGCGTCTCCTTTGCGCTCGGCGCCTTCTTTGCTGGCATGGTGCTGCGCGAGTCGGAATTCAGCCACCGCGCTGCCGAGGAATCGCTGCCGCTGCGCGACGCGTTCGCCGTGCTGTTCTTTGTGTCGGTCGGAATGCTGTTTGACCCGATGGTGCTGATCCAGGAGCCGCTGCGCGTGCTGGCCGTAGTGGCGATCATCATGTTCGGCAAATCGCTGGCGGCCGCTGCGCTCGTGCTGCTGTTGCGCTATCCGCTCAACACCGCCTTGACCGTCTCGGCGAGTCTGGCGCAAATCGGCGAGTTCTCCTTCATTCTCGCCGGACTCGGCGTGGCACTGGGGCTGCTGTCGATCGAGGGGCAGAGCCTGATTCTCGCCGGCGCGCTGATCTCGATTGCGGTCAACCCGCTGCTGTTTGCGGCCATCGAACCAGTGCAGAAATGGCTGCGCAAGCATTCCGAACTCGCGCGTTCGCTCGAACGCCCGCACGATCCGCTGGCAGCGCTGCCGGACGCCGTGGAGCCGAAGTACCTGTCGGAACAGGTGGTGCTGGTCGGACATGGTCGTGTCGGTCAGCACATTGCACAGGCCTTGGCCAGCCACGCGCTTCCGTATGTTGTGGCGGACCAGGACCGTGAGATTGTCGAAGTGCTGCGTGCTCGCGGAATTCCGGCAGTGCTGGGCGACGCTGCCGACCCGACCGTCCTGGTGCAGGCGCACATTGCGCGCGCCAGCGTGCTGATCATCGCCACGCCCGAGTCAATCGGCGTGCGACAGATGATCGACACCGCGCGCCAATTGAACCCGAAGATCCAGGTACTGGTACGCAGCCACAACCAAGAGGAAGCTGCGCTGCTGGAAAGGGACATGAAGGCGAGAGTTTTTGTCGGCGAACGGGAACTTGCCGAGGCGATGGTGCGGTCGGTGCTGGAGCTCAGTCACGCTGCGCGGACCTGAGAGAAGGGTTTTCGACGCCTGACGAGTTGTCGTGCGCCGACGCCCAGGAATACGCGAATGAACTAGCCGGATGTCGCGGCTTCAACCACGCCGTCGGCGATCAGGCGCTCCATTTCGCCGTCGTTGTACCCGGCCTCGCGCAGGACGTCGCGCGTGTGTTCGCCGAGCCGCGGCGCCGGCCGGTCGATGCGAGCCGGTGTTGCCGAGAAGTGCACGGGGCAGCCGATCGCTTTGGTCGGCCCGGCCTGCGGATGCACGAGATCGGCCACCATGCCGCGCGCGAGGGTCTGCGGATGATTCAAGGCTTCGCCGATGCTGTGGACCGGGCCGGCCGGTACGCCCGCCTGGTCGAGTGCGTCCAGCCACTCGGCTTTGGTCCGCGTCGCCAGCACGGCGTTCATCGCCTCGCTGAGTGCGCCGAGGTTCGCCATGCGGTCCGTATTGGTCGCGAAGCGCGGATCGGCCCGCCACTCCGGATGCCCGAGCACCTCCGCGATGCGTTCCCAGTTGGCCTGGTTGGCGCCGCCGATATTGATCCAGCCATCCTGTGCGTGATACGCCTGATAGGGCGCCGTCAGTACATGTGCCGAACCGGTCGGGCCGGGCGAGATGCCGGTAGCAAACTGGATTGAGGCATGCCAGTAGGTCTGCTGCAGGGCCGCTTCCATCAATGAGCTGTCGACCAATTGACCGCGCCCCGTCTTCAACCGATGCACGTAGGCCGCAAGGATGCCGATGACTCCAAGGTTGCCGGCGCTGATATCCGACACTGGGTTGCCGGTCTTGGCAGGCGCGCCGCCCGGTTCGCCGGTGATCGACATCAGGCCGGCGAACCCCTGCGCAATCAGGTCGAAGCCGCCCTTGTCGGCGTACGGTCCGTCGCGGCCGTAGCCGGTCAGCGCGCAATAGATCAGTCCGGGATTTGCCGCGGCGAGCACCTCGTAACCGAGGCCCAGTTTTTCGAGCGTACCGGTGCGAAAGTTTTCGACCAGCACATCGGCATCGCGCGCGAGCCGTAGCAGGATCTCGCGTCCCTGCGCGAGCTTCAGGTTGAGCGCGATGCTGCGCTTGTTGCGATTCATCATCAGAAAGGGCGCCGAGACGCCGTTGACGCGCGGCTCGCGATAGCCGCGCGCATCGTCGCCGCCGGGCAGCTTCTCAACCTTGATGACATCGGCGCCGAGGTCGGCCAGCATCATTCCGGTCGTTGGCCCGGCCATGATCTGCGCGAGCTCCAGCACGCGGAGGCCCGCAAGCGGACCCGGATGCGGAGTGCTCATTTGCCGAGAAACTCGGGCTTTTGTTTGGCAAGGAAGGCCGCGTAGCCGATGCGGAAGTCCTCGGTGTCGAAGCAATCGAAGCACTCCTCGAGTTCGGCCGCCGTCAGCGGTGCGCCACCGGCCAGTCGGCGAGCGAACTTCTTGTGCCAGCGCGCCACCAGCGGAGCGCCAGCGGCGATGCGCTCAGCCGTAGCACGCGCTTCCGCCGCGACCTGGTCGTCCGGCACCACGCGCGTGACCAGTCCCTTCTCCTTCGCTTCCGTGGCGTCGAAGATCCGGCCCTCGAGCAGGATCTCGAGCGCAGCGCTGGAACCGACCAGCCGTACCAGCGGCGCCATCTCGGCATAGGCCATCACCAGGCCGAGGTTCTTGATCGGCGCGCCAAAACGGCTCGAGGTGCCGCAAATGCGAAGGTCGCAGAGCGCGGCGATCTCGAGCCCGCCGCCGACGCAGATGCCGTGGATCTGCGCGACCAGCGGGTGGCGGCATTGCGCCAGCGCTCCGGCCGTGCGATGCATGACCTTGCCGTACGCGATCGCCTGCGTCTTGTTCGATCGTTGCGTCGCGAACTCGGCGATGTCGTTGCCCGGCGAAAACGCCTTCTCGCCGGCGCCTCGCACGATCACGCAGCGCAGGTCGTCGTCGGTCGACAGGCGCTCGATCGTGTCGCCGAGTTGCTGCCACATGGCGCGCGTGAGGGCGTTCAGTTTCTCGGGCCGATTGAGGACGACGGTCGCGATCGATCCGTCGCGTTCGACAAGGATGGTTTCGCCCATCGACTATCTGTAGAACAGGTCCACCAGACCCAGCGTGACGACCGGCACGTAGGTGATCAGCAGAAGTACGGCCACGAGCACCCCGATGAAGGGGATGTTCGCGCGGGTGACGTCCCAGACGCTCTCCTTCGCGATCGAGCAGGTGAGCAGCAGGACGCTCGCCACGGGCGGCGTCTGCTGGCCGATGGCGAGGTTGAGCGTCACGATCACGCCGAAATGAATCGGATCGATCCCCGCCGCGGTCACCGCCGGCATCACAATCGGAACCACCAGGACGATGGCGGCGGCAGAGTGCAGGAACATCCCGATGATGAGGAAGAAGACGTTGAGGATCGCGAGAATGGCCCACTTTTCGCTCGTGATGGAGAGCATCGCCGCCGCGATGCGTTGCGGAAGCTGCACCTCCGTGAGGTAGAGGCCGAGCAGGGCCGAGGCGGCGACTAGCAGCATTACGGTGCCGGTCTGCACCGTCCCGTCGATGATCGCCGCCCGCAGCCGCGCCCAGTCGAGCTCGCGATAGACCAGGCCGCCCACCAAGAGAGCCGCGACGACAGCAAGTGCCGCGCCTTCAGTCGCCGTGACCACGCCGCCGAAGATGCCCCCGAGGATGATGATCGGCAGCGTGAGCGCCCAGAACGCTTCCTTGAAGGCGCGCCACAGCTTGCCCCACTGGAAGATTTCCTCCACCGGCCAGTTGTGCCTAACCGCGTACCAGTAGCACAGGCCCATGAAGCCGAACGCTGCAAGCAGGCCGGGCACGATGCCGGCAACGAACATCTGCACCACCGACGTGCCCGCCATGACCGCGTACAGGATCATCGGGATCGACGGCGGGATGATGATCGCGAGCGTGGCCGTGGAGGAGGTCACCGCGGCCGTGAAGGGGCCCGGATAGCCGCGCTTCTTCATGGCCGGCATGATGATCGATGCGGTGGCGGCCACACCGGCAACCGCCGAGCCCGAGATCTCCGCGAAGAACATGTGGCTGAGCACGTTCACCTGGGCGAGAGCGCCTCTCATCCAGCCGACGAGCGCCTGGCAGAAATCGATCAGCCGGTGCGAGATCCCCGAGGTGTTCATGATGGCGGCGGCGAGGATGAAGAGCGGGATCGCGATCAGCGGAAAGCTGGTCGCGCCCTGATAGAGCGCGAGCGGGACGTTGGGCAGGCTCGCGATACCCTGGGTCGCGAGCATTGCAACGACCGACGCGATGCAAAGCGACACGGCAATCGGAACGTTGATCAGCACCAGCACGACCACGCAGACCAGGACGAGGAAGCCGATCATGCAGACTCCTCCGCGCGCATCACTTCACCACGCGCTTCGCGCAGCGCCTCGGGAAACACCAGCAGTTGGCCCACCACGAACAGGACGGCGCCGATCGGGATCGCCGACATCGCGTAAGCCACCGAGACCTGCGGCAGCGAAACGAGCTGGTCCGCCGCAAGGACGTCGAGGATTGAATAGCCCACCCAGGCGAGCAGCACGAAGAAGGCAAGCGTGCACAACTGCGCGAGGACGGCGGCGGCGACCCGCGGGCCGGGCGGCAGCATCCTCACGATTTCGGGTACGCCCATGTGCGCGTGCTTGAGGACTGCCAGCGCCGAGCCGTAGAACGTCACCCAGGCGAGGAGGATGGTGGCGACCTCGTCATACCAGACGAGCGAGTGGCCGGAATAGCGGAAGACCACGCCCGCCGTCACCTCGGCGGCGAGCGCGATCATGAGCGCGATGCAGATCCACTCGAGGAAACGCTCGTATCCCCGGCGGAACGACCGGAAAGTCATCTCCTACTTGCCGAGCGCGATGGCGCTGTCGATGACCTCCTTCGAGCCCGGTACCTCCTTGGCGAACTCCTCGTAGACGGGCTTGGACGCAGCGACGAACGCGTCCTTGTTCGGCGTGTTCACCGCGACCCCGGCGGCCTTGATCTTGCCGAGCAGGTCCTCATCATCCTTCGCGGCCTTCTCGTAGACGAAGGCCTGCGTCTCCTTCGCGGTGTCCTCGAGGATCTTGCGCACGTCGGCCGGCAGTGTCTCCCACTTCTTCGAGCCGACGGTCACGTACGCGGGCGTGTACACGTGCCCGGTCAACGACAGGTACTTCTGCACCTCCTGGAACTTGGCGCTGTAGATCTGCGTGAACGGGTTCTCCTGCCCGTCCATCACTCCGGTCTGCAGCGCGGCGAAGACCTCGGAGAACTTCATCGGTGACGGGTTGGCGCCATAGGTCTGGAACATCTTCACGCGCCACTTGCCCTCGGGCACGCGCAGCTTGATGCCCTGCAGGTCGGCCGGCGTATTGATCGGACGCTTGCTGTTCGTGATGTGGCGGTAGCCGTTCTCCCAGACCGCGATCACCTTCAGGCCCTTCTTCTCGGCCTCAGGAGCGAGCTTTGCCCAGAAGACCTCTTTTTCGATGCGGCCCATGTGCTTGCGGTCCTTGACCAGATAAGGCATCTCGAACACGCCGAACAGATCTGCCTCCGAAGACATCACGGTCGACGGCAGCGCCATGTCGACAGTGCCCAGCTTCAACTTCTGCAGCAGCTCCTTGTCGCCGCCCAGCTGGCTCGAACCGAACACGACGACCTTGGCCTTGTCGCCGAGCTTGGCGTTGGCGCGCTTGGCGAATTCCTCGGCCGACGCGGCGAAGAGCGACCCCGGCTCACCGACATGGCCGAACTTGATCTCGGTCTGTGCGATCGCGGGTCCGGCCGCAAGCAGGAATCCGCCGGAAACGGCGGCGGCGACGGCAACGCGGAGCAGCCTACGGCGAGGTGTTGCGAAGTCCGGTGTCATTCGTGTCTCCTTGAGGTGTCCGTTGTATCCAGGGCACGGCGCGTTCGGACTCGCACGCCGCGCTGTTTGATGTTCGTTCAGGCCGCGTGCGCGAGCGTGGCGACAGAAGCTTCTGCAAGGTAAGCCATAGCCGCGTCGACACCGCCCTTGCGATGCGGCACTGCGGCCAGCCCCAGTCCCATTTCCACGCCGGCGAGCGTGCCACACAGCATCAGGTCGTTGAAGAAGCCCAGATGGCCGATGCGGAAAATCTTGCCGCTCACCTTGCCCAGTCCCTGCCCAAGCGACATGTCGAAGCGTTCGAGCACGATCTTGCGGAAGGCGTCGGCGTTATGCCCCTCGGGCAGCAGGATCGCGGTCAGTGACGAGCTGTATTCGGCCGGGTTCACGCAGAGGATTTCGAGCCCCCAGGCGCGCACCGCGCGGCGGGTGGCCTCGGCGTGCCGATCGTGCCGCGCGAACACCTGCGGCAGGCCTTCGGCGAACAGCATCTCGAGCGCTTCGTGCAGGCCGTACAGCAGGTTGGTCGCCGGCGTGTACGGGAAGTAGCCGTTCACGTTGGCCGCCAGCATCTCCTTCCAGTCCCAGTAGGAGCGCGGCAGCTTCGCATTCGTCGCCGCCGCCAGGGCCTTGGCGCTGATCGCGTTGAACGACAGTCCCGGCGGCAGCATCAGGCCTTTCTGCGAGCCGCCGACCGTCACGTCGACGCCCCATTCATCGTGCCGGTAGTCGATCGAGGCGAGCGAAGAAATCGTGTCGACCATCAGCAGCGCTGGATGGCCGGCGCGATCGATCGCGACGCGGATCGGTGCGATGCGCGTCGTCACCCCGGTCGAGGTTTCGTTGTGCACGACGCAGACCGCCTTGATTGCATGCGCGCTATCGGCGCGCAGGCGCTTCTCGATTTCGGCCGAGTCCACGCCCTGGCGCCAGTCGCCGGGCAGGAAGTCGACCTTCAGTCGAAGCCGTTCGGCGAGCTTCTTCCACAGCGTGGCGAAATGACCGGTCTCGGCCATCAGCACGCGGTCGCCCGGCGACAGGGTGTTGGCGAGCGCGGCTTCCCAGGCGCCGGTGCCGGACGCCGGATAGATGACGACCTCGCCTTGCGTCTGGAACACCTTCTTCATGCCCGCCAGAACTGCCTTGCCGAGCACCGCGAACTCCGGGCCGCGATGATCGATCGTTGCCTGGTCGATCGCGCGCAGCACGCGATCCGGCACGTTGGTCGGTCCGGGGATCTGCAGGAAGTGGCGTCCCGATGGATGACTGTCGAGCTCGAGCATGGTTGTGCCTCGGTAGCGGCGCGGCATGAGCCGCGGTGGAGCGGTCCATCGTAACGCGAACATGGTTCCCAAGGCATGGAGACCGTGCGCAGCGCGGTTATATTGCTTTGCATGAACGCGCCGCAGGAGCAGCCGTCCGGCTCTCAGCCGCCCGACTGCTCAGCTCACTGACGTCCAACCGATCATCTACCGGCCGAAAGCCGAGCATGAGCTGGCAGCGCGCCTGCGGCGGGTAGTCCAGGGCGACGTGCTGTTCGATCGCGCGTCGCGCGGCCGTTACTCGACCGATGCATCGATCTACCAGGTCGAACCGGTCGGCGTGCTGGTGCCGGCCAATGAAGACGATGTCGCCATCGCACTGGAGCTTTGCCGCGAGCTGCGTGTGCCGGTATTGCCGCGCGGCGCCGGCAGCTCGCAGTGCGGCCAGACCGTCGGCGCCGCGCTCGTCATCGATCACTCGAAGTCGTTGAACCATGTCGTCAGCTTCGACAAGGCGGCGATGACGGTAAACGTCGAACCCGGCATCGTGCTCGATGCGCTAAATGCCTGGCTGAAGCCGCACGGCCTGTGGTTCCCGGTCGACGTCAGCACCTCGGCGCAGGCGACCCTGGGCGGAATGGCCGGTAACAACTCCTGCGGCTCGCGCTCGATCGCCTACGGCAACATGGTGCACAACGTGGTCGCGATCGACGCGCTGCTGGCTGACGGCACCGATGCCTGGTTCGGGCCGGAAGCCGAGATGGACATGCGCGCTCCGCGCGTGCGCGAACTGCTCGAAGGCCTGCGCGCGATCGCCACACGCGAACGCGACGAGATCGAAGCGCGCGTGCCGAAAGTCATGCGGCGGGTCGGCGGCTACAACCTCGATGTCTATCACCCGCAAAGCGAACGCCCCTACACCGCCGACGGCAGCGTCAACCTCGCGCACCTGCTGGTCGGCAGCGAAGGCACGCTGGCGTGGACGCGCGCGCTGACCCTGCAACTCGCGCCTCTGCCCGCGCATCGCACGCTCGGAGTCGTCAGTTTTCCCAAGCTTTACCGCGCGATGCAATGCGCGCAGCACATCGTGAAGCTGGGGCCATCGGCGGTCGAGCTGGTCGACCGCACGATGATCGAACTTGCGCGTGGCAACCCGGTATTCCGACCGGTGATCGACGCCGCGGTGGTCGGTGAACCGCAGGCGATTCTTTTGATCGAGTTCAGCGGAGCCGATGCACTGGGGCCGCGCCGCCAGCTCGAGGCCCTGGTCGAGCTGATCGCTGACCTCGGCCTGCCGGGCCAGGTCGTGCGCATGACCGAGCCGGCGCCGCAGAAGGCGCTGTGGGAAGTGCGCAAGGCGGGGCTGAACATCATGATGAGCATGAAGGGCGACGGCAAGCCGGTGTCCTTCATCGAGGATTGCGCGGTGCCGCTCGAGCACCTGGCTGACTACGTCGATCGTCTGACCCGGGTGTTCGCGAAGCACGGCACGCGCGGCACCTGGTACGCACACGCCTCGGTTGGAACGCTGCATGTGCGGCCGATCCTCGACATGCGTCGCGATGGTGCCGCCAAGATGCGCGCAATCGCCGAGGAAGCTTCCGCTATCGTGCGCCAGTACAAGGGCGCCTACTCCGGCGAGCACGGCGATGGCCTGGTGCGCAGCGAATGGGTCGCCTGGCAGTTCGGCCCGCGCCTGACACGTGCGTTCGAGCTCGTCAAGCGCCTGTTCGATCCGGACGGCCTGATGAATCCCGGCAAAATCGTCCACCCGTCGAAGATGGACGATGCGCAGCTGTTCCGCTATCCGCCCGGCTATCGGACGCAGGCGCTCGATACCGCGCTCGACTGGTCGGCCTGGGATGTTCAGAACGACCCGGTGGCCGACACGCTGAGCCCACCCGGCACCGGCGGTGATCCGGCGCGCGGCTTCGGCAAGGCCGTGGAGATGTGCAACAACAACGGCCACTGCCGCAAGTTCGACGCCGGCACCATGTGTCCGAGCTACCGCGTCACGCGCGACGAGCAGCACCTGACGCGCGGCCGCGCCAACACGCTGCGCCTTGCGCTGGCTGGGCAGCTGAATGGTGAACTTGGGGGCGAGCATGGGAGCAACTTCGCGAGCGAGACTGTGCGCGAAGCGCTCGACCTCTGCGTCAGCTGCAAGGGCTGTCGCCGCGACTGCCCGACCGGCGTCGACATGGCGAAGATGAAGATCGAGTTCCAGTATCAATGGCAACGCAGGCACGGCCTGTCGTTCAAGGAGCGCGCGATCGCGCAGCTGCCGCGCTGGGCGCCGTGGGCGGCGCGCTTTCCCTGGCTCGCCAACCTGCGCGACACCCTGCCTATCGCGACGCGACTCTCGGAAAAGTGGATGGGGCTTTCCGCGCAACGCACACTGCCGCGCTGGCGCAGCGACACCTTCCTGCGCAGCGCGGCCGCGCAGACCGGCGACAAGGCCCCCGAGGTCGTGTTGTTCGTCGACACCTTCAGCAACTACCACGAGCCCGAAAACGCGCACGCCGCGCTTGGTGTGCTGCGCGCCGCAGGACTCAAGATCGCGATCGCGCGCGCTGCCAGCACGGACGCCGAGCCGGCGCGGCCACTGTGTTGCGGCCGCACCTATCTGTCGGCTGGTCTGGTGGACAGTGCGAAGCGTGAAGCGCGGCGCATGCTCGCCGCACTCGCCCCGCATGTGGCGGCCGGCGCAACGATCGTCGGGCTCGAACCCTCGTGCCTGCTGACCTTGCGTGACGAGTTCCTCGTCATGGGGCTCGGCGAGCCGGCACAGCGCCTTGCCGAACGCGCGCTGCTGATCGAGGAATTCCTGGCGCGCGAACACGGCGCGGGGCGCCTGCAGTTGCCGCTTAAGCGCATCGCGCACCGGCGCGCGCTCGTGCACGGCCACTGCCATCAGAAGGCCTTCGATGCGCTGAACCCTGCGGTCACGGTGCTCAAGCTGATTCCCGATCTGGCGGTCGACGTCATCGAGTCAAGCTGCTGCGGGATGGCGGGCAGCTTCGGCTACGAGGCCGCGCATGTCGACATCTCGATGAAGATGGCCGAGCTTTCGCTGCTGCCGGCTGTGCGGCAGGCCGAGGCAGATACATTGATCGTCGCTGACGGCACCAGTTGCCGCCACCAGATTGCGGATGGCACGCGCGCGATCGGTTTGCGCGAAGCGATGCATGTGGTGCGTGTGTTGGAAAGCGCGCTTGGGGATTCGGCTCCCTGAACGCGACGGAACGAAGGTCGCGCACGCGCGGTCTCACCTTGCGTAGATCGAGCCGTCGAGGGACAAGACGATGATGAGAACCATTGCGTGGGCGGCCGGGGCGCTGGTGCTGGCCGCGGGTCTGATCTGGGGCGTGCTGCGCTGGCAGGAAAGCAGGGCGCCGGCTCCGCCCCCGCCTCCCGTGGCCGAGGCTCCACCGGCGCCAACTCCCGCGCCCGCGACGCCGACGATCGAGCATCCGATCGAGCGATTGCAAGAAGCGGACAGCACGCCGCCGCAGGTCAGTCTCGATGCCAGCGATTCAGCTCTGCGCGACGCCCTGGCGCCACTCTTCAAGGGCAAACAGCTGCCCGAGTTTGTGCAGCCGACCAGCCTGATCCGGCACATCGTGGCGACGGTCGACAATCTGCCGCGTGACAAGGTCGCTGCGCGCCTGCAGCCGGTGCGTCCCGTGCCCGGCGCCTTTTCCACCAGCAAGCTTGGCGACTCCGTTGTCATCGCCCCTGACAACTCGGCCCGCTATGCGCCGGTCATCGCCGTCGTCGATGCGGTCGACACCCGGCGGCTGGTCGCTGTCTACGTGCGCTTCTATCCGCTGTTCCAGCAGGCCTATCGCGAGCTTGGCTATCCCGACGGCTACTTCAACGATCGCCTGGTCGCGGTGATCGACCATCTGCTGGCAACGCCGGAGGTGAAGGCACCAATTGCCCTGGTGCAGCCGAAGGTGCTGTATCAGTACGCCGACCCGGAGCTCGAGGCACTATCCGCCGGACAGAAGGCGATGATTCGCATCGGCCCGGACCATGCGGCCGTGCTGAAGGCCAAGCTGCGGGAATTGCGCAGCGCAATCGCAGCGCGCCCACGCTAGAAGCGGTCTGGCTGCTGGAACGGCTGCGTCTGTAGGGGTAACACTTGCGCTCAGGCGTGGCGACCGCCAGCTCAGCGGCCGCCAGATACATCGAGTACGGCGCCGTGCACGTACGAGGCTGCATCCGAAGCCAGCCACAGCGCAGCTTCGGCGACTTCCGCAGCGCTGCCCGAGCGTCCGAGCGGAACGGTCTTCGCGAGCTGTTCCATCTGCGCCAGCCCGCCGTGTATTTCATGGATTTCGGTGGCAATCAACCCAGGCCGCATCGCATTGACGCGGATGCCCTCGACTCCGACCTCCTTCGCCAGCGCCAGCGTGAACGAGTCGAGCGCGCCCTTGGTCGCCGCGTACGCCGCGCCGCCGCCAAGCCCGCCGAGCCGAGCCGCGACCGACGACATGTTGACGATCGCGCCGCCCTTGCCGCCGTGGCGGGTCGACATGCGCCGCACTGCTTCGCGTGAGCAGTAGAAAACGCTGAAGACATTGGCGCTGAAGGCGTCCTCGAGTTCTGCCTCCTCGGTCTCGTCAACCCGGAACTTCATCAGCAAGCCGGCGTTGTTGATCAGCACATCGAGCGCACCGAAGGCCTTGTCGAGTTCCCGGAACATGCGCTGCACCTGGTCGAGGCGGCCGACATCGGCCTGCAAGGCAACCGCTTCGCTGCCCGCCTTCCTGATCTGCTCGACCACGTCGCGCGCCGCCGCATCGCTGCGGTGAAAGTTGACGCCGACCCGGTAACCGGAGCGGCCGGCGAGCCGGGCGATTTCGGCGCCGATTCCGCGACTGGCGCCGGTCACCAGCATGACTTTGGCTTTGTTCATCGACTCACCTGATGGTTTGGCTCAACGCTAGCTTCGGCAGAGAGCTTATTCCGGCTCGATGCCTGCGTCCTTCGCAAGCCGGATCCATTTCGAGATTTCGGACGTCATGAACTTGCGCAATTCCTCGGGCGTCATCGGCATTGGCGCGATGCCGATCGTCGCGAGCTTTTCCTTGACTTCGGCCTGGCCGAGCGCTTTGGTGGTCGCGACCTGCAGCTTGTCGACGATTTCTTTCGGCGTGCCGGCCGGCGCGACGATCGCGAACCAGGCCGTGATGTCATAGCCCGGCAGCACCTCAGCCAGTGTCGGCCAGGTTGGCACCAGCGGATTGCGCTTGCCGGCCGTGATGGCGATCGGCCGCAGCGTTCCGCCCTTGGCCTGCGCGAGCGCGTTGCCGAGGTCGACGAAAGTGAACTGCACCTGGCCGCCGAGTACATCGTTGACGGCGAGCGGAATTCCCTTGTACGGCACCGGCAGCACGTCGAGCCCACCCATCTTGTTCAACATCGAGATGCTGATCTGAGAACTCGACGAGCCGTAGCCCGCCGAGATCTTGCCCGGGCGCTGCTTGATATAAGCGATGAACTCCTTGAGGTCCTTGGCCGGAAACTCCGGCTTGACCATCAGCACCAGGCAGATGTCGCCGATGCCGGCGACCGGCGCGAAGTCCTTGAGCGGGTCATACGGCATCTTGCGCACCAGCGCGACGTTTGAAGCAAGCGCCGTGTTCGATGAGAACAGCAGCGTGTAGCCATCCGGCGCGGCACGCGCGGCTTCGTTACCGGCGATCGTGCCCTGGCCACCCGGTCGGTTCTCGACCACGAAGGCCTTGCCGAGCGAGGTCTGCAATTGCTGTCCGATCAGGCGCGCCGCCAGGTCGGTCGCGCTGCCCGGCGGAAACGGCACCAGCATCTTGACCGGGCCTTTCGGATAGTCAGCCTGCGCAAAGGCGGGCGCGGCCAGCGCTCCGAGCGTGCCGACAGCAACGCAGCCGAGGGCGATCAACGCGCGCCTGACTTTCTGATTGGGCTTCAAGTCGAGCTTCAGGTCAGGCTTCATGCAGTCTCCTTCGTTTTTTCAGGCCGGCGCAGGCTGGAAGGCACCTTGATGGTCATGGTCAACAGGTGAAACGACAGAGCCTTGCCGTGCATGTCGAGGTTCAGCGAATCGTTGACGCCGCCGTCGAGCACGTCGTCAAGCACGAAGTTCATTGCGGCGATCTTCGGCAGCAGGTAGCGGGTGACCCGGGTCGGCTTGCGGTAGGCGAAGTGCGCGGCCACGCGCGCCTCGGTCACCTGCTCGACCAGCAGATCGAAGTGGCGCGCATCGTAGGCGATCACGCTGATGTTCGAGCGGTTGCCCTTGTCGCCGGTCCGCCCGTGCGCCAGCTGGTACAGCGGCATTTCTATCGAGTCGGAGTGCTTCATCGCCTACTCCACGAACGAAAAACTGGCCGGCACCTGCTCACGCGGCACCAGGCACGAGGCGAGCGACAGCCGCTGGCGCTTGTTGACACGCACGCCGCCGCCGCCGGCCGGACCACCTGTCCACAGCGCAGTGACTTCGCGCAGCAGGCGGTCGATCACCTTCACGTCTTCATGCTTGCCGGCGATGCGCAGTCGCACGTCGGTCGCGCCGTTGACCGGCGCCTGCGCGAGCAGGCGGTTGGCGTCGTCGCCAAGCACGCTCATGATGCCGATCAGGTCGAAGCGCAGCACGAGGTCGCGGCCGCAGCGCTTCTGCATGACGTCCATTGCAAGCCGCGCGCGCGCCTCGGCGTTCGGGCCTGCGTAGGAAATCTCGGCTTCGCCGAACCAGCCGCCGTCGAAGAACACATTGGCCTTGAGCGTCGGCGTCCGCGGATGACCCCGCACGCCCGACAGCCGCACGCGGTTCGGACCGAGCTTCGGTGACCTCGGCCATGCTCGCATCGGCCACCACGTCCGGCGTCAGGTAGCCAGCGGGGTCATGAATCTCGTACAGCAACTGCTCCTTGACCGTGCGCGCATCGACGAGGCCGCCGGTGTTTGAGGCCTTGGTCACGACGCAGCTGCCGTCGGCCGCGATCTCGGCAATCGGAAAGCCCACATCGTGCAGGTCCGGTACGTCCTTCATGCCGGGATCGGCGAAGTAGCCACCGCTGACCTGCGCTCCGCATTCGAGCAGGTGGCCTGCCATCGTCGCGCCAGCCAGCTTGTCCCAATCGGTTTCCCCCCAGCCGTAGTGCGCAATCGCCGGGCCGACCGCGAGCGAGGGATCGGCCACACGACCGGTGACGACGATCTGCGCGCCGGCATTGAGTGCGGCGGCGATCGGAAATGCGCCTTGGTAGACATTGGCGCAGACGAAGCGGCGCTCGTCGAATCCGCCTTCGAGGCAGCTGCGGATGATCTGCTTGCCGCCGGGGCTCGAGAGATCGTCGCCCTCGACCACCGCGATGCGCGGTGCTGCGAGGCCGAGTTCCTTTGCGAGCCGCAGGATCAGGTGTGCGGCCGCGCGCGGATTGGCGGCGCCGAAGTTGCCGACGATCGCGATCTCGTTCTGCAGGCAGTCGGCCAGGATCGGCCTCAGTTCGAGGTCGAGCAGCACCTCGTAACCCGAATCGGGATTGGCCTTCTTCGCCAGTTGCGCCAGCGCGAGCGTGCGCTCGGCCAGCATCTCGAACATCATGACTGCCGGCCCGCCGCGCTCGATCAGCGTGCGCACGACCGGGCCGGGCGCATCGACCCGGTCGCCCGAGAAGCCGGCGCCGCACCCGACCGCAAGGAGTTTCTGGCTGGCTGTGTTCATGCCGAAATCTTGGCCGATCGTCTTGTTCAGGTAAACCAGAATTATTCAAATGACCCAATCGATTGCCCGAATGATCTGCCTTTGGCGCGGGCAAGGACGACGCCTGGTCAGGCCTTCCTGGCAGTCACTGTCGGCATGGGACCGAAGAACATCGCCTTCATCCGGTCCGCCCCCAGCGCGCGCACGAGTTCGCTCATCACGCAATAGGTCAGGATCAGCGCGGCGAGCAGGATCTGGACGGCCCAGAAGTGCGGCCAGATGATGGCGGCCAGCAGTTTCTCGTTCGCGGCGGCAAAGCCGGGGGCCTCTTTCCAGAAGTCGTACAGGCGTTCGAGGTAATGAATGAAAGTCGCCATCGCGAAGTAAATGACAGTCTTCCAGGCAACGTTCCAGATCAGCGGCTTCTCGGGAAAGCGGTTAATGATCGGCAGCATGTCCGCAATCAGCACCGATTTACCCAGAATCAGCGCCGCGATCGCGACCGAGGTCGTCGTGTCGAGAGTGACGCCGGTGCCTTTGGTCATCAATGTCCGGATCAGGGCAATGATGTGAAGAACCACGAAGAAGTAGATCGTCGGCGGCAGCAGGGCCAGGAACTCTTCCTTGATCTTTTCGGCTGCTTTGCTCATAGGCCCCTCAAACGGTGACAAGACACAAGTGGAATCGCGCAATCCGGGCAGCAGTTTGCGCCAGGGCGCTTCCGCAAGCTGCGGGATCTCGTGTCACGATGCCTGGCCCGACGCGAGAATTACAGGCCCGCCGTAGGGTGTCAGCCCTCGCGACCGTCAGCAGCGCCCGGGTCCCCCCGCAGACAAAGACCAACACGAAGGAGACGACATGAAGCTCGAATTCCGCGCTGTGATCGCCGGCGCAACGCTTGCACTGTTCGCATCGATTGCGCAGGCGCAGGTTCCGCAGTACGGCCCCAACATCACGCTCGACCAGGCCAGGAAAGTGATTGCGGCGGCCGACGCCGAAGCGCGCAAGAACGGCTGGCCGGTCGCCATCGCTGTAGTCGACACCGCGGGCCAGCTCGTTGCCTATCAGCGCCTCGACAATACGCAGACCGCCAGCGTCCTCGTGTCACAGGACAAGGCCGTCTCGGCGGCGATGTGGCGCCGTTCGACCAAGGTATATCAGGACACGGTCGCCGGCGGCGGCGCCGGACTGCGAGTGCTTGCGCTGCGCGGTGCCGCCCCGTTCGAAGGCGGACTTCCCATCATCATCGACGGCAAGATCGTCGGAGGCATCGGAGTCTCGGGGGTCAGCGCAGACCAGGATGGCGTCGTCGCGAAGGCCGGCGCCGATCAGTTCAAGTAGTCGCATCCGGTGATGTGACATGGCGGGAGAAGTTCCCGCCTGTCGCCCGAAATCGTCTTGCATCTCTTCGATATCGCAGTGCAGCGACCGGATTATGAAGTCCGATTTCGCGATCGCATAAAGGGGATGCGACAGCGGCTACACGCCGCTATGGTCACTCCTGCGAAGCAATCCGCACGCAAACTGCGCAAGCCCTCCCCGAACATCGGGTGCAAACCTACCGACCAAGGGACACCGATGAGCTCCGCTTCGATCGACTACCGCTCCGACCTGAGTGTCGACCATGACCGGGCGTTCACACATTGGCCCTCCGGGTCGGACGACACGGCAATCGCCCGGAAGTTGGCAGCCATGGCGCGGGCAGCGGATCTGGACGGCGCCGATCCAATCGAGCGCCTGCGTGCGTGGAGCCGTGCCGGCGATGCGTTTCTTTCACTGGGCGCCTTGGCCGACGTGCGCTGCCTGCAGTGCGCGGCCGAGGCCTACAGCATCGCGGAAACGCTGCTCAAGATCGTCGAAGTCGACGCTGTCGAGCGCGTGCAACTGCATCGTGCCTATGGCAGCACGCTGCTGCGCCTCTGCGACGGCTGCAATGTCGAACTCGCAGCCGCCGCCGCGACGCACCTCGCCGATGCGCTTTCTCTCGCACGCAGTCATATTCCGGAGCACGTCGCCAACATCAAGCTGGAACTGTGCCGCGCCGAGCACGTTATCGCGCTACGGCAAGGCGCAAAGTCCGTTCACACCGAGCTCGACGAGACGCTGGCCTAGGGCCCCCGGCTGTCGCGGCCGCTTGCGCGGCCTCAAAGTAGCGTGATGTTTGCGAGGCCGTGATTGCGCCAGACGGTCTCCGCATGCAGGTCCCCGTGCCCGACCGTCTCCACCCGGACGCTTGGGTGCTGCCAGGGCAGGTGGATATTGGTGACGCTCACGCTGTCGCTGAGCGTGCGCCCTTCGCCGCGCCGCCCTCCCAGGCTGCCCGCGGATTGGACTTTGTCGAAGCGCGAATAGATGTTGTGGATCCGCTCGATCCGGCCGCGGCCAATCGTCGGTGGATACCAGATCCTCACAGGACCGCCGAGCGCCACCATGTTGACGATGCGCAGGCGCGGCTCCATCGTGCAGGCCAGGTAGACAACATTGCAACCATGGCTGTGGGCGATGACCTGCAGTGGCGTCGGCGCACCGACCGTGTGCCACCAGTTGATGAACTCGCGTGCCCCCTGTTCGCGATCGCGATGATGATTTTCCGCGCTCCAGCTAAATTCCTGTCCAGTGCCGTAGAGGGCCGGGCAGTGCTCCTTGATGTAGGCCCAGAAATTTCGCAGTCCGTCGTGCTGGCGCCACCAGTTGAACGACTTTGCAAAGGTTCCGTGGACGATGACCGTCCTGAACAGCTTCATCGGAGCCGAGGCGCGCGCTTCGGGCGCGGTTTCGGGCGCGACTGGTTCCAGATTCAACGGCCGCGATTGCCCCTGCGCAACAAAGCCCGCCACTTCCAGCAGCGGACCATGCTGAGTTTCAGCCCTCGTACCGAGGATCCTTGTGGGTTCGGTCAGGATGTCCGGAAAGCGACCGAGCAGGTACTCGCCGAGCATCCAGCGCTGGCGTTCGGTCTCGACCTTCTCAGCGAGTTCGCGCACGACGTTCGGCGGGCAGAGATCCAACAGACATAGAGCGAGCACCAGCTCATCATCTTCCGAGACCTCGAAGGCATCGACAGCCAGGGTCTCGACCACCTGCTGCGTTTCGGCCAGGCGCAGCGCCAAGGCTGGATTGCGCCCCGCGAGCGGGCCAAGGTCGTCCGGGTCGAGCGACGCCAGGATCTCTGCGACTGGATCCTGCACCAAGGCCTCGATGCGCAGGTCAAGCGCCGCGCGATCAACCCGCGTGAGGGTCGCGGTGCCTCCGATCGTGGGGTCGCTCGGCATTACTCGTCTCTTGCGCAGGTCGCTGCGAGTCGAATGGAAGCGGAATACGAGCCGGCGCGGGAGAGAGTGGCGATCGCGGCGGCCTGAAGAGGAGCCGGCGGCGAGCGCTGCTGTTCAGGTCGTCGCAAAGAACTTCTTCACTGCTGCCGCGAACAGCGGCGAGCTGTGTGGATCCGGCGCGTAGGTCTGGCAGCGGCGCTTGGCAACACCCGGCAAAACGGCTCCCAATTTTCGCTCGGTCCATAGCTCGCCGATCAGCAGCGTCGGGCGGCCGAGCGCGTCGGCCATTCCCAGCTCGAGGCAGACGTTCAGATTAAAGCCGCTGAGATCGACCGTAACGTGCGTCGCGCGGCAGATCTCCTGCCAGATCGATTCGATGATCTCCTGTCCCTCGGACTGGTCGCCGCGCACCGGCTCTACGCCCGCGTCCCGCGCGGTGGCGTCGATCACCTCATAAGCCGCTTCGCGTTCGGTGCGGAACGGCATGACCGCGAAGCTGCGCGGCGCGCTCGGGTTCGGGTACAGACCCGGCCAGCGCGTTTGCAGCAACTCGTGCTCGCGCTCGCCGAGGTAGCTATTGAACGTCGTCAGCGCATTGCGGAACTTGATCGGATCGTCGCCCGCGCCGCGCATCACCTTGAGGGCGACTCCGAGCAACGCATTGTCGGACTCACTGGCTGCCAGTCGCTCGGCGTAATCAAGCGTCGCCGCCAAGCTCGACGCCCGGCCGCCCTTGACCTGCAAGCCGTAAATCGCCGCCTGAAGTTCGTCGGCCAGCCACGGGCGCAGCGCATCGCCTGGACTGTAGCGACTGACGTTCTGCGCGATGTCGAACGGAACTTCAGTGACGTCGGCAGCGATCAGCAGGATCTGCGCGCCGATCGTTAGTGCGATGCCCAGCTCGTAGTAAACCTGCGGCTGGGCATCGGCCAGATCGAACACCGCCAGGTTCGAGGATTGCAGCTCCTGCCAGCGATGGGTCGCAAAGTCGGCTCCAACCGGTGCCTCGGCGGCGAGCTCCAGGCCGGAGAACATGAGCGCGCCCGCCAGTTCCGCTGCGCATGCGTGCGCTGCCAGAAAAGAAAACCCGGTTGGCATCGACCGTGGCTTCGACATGCGGCCAGATCGGTTGCGCGAGCAGCTGATGACGTCGCGTTGCGTACAGGCGCACTTCGTGTGCAAGCGCGCGGGCCTGATCGCTTTCGAGCCGTCTGTATCCTTGCCTTGTCGTCGCCGGCCTCGCTGATCCAGGTGGTCAGCCGTCCGAGTCGCACGAACAGGTCCATTGCCGCTTCGCGCATTCCGGCCGGACTGCCCTGCGCCATGCCCGCCGCGCCGACAAAGATCTTCAACTCCTGCAGCGCGGCCAGCAGCCGCTCGCCGTGCGAGCCCGGCGCTGCACCCGGTCCCTTCAGGCTCGGCTTCCTGAGCTGAGGTTCGAGCTCGCGCTTGAGCGCTTCGAGCTGGCCGCGATTGGCCATCATTGCTTCCAGCGACAGGCCCTCCGACGTGCCCGTTTGCACCACGCCCTGAAGCCGCTGCATCAGACTCGACAGGCCCGCCTGGCGTGTCGGATCGAGCGCAGGCTTCTCCTTCTCGAACTGCTGCTTGAGGACATCGAACAGGGAGTTGATGTCGCTTGCTTCGGCCGCGCGTTCGGCCGAGCGCGGCCTGGTCAAATGCTCCCTTGCTTCGACATTCTTGAGCTCGCCTTTCAATTGGGCGATCCGCTGATCGATCTGGCCCACCTCGCCCAGCAACGCGATCATCTGCTCGGCGGTCGCGAGCTCCCGCTTCAGGCTCTCGACTCCGTCCGGCATGTGTGCACGCGCCAGGTCAAGCGCTGCTCGCAATCGCGTGCGCGCATCGGTGACGAGCCCGAGGTCCTTGCCCTCGCTCAACTGCAGCAGCGCCTTGCCGAAGCAGTAGTTGAGCTTGACCCGCTCGACTGCATCGGCGGCCTCGGCGTCGGCTTCCAGCGCATCCTCGGCGCGTCGATACGCCTCCGCCGCCTGCTCGAGCGCAGCGCGATCCTTGCCTGCGCCGAGATCGAAGTAGGCGTTGCCGGTCCAGCGCCAGGTGCGCGAGCACTCGACCGCATCGCGCTCATTCGCAGCCGTCGCCTGCGCGAGCGCTTCGAGCGCCGCGGCCACCGTCGACATCTCGCTCGTGAACTCCGGACCGGTGCGATCCGGCCAGCGCTCGAGCGCCGCGTCATTGCGGGCGATCAGCGCCTCGCGCCGCCGCAGTTGCGCAGGAGTCATTGGTGAAAACTAGGTCGACCAGAAGGTCTTGCCGTCGTTGAAGAAGAGGAATCCCTCGCCGTCGCCACCGACCGTGCCGGCGCGGCTCGAGACGGTCCACGGCCCGCCCTGTTGCGCGCCCGGCATCTGCATGGCTGCTGCCAGGTTGCCTACCGCGGGGCCGCCCTCCCATCCGAAGTTGCCGGCCGCGTCCACCCAATAGCGGCCCGGCCATACCTGCATTAAGCGCGATAGCGCGAACACGTCCTGTGGATGCAGCTCGCGCCCGTTGACGAACACGCCGGTACCGCCGCCCGACGCATTGGGCTTCAGAGGCCCGCCGAGCGCGAGGCCCGCCTGGATGAAGCCGGTGCACGGCCCTCCTTCGACGCCCCAGGCGCCATTGGCCCGGTCGTACCAGTAGCGGCCGTCGAGCACGGCCGTGTTCCATGCGCGCTCCATCGCTGCGACGTCGTCGTCGCTGATGCGAGCGCCATTGACGAAAACCGCACGCCGCTGCGGCGCCTCGGCGGCGGCCGAACTGGCGCGTGCGCGATCAAAGACCTCCTGATAGCGCGATGCAAAGTCGGCACCACCGATGTTGTACAGGCGGGACAGCGTGCTCCGGGAATCCGAATCGCGTCTGCTCATCGCAAGCTCCTGCCATTGCTGCGTCGACACTTGTCGAGCCGTACAGGAACGATCCGCCCGTCGCGAACGCTGGTCAACGCGCAAATTCGGGATGCTGCGTGTCGAGTTTTCACCTCAGCGCAGTTCGAATTCGTACCTTTCAAGCCCGCGACCGCCGGCAGCAAGCGCCGGTGAAGGCTTGTTCTTCAGGTAGCGGTCGAGGAAGTCGATGCCATAGAGGTCGATCAGGTAGGCGTTGGGCTTCGCCTTCAGGCACTCGACCGCGCTCGCCTGGCCGATGCAGACGAGATTGGTCCATTCGAAGTGCAAGCCGCCCTTGAGCTTGACGAAGTACTTCGGCGCTGCCGTAAGCGCATAAGCGCCTTGCGGGCCCTCGAGGCTTGGCGTGATGCCCCAGTCGTACTGCGCGCCCTGGTACATCACCGGCACATCCAGCTTCGCGAGCGTTCGTTGCGCAATGAAAGGGGCTACGTACGGCGACATCGCCAGCACGGCCTTCACCTCCGGCGTCTTCCACGTCGGCCAGCCGCCAGCCATGCCGAGCGCGGTGTAGCCGCCGAGCGAGTGCCCGACCGCGCCGATGCGCTGAGTATTTGCGATACGGCCGAGTTGCGGATCGTCGGCCACGAGGCGGATCACCGCGCGCATGTCCTGCAGGCGGCCGATCTCGCTTTGCTCGTTCCAGCGCTTGGGGTCGAGAAGGGACTGGTCGGTTCGCAGGTTGCCCAGTCTGAGACTTTCGTCGCCGATGCCGCAGGTGGCAGCGTCTGCATGATCCGGTGCCGCCACCACATACCCGTGCCGTGCCAACTCCTCGGTGAAGAAGATCGACTGCAGCGCGCAGGCACCGAGGCCGTGCGAGAACAGCACCAGCGGCACGCGCGGGCACGCGGCCGGCGGCGCGTCCAGTGCAACACTGCCCATGAAGCCGTTGTTGTTGCGCGTGTAGGCGTGCGGTTGCTCGGCTGCTGCCGCCGGATACCAGACCGCCACCTTGCGGCCACTCTCCATTGTCAACACGCGATAGCCAGCGGTTTGTCTCGCATCGCAATTGACTGCGCGCGCACCTCCAGCCGCCGTCAGGGAGAACGCAAGGGCAATGGCAACGCCGTGTCGAAACATCAAAACCGTCGCGCGACGGAGGACAGGATTCGATACCTTACTTCGTCAAGCCCGGGAGCCACAGCGAAATGGCAGGAATGTAGGTCACAAGCAGGAGCGCGAAACACATCGCGCCGTAAAAAGGCCAAAGTTCCTTCGACACCTGTTCCATCGTGACCTTGCCGATGGCGCAGCCGACGAACAATGTCGAACCCACCGGCGGCGTGATGAGCCCGATACCCAGGTTGAGAATCATGATCATGCCGAAGTGCACCGGATCGATTCCAAACTTGGCGATGACCGGCATGAAGATCGGCGTGCAGATCAGCAGCATCGGCGCCAGGTCCATGAAGGTCCCGAGCAGCAACAGCAGGATGTTGACCAGCAACAGGAACACGTACTTGTTGTCGGAGATCGACAGAAAGAAGGCCGTGACCTTGGCCGGAATCTGCATGATCGCCATCATGTAGCCAAAGGCGACCGAGAAGCCGATCAGCAGCATCACCATCGCCACCGTCTTGACCACACGGTGAACCAGGCGCGGCAACTCGCGCCACTTGTAGTCGCGATAAACGAGGAACGTCACCAGGAATGCGTAGACGCAGGCGACCGCCGCGGATTCCGTGGGCGTGAAGATGCCGGAAAGAATGCCGCCCATGATGATCACCACGGTGCCGAGGCCCCATAACGCATCGATAACCATTCTGGGCAAGGCGCTCAACGGTACTGGCTCGCCCTTCGGATAGCCGCGCTTGTGGGACGTCCACAGCACGAGTCCGATCAGGCACAAACCGAACAGCAGGCCGGGGAAGATGCCCGCCAGGAACAGATGTGCCACCGAGATCGTGCCGCCCGCTGCCAGCGAATAGATGACGGCGTTGTGCGACGGCGGAATCATCAGCGCCTGCACTGATCCGCAGATCGTGACGTTGGTGGCGAATACGCGCGGGTATCCCGCCTTCACCATCTGCGGGATCATCACCGAGCCGATCGACGCCGTGTCGGCGACCGAAGAGCCCGAGATGCAGCCGAACAGCGTGCTGGCGACGATGTTCACCAGCGCCAGGCCGCCGCGGATGACTCCGACGAAGACCTTCGCGAGGTTGATGAGGCGCGTGGCCATTCCGCCCTCGGCCATGATGCCGCCGGCCAGCACGAAGAAGGGGATCGCCAATAGTGCGAAGTCGTCGGTGCCGTCCGAGATCTTGAGCATGACGGCTTCGAGCGGAATGTCGACCCACAACGCCGCGATGATGGCCGCCAGTCCAAGTGCATAGGCCACCGGCACAGCCAGCGCGCACAGGAGAGTGAACGATCCCAGCAGGACCAGAATGTCCGCCATGTCCTATTCGAGCTCCGTGGCCTCGTCGCGGTACATGATCGATGTCCTTGGCGGGCTGCCGAGCCAGACGCGTTCGATCAGGAACAGCAGCGTGATCACGCCGCTGATGGGAATCGGCGAGTAGACATACGCCACCGACAGCCACGGAAACTCGGCCATGGTCTGGAAATGGGTGATCACGCAGAGCTGGACGCCGTAGACGACCATGAACAGGGCTGTGGCCGCCATGCAGGCGTCCACACCCCACAGCATCAGGCGGCGCAGGCCCGGATTCACGGCATTGAGCAGTGCCTCGACGGCCACGTGCACGTTGGCGCGGTAGACCGCGGCACCGCCGATGAACGAGAACATCACCATCAGGACCACCGACGCCGGTTCCGGCCAGGACAGCGGACTCTTCATCGCGTAGCGCATGAACACGCCGATGGGAATGAACATCGTGATGGCCACGAGGGCGCCACCCGACAGGCAGACGCACAGCAGGTACAACCGCTCCATCGCCTGCCGGTAACGCTCCTTCAGGGTCATGCGGCTACTCCGGAGCACGACATGAAAACGGCACGCGGGCCGGGTAGGCGCCGAGTGCCGGTCAGGATTCGATCACTTCGTCTCTTCGATCTGCTTCAGCAGCACGGCATACTTGGCGCCGTACTTGTCGCGAATCGGTTGCGTCGCCTTGTAGAACGCGGCCTTGTCGGCCGGGACGAACTGGACGCCGGCGGCCTTGAGCTTGACCTCGGCCTCGCCGACATAGGCGTCCCACAGCTGGCGCTGCTCCAGTTGCGCTTCGCGCGACAGCTTGCGCACGAGCTCCTGGTCGCTCTTGGACAGCTGATCCCAACTGCGCTTCGAGAACACGAAGATCTCGGGAATGATCAGGTGCCCAGTCAGGCTGTACACCTTGCTGACCGTGTAGTGGTTCTGCGCCAGCAGCGTCGGCGGATTGTTTTCGGCGCCGTCGACCACGCCGGTCTGCAGCGCGCCGTACAGCTCGTTGAAGCCCATCGCGACGCCGTTGCCGCCCATCGCGTTCATCGTCTCGACGAACAGCGGGTTGCCCATCATGCGGATCTTCTGGCCTTTCAGATCCTCGGGCTTGGTCACCGCCTTGTTCGAGTAGACGTTGCGCGTGCCGGCATCCATCCAGCCGAGCACCACCAGCCGCGACTGCGGGCTCGCCGTGATCTTCTCGAGCAGCCCCTGCCCGATCGGGCCGTCGATCACCTTGCGCATGTGCGCTTCGTCGCGAAAGATGAACGGCAGGTTGAAGACGTTGAGCTCGTCGACCACCGGGCCCATCGCGCCGACCGAGATGCGCGCGATCTGCAGCGCGCCGACCTGCGCCTGCTCGATCATCTCTTTCTCGCCGCCGAGCTGCATCGACGGGTACATCTGGATCGTGATGCGGCCGTTGGTCTCCTTCTCCAGCTTCTTGCCCATACGCTGGATCGCCTCGACCGTCGGATAGCCGAGCGGGTGAACGTCCGAGGCCTTCCAGACCTGCTTGTCCTGCGACGATGCCGTGCCCGCCATGCTCGCGGCGAAAACGAGCACCGTGGACGCACACGCCTTGACGAATCTGCGACGCTTCATGTTGTCTCCTTTGCGGTTTCAGAAACCTGGTGCGACGATGGACGTGTCGCCGTGTTTCAACCGATCTTTGTTGTCGGTATGTTTGTTCTATTTTCTCAAAAATGTAGCATGGATATTCCATTTCGCGCCACGTATCTCGACCCACGATGAAATGCCTGATCATTCGTGCGGTGATGTGATTGTCATCCACCGACCCGGACGTTGTGGCGGCGCATGATGGAGAGCGCCATGAGCATGAATTCGATCGCGGAGGCCCTATGCAACTGAAAGGCTCCTGCCACTGCCGCGCCGTGCGCTTCACGCTCGAATCGGATTCGCCGGTGCCGTTCATGCACTGCCATTGCTCGATCTGCCGCAAGACCGCGGGCTCCGGTGGCTATGCGATCAACCTCGGCGGCGACGCCGCCTCGATGAAGGTGACCGGAGCCAAGAACATCACGCGCTTTCACGCGCTGATCCGCGAGCCGGGCCAGCGCGCCCGGCGCTCGCTGGCGTGGCGTCATTTCTGCAAGAAGTGCGGCAGCCCGCTGTGGCTGTGGGACAAGCGCTGGCCCGAGCTGATCCACCCGCACGCCTCGGCCATCGACACCCCTCTGCCTAAACCGCCGGAAGTCGTAGAAGCTGCGCTCGCCTACGCCCCCGACTGGATCGATGTGCCGGCCGGCAAGGGCCACGTGCATTGCGAGGGCTGGCCCGCGGAATCGCTGCGCGAGTGGCACCAGCGGCATGGGCTGTTGTCGCCAACGACTGCTGCGCGGCCGCGCAAGCGGAAGTGAATTTGCCGTTGGGCCGCCGGCGCTAATTGGCGGCCTTGCTGCTGCCACCCAGGCGCTTGAGCGAGGCAGCCGCATCTGTATCGCCCTGCGCTGCTGCCAACTGATACCAGCGCCGGGCTTCGGTGAGGTCACGCTTCAGGCCCCAGCCGTTCTCATACATCAGGCCGAGATTGCCCTGCGCCAGCGCGTAGTTTTTTTCGGCGGCCTTGCGATAGAGGCGCAAGGCCTCGCCATAGTTCTGCTTGACCCCCTTGCCTTCAACATAGGCGCCCGCGAGATTGTTCTGCGCGTCTTCCTCGCCCGCGTCAGCCGCGATGGTCAACAGGCGGATGCCCTCAGCGAGGTCCTGTTTGACGCCCACCCCTTCCGCGTACATGTAGCCAAGGCTGCCCTGCGCACCCACGTGCCCGAGATCGGCTGCGATCTTGAACTGCTCGGCAGCCTGCGTTTCGTCTTTCTTGACGCCATCGCCGAAAAAGAAGGCCCTGCCCTTGCGAAAGGCCTCAGCAGCGCGCTTCTGAGGGTCGTCGGCTGGCACGGCCGGCGCAGCCGCGGTGCTTGCAACACTTGTTGGCGTCGGCTCGGCCTTCGCTTCCTCGGCAGCTGCGGGCTTGGTCGGCGAGGTCTGACGAGTAATGGACGGTACCAACACGACGAATATCCAGAGCAGAGCGAGCGTCAGGCCGCCCGCCACGAGCGCTTTCGCTAGCGGGGTCGTCGGTGTTGGAAATTCAAAGCCAGCTCGGTCAGCCTTCACGGGGCGCGGCGGATTGAACGCTTTCCCCGCAGCGGCCGACTCGGCGGTGGTTTTCGGCGCGGTCGCAGCCGTGGGCTCCGGAATAGGTGCCGCAGCGGGCGCAGGCGCTGGCACGGGTGCCGGTGCTGGCGCTGTTTCTGGAGCCCGGCTGGGTGGTGCCGCGGCAGCCGCAGGTGATTCGCGCGGCTTGGCTGGCTGCGGAATCGGACGCTCGAGTGCCTCGATCAAAGCATCTACGTCGCGATGGAAGCGCGTGTCGCTGATGTCCACGGCATTGCGGCGCGACAGTGGCGCCAGTGGCGACGGTAGCTGCGTCAGCCCGGGCATCGTTGCACCCGCTACCAGTACCGGCACCACGCGCAACTTGCGCTCCAGCGCATTGGCCACCTCCATGCGTACCGGGTCGTCGGGGTCGTCAAGTCGACTGGCGTTGCCGCCGTCGGCCCGGGCGAGCCAGCGCGGCCCGATCAGCACGATTACGGTCTCACAGTCGTCAAAGCTGCGATTGATCACATCGATGAAGTCTTCGCCGGGCGCAATCTCGTCGATGTCCATGAACACCGAGCCCTTGCCGAAGTGCGCGAGCAGCCGGTCATAGAGCCGGCCCGCGTGGGCCGCACTGTCGGAGCGCCGGTAGCTGATGAACACGCGGGCCATGTTTCCTCGCTGGGGTGGGCCCGAAGATAGGTGCCAACGATGCGGCTGTCTACCTTTAGTGCAGGCTTGGTATTCCGGGAGCCGCGATAGGACTGCTTGATCGTTCTCGCCGGTGTTCTGAGCGACCCTAGCTGAGCAATCGGCGCAACCGGCGCGTCGCTTCCTTGCGATCGATGCGCGACGCAGCAATGTCTACGACGAGCGCCTCCCAGTCATCCGCGCTGCCCGACAACACGTCACCTGCCAGGCGCCCGTTGGCTTGCAGAAAGACCAGGCAGGCGGCGAGCGCCGTGCGCTTGTTGCCGTCGACAAACGGGTGGTTGCGGCAAAGGTAGAAGAGGTAGGCGGCGGCGATCTCGACTGAAGCACGGAGCAAGGGGCTGCCGCCGTGTGTGGCCTGCGGCGCAGCGACCGCGGATTCCAGCAGCGCGCGGTCACGCAGCCCTTGCCCACCGCCGTGGGCAGCGATGACCTCGTCGTGGATGGCCAGGACCGCCTCGACATCGAGGTGGAGCACTGCACGGCTGCGCACCATCGCCCTACTTGGACAGGCGCTCGAACAGTTTGGCGTTGCGCTTGATGAGTGCGCGTGCGGACCTGGCCGCGTCGGCCGCTGCAATCGTCGGGCGCATCGGGGTGATCACGATGCTGCCACCTTCGTGCACGGTGACATTGACCTTGTCGCCCTCCTGCAGGCCCGTAAGTTCGCGCAGCGCCGAATCGAAGATCAGTCCCTGCGAGTTGCCGATCTTGGCGATGGTCTTGAGCATCAGATCTCCGTCAAACAATGTTTAACGGATTGTATGCCCGGCCGGGTTTCCGAGCCAAACCGTCAGGGCGTTCAGTGCCGCGACCTCGGAAAACGCACCACCTGCCGCAGGCGCCGGCGCCGGTCGTTGTCAGACTGAGCGTCATCGGCCTCCGCCTCAATCTCTTTCGGCAGGACGTTGATGGCCAGCACCACCACGCCTTCATACCTTTCGATCCGCTTCAGCAGAGCGGCGACGTCCAGGTTCGATGGGCGGCCTTGAGAAGCCCGGTCGTGCGAATCCTTCACCTCGGTGCGTCGGTCGAACAACGCATCGGCTTCATCGAAGAAAAGGACCGCGCCGGTTCGCTCCGCCTGGGCGAAGATTGCGTCGAGGTTCTTTTCGGTCTCGCCAATGTATCTGCTGACCACCCTCGACAAGTCCACGCGGACGATGTCGCGCGACAGTGCGGCCGCGAGCACGTGCGCGGCCAGCGTCTTGCCGGTGCCGGCCGCGCCGTGAAACAGCGCCACGACGCCGCGCAGTCGTTCAGCCGCGTCGCTGCCAGCCAATCCACCGGCAAGCATGCCAACGGCGCCCAACAAGTCCTGTGCAATCGCGGGCAGATCAACCGGCGGGCAAATGAGCGTGGGCGACTCCCCGGGCTGCGAATACTCGTCGATGAGTTCGTCCGCCACGCCGCTCGCGCCAAGCCACTGTTCTGTCGCATTGGCCAGGTCTTCATTCGAGGCTGACGCTCCGGCACCGGGCGTGCCTCCGGGAGCAGTCGTGTCCGCCGCGCCCAGTCGATCCGCGTTGGCCGCCAGCCATTGCAGCACCACGCGGCCCGCCTGTGCCTGCGTGCGATAGCGCGCCACATTGACCGCGCCGTCGAGATATAGGCGGTTCACCTGGTCGACCGCCGACCACATGTCGCGCGCGCCGAAGGACATCTCGATTTCCGGATCGCTCAGCAGGCTGGTCATACGCTCCACCTCGACAGACAGCCTCGCCGCGACCTGCGCGATGCCGTACCCGTGCAAGGAAGCATTGGTTGCCAACCTGCGCGCCGTGCGACGCACGTCCGCGTTGGCCGGAGTGCGCGGAACGAGCAAGTCCTGCGCGCCGCGCTGGCGCGAGTACATCGCCACGCCGACCAGGAAGCGCAGCCAGAGCGAGAGGAACTCCCGATTGGGCTCTATGCTCGCCTGTGGTACCTCCCGGCGCGTCCGGTACCCCTCGTGCGCCGAGCACTCGCACATAGAGTTGTGCCCGCTCCGCCGACGAGAGCCGGTTGCCCGCCAAGGCATAACGCCGCAACGCCTCCGCAGCCGGGCCCTGGCCCAAGGGCAGCGAACCTTGCTGATAAAGCTCCGCAATGCGCTCCACCACCTGGAACATGCGCATCTGCTCGAGCATGTAGGCGAAATAGATCGCCTGCACCGCGTTCAGGTTCTCCTTGACGATCTCACCGTCGGCAGCCGAGTCCAGATCAGGAAGCATGGGTCCCTCCTTCGCGCGCGACAGATTGTCCGCTCAGACCTTGCGAAACACCGCCACGGCAAGCCCCGCCGACAGCAGAGTCGCTCCCCACAGCGGCGCGGGGACCAGCGCGAGCCAGATCAGGTGGACGTAGGCGGCCAACAGCAACGAGATGAACAGCCGGTCGCCGCGTGTCGTGACGATTCCCAGCACGCCGCGCCGCGGCGCTCCGCCGGGCGCGCGCCATTCCCACACCGCCATGCCGAGCAAAAGCAGCCCAATGACAATGAAGAACGCGGCCGTCTGCCACGTCCACGCCATCCATCCGAGTCCGATTCCAACAGCAGGCGTCGGTGTCATGGTCAAACCCGGCCGAGGGCAAAGCCCTTGGCGATGTAGTTGCGAACGAAGTAGATGACGAACGCGCCCGGCACGATCGTCAGCGCACCCGCCGCGGCCAGCAATCCCAGCTCGTAACCCGAGGTGCTCGCGGTGCGCGTCATCGTCGCTGCGATCGGCTTGGCCTCGACCGCCGTCAGCGTCTTGGCCAGCAGCAGCTCCACCCAGGAGAACATGAAGCAGAAAAACGCCGCTACGCCGATGCCGGCTGCGATCGTCGGAATGAAGATGCGAATGAAAAAGCGCCAGAACGGATAGCCGTCGACGAACGCGGTTTCGTCCAGTTCCTTCGGCACACTCGACATGAAGCCTTCCAGGATCCAGACCGCCAGCGGAATGTTGAACAGGCAATGCGCCAGCGCGACCGCCAGGCGCGTGTCGAAGAGACCGATCGCCGAATACAGCTGGAAGAACGGCAGCGCGAACACGGCGGGCGGCGCCATGCGATTGGTCAGCAACCAGAAGAACAGGTGCTTGTCGCCGAGGAATCGGTAGCGCGAAAACGCATACGCGGCAGGCAGAGCCACCGTAACCGACAGCACCGTGTTGATGACGACGTAGCTGATCGAATTCAGGTAGCCGCGATACCAGGTCGGATCGGTGAAGATCTTGCGGTAGTTCTCCAGCGTGAATTCCTGCGGCCACAGCGTGAACGACCCGAGGATCTCGTTGGTGTTCTTGAACGACATGTTCAGCAGCCAGTAGATCGGCAGCAGCACGAACACGATATACAGCGCAGGCACGAGCCAGGCGAGGCGCCGCATGGTCATTTCACGCCTCGTCCTTGGTCATCACGGTGTAGAAGATCCACGACAGCAGCAGGATGATCAGGAAGTAGATAAGTGACATCGCTGCCGCCGGACCGAGGTCGAACTGGCCGAGCGCGATCTTGACCAGGTCGATCGACAGCACCGTCGTTGAATTGCCCGGCCCGCCGCCGGTGACGACGATCGCCTCCGTGTAGATCATGAAGCTGTCCATGAAGCGCAGCAGGATCGCGATCGTCAGCACGCGCTTCATCTTTGGCAGCTGGATGTAGCGGAACACCGCCCAGCGCGATGCGCCGTCGATTTTCGCCGCCTGGTAATAGGCATCCGGAATCGCGGACAGGCCCGCGTAGGCGAGCAGCACGACGAGCGAGGTCCAGTGCCAGACATCCATCGCGATCAGCGTGGCCCACGCAGCCACCGGCTGGCGCGTGAAGTTGTAGTCGATTCCCATCGCATTCAAGGTGTGGCCGAGCAGGCCGATATCCGGCAGCGCGAGGATGTTCCACATTGCGCCGACGACATTCCAGGGAATCAGCAGCGGCATCGCCATCAGCACCAGGCACACCGACACCCAGGGTCCCTTGCGCGGCATCGCCAGCGCGATGGCCACGCCGAGCGGTACCTCGATCACGAGAACGATTGCTGTGAACAGCAGCGACCGCCCCAGCGACTCGTGAAAGCGCGACGAGCGCAGGATCTGCTCGAACCACTTGACGCCTTCGAAGAAGAACACGTTCTCGCCGAAGGTTTCCTGCACCGAGTAGTTGACAACCGTCATCAGCGGAATCACTGCGTTGAACGCGACCAGCACGACGACCGGGACGACCAGCCACCAGGCTTTCTGATTGACGGTCTTGTTGTTCACGGCGACTCACCTGCGATCCAGCCGTCGACGTACAACTGCGTGTAGGCCGGATCGAATCGGACGAAACCACGTTCCGATGGCAACTCTGTTCCCTCGGCCACCAGCAGCTTGATGACTGTCGTTGTCCCCGGGGCCGACGATTCAGCATCTGCAGACGTATCGACGATTCGGTAGCGGCCGCTGTCGGCCACCTTGAGGATCCGCACCGGGATGCCGTCTGGCGCGAACCTGACAAATTCCGGACGCACGCCGATCTCGAGCCGCGCACCGGCCGGTGGCGCCTTCAGCGGGGCGGCGATCTCGGCCACGATGCCGGCAAAACGAACGATCCCGTTCTCCAAAGTGGCCGGCAGCACATTCATGCCGGGCGAGCCGATGAAGTGGCCAACAAACGTATGCCGCGGCCGCTCAAAGAGTTCCACCGGCGTGCCGGACTGCACGACCATGCCCTCGTTCATCACCAGCACCTGGTCGGCGAAGGTCAGCGCCTCGGTTTGGTCGTGCGTCACGTAGATCATCGTCGGGCGCAGCCGCTGGTGCAGTTCCTTGAGCTTGCCGCGCAGTCGCCACTTCAGATGCGGGTCGATCACGGTCAGCGGTTCGTCGAACATGATCACGTTGACGTCGTCGCGCACCAGTCCGCGTCCGAGCGAAATCTTCTGCTTGCCGTCAGCCGTCAGGCCAGCCGCCCGCTGCATCAGCATCGGCTCCAGGTCGAGCAGCGCGGCGATTTCCCGCACGCGCTTTTCCACCTGCGCGGCAGGCACGCCGCGGTTGCGCAGCGGAAATGCCAGGTTATCGAACACACTCATCGTGTCGTACACGACCGGGAACTGGAACACCTGCGCGATGTTGCGCGCATCCGCCGGTGCCGTGGTGACGTCGCGGTCATCGAAGAAGACCGCCCCTTCGGTCGGCCGCAGCAGGCCCGAAACGATGTTCAGCAGCGTGGTCTTGCCGCAGCCCGACGGGCCGAGCAGTGCGTTGGCGCTGCCTTCGGCCCATTCGACGTCCAGGCGCTTGACCGCCCAGTCCGCATCACTCGCCGGATGCTCGCGATAGCTGTGCCGCACGTTCTTCAGTCCGATGCGCGCCATCGTTACCCCGGCACCATGGCGCTGCCGCCCGCGTTCACACAGCGGCCGGCGGCATCGAAATACAGGCCGTGCGCGACGTCGAGCCTGAAGTTGGCGGCTGCGCCGACAGCGAAGCGGTGCACGCCGTGCGACTGCGACACCCACCCGAGCCCGTGCATATCGAAGTGCACCACGCTTTCCGATCCGCTGATCTCGGCGACCGATACCCGCCCGCTGACCCTCACACCATCGACTACCGGGTCGACGTGCGCACCCGCGTTTGCGTCCACTCTCTCGCCGGGCGCTGCCGGCTGCACATGATGCGGCCGCAGCCCAAGCGTGTACGCACCGTCGGCCAGCGCCGCCAGTTCACCACCGACTTTCCAGCCCGCGACTTTGCTGATCTCGATCCGCGCGCCGCGCTTCACCACCGGTGCCGTGTTGATCGGGGGGTCGGAAAACACCTGCGCGGTTGTGAGGTCGGCCGGGCGGCGATAGACAGCTTGCGTCGGGCCGAACTGGGTGATCGCGCCCTCGTGCAGGGTGGCCGTGTGCCCGCCAAGCAGCAGCGTCTCGGCCGGTTCCGTCGTGGCATACACGACCGTGCAGTCACGGTCGGCGAACAACCGCGGCAGTTCATCCCGCAGTCCCTCGCGCAACTTGTAATCGAGATTGGCGAGCGGCTCGTCGAGCAGCACGAGGTCGGCGTCCTTGACCAGCGCACGTGCCAGCGCCGTGCGCTGCTGCTGGCCGCCCGACAACTCGGCCGGGCGCCGGTCGAGCAAGGGCGAAAGTTGCAGCAGTTCGGCGATGCGCCCGACCCGTTCCTTGGTCTGCGCGGCACTCACGCCGGCGACCCGCAACGGCGAGGCGATGTTGTCGTACACCGACAAGTGCCCGTAGTTGATGAACTGCTGGTAGACCATCGCCACCCGGCGTTTGCGCACGGGCACCCCGGTCACGTTCTTGCCGTTGAACCAGATCTCGCCGGCCGTGGGTTTGAGCAGGCCGGCCATCAGGCGCATCAAGGTCGTCTTGCCGGCCAGTGTCGTTCCCAGCAGGATGTTGAAGCCCTTGGGCGCGAGCTCGACACTGGTGGCGTGGATGTGCGTCTGCCCGTCAACGCGCAACACGACATCCTTCAGTGCGAGGCTCATGTTTCTGCGCTGGTCCGGGCCAACCGCACTACTCGGTCTCCGCCTCTGGCCACAGGTCCGGGTAAAGATATCCGAGCGAGGCCAGGGGCAACGCGAATGCGATTGGACCTCTCGGCGATTCTGCTGACAGCACGCCGTAATCGAGCAGACTTGTCAGCACGCGGCGGCCCGTTCGTTCTCCCAATCCGGTCATCGCAACAAATCGCGACCGCTCAATCGGTCCGACCATGGCGACATAGTGAAGCGCTTCGAGCGCTTCGATCTTGACGACCGACTTCTCACTGCCAATTTGCCACGGCGCTTGTTGCAGATGCACCAGGAGCGTCCGTATTCGCTCCTTCAGTCCCTCGAAATTGAGGCGATCACGCATGAATCGGACCTGGTCGATGCAGATATCGAGGAAATAGCGGGCGAAGGCCACGAGCTCTTCCTGCGAAAGCTGGCCACGGCCATCGAGATCATTCCTTCTCGGCAAATCTGCATTGTTCAGCCTTGCGTAATACTGTTCCAGCGTTCGAGCAAGGCCACGCATTGGAGACCACAGACCTTTGCAAAGTCCCATCGAGTGGAAGACGAGATGCGTGTGCAGCCGCGCGACGCGTCCGTTGCCATCGATGAATGGGTGAATCCACGCGAGTCGGTGATGAGAGCAGGCAGCGCCGACCACAAGGGCTTCAGCACTCGCCAGCGCCCGATACCGGGCAGCCCAGCCGTCGACGAGACTCACAATGTCGTTGCACGACGGAGCCAGGTGCTGGCCGACTGTCACATCATCGCGTCGATATTCACCGGGAACGATCGGCTTGCCATCTTCGGTAGTGCGGTCGACTTTCGGCAACTTGCCATGTAGCAGACGATGAATGTCGCCGACCAGCTCGGGGGAGAACAGATCTCTTGGCGCTTGCGCGGTCACGGTTTGTTCGAGCTGTTGCTCGACGTCCATGTGCGCGACTGCGAGACGCTGCTTTCTCGCCAGTGCCGCGTCGGCGTCGAAGTCCTGGCGGAGTGCGCGCTCAATGTCTGCGGGGCGTGTCTGCTGCCCCTCGATCTTGTTCGTGTAATACGAGTTCATTGCGCGCAGCCGTGGCCGTAGCGCTCTGATAATGGACTCTCCGGCTTGGCCTCCCAGCCGATGACAATCGGCCATGAGCGCGGCCGCTTGCTCAAGTAGCGGCGCGAGAACGCGCTCCTCGGGGTAGAGCGGCTGGAATTGACCCAAGTCGGCCATTGATGGACGCTACCTTGGACACTAGTGCGGCCAGTCTATAGCAGCCGTATCTTATTGACAAACAATAGGATTACTCGCCAAATTGCGTTGTTTGGCCACTTCAATGGACATTTCAGCGCCGAGGACTAGGGGGCGATACCGGCTCGTTCTTGTCACGGTCTTGCGAGAGTTCGCATCGCTCCAGGAGCCCGTTCGAGCGCTGATCGAAGGGCATCCTGGCCTATGGCTTCCGCGATGACGTTTATTTCTTGACCGTCCAGCGCTTGATCAGCTCGTCATAGTCGACGGTGACACCTTTCGGCTTCTCGTTGGCGAGCTTCGCCTTCGGGCCGTTGGGCTTGCCGAGCCATTCCTTCGGGTCCTTCTTCGGGTTCAGGCGCGGGCCACAACCGCCGTAGGTCTTGGCCTTCTCGTCGGCCACCTGCATACGCGCCATGACGTCGTCCATCTCCCCGGCCAGGCGGTCCATCGCCTGCTGCGGCGTGAACGAACCGGAGTTCACGTCGCCGATGTTCTGCCACCACAGTTGCGCGAGCTTCGGGATAGTCCGGCACGTTGATGCCGGTCGGCGTCCACATCACGCGGTCCGGCGAGCGGTAGAACTCGACCAGGCCACCGAGCTTGGGCGAGCGCTCGGTAAACGACTGGTGCCGCACCGTGCTGTCGCGGATGAAAGTCAGTCCGACGTGGCTCTTCTTCACGTCCACCGTTTTCGACACCACGAACTGCGCGTACAGCCACGCAGCCTTGCGGCGGTCGAGCGGCGTGGACCTGAACAGCGTCCACGAGCCGGCGTCCTGGTAACCGAGCTTCATGCCTTCTTCCCAGTACGGACCCTTGGGCGACGGCGCCATCCGCCATAGCGGCATGCCCTTGTCGTCAGCCGTGTTGTTGCCTTCCTTGCTGGACTTGACCATCTCCGACGTGAAGGCCGTGTACCAGAAGATCTGCTGCGCCACGTTGCCCTGCGACAGTGCCGGCAGCGACTGGTAGAAGTCGTAGTCGGCCGCCCCCGGCGGCGCGTACTTGCGCAGCCATTCGTCCCACATGCGGATCGCGTACACCGAGGCCGGGCCGTTGGTCTCCCCGCCGCGCGAAACCGACGCGCCGGACGGGTTGCACGAACCGATTTCCATCCGGATGCCCCACTCGTCGATCGGGCGGCCGTTGGGCAGTCCCTTCGAGCTCGCCCCCGCCATCGAGAGCCAGGCATCGGTCATGCGCCAGCCGAGGTCCGGCGCGCGCTTGCCGTAGTCCATGTGGCCGTAGATGCGCTTGCCGTCGATCTGCTTGACCTGCACGCTGAAGAATTCGGCGATGTCTTCATACGCCGACCAGTTGACCGGCACGCCGAGCTCGTAGCCGTACTTGTCCTTGAACGCCTTGCGCAGGTCGGGCCGCTTGAACCAGTCGTAGCGGAACCAGTACAGGTTGGCGAACTGCTGGTCGGGCAGCTGCCAGATCTTGCCGTCCGGGCCGGTCGTGAACGAAATGCCGATGAAGTCCTTGACGTCCAGCGTCGGCAGCGTGACGTCCTTGCCTTCGCCCGCCATCCAGTCGGTGAGGTTCACTGCCGACTGCAGCCGCGAGTGGGTGCCGATCAGGTCCGAGTCGTTGATATAGGCGTCGTACAGATTGCGGTTGGTCTGCATCTGCGTCTGCACCGCCTGCACGACCTCGCCTTCACCGAGCAGCTGGTGGTTGACCTTGATGCCGGTGATTTCCTCGAACGCCTTGGCCAGGGTCTTGGATTCATACTCGTGCGTCGGGATCGTCTCCGACAGCACGTTGATTTCCATGCCCTTGAACGGCTTGGCCGCGTTGATGAACCACTCCATCTCCTTGAGCTGCTGTTCCTTGGTGAGGGTCGAGGGCTGGAATTCCTTGTCAACCCAGCGCTTGGCCGCGTCCATATCGGCGTGCGCCGTCGAGGCGACGGCCAACGCCGCAGCCATTGCCGCAAAGAAAAGTGACAGTCGGTGTCTCCGCATTGCGTCTCCTTCGCTGTTTTCTTGTGGATCTTCTTCTTATCGGACGGGTCCGAGCCAGCGATCCTACGAGCGAAGCAAAACGAAAGTCAATCGCCGGCGCGCCCGCAAACTGCGCCGTAGCGGCTTTGCGGATTGCTCGTGGACCGCACCGGAGCGATGGCTGTCGCGCAGCGAGGGTCAGCGCAGCGAGGGTCGACTGCGTGCTGTGATCGGCTGGCCGAGTCGACCCAGCGCAGCAAGTCGTTTCTGGCGGCCGAAGCGATCCGCGAGTTTGTCGAGAACAACGAATGGCAGATTGCAGAAATCCGGGCGGCGCTGAAGGAAGCCAACGCGGGCGACTTCGCTTCGGATAAGGACGTCGCCACTCTCGCAAAGAAGTGGAAGATCAATGCGGGTTAGGTGGCTGCGCACGGCGTTGCGCAACCTTGAGGAGGAGGCCGCCTACATCGGCCGGCGATGCTGCGCCAGGTCAAGCAATTAGTTGGTCGGCGCCTTTTGGGGCTCCTGGTTAACCGGGACGTCGAAGCTGAACACGATCTTGGCGGGCATGTTCGCGGCGAGGTCGACACTCCGTTGCTGCGACTTCCCTTGGAGCGTGGCCTCCACGTTGTATTTTCCCGGGGCCAGGTCGACCAACAGGTAAGGCGATTTCAGTTGCGTATCGAGGATCATCTGTCCCTTCGCATCCTGGATCCTGATGTGCGAATCGGCCAGATACGCACCCGTTTTTGCCGCCACAGTTACCGACAACGGGAAATCGCGGGCCATTGCCTTCATTTGCTCGGAATCGTCCAGACCGATGCCACCGGCGACATAGCGGCGGTCCTGTGAAGTGCGTCCCTCTTGGATCGACTGGGCAGCGGCAAATGGCGTTGATACGGTAGAGGCGACAGCAATGCTGAGAATGAGCAATCTGCCTAGCAAGGTTTTGTTCATGGCAATCTCCGTTGGGTCATGGAATGCCAGCAAATGGTGTGCCCGGGTCGCCGGAAGCGTTCGTTTTTCCAGAGACCTGCTCGCACGCACTGGTGCTGTCGGTACCCAGACAGCGTCCACTAATTGTTAACGTGTAAACGACGCGGGGCGTGACGTCTGTTCGCCAGCGCACACGCAACTCGACGTTCTGGCGAAGACCTCGCTCATGGACTCGCACGCCGCTTCAAGCAGTGGACGCAGAGACCGTAGATATGGCCTGAGCGCCGAAGCCATCGTTCGGGAGTTCCCGACCCTGGATGAAGCTGCGGTGCGAGCCGTCATCGCTTTCGCAGCCGCGTCGGCCGAAGAGGATCTGCCCATGCCCGCCGCCCCGTCGATTCAAGAAAGTCAAGCTCGACGAAAACCTCCCGACTGGATCGACGTGCCGACCGGCGAAGGCCATGTGCACTGCGAAGGCTGGCCCGCGGAGTCACTGCGCGAGTGGCATGTCCGGCAAGGGCTGCTGGCGTCGAAATCGACGGCGCGGAAGCAGCGAATTCGATCGACTCTTGCGGCTTGACGCGTGCCAGGATCAAGACAGCTGACCGCCAACTGACTACAGGTCGGCGGCATAATGAAGCCAAGAGCGAGCCATGCACGACATTATTGAATCCAAAGCCGCAGCGCTGGCAGAGATCTGCCGGCGCTACGGCGTGCGTCGGCTCGAGTTGTTCGGCTCCGCAACGACTAGCGGATTCGATCCGCAAGGCAGCGATCTTGACTTCCTGCTCGAATTCGACGCCGACCCCGCGCGCCTGTTTGACCGCTACTTCGGCCTCAAAGAGTCTCTTGAGGCGCTCTTTGGCCGTAGTGTCGATCTCGTAACCGTCGGCGCGCTGCGGAACCCCTACTTCATCCAGGCGGTCAACGAAACGCGCCAGCTCGTGTATGCAGCCGAAGGCGCCGAAGCTACTTGAGGATGTTCGCGACGCGGCCGCATTCATCCGCGAGGTCGCGCAGGGCAAGACGCTGGAAGACTATCGGCGAGATCGTTTGCTGCGACAAGCCATCGAGCGGAACTTCGAGATCATCGGCGAAGCTATGACTCGCCTGGCCCAGCACGATCCGGAGACGGCGGCCCGCATCAGCAAACATCGGCGGATCATCGACTTTCGAAACGTCCTCATTCACGGCTACGACCTGATCGATCACCGCATTGTCTGGAGCACGATCGAGGAGGAAGTGCCAGTTCTGCTGGCAGAGGCCGAGACCTTGTTGGCGCAGCGCCCATAGCTCGATCTGCCGCAAGACCGCCGGCTCCGGCGGCCATGCGATCAACCTCGGCGGCGACGCCACCTCGATGAAAGTGACCGGAACCCGCAACATCACGCGCTTCCACGCGCTAATCCGCGAGCCGGGCGGCGCGTCGGAATCTCCCCCGCGCCCCAGCCGCGACGATGTGTGTGCCGGATCAAAACGCGCCGCCGGGCACTCGCTAGGATGGGCCTCAGGCAGCTCGGCTTTGCACCACTTGGCGCCGAACGTCCCTGCAAGGAGGTCCCGATGAAACTCAAGCCCATGTCCCCCGGGGATGCCGCGTGGTTCCACATGGACGGGCCCGTCAACACGGCAGTGATCACCAGCATCATGCTGACCCGCACGCCGGTCGACTTCGACGCGGTCAAGCGCCTCTACAAGCAGCGGCTGCCGCGCTTCGAGCGCTTCAGCCAGCGCGTGGTCGAGCGCGGCCTGCCGTACGCCACGCCGCACTGGGAGGCGATGCCGGATTTCTCGGTCGAGCAGCAGATGCATCACGTGGCGCTGCCCCCGCCGGGCGATGACGCTGCGCTGGCCGACCTGATCAGCGACCTCGCCAGCACGCCGCTGGACCACGCGCGCCCGCTGTGGGAAGTGCACGTCGTCGATGGCGTCGGCGGCGGCAGCGCGCTGATCACGCGCATGCATCACTGCCTGGGCGACGGCACCGCCAACAACCTGGTCGCGCAGACGCTCTTCGGCACCGAGACCGACTTCGAGCCTGGTGAAGAAGCGCCGGCCACGGCCGAGCCGGGCGCGTTCGAGCAACTGCTCGCGCCGGTGCTGGACACCGCGCAGCGTTCAGTCGGGCAACTGCGCGGCGCGCTCAGTGCAACCGTCGATCGCGACGGTCGAGGCCGCCTCGCACCCGCAGGAGACGCTGCGCAAGGCCGGGTTCCTGCTGGCCGGCGCCGGCATGCTGGCCGGCGAACTGCTGCGCACGGACGACCCGCCCTCGCCGATGAAAGGCGAGTTCGGGCTGCAAGAAGCGCGTCGCATGGTCCACGCCGGTGGCGCTCGCCGACGTGAAGGCGATCGGCGCGCCGCTGGGCGCCAAGATCAACGACGTGCTGGTCGCCGGCATGACCGGCGCCCTGCGTACCTATCTGCGCCGGCGCGGCGCTGACGTGGACCGCATGACGTGCGCGCGATGGTGCCGGTGGACCTGCGCCCGCCCGAGCGCGCCAACGAGCTCGGCAACCACTTCGGCGTCGTGCTGCTGGATCTCGCCATTCGCAGCCGGCAGCGGCTGCAGCGCGTGCTGGCGACCAAGGCCAACATGGACGCGCTGAAGCAATCGCCCGAGCCGCTGGCCGCGCTGATGCTGTTCAACGTGCTGGGCCGCGTTCCCAAGACGGTCGAAGACATCGCTGGGCAGATGTTCCAGAGCAAGGCGAGCGTGGTCATGACCAACGTGGCCGGCGCGACCGAGCCGCTGCACCTGGCCGGCGTGCCGATCGAGCGCGTGATGTTCTGGGTGCCGCACCCGGGCACGGAGCTGGGCATGGGCATCAGCATCCTGAGCTACTGCGGCAGCGTCACGCTGGCCGTGATCTCCGATGCGCGCCTGGTGCCGGACCCGGAAGCGATCACGCAGGAGTTCAACCGCGAATTCGCGGCGATGCTCAAGGCGGTGCGGGAGAAGCAGGCGCCTGCCCTGCGCAAAGCGACGAGTCGGATAACGCCGGCCGCCGGGAAGCGCGTGACCGGGGCTAGAACTACCCGTGCAGCCGCGGGAACCGCACCAATCGCGGTTGCCGCCGCAACCGCTGCAAGAGCCAATCGTCGTCGGAGCGTTCGGCCAGGTTCGTCACCACGATGACCAAGCCGCTATAGGCCGCGATTCGCTCCGTCAGCCCAGCGACAACGCCGCTGGCCGCGAGCCACTGCTCGCTCATCACTGCTCGATCACCTGCCAGCGTCGCGCGCGCCGAGGCCGCTGCAGCTCGCGACGCCGAGGTCTCGAAGCCGCCGCACATCGGCGCCAGGCGCTGGTATGACCGGCGCCCTGCGCACCTACCTGCGCCGGCGCGGTCTCGACGTGAACCGCATGACGGTGCACGTGCTTCTGCATGCCGGCGACTGCGCTGTAACCATGAAAATCGAACATACAATATTCGAATTTCATGGTTTCTGGCGTACCATCCAGGCATGATCGACAGACCCGAACTTCGCGGCCGCATCCAGAAGGCCCTGGTGCGCTCCCGCGCCGTTGTTCTGGTCGGGCCAAGGCAGAGCGGCAAATCCACCATGGCTCGCGAGTTCCTGCCGGCGGGGCACCCCAACTACTTCGATCTCGAAGATCCCGCCGGCCGGCGCGCATTGGCGGCGCCGATGGAAACTCTCGCCCCACTCAGAGGCCTTATCGTCATCGACGAAGTCCAGCACTCGCCCGAACTGTTCCGGATCCTGCGCGTGCTCATCGACCGCGACGATCGCGCCGGGCAATTCCTGCTCCTCGGCAGCGCCAGCCCCTCGCTGTTGCGGCAGACCAGTGAATCCCTGCTCGGTCGCGTCGAAGTCATCGAAGTGACGCCGTTCAGTCTCGCAGAAGTCGGTGTAGAGGCAACGCAGCGGCTGTGGCTGCGCGGAGGGTTTCCCCGGCGTTCACCGCTTCATCCGACGAAGACGCCGCCGCGTGGTGTGCCAACGCCGCGGAGCGCTTCGTCGAGAACGACCTTCCGCAGTTCGGCGTGAACGTCGCGGCTCCGACAATGACGCGCTTCTGGGCAATGCTGGCGCACCTGCATGGCCAGGTGTGGAACGCTGCCGACCCGGCGCGTTCCCTCGGCGTCAGCGAGCCTACGGTGCGTCGCTATCTGGACTGGCTGACGCACGCCTACATGGTCCGGCAACTGCAGCCCTGGCACGAGAATCTCGGCAAGCGGCAGGTCAAGGCCCCGAAGATCTACTTCCGCGACACGGGGCTGCTGCACGCGCTGCTTGCCATTCGCACCGAGGCCGATCTGCTGCGGCATCCGCGGCTTGGCGCCTCCTGGGAGGGATTTGCCCTCGAACAGGTACTTCGCCTGGCCAGGCCCGACGATGCGTACTTCTGGGCGACGCACACCGGCGCCGAGCTCGACCTGCTGATGTTCCGGTACGGCAAGCGTATCGGTGTCGAGTTCAAGCGCGCCGACGCACCGGGACTGACGCGTTCCATGTCGATCGCGATGCAGGACCTCAAGCTCGATGCGCTCTATGTCGTCTATCCCGGCAGCCGGCGCTACTCCCTGGCCGAAAGAATTGAAGCGGCGCCCTTGGCGCACTTCGCGGTTGCCCCGTTGTCCGCGTAGCCCCGGGGAGGCACGTAAGCAGTCCAGCGCGCCTTGACCACTCGGCGCACGCGCACTAACCGCCCGCCCGCGGAAACCGCACCACCCGCGCCCGCCGCCGCCACCGCTCCAGCACCCCCGCGCCCTCGGACTCGTCGGCCCCGTTCGTCGCCACGATCACCAGCCCCCTGTACGCCGCGATCCGCTCCATCAGCCCGGCGACATCGAGGTTCGCATTGCGATCGTGCGCGTCCTTCACCTCGGTGCGCTGGCCGCTGCGCCTTCCAAACAGCGCGTCCGCCTCGTCGATCAGCAACACCGCGCCGGCCCGTTCGGCCTCGTCGAACAGCGCCGCCAGGTGCTTCTCGGTTTCGCCGATGTACTTGCTGACCACCGCCGCGAGATCGATGCGCAGCACGTCGCGCCCGAGCGCGGCGGCCAGCAGGTGCGCGGCGAGCGTCTTGCCGGTGCGCGGCGCGCCCTGGAACCACGCCGCCAGGCCGTCCAGCTTCGGAGCATTCTCGTCGCCGCCGAGTTTGAGGCCGAACTCGAGTCCGAGCGCGCCCAGCAGGTCGCGCACGATCGAAGGCAACGCGATCGGCGGCGACACCAGCGGCGGCGATTCCCCCGGCTGCGAAAGCTCTTCCACCGCGTCGTCCGACACGCCGCTGGCCGCCAGCCACTGCTCGACCGCATCGACGAGATCCGCGTCGGTCTGTGCTCCACCTGGCGCAGCATTCCCCGCGGAGGACAGAGCCTGCGCGTGATCCGCCAGCCAGCCCAGGATTCGGCTGCCCGCCTCCGACAGCGTTCTATGGCTTCGGACTCGCGCCGTGTTGCGCGCCCCGCCCAGCTCCCGGGCGCTCATTTCTCGACCAGCTGCTCGATCACCTGCCAGGCGTCGCGCGCGCCGAAGGCCTGCTGCAGCTCGCGATCGCCGAGGATTTCGAAGAGCCGCCGCACATCGGCCGCCAGGCGCTGCGCCGCTGCACTGACCGGCCCGCCGCCGTAGGCCGAAGCATTCGCGGCGAGCGCACGCGCGGCGCGGCGAACGCGCTCTTTGCTGACACCGACCCCGGCCCGCGAGGAAAGGAGGTCCTCGACTTCCCGCTGCCGCGCGAACATCGCAACGCTGGCCACGAACCGCAACCACAGCGACAGGAAGTCCCGGTTCGGCTCGCCCAGTTCGCCGCTGCCTCCCGGCACCCCCAGCGCCCGCGAGTACAGGCTCGCGCGCTCGCGCGCCGAGAGCCGATCGCCGGAGCGCGCGAACCGTTCCAGCTCTTCCGCCGCCCGGCCGCGGCCCAGCGGCAACAGCCCCTGCCCGAACAGCTCGGCGATCCGCTCCACCACCTGGAAGAGGCGCGCCTCCTCCAGCAGGTAGGCCGCATAGATCGCCTGCACCGCGTGGAGGTTCTCCGGGACGATCTCAATGTCGGTGGCGCTTTCAAGATCGGGCAGCATGCCGCCTCCTCAACCGCCTTGGACGTCGGCGGATCGTGCACCGATCCGTGTCGGCAGTCACTCGCGAACTGAACCCTAGCGTACCTACGCGAGGAGCAAACGGGGCTCGGCATGACTATTCCGGTATTCCCGCGTCCATAGCGCTGGCATCATGCGCGGCGCATGGATCGGCCGGAGCAACAAGCAAGAAGCACCATACCGATTCTATTTGGCGGCACCACTCGCAACGGCCCCATGTCGCCGCGCGAGACATGGCGCGAGGTGGGGAACTTATAGACGGCCGAACGGAATCATCCAAGCATGGACCAAGCCACCCACAACAAGATCGTCTCCTTCATCTGGGGCATCGCCGACGACGTCCTGCGCGACCTCTTCAAGCGCGGCAAGTACCCGGATGTGATCCTGCCGATGTGCGTCATCCGGCGCATGGACGCGGTGCTCGAGCCGACCAAGCAGAAGGTGCTCGACACCAAGAAGATGCTCGACGAGGCGCGCATCACCGAGCAGCGCGCCGCGCTCTGCGATGCCGCGGGCCAGGCCTTCTACAACACCTCGAAGTTCACGCTGCGCGACCTCAAGTCCCGCGGCAGCCAGCAGCAGCTGCTCGCCGACTTCGAGGACTACCTCAACGGCTTCTCGCCCAACGTCCAGGACATCCTCGACAACTTCAAGTTCCGCAACCAGCTCCCGACGCTGTCCAAGGCCGACGCGATCGGCACGCTGATCAACAAGTTCCTCGACCCCGACATCGACCTCTCGCCGGCCGGCATCGACAACCACTCGATGGGCACGGTCTTCGAGGAGCTGGTCCGCAAGTTCAACGAGGAGAACAACGAGGAGGCCGGCGAGCACTGGACGCCGCGCGACGCCGTGCGGCTGATGGCGAACCTCGTGTTCCTGCCCATCGAGGCCGAGATCAAGTCCGGCACCTACCTGCTCTACGACTGCGCCTGCGGCACGGGCGGCATGCTCACCGTGGCCGAGGAGACGCTCACGGCGATCGGCGCGAAGCGCGGCCAGCAGGTCAAGTGCCTGCTCTACGGCCAGGAGATCAACCCCGAGACCTACGCCGTCTGCAAGGCGGACATGCTGCTCAAGGGCGAAGGCGAGAGCGCCGACCACATCGTCGGCGGCGCGGAATGGTCCACGCTCTCGCACGATGCCTTCCCGGCGCAAGAGTTCGACTTCATGCTCGCCAATCCGCCCTACGGGAAGAGCTGGAAGAAGGACCTCGAAGCGATGGGCGGCAAGGACGGGATGCGCGACCCGCGCTTCAAGGTGATGCACAAGGGCGAGGAGCTGTCGCTCGTCACCCGCTCCAGCGACGGCCAGATGCTCTTCCTCGCCAACATGGCGTCGAAGATGAACGGCAAGTCGGCGCTCGGCAGCCGCATCGCCGAGGTTCACAACGGCTCGTCGCTCTTCACCGGCGACGCCGGCCAGGGCGAGAGCAACATCCGCCGCTGGCTGATCGAGAACGACTGGCTCGAAGCCATCGTCGCGCTGCCGCTCAACCTCTTCTACAACACCGGCATCGCCACCTACGTCTGGGTGCTGTCCAACAAGAAGCCCGCGCACCGCAAGGGCCAGGTGCAGCTCATCGACGCCAGCCAGTGGTTCAAGCCGCTGCGCAAGAACCTCGGCAAGAAGAACTGCGAGCTCTCGCCCGAGGACATCGAGCGCATCAGCCGCACCTTCCTCGACTTCAAGGAAACGCCCGAGTCGAAGATCTTCCCCAACGCCGCCTTCGGCTACTGGAAGGTCACGGTCGAGCGCCCGCTGCGCCTGCACAGCCAGCTCACGCTCAAGGCCATCGAGACGCTGCGCTTCGCCTCGGGTGACGAAGACATTCGCGCCGCGCTCTACGAGGAGTTCGGCGACGAGCTCTTCACCAACTTCGCCAAGGTCTCCGCCGCGCTGGAGAAGCGCCTGGCCGACTGGGGCAGCGACGAGGACGAAGGCGACGACGAAGAGGGCGGCGGCGCGAAGAAGGGCCTGCCCGAGAAGAAGAAGAAGAAGCTGCTCGACCCCAAGACCTGGGAGCGCGACGGCCGCCTGGTCGAAGTCGCCACGAAGCTGCGCGCGGCGCTGGGCGACACGCTCTTCGAGGACCACAACGTCTTCCGCGACCGCGTGGATGCCGCGCTCAAGAAGGCCGACATCAAGCTCGCCGCCGCCGACCTGAAGCAGATCCTCAAGGCCGTGAGCTGGCGCGTCGAGACCGCGCCGCCCGTCATCGCCAAGGTGCACAAGCCCGGCAAGGCCAAGGCCGACCCGCTGCGCGGCCTGTTCGAGGCGACGGTGGACGGCAAGCCCGCCATCGTCGAGTACGAGCCCGACTCCGACCTGCGCGACACCGAGCAGGTGCCGCTGCTGGAAGACGGCGGCATCGAAGCCTTCATCCGCCGCGAGGTGCTGCCCTACACGCCCGACGCGTGGATCAAGGAAGACGCCACCAAGATCGGCTACGAGGTCAGCTTCACGCGGCACTTCTACAAGCCGCAGCCGCTGCGCACGCTGGAGGAGATCAGCGCCGACATCCTCGCCATCGAGAAGGAGGCCGAGGGGCTGCTGGATGGCTTGCTGAAGGTAGGTGCCAAGTGAAAGCCACCGAAGCCAAGCTGCTGAGCTTCCTGCAAGAAGTCGCCGCAGTTCGTCATCCCGATCTACCAGCGCACCTACTCGTGGACCGACAAGGAGTGCCGCCAGCTCTGGGACGACATCCTGCGCGCCGGGTCGAGCGACACCATCGCCGTCCACTTCGTCGGCTCCATCGTCTACGTCGAGCAGGGGCTGTCGCAGGTCACGCACCAGGCGCCGCTTGCTCGTGATCGACGGCCAGCAGCGCCTGACCACCGTGTCGCTGCTGATCGAGGCGCTGGCGCGCGCGCTGGGCGACAGCGAGCCGGTCGATGGCTTCTCGGCCGCGAAGCTGCGCAACTACTACCTGCTCAACCCGCTCGAAGAGCGGCGAACGGCACTTCAAGCTGCTGCTCTCGCAGACCGACAAGGCCTCGCTCAAGGCCGTCGATCGAGCACAGCGAGCAGCCGAAGGAGCCGTCGCTGCGCGTGACGCAGAACTTCGACCTGTTCACCGAGCTGCTCGCCGAGCAGAAGGGCGACCTCGCCGCCGGTCTGCCAGGGCCTCGCCAAGCTGGTGGTCGTGGACATCGCGCTCAGCCGCGATCAGGACAACCCGCAGCTCATCTTCGAGAGCATGAACTCGACCGGCAAGGAGCTGAGCCAGGCCGACCTGATCCGCAACTTCATCCTCATGGGCCTGGAGCCCGCGCTCCAGACCCGGCTCTACGAGCAGTACTGGCGGCCGATGGAGGTGGACTTCGGGCAGGAGGCCTACGGCACCCACTTCGACAGCTTCATGCGCCACTACCTCACGGTGAAGACGGGCGAGATCCCGCACGTGCGCGAGGTCTACGAGGCGTTCAAGGACTACGCCCGCACGCACGCCCGTGCGCGACGGCGGGCGTCGAGGCGCTGGTCGAAGGACATCCGCGCCTTCGCCCGGCTACTTCTGCGCGATGGCGCTCGGGCAGCGAGCCGGACGCCGACGCTGAGGCAGGCCTTCCACGACCTGCGCGAGCTGAAGGTGGATGTGGCCTACCCGTTCCTGCTGGAGCTGTACCACGACTACGCGAGCGGCGCGCTCAGCGCAGCCGACTTCGCTGCAGCGGTGCGGCTGGTCGAGGCCTACGTGTTCCGCCGCGCCATCTGCGCCATCCCCACCAACTCGATGAACAAGACCTTCGCCACCTTCGCGCAAGGCGCTCAAGAAGGACCGCTACCTCGAGAGCATCCAGGCGCACTTCCTCACGCTGCCCTCCTATCGCCGCTTCCCCAGCGACGAGGAGTTCCGCCGCGACCTGCACACCCGCGACCTCTACAACTTCCGCAGCCGCAGCTACTGGCTGCGCCGGCTGGAGAACCACGGCCGCAAGGAGCGCGTGCCGGTGGACGAATACACCATCGAGCACATCCTGCCGCAGAACGAGAACCTCTCGGCGGCGTGGAAGCAGGCGCTCGGCCCGGAGTGGGAGCGCGTCCAGCAGACAGTGGCTGCACACGCTCGGCAACCTCACGCTCACCGGCTACAACGCCGAGTACAGCGACCGCCCCTTCGCCGAGAAGCGCGACATGGCGGGCGGCTTCAAGCGAGAGCCCGCTCAAGCTCAACGCAGGGCTCGGCCAGCTCGACGCGTGGAACGAAGACGCGATCCAGGAGCGCGCCGGGCGGCTCGCCGATCAGGCGCTCGACGGTGTGGGCCGCGCCGAAGCTCGATGCCGCAACGTCTCGCCGCCTATCAGCCGAGAAGGCGCCGCGACCGGCGGCTACACCATCGAGACCATCCGCACCTGCTGCGTCCGGGCCGATGCGCGAGGTGTTCGAGGCCTTCCGCAAGGAGGTGCTCGCGCTCGATCCCTGCGTGACCGAGGAGTTCCTGAAGCTGTACGTGGCCTACAAGGCCGAGACCAACTTCGTGGACGTGGTGCCGCAGGCCAAGCGGCTGCGTCTCAGCTCAACATGGCGTTCGCCGAGATCAACGACCCGAAGGGGCTGTGCAGGGACGTGACGGACCTCGGTCGCTGGGGCAACGGCGATGTGGAGGTCGGCCTCGAGTCGCTCGACGAGCTGCCCTACGTCATGGGCCTCGTGCGCCAGTCCTATGAGCGCCAGATGGGCGACGGAGGCCAGGCATGATCGCCGACCTCAAGCCGTATCCGGAATACAAGGAGTCGGGGCTGCCGTGGCTCGGGCAGGTGCCGGGGCATTGGGCAGTGCTGCCGAACCGCGCGCTCTTTGCCGAGGTGAACGATCGCAATCACGCCGGACGAGGAAATGCTGTCGGTCACGATCAGCGAGGGGCATCGTCCGGCAGAAGACGCTGCTCGAAGGCAGCTCGAAGAAGGACAGCTCCAATCTGGACAAGTCAGCCTACAAGCTCGTTCAGCCGCGCGACATTGCTTACAACAAGATGCGCGCGTGGCAGGGAGCGATCGGAGCGTCTGCGCTATCGCGGAATCATCAGCCCGGCCTACGTCGTCATGCGTCTGCGCAACGATGACGACTTGCCGAGCTACTTCCACCATCTCTACCGCACGCCGCAGTTTGCGAAGGAAGCTGAGCGCTGGTCATACGGCATCACGTCAGACATGTGGAGCCTCCGACCAGAGCACTTCAAGATGATCTACACGCCGTGCCCCCGCCCGACGAGCAGGCGGCGATTGTGCGGTTTCTGGACTGGGCGAACGGGCGGCTGGAGCGGGCGATCCGGGCGAAGCGGAAGGTGATCGCGCTGCTCAACGAGCAGAAGCAGGCCATCATCCACCGCGCCGTCACCCGCGGCCTCGACCCCTCCGTCCCCCTCAAACCCTCCGGCATCCCCTGGCTCGGCGACATTCCGCAGCATTGGGAGGTCAAGCAGCTTCGCAGGCTCGTAAGGTACGGAACTACGATTACCTACGGGATTGTTCAGGCGGGCCCTGATGTAAAGGGCGGCATTCCTTACATACGCACTTCCGACATGAAAGGACAAGTCCTGCCGCGCTCAGGTTACCTACGAACGTCGAGTGAGATCGACTCTGCATACCGCCGCTCCAAGGTTGAACCCGGAGACCTTGTGATCGCCATTCGCGCAACGCTTGGCAAGGGGCTGCTTGTTCCAGACTACTTGGCGGGTGCAAATCTCACCCAAGGCACTGCACGCGTTGCGCCCAGCGAAGCGTTGTCGTCACAATTTTTGTTCTACGCGTTCAACTCTAGCTACTGTCAGGAAAGCATTCGACTGATCGCCAAAGTGTGTATTCCGACGGAAGGTGACCGCGGTTTCCGACGGATGATGACCGCCGAATCCGACGATGTTGACCGGTGAATCCGACGGATGATGACCGCTTTTGCGGCCACGTCGGAAACCGCGGTCAAGATGGTCGGATTGGCGGTCACGATGCCCGGATTTCGGGCTCGTGATCGCGGTGGCGACGTTGCAGTGCGTGGTAATTCGAACCTTCGGCTGGGTACGCTCGCTCCCTTTTGTTCAGGGAGCCTGCGGTGCCAGCCAACCGGATTACCATGCGACGAATTCGAGAAGTTCTGCGTCTCAAGCACGAATGCGCGTTGCCCAACGCCCAGATCGCCGCCGCGTTGGGCATCGCCAAGGGCTCGGTGGCGAACTACCTGGCCGCCGCCACGGCCGCCGGGCTGACGCACAGCGAAGCGCAGGCGCTCGATGACGCGGCGCTGAACGCGCGATTGCATCCGCAACGCTACGTCTACCCGCAGTTTGCCGTTCCCGACTTCGGCGAGATCCATCGCGAGCTGCGGCGCAAGGGCGTCACGCTGCAATTGCTGTGGGAGGAGTATCGGGCGCAAGCCCAGGGCGTTCCCTACAGCCGGTCGCGCTTCTGCGAGCGCTACATCGAGTTTCGGCAACGGCTGCGCCGCTCGATGCGGCAGATCCATGTCGCCGGCGAGAAGCTGTTCGTCGACTACGCCGGGCCGACCGTCCCGCTGATCGACCCGGCCAGTGGCGAGATCACCCGCGCGCACATCTTCGTCGCGGTGTGGGGCGCCTCGAACTACACCTATGCCGAGGCCACCGCCGCCGAGTCGAAGGCCGACTGGATCGCGGCGCACGTCAACGCGCTGACGTTCTTTGGCGGCGCGCCGGCGCTCCTGGTGCCGGACAATCCGCGCGCCCTGATCCGCGACCCGGACCGCTACGAGCCGATCGCCAATCGCACCTACGAAGCGCTGGCCGAGCATTACGGCTGCGCCATCTTGCCGGCGCGGCCGCGCAAACCGCAGGACAAGGCCAAGGTCGAAGCCGCGGTGCTGCTGGTCGAGCGCTGGATTCTCGCCCGGCTGCGGCATTGGCGCTTCCACAGCCTGACCGAACTCAATACCGCGATCCGGCAATTGCTCGGCGAACTCAACGACCGGCCGTTCCAGAAGCTCGAGGGCTCGCGCCGCAGCTGGTTCGAGCTGCTCGATCGGCCGGCGTTGCGGCCGCTGCCGAGCACCGCCTTCGAGTACGCCGACTTCAAGCGGGCGCGGGTCTCGCGTCTCGATTACCACGTCGAGTTCGCGCACCACTACTACTCGGTGCCGCATGCCCTGGTCGGCCAGGAAGTCGAACTGCGGATCACCCGCACCACGGTCGAGGTGCTGTTCCGTCATCAGCGGGTGGCCAGCCACGCCCGTTCGCATCGGCGCGGCGGGTACACCACGATCGCCGAGCACATGCCGGCGGCGCATCGCGCGCATCGGGAGTGGACCCCGGCCCGGCTGCTGCACTGGGCGGGAACGATCGGCATCGCGACCGGGCACCTGGTCGCGCACCTGCTCGAATCCAAGCCGCATCCCGAGCAAGGCTACCGCGCCTGCCTCGGTTTGCTCGCGCTGGCGCGCAAGTACGGCGACGCCCGGCTCGAAGCCGGCTGCGTGCGCGCCCTCGCACTCGGCGCCAAGACCCGCAAGTCGGTCGCCTCCATCCTCGCCGCCGGTCTCGACCGCCAGCCGACCACCGCCACGCTGTTCGCCGACACCGTCCTGCCCGCGCACGCCAACGTGCGCGGCCCCGAGTACTACCACTGACCCGTTGAAGGAGATCGTTCGATGCTGACCCAACAAACCGTGACCCACCTGCGCACCCTGCGCCTCGATGGCATGGCCCGCGCCTTCGAAGAGCAACTCACCCAACCGGTGGCCACCGGCCTCGCCTTCGAAGATCGCTTCGGCCTCCTGGTCGATCGCGAGCTCGCCTGGCGCGATACCCGGCGCCTGGAACGTCTGCTCAAACAGGCCAAGCTCAAGTATCCCGACGCCTGCATCGAGGATCTCGACACCCGCAGTGCCCGCGGTCTCGATCCGCGCCAGCTCGCCAGTCTCGCCGGCGCCGATTGGATTCGCGCGGCCACAGCGTCCTCATCACCGGCGCCACCGGCCTCGGCAAGACCTGGCTCGCCTGTGCGCTGGGTCAGGCCGCATGTCGTCAGGGCTTTGCCGTCTTCTACACCCGCTTCAGCCGCCTGCTCGAAGAACTGCGCATCGCCCACGGCGACGGCAGCTTCAGTCGCCGCCTGCAGCAACTCGCCCGCACCGATCTCCTGATCCTCGACGATTGGGGACTCGCACCGATCGGCCAGTCCGAACGCAACGACTTGCTCGAACTGCTCGACGATCGCACCACCGGCAAAGCGACCCTGATCACCAGTCAACTGCCGGTCGAACATTGGTACGCCTACCTCAACGATCCGACCTTGGCCGACGCCATCCTCGACCGCATCGTGCACGGCAGTCATCGCCTCGCGCTCAAAGGCGAGTCACTGCGCAAGAAGACCACCGACAAAGGATCGAGAAAATCGTGAACGCAACACCTCGCACCCGTCACACACCGGAAGCTACCCAATGACCAGCAACCTCCGTCCAAGCGCTTGCAGGGCTTCCTGGCTGCCCCGCTGTGGTGCATCCGCCCTCGAGAACCGAAAATTGACAACGATGATGACCGACTGCGCTAAAATCTGAACTCCACGCACCGCAACTCACCACGCGGTCAACATCGTCGGATTCATCGGTCAACTTCGCCGGAATACGCACTCCGCGTCGTCGAGGGCTGCATCCC
>CAVTND010000014.1:0-61355 GCA_963735955.1 uncultured beta proteobacterium | reverse complement strand
GTTTCCCGACATCGATTCGCTCGAGAGCTGGCACGCTTCGCCCGAGTATCAGGCGCTGATCTCACTGCGTCAGGCCGGTGCCGACGTCGTACTCACGGCTTACCAAACCTAGGCCGCGGCCGATGGAATCTGCGCCGTACATTCGCTCGCTGCGCAAGCTCTTCACTTCGCCTGGTATCGACCGGGACTGATGCATTCATGATCTTGATCCGATCCACACTCTCCTTCCTGGTAATCGTTTCCGTTCTTGCCGTGGGCTGCAGCAAGCAGGAGACGCAGCGTCCTGCGGCGGTCAAATCCGCACAGCCGGCCGTTGTGCCGTCCCCGCAGAAACCGCCGCCAGCCTATTACCGCGATCACTATGCAAAGCTCGAGGACTGCGTGTACGACTGGGGTTACCCACAAAAGTGCACGCCCGTGCCGCCGGGCAGCCCGGCCCAGCACGCGGGAGCCAGTTTCCTGGGTCCGATCTACGTCCGCAGCTACCGCGAAGAGACCCAGGCGCAGTTGCGCAAGGAAGCGCTCGAGGGTGGCTACGTACAGAAGGTGGCGCAGGAAGCGAGCGACAAGTCGAACGCAAAGACGGAGGTCAAGCCGTGATGCGTGCTTTCTTGCCGAAGATGCTTCGCAAGGAGCTGAGCTGATGGTGCCGCGCTGATGGTGCGGCCGAGCCCGACGGACTGGTCGGTCGCCGATGTATTCGCCGACTCGCTCGGCGGGCTGCCGTACTACCTTGCCAATTTCGGCGTGGCCTTGCTGTTGCTGACGGGGGCACTCGCGATCTACGCGTTTCTGACCAGTGCGCGCGAGATCTCGCTGGCGCGCCAGGGACAGGGACCCGCCGCGATCAGCTATTCCGGCGTTGTGCTCAGTTTCGCGCTGCCCCTGGCAAGCGTGCTTGCCACTGCGGGTTCACTCCTCGAGCTGCTCGCCTGGTCCGTCGTCGCATTGGGTGTGCAGCTGGTGATTGCACTTGTTCTGCGCCGCGTGTTGAAAGTTGCTCCGCCCATGGAAAGCGCGGATCAAGTCTCCGGCGGGCTGCTGCACGGCGCGCTGGTGATTGCGGTCGGCCTGATCAATGCTGCTGCGATAGCGCTTTAGGCGCGCGCGATCGAGCTGTCCTCGATTCGCACCGGAACGGGGATCCGATAGCCGTATTTCACGGCTGTCATCTCCGTCACGATCGCGACCGCGATTTCCGGCGGCGTGCGAGCACCATTCTTGACGCCGACCGGACCGTGTAGACGCGTCAATTGCTCGTCACTGACGCCGAACTCCTTCAGTCGCTCGTGCCGCTTGGCCTGATTCTTCTGCGATCCGATCGCGCCGACATAGAAGGCCGCTGAGGTCAGCGCCTCGATCAGCGCGAGGTCGTCGAGTTTGGGGTCGTGCGTCAGTGCAACGATCGCGGTATGGCGATCGGGGCGAAACGCGACGACCGTATCGTCCGGCATCGTGCGCACGAGCTGCGTGCCGGGTACCAGCCAGCCATCGGCGTACTCCTCGCGCGGATCGCAGATCGTCACCTGGTAGTCGCACGCCATCGCCATCTGCGCCACATAGTGCGTCAGCTGACCGGCGCCGATGACCAGCAATCGCCAGCGCGGGCCGAACGCCGTGACCAGGCGCCGCTCGTCGCAATCCAGGACATCGGTGCCGTCGCCGTCGCTCAGCACGACGACACCCGATTCCAGGCTCAGCGTTCGCACCGTGTGACTGCCGGTTGCAATCCGCGCGAGCAGTTCGCCGACCTGCGATTCGGCGCCGAGCGGCTCCAGCACCAGTTCGATCGTGCCGCCGCAGGGCAGGCCGAACTGAAAAGCCTCTTCCGCCGTCACCCCGTAGGTAACCCGCTGCGGCTGCGTCGCCGCCAGTGAGCGCCGCCGCACCCGGTCGATCAGATCGTCCTCGATGCAGCCGCCGGACACCGAGCCGACCACCAGACCGTCGCCGCGGATCACGACCAGCGAGCCGACCGGGCGTGGCGCCGAGCCCCAGGTGCGCACGATCGTTCCCATGACGGCGCGATGGCCGTCGCGCAGCCACTCATCGGCCTTCTTCAGGACCTGCAGATCGACGCTATCCATTGCCGTCAATTGTATTCGCGCATCTGTTGCACCGCGCCATGGCAATCCATCCCGCAAACGACAATCTCCGGTTGCGTCGCTGTTTTCGCTGCTGCTACTGTCACCGGCTCAGCGCCTGAAAATCTGCAGGCGGACTGAACCTCCAAGGAGACTTCGATGTCCGTTCCGCTTTCCCTGAAGGTCAATGGCAAGGCCGTCTCGGCCGACGTTGAACCGACCACGCTGCTTTCCACCTTCATCCGCGAACATCTGCGACTGACCGGCACGCACATCGGCTGTGACACTGCCCAGTGCGGCGCCTGCACCGTCCATGTCGACGGTCGCGCGGTGAAGTCCTGCAACGTGCTGGCGGTGCAGCTCGAGGGAGCGGCGATCACGACGATCGAAGGCCTGGCGCGCCGCTGACGGCACGCTGCATCCGATGCAGGCGGCGTTCAAGGCCTGCCACGGACTGCAGTGTGGCTACTGCACGCCGGGGATGGTGATGAGCGCGATCGACCTCGTGCAGCACCATCCTCATGCCACCGAGCGCGAGATTCGCGAGGGCCTGGAAGGCAATCTGTGCCGCTGCACCGGTTATCAGAACATCGTCAAGGCTGTCGCGCAGGGCGCGGCAGCGATGAAATAGGGGATCGCCATGAATGACCAGAGCTGGATTCATCGGCAAGTCCGTCGAGCGCAAGGAGGATTACCGTTTCCTGACCGGCGCCGGGCAGTACACGGACGATGTAACGCTGCCGAACCAGAGCTACGCAGTGTTCCTGCGCAGTCCGCATGCGCATGCGAAGATCAAGTCGATCGACACGGCGGCGGCGATGAAGTCGCCCGGCGTGCTCGGCATCTTCACCGGCAAGGACACGGCTGCCGTCGGCGGCCTGCCGTGCGGCTGGCTCATCACCAGCATCGACGGCACGCCGATGAAGGAGCCCAAGCATCCGATCCTTGCCGAGGACGCAGTCAAACATGTCGGCGACCAGGTGGCGCTGGTCGTCGCCGAGTCGATCGCGCAGGCCAAGGCGGCGGCGGCATTGATCGACGTCGACTACGAAGTGCTGCCCGCGGTGGCCGACACCGCCACGGCGACCAAGAGCAAGACGGCGGTGCACGCGATTGCGCCCGACAACGTCTGCTACACGTGGGCGCTGGGTGACAAGGCCGCGGTCGATGCGGCCTTTGCGAAGGCGGCACACGTGACCAAGCTGGACATCGTCAACAACCGCCTGATCCCGAACGCGATGGAACCTCGCGCCGCCAATGCGATGTACACGCGGCACGATGATTCATACACGCTGTATGTCGCCAGTCAGAACCCGCACGTCGAGCGTCTGTTGATGACGGCCTTTGTGCTGGGCCTGCCCGAGCACAAGGTGCGCGTGATCGCGCCCGATGTTGGCGGCGGCTTCGGCAGCAAGATCTATCTGTATGCCGAGGAAACCGCGCTGGTCTGGGCCAGCAAGCGGATCAACCGCCCGATCAAGTGGACCGCCGAACGCAGCGAGTCGTTCCTGACCGACGCCCACGGTCGCGACCACGTGACCACTGCCGAACTCGCGCTCGACAAGGATGGCAAATTCCTGGCCCTGCGCGCGATCACAACCGCCAACATGGGCGCCTACCTGTCGACCTTCTCGTCGTGCATCCCGACCATACTGCACGCGACCCTGCTGGCGGGGCAGTACACGACCCCGGCGATCTACTGCCAGATCCAGGCGGTGTTCACCAATACCGCGCCGGTCGATGCGTATCGTGGGGCTGGACGCCCCGAGGCGACTTATCTGCTCGAGCGCGTGGTCGAGACCGCGGCGCGCGAAATGAAGATCGACCCGGCCGAACTGCGCCGGCGCAACTTCATCCGCAGCTTTCCCGTACCAGACGCCGGTCGCGCTGCTGTACGACACCGGCGACTATGACGCCACGCTGACGCGCGTGCTCGAGATCGCCGACGTCAAGGGCTTCGCGGCGCGCAAGGCCGCCACCGAGAAGAAGGGCTGGCTGCGCGGGATCGGCTACTCCTGCTACATCGAGGCCTGCGGCATCGCCCCGAGCAACGTCGCCGGTGCGCTAGGAGCGCGGGCCGGCCTGTTCGAGGCCGGCGAAGTCCGCGTGCATCCGACCGGCAAGGTCACGGTGTTCACCGGATCGCATTCGCATGGCCAGGGACATGAAACCACCTTCGCCCAGGTCGTGGCCGACAAGCTCGGCATCGCGATGGAGGATGTCGACATCCAGCACGGCGACACCGGCAAGGTCCTGTTCGGCATGGGCACCTACGGCTCCCGCTCGCTGGCGGTCGGCGGCACCGCGATCATCAAGGCGGTCGACAAGATCATCGCCAAGGGCAAGAAGATCGCAGCGCACCTGCTCGAGGCGTCGGACGCCGACATCGAGTTCGCCAACGGCGAGTTTCGGGTCGCCGGCACGGATCGCAAGAAGGCCTTCGCCGAGATCGCCCTGTGCGCTTACGTGCCGCACAACTTCCCGCTCGACAAACTCGAGCCGGGCCTGAACGAGAACGCGTTCTACGACCCGACCAATTTCACCTTCCCGGCCGGCAGCTATGTCTGCGAAGTCGAAGTCGACCCGGTCACCGGTGTCGTGAAGATAGATCGCTTTGCTGCCTGCGATGACTTCGGCAATGTGATCAATCCGATGATTGTCGAAGGGCAGGTGCATGGCGGGCTGGCCCAGGGAATCGGCCAGGCACTGCTCGAGGGCTGCGTCTACAACGAGGACGGGCAGCTGCTTACCGGCAGCTATATGGATTACGCGATGCCTCGTGCCGATGATTTTCCGAGTTTCGTGGTCGAAACCGCCAAGGGCACGCCGTGCACTCACAACCCGCTCGGCGTGAAAGGATGCGGCGAAGCCGGGGCGATCGGCTCCACACCCGCGGTGATCAACGCGATAGTCGATGCGCTCGCGCATCTGGGCGTGCGGGATGTGCCGATGCCGGCCTCACCGCACACGGTCTGGAAGACGATTCGCGCAGCCAGCAAGCATTGAGGAGATGACGATGCATCACACGCACTATCACCGTCCGACCTCGGTGGCCGAGGCGGCCAAACTGATCTCGACTCATGGCGACGACAAGCTGCTCGCCGGCGGGCAGACGATGCTGCCGTCGATCAAGCTCGGGTTGCTCGATCCCGATGGCTTCATTGACCTGGGCGCGATCGCCGAGCTGAAGGGCATCAAGGCCGATGGCAAGTCGATCACGATCGGCGCGATGACTACACATGCAGAAGTCGCCGCGTCGAAGGACGTTCGGGCGAAGATTCCGGTGCTGGCTCAGCTCGCAAACGGCATCGGCGATCGTGCCGTGCGAAACCGCGGCACCCTGGGCGGCTCGCTTGCCAACAGCGATCCGGCCGCGTGCTATCCGGCGGCGGTGCTCGGACTCGGCGCGACGATTCACACCAACACGCGGCAGATCGCTGCAGACCAGTGGTTCAAGGGCCTGTTCGAAACCGCATTGAACGCCGGCGAAATCATCACCGCGGTCAGCTTTCCGGTGCCCGAGAAGGCCGCGTGGGTCAAGTTCAGGCAGCCGGCCTCGCGTTTCTCGATCGTCGGCGTGTTCGTGGCCAAGACAGCGGCCGGCGTGCGCGTGGCGGTGACGGGAGCGGGCGCCTGTGCCTTCCGGGTAAAGGCGCTCGAAGACAAGCTCGGCGCGAAGTTTGCGCCGGAGAGTTGCGACGGTGTCAGCGTGCCGGCAACGGGCCTCAACACCGATTTGCACGGCAGCGCCGAATACCGGGCGCATCTGATACCGGTACTGGCGAAGCGCGCGGTCGCCGCGGCGGGCTAGAGCCATGAGCGGCAAAGTGACCACTCCGCCCGCCGGTTACCACTCGGTGACTCCGTACATGGCGTTTCGCGACACGATCGCGGCCATCGATTTCTATCGACGCGCGTTCGGCGCCGAGTTGCTGATGAAACTCGACATGCCGGACGGCAAGATCGCGCATGCCGAAATTCGCATCGGCGATTCGATCCTGATGATGTCGGAGGAAAACGAAGAGTGGGGCAACACCAGCCCGCTGACGCTCGGCAACTCGCCGGTGTTCATGATGATCTACGTGCCCGATGTCGATGCAGCCTTCGCCAAGGCGCTCGCTGCCGGCGCAACCCAGGTCCGGCCGGTCGAGAACCAGTTCTACGGCGACCGTTCCGGCACGCTGAAGGATCCATTCGGCTACCAGTGGAACCTGTCGACGCACATTGAGGATGTATCGACGGACGAGGCCCAGCGGCGGATGGAGAAGATGTTCAGCTGAGCTGATTGCTCGCGCTCGGCGCCTCGGGGGCGCAGCCTGAACTGCAGCGTCAATGTGTACGCCGGTCAGCACGGGCAAGGTCAATACAATCGGGTCATCATGACCCAGCCGACCGGCCCGCAACCCGGAGCCGCCGCCACTTCGCTGTCGGCCTGGGCGCCGTTGCGGCATCCGGTATTTCGCCTGCTTTGGATCACCTGGCTGGCGTCGAACATCTGCATGTGGATGAACGAAGTGGCGGCGGCCTGGTTGATGACCTCGCTGACCACGTCGCCCGTCATGGTCGCGCTGGTGCAATCGGCCTCGTCCTTGCCGGTATTCCTGCTCGGTCTGCCGAGTGGCGCATTGGCGGACATCCTGAATCGCCGTAGCTGGTTCATTTTCACTCAGTTCTGGGTCGCGGCCAACGCGCTGCTGCTGTGTGGCGCACTGTTCCTGGGTTGGCTCACGGCGCCGCTGCTGCTGGTGCTCACCTTCGGCAACGGCATCGGTCTGGCGATGCGCTGGCCCGTTTACGCGGCCGTCATTCCCGAACTCGTGCCGCGTCGCGAACTGTCGACGGCAATCGCGCTGAACGGGATTGCCATGAATACTTCGCGCGTAGTCGGTCCGGTGGTCGCCGGCGCATTGATTGCAAGCCTCGGCAGCGGCTACGTGTTCCTGCTGAACGCGGTCCTTTCGGTGACGGCCGGCTTCGTCGTCATGCGGTGGCGCTCGGAACCGAAAGCCAGCGTTCTGCCGGGTGAACGGTTCGTCGGCGCCATGCGGGTCGGGTTCCAGTACGTCTCGCAGTCGCGTCCGATGCGCGCAGTCATGCTGCGCGTGGCGATCTTCTTTCTGCAGTCGACCGCCCTTCTGGCGCTGCTACCGCTGGTCGCAAAACACATGCCCGGCGGCGGAGCCTGGGTATACACGCTTCTGCTCGCATCTCTGGGAGCCGGCGCGATCACCGCGGCGCTCTGGCTGCCACGCATGCGCGTGCTGATTTCGCGCGAACGGCTGCTGCGCGACGGCACCCTGCTGCAGGCGGTCGCGATGGTCGGTGTCGGCTTTGCACCGAATGTATGGAGCGCGGTGCCGGCGATGCTGATGGCCGGCGCGGCCTGGATCTCAGTCGTCAACACGCTGACCGTAGCCTCGCAGTTGTCTCTTCCCGACTGGGTCCGTGCGCGCGGCATGTCGATCTACATGATGACGATGATGGGTGCCGCCTCGGCCAGTGCCGCCCTGTGGGGCCAGGTGGCGAGCATGATCGACGTTCCCCTGACGCTCGTCGCCGCGGCCGCGACCGGTCTCACCGCGTGGCTTGCGACTCGCCGCGTGAACAGTGGACCGGAGGAAGAAGAGGACCTGACTCCCGCCAACATCTTCCAGGGGCCGGTGCCGGCCTTTCCGATAGAACATCATATGGGGCCGGTCATGGTCACGGTCGACTATCAGATCGATCCGTCCCGCGCCGAAGAGTTCGCCGCCGTGATGCGGGAGACGCGCGCCAACCGTTTGCAGAAAGGTGCGCTGTCCTGGGGCCTGTTTCACGACACCAATCGATCCGGACACTACATCGAGTACTTCCTTGACGAGTCCTGGGCCGATCACCTGCGCCGCTTCGATCGCTTCACCGCTGCGGATGTCGAACTGCGTGAGCGCCGCCACGCGTTCCACGTTGGCGCCGAGCCCCCGAAGGTATCGCGCTATGTGGCGGAACCGCTGGGTCGTTGAAGCGCGCGGCCCGGATATTCTCTTGGCCCTGAACCGGTCCTGAAAGGTTCCAATGCGAGTGGCAGTGCTCGGCAGTGGCGTGATCGGCACCTCGATCGCGTATTACGCGGCGAAAGCCGGGCACGAAGTGACCGTGGTCGACCGACAGCCCGGCCCAGCGCTTGAGACGAGTTTTGCCAATGCCGGCGAAGTTTCGCCCGGCTACTCGGCACCCTGGGCCGGGCCCGGCATCCCGGTCAAGGCGATCAAGTGGATGCTGATGACCCATAGCCCACTGGTGATCTGGCCACTGCTCGATCCCGCGATGTGGCGCTTCGGCCTGCAAATGCTCGCCAATTGCACCGAGCGCGCCTACCGCGTCAACAAGAGTCGGATGGTGCCGATTGCCGAATACAGCCGTGATTGCCTGGTGCAGCTGCGCGCGCAGACCGCGATTTCCTACGACGAACGCATGCAGGGAACGCTGCAGCTGTTTCGAACGCAAAAGCAGCTCGATGGTGTCGGCAAGGACATCGAAATCCTCAAGGATTACAAGGTACCGTTCGAGGTGCTCGATCGCGCCGGTTTCTGCCGAGTCGAACCGGCTCTGGCGCATACACAGGAAAAGTTCGTCGGTGCACTGCGACTGCCGAACGACGAGACCGGTGACTGTTTCAAGTTCACCAGTCGCCTGGCAGAACTGGCCGGGGAACAGGGTGCGAAATTCCGCTACGACACCCCGATCGAAGCGATCGTCTTGTCGGCTGGCCGGGTCGAGTCCGTACGGCTGCGGGGAGAAACGCTGGTCGCTGACGCCTATGTCTGCGCACTCGGCAGCTATTCGCCCCAGATGCTCAAGCCGATCGGTATCAACGTTCCGGTGTATCCGGTCAAGGGTTACTCAATCACGGTTCCGATCGCCGACGCTGCACATGCCCCCGAGTCGACGATCATGGACGAAACGCACAAGGTCGCGGTAACGCGACTCGGCGACCGGATTCGCGTCGGTGGCACGGCCGAACTCGCGGGCTACAGCCTGAAGCTGCGTGAGGCGCGCCGCGCAACGCTCGAGCATGTGGTGTCCGATCTGTTTCCGCGCGGAGGTGATCTTGGGCAGGCCAGTTTCTGGTGCGGCCTGCGCCCAATGACTCCCGACGGCACGCCGATCATTGGCCAAACCTGCTACCCCAATCTTCTGCTCGCCACCGGCCATGGCACGCTCGGCTGGACCATGGCCGCCGGCACCGGCTGCGTGATCGCTGACCTCTTGAGCGGACGAAAACCCGAAATTGACCTGACCGGACTGACCATCGAGCGCTACGGCGAGCGCGTGGTGGATTCGGCGGTGATCCGCTAAGGTGCGAGCATGTTTCAACCCGCCTCGATCGATGACACCGCTGAACTGCTGGCCGCGCAGGATTACGTCGCCGACCGCCAGCTTGCGACGGCCGTATTCCTCGCGCTCAAGCTGCAACGGCCGTTGTTTCTCGAGGGCGAGCCGGGCACCGGCAAGACCGAAATAGCCAAGGTGCTGGCAGCCGGCCTCGGCGCCGAACTGATTCGCCTGCAGTGCTACGAGGGGCTGGATGTCAATGCCGCGGCCTACGAGTGGAACTATGCCGCTCAGATGCTTGCGATCCGGCTCGCTGAGGCGAGCCGGACGCCAGCATTGGCTGGATTAGAAGATTCGCGGGGGCCCTCCCCCGCGAAGGCGTTCTCGGAAACGACGGTGCCGAGCCCTGGTCATCGATTGGCAGAGGACCTCTTCACCGAACGCTTCCTGGTGGCGCGTCCGCTGCTGCGTGCGTTGCAGCCGGCTGCTGTACCTCCCGTGCTGCTGATCGACGAACTCGACCGCACCGACGAGCCGTTCGAGGCTTACCTGCTCGAAGTGCTATCGGACTTCCAGATCACGATTCCGGAGTGGAAAACGATCAAGGCCGTTTCGCCCCCGGTGGTCGTCATCACGTCCAATCGCACGCGCGAGATTCACGACGCGGTCAAGCGGCGCTGCCTGTATCACTGGGTTGGCTACCCGAGCGCAGCACGCGAGCTCGAAATCCTGCGCCGCAAGGTGCCGGATGCGGGCGCCTTGCTGTCGCGCCAGATCGTTGCCTTCATCCAGTCTTTGCGCAATGTCGACCTGTACAAGCTGCCGGGCGTGGCCGAAACTATTGAATGGAGCCGCGCGCTGCTGGCACTCGATGCGGTCGCCCTCGACCCCGAAACGGTCAACAACACGCTCGGCGTCCTGCTGAAGTACCAGGACGACATCGCGAAGATGCAGGGCAGCGAAGCAGCGCGGATCGTCGAGCGGATCCGCAGCGAGGTCGGTGCGGGCGCGCCGGCCTGAACGACCTCAGGCCCCCTCGACGCGGACATGTTCATCGGTCATTTCGCAGTCGCATTCGCCGCCAAGCGCGTCGCTCCGCGCACCTCGCTCGGCACGCTCTTCATCGGCGCGCAGTTCATCGATCTCCTGTGGCCGACACTGTTGTTGCTTGGCCTCGAGCGCGTGCGAATTGATCCGACGCTCGCCAGCGTGCCGCTGGTGTTCACCCACTACCCGATCTCGCACAGCCTGGCGGCCGTGATCGGATGGTCGGTGCTTCTCGGCGTCGTCTACTTCGCGCTGACGCGCTATGCGCGCGGCGCGCTCGTGCTAGCCGTGCTGGTACTCAGCCACTGGCTGCTCGATGCTCTCGTGCATCGGCCCGACCTGCCGCTGCTGGGCGGAGGAGAAACACTGATTGGTCTGGGACTGTGGGACTTTCCCGTTGCCGCCATGGCGATTGAACTTGCGCTGTTTGCAGCCTGCTTCGCCATCTATCTCGGCACGCCTGCGGGGCGCGCCGCTGGTCGCAAGCCATGGATTCTGGCCGCCGCCCTGGTACTCATCTATCTGGGCAATTTCTTCGGGCCGCCGCCACCGTCGTGGCAGGCGATTGCCTGGGTCGGGCAGGCACAGTGGCTGCTCGTGCTGGCGGCGTACTGGGCGGACCGCACCTCGATGCCGGCTGCGCCTGCTCAGACCTCGCGCCAGTCCGGATGAAAGCAACATCGATAGACGCAGCTCGCTTCCCCAGCGCGGGCCGACTGGCGGAGAACGTCATGCACTTTGCGCGCGTACTGCGCGCGGCAGGGCTGCCGGTCGGCACCGATCGCGTGCTGCTGGCCTACGAAGCGCTGCGCGTAGCGGGCGTCGAGTCGCGGCGCGATCTGCATGCGGTGCTTACCGCCTGCTTCGTCGACCGCGCGACGCACCGCCTGTTGTTCGACCAGGCCTTTCATGTGTTCTGGAAGGACCCGGATCTGCTCGGAAAAATCATGCAGATGCTGATGCCGCAGGTCAGGCAGAAGGCATCCGGTCCATCGATGCCGCAGAACCGCCGGCTCGGCGAAGCCCTGTTCAAGGGCGAGGCTGTCTCCACGCCGGATGCGCCTGCCGAAGAGCGAGTCGAAATCGACGCCACCTTGACCGCATCAGAGCGCGAGCAGCTGCACAAGGCGGACTTCGACACCATGTCGAATGCCGAATGGCTGGCGGCGCGGCGGATGCTCGAACACTTCGATGCATTTCCTCGTGCGGCGACCGACCCGTCGACATGCGCCATCGCAGCGTGGCCGCACGATCGATCTGCGCGCGATGCTGCGGGCGTCGGCCCGGCGCGGCGGCGAGCCGGTCGCGCTGGCCTTGAGGCGGCCACGCCGGCGTCCGGAACCGCTGACCGTGATCGTCGACATCTCGGGATCGATGAGCCGCTATTCGCGGATGTTCCTGCACTTCCTGCACGCGATCACCAGCGGTGCCAATGCAGCCGATCACCGCGTGCACTCCTTCGTATTCGGCACGCGCCTGACTGCCATCACGCGCCAGTTGAGATCACGTCGATCCGGACGCGGCGGTCGCGGGGGTAGTCAGTGCGGTCGAGGACTGGTCGGGCGGAACGCGCATTGCACAGGCACTGCACGAATTCAATCGCCGCTGGGCGCGGCGCGTCCTTTCAGGGAATCCGACCGTGCTGCTGGTGACCGATGGTCTCGAGCATGACGACACGCGGCAGCTGGAGCGCGAGGCCGAGCGCCTGGCGAAATCGTGCCGGCGCCTGATCTGGCTCAACCCCCTGCTGCGCTACGACGGCTTCGAGCCGCGGGCCGGAGGTATTCGCGCCTTGCTGCCGCATGTGACCGCGATGCTGCCGGTCCATAACCTTGCCTCGCTTGAACAGCTGGCCGAGGTCTTGCAGCTGGCAGGCGGCCAGTCGGCATCAAGCCCGAGGTCGGCCCGGACAAGGCCCGGGCGCGCATTGATCTGCGCTCAGTGATCGGCAATGCCGCGCGCGAACATCTCGCCCACGCCCGGCTTGCCCGGCACGCGCTGCGGCGAAATATTCCACGACAGGCTGATGCGCGGCCGCTCGCCAAGGTAGGCGGCCACCATGTGCACCCACTGGCTCGGAAACAGCAGCATCGAACCGGCGCGCAGGTCAGGAACGAGGAGGTTGGTCATGCGTCCTTCCTCGGCCTGGCAGCAGCTGCGCATGCGCGGATCACAGAAGCAGAACTTGCCCGAGAACGGATCGAACTGCGCTCCGGTAGCGATCGGATCCGGCAGTTCATCGCCGGGATCGAGCAGGTAGACGAGGCTCGCGCTGGTACGCAGATGGCTGTGCGGCATGCAGAAGTCACCACGCCGATAGACGCTCGCCCAGCCGTCGTCGATCGTGGCCGTTTCGTTGCCCGTCACGATCCGAAACATCGCCACTGCGCGGCGCTGGAGCAGGTCAGCTTCGAGCGAGCCCCAGCGATCGAGGTGACGCACCTTGGTTCCGCACCCGCCGCGAAAGAAGAAGTCGCCAAATTTGGGATCGCCTTCCATCGCCAGGATCTTTTCGATCAGTCTGGGGTGATAGCGATCGATGTCGGGAAAATCGGTCAACCAGATGGTTGGCTCCGTCAGCGGACCCATGACCATGTCGTCCGGCCAGATCGCCACCTTGCGGACGCCGAGCTGCATATGTCCCTTGGGCGCGAGCGGATGGCGGTTAGATGGCATCGAAGGTATCTGCAACGGCGGTGGTGCCTGATGTTCCCATAAGTCGGCTCCAAGAATGCGGACATGCTCCGCGCGCAACTCGAGGTGGTACACAGGCCTCGCGGGTAAGATCAGACGAGGGCAATTTTCGGCGCATGCGGCGGCATCCAAAGTGGAAGGCGCGGCCGCGGCCGGCGCCTGCGGAGGAGTGACAGTGGAGCTGAACGGCGAACGCCTGTTGCCCGTTGATCGCGATACGGCGTGGAAGGAACTCAACGATGCCGAGGCCTTGAAGGCAGCCGTTCCCGGCTGCGAAAGCATCACGGCGACCGGCGAGAATGTGTACGACGTGGCGGTCAACGCCGCCGTTGGCCCGGTGAAGGCGCGGTTCAAGGGCAAGCTCGAACTTGCGGAGATCGATGCGCCGAATGCCTACACGATCAAGTTCGACCTGCAGGGCGGCACCGCCGGTTTCTCGCGTGGCCAGGCGCACGTAACACTGGCTTCGGCCGATGCGCACTCGACTGTGATGCGCTACACGGTGCAGGCCAGCGTTGGCGGCAAGCTGGCGCAGATCGGTTCGCGACTGGTCGATGCTGCTGCGGCAACGATGTCGGACAAGTTTTTCGCGACTTTCTCCGCACAGCTCGCGGCGAAGCATCCGCCACCCGCCGGCGCGCCGGCCGTGGCTCCGATCAAGGTCCCCGGGTTCTGGGCCACGCTGTGGGCTTTTCTCAGGCGGCTCTTTGCTTCAAAGTGATTGTGGAGCAAGGCAAATTCGGAGTGAAGTGAATGCGGATTCAACCCTGGAGCGCCGCGGCTGCGACGCGCGATGAAGAACTGGTCAAGGCGATCGAACTCAGGCGCGGCGGAAAACTGCTGAATCTCGATCGGATGCTGCTGTGGTCCGAGCCGCTGGCGCGCGGCTGGAATGTCTATCTGCGCACGATCCGTCAGGAACTGGCCTTGTCACCATTCCTGCGCGAACTCGCGATTTGCGTGGTTGCGCGACTGACGGGTGCCGACTACGAGTACCACCACCACGCACCTGAGTTGAGAAAGGCCGGCGCTTCCGATGCGCAGCTTGCGGCACTGGGCGACCCGGACTCGGCGCCGTCGAGCGCCGTTTACGACGAACTGCAGCAAGCGGTGATCCGCTTCGCGATCGCCAGCACGCGCGATGTGAAGATTCCGGACGCTGTGTTCGATCAACTGAAGCGCTATCTGTCACCCACCGAAGTGGTCGAACTGGTGGCGACGACCGCGACCTACAACATGGTGGCGCGCTTCCTGCTTGCGCTCGACGTCACGCCCGAAATCTGAGCGCTCGCAGTCGATCGCTCGCCCTGCGGACGTCGACTGGCCTGGTTTGCAGGGTCATGTCTCGGCGCGGTCGCCCGACGCTTGACGAATTTCCGGGCGACCCATCTGATCCTGATCAACATCGATCACGGCGGCGCACGCGAAGATGCTCTCGGTCGCTCGAATCCGGGGCAGGTATCGGACGGCCGGCGCGGTACGTTGGGACTGGGTCCGATCAGGTTCCACATAGCCTGTTCCTGGGATGCTGCCGCTCAATCGTTCCGTGGGCAGTCAACTGAATCGTTCGAAGGAAAATTTCCGATGACAGCGAGACTTTCAGCAGTTGCTTGCGCGATGGCAGCCACCATGCTCGTCGCCTGTGCCAGCAAGGAAGAGGCGGTCGCACCGAACGTGCTGCTGGCCGCCAAGGCCTCCGCGGCGCCGAATCTCGCAGCCGGCGCGACCGATCCGGCGTGGACTGCTGCCCGGCCGCTGAAGGTGGAGCTGGTCGGTGGTGCCAACTTTGGCGGCACCGGAGGAACGACGGCCACGCTGAAGTCGGTCTACGCCGGCGACATGCTCTACATACTGATCCAGTACGCCGATCCCACCGACTCGCAGCGCCGTGGTCCGTTCCAGAAGCAGGCTGATGGTTCGTGGAAACAACTGAGCGACCCGAACAACAAGGGCGGCGACGACAACGTGTACTACGAGGACAAATGGGCATTCATCTGGCCGATCAACAACTCGATCAAGGACTTCGAGCAGCAGGGCTGCGGACCGATGTGTCACCTCGGGGAAGGCAAGCCCTTCGGCAACAAGTACACCGCGAGCGAAGGTGAGATGGGCGACATGTGGCACATGAAGGGCAGCCGTACCGCGCCGCTCGGACATGTGGACGACCAGTATGTCGACTGGACGCGCTTCGATGCGAAGACGAGCCCGAACGCGGGTCGCAAGAGCGATCCGGGCCCGGCCGAATACAACGCGATGCAGCTCGCTAATGGGAAGCCGCCGTACATGAACAAGGACGGCAAGGCCGCCAACGCCGGGGGCAGCTACTTCATCGTGCGTGGCAACGAGGTGGCGTTCGATGACTCGAAGTTCAAGGCCGGCGACGAAGTCGCATCGTTCTTCATCAACCCGCTCAGCGGCGACCGCGCCGATATCCGGGTGGCAACGTCCTGGCGCAATGGCGTCCTGACGTCGGTGTTGAGCCGCAAGCTGGTCACAGGCAGCAAGTTCGACGTGCAGTTCAGCAACCTGGACGCACGCTACCCGTTTGGCTTCGCGGCGTTCGACAATGCCCAGGTCAGGCACGCCATGAGTACCGAGCCGCTGTTCCTGCAGTTTGGCAAGTAGCGGTCACCCCGATTTCGGGCCGGAGCGAAATCGCCGCTCCGGCCCGATTGAACTGCGATTCCTCAGACTTCAGTTCCTCGATCGAGGGCTTCGGCGACCAGCTCTGCGATATCGCGCGTGCTCACGCTCGCAGCAGACTGCGCAAGTCCGTCTCCCAGCATCACCGCGCAATAGGGACAGCCGGTCGCGACGGCGTCGGGCTGCTTCTCCATCGCCTGCTGTGCGCGCAACACGCTGATGCGCGTGCCGATCGTCTCTTCAAGCCACATGCGGCCGCCGCCGGCGCCGCAGCACATCGCCTTGTCTCTCGACAGTTCGAACTCGAGCGGCGTGTCTTTCGAGATAGCCTGCAACACGCGGCGCGGCGCCTCGTACTCGCCGTTATGCCGGCTGAGGTAGCAGGGCTCGTGATAAATGACGCGTTCGTGCTTCCGAGTCACCTTGAGTCGGCCGTCGCGCAGCCAGGAATCGATCGCCTGCGTGTGGTGCACGACCTCGTAGCGACCGCCGAATTCCGGCAGTTCGTTCTTCAGTGCATTGAACGAGTGCGGGTCGCAGGTGACGATGCGCTGCACGCCAAGGCTGTTCAGGGTCTCGACCAGGGCCGTGGCGAGCTGCTGGAACACCATCTCGTTGCCGAGCCGCCGCACGCACTCGCCGGTCGAACCTTCCAGTGGTCCGAGGATGCCAAGCTTGATTCCCGCTGCTTGCGCAACCTTGGCGAAAGCGCGGGCGATCTTCTGTCCGCGCGGATCGAACGACGAGGCGGAGCCGACGTAATAGAGAAAGTCGAGTTGCGCGACCTCAGCGGCAGTGCCGACAATCGGAAGGCCGACTTCGCTCGCCCAGTCGCCCCGCGTCGCCGCATCCAGCCCCCATGGGTTGCTCTGCGTCTCGTAAGCGGCGAACACCCGATTGAGTTCCTGCGGGAATACGCCTTCCATCATCACCTGCCGCTGCCGCAGACGGTAGAACTTCGGCAGATGCTCGAGCCCGATCGGGCAGGCCACCTCGCAGTAGCCGCAAGTCGTGCAGGCCCAGAGCGTGTCTTCGCTGATCGCGTTGGTCACGAGCGCCGGCAGCTGCGCGCGCGCGCCGGCACGAATCGGCACTCGCTCCCTGGACAGGTGGTGCTTGATATCGTCGTGCACCCACTTCAGGGACAAAGGCTTGCCGGTCAGAAAGGTCGGGCATGCGTCCTTGCAGCGGCCGCATTCGGTGCAGGTGAAGGCGTCGAGTCCTTCCTTCCAGGTGAGATCGAGCGCCGTCCTCGCGCCAATCTGCAACTGGTCGGGGTCGGCCGTGTCGTCCGCGAGGGCTGAGAGGTCAACCCTCGGAACCTGGTTGGCCGGTGCGGTGCGGCCAAAGTAGACGACCGGCAAAGCGGTGACGATGTGGAAATGCTCGCCCAGGGGCAGGATTGCGAGGAAAGCGAACACGGTCAGCATCTGCACCCAGTAGAACGCCTGGTAGCCGACGTCGATCATCTCCGGAGAGAGCGACGCAGCCCAGGTCGCAAGCGGCCCGCCGATCCATGCCCAGGCCTGCTCGTGCGCGATCGCGGCATCGGTCGCAGCCAGCTTCGTAAAGCGGAACGCATCGAAGCCAAAGTCGGTCAGCATGATCAGCGTGATCAACGCCAACACTCCGATCACTTCGCGGTTGGGTTCGAGCCGGCGCGGCTTGATGACAAAGCGGCGCCAGAAACCGTAGCCAACTGCAACGAGCACGGCGAGCTCGACGAAATCCTTCCACGCGGTGTAGCCGGCGCCGAATGTGCCGGGAATCGTCGCCAATGGTGCGTAGCCGATCACGATCAGGTGCAGCTTGCGCACCAGCAGCGTGATGAAGCCGACGAAGATCGCCGCGTGCATCAGGCCTGCGCGCCATTCGCCGGAGAGCAGGCGCGACTGTCCGAAACCCATCTTCAGCAGCCGCAGCAGGCGCTGGCCAGGATGATCGAGCCGGTCCTCCGGAGCGAGCGCAGCGACGATCGCGAGCTTGCGCCATGCGAGCACGCCAAAGACGGCGAAGCCCGCCGCCATCAGCAACGTGATTGCAACAGGATTCATCGGAACGACCGCGATTGAACAGCCGATTGTCGGGTGCGGGCGAATCGCCGGAAATGACGTGAATCAATCTCGCGTCATGCGGCGGCGAAAGAGAAGCTTCGGCGGCGGTCGAGGCCGATCGCGCCGGCGGCGGCAAGTCCTAGGGCCTGCCGCATTGCGACCCAACGCATCTCCCATTCTTAGTGTGAACAGGCCCTAGTTGCCGGCCGTGATCCGGTTGTCCTTGACTACCTTGGACCAGCGGTCGATTTCCTTCTGCATGAATGCGCTGAACTCGACCGGCCCTGCTCCGCTGACTGCCATGCCCTGCGCCGCGAGTCGTTCGGCGACGGCGGGATCCTTCAGCGCCTTCTGCACTTCGGCGTTCATTCTGGCGACCAGGTCGGGCGGCGTTTTCGCAGGCGCAATGATGCCCCAGTAGGCCAGCGCCTCGAAATTGCGGATGCCGGCCTCGGCGAGTGTGGGGGTATCCGGCAGACTCGGATGGCGCTTGGCGCCAGTCACGGCCATTGGCCGGACAGTGGCGGCCTTTACATGGGGCAGGACAAGGAACACCGTACCGATCGCAAGCGGCATGTGGCCGGCCACGGTGTCGTTCATCAGCGGCCCGCCGCCGCGGTAGGGAACGTGCGTCCATGACCAACTGCCCTGCTGGCCGGCCTGGATCATTGCCAGGTGCCCAAGGCTGCCAGTGCCGATCGAGCCGATCGTGATGCCCTTGACCGTGTGTGCATCGGCAATCACCTCGTCCATTTTCATGTACTTCGACTTCGCCGACGCCACCAGCGCCATCGGCGAGGTACCGATCAGCGTGACGTGCGCGAGATCCTTCATCGTATCGAACGCGATGTTCGGGATCAGGCTTGGATTGGTTCCGTGGGTGTCGAATACGACGCCGAAGGTGTATCCGTCCGGCATTGCCTTCGCGACCGCGCTGGTGCCGATCGAACCCGAGGCGCCGCCTATGTTCTCGACCACGACCGACTGGCCTAACTGCTTGGACAGGGGCTGCGCGAGGATGCGCGCGACCTGGTCGACCGAACCGCCGGGCGGGAACACGGCGATCAGCCGGATCGGACGATCGGGCCAGGAATGTGGCTGCGAGCCTTGCGCCTGCAGCAACGAGGCAAAGCAGGCCAGCAAAAGGATGCAGACGGCGCGAAAGAGGGGACGCATCAATTTTTCCTGCGTGGTTTGATTCGGAACAGTGCGCAACGGCGCTTGCGCGACAGCATATCGCGCCCGTTCCGCAAGCCGCGCCAGCTCAGTAGATTGCGCCGCGCGCCTCGACCGACCAGACCGCGATCACCACGTCGTTGCGAACGACGACGATGGCGTCATGAAGGTTGACGGTCGGATCGATGTGTCCGGGGATCAGGAGCGGTTTGTCGCCCGGTGACAGGTCGGGGCCATCGGCGCTGGTGCGCATCATTACGGCGTGCTCGTCCGAAACGTTGCGCACTTCCCAGCCCCTGATCATTGTCTGCGGTGGGCCCGAGTCGGTCGAAAAGGCTTTCAGTCCGGCATCGAGTGTCGCTCGGTCTCCGCGCGCGCTCATAACGGTCGTCAGGATGAACAGCGCCGGCTCGAACGCCGGTGCGATCGGGTCGTATTCATTCTTCCCGTAGTCGACATCCATCAGGGCATACGAGCCCGGCTGCACCTCGTTGTAGACGCCGCTGCCGGTCTCGTACGGAAAGGTGCCGGTGCCACCGCCGGTCACGATCTCGCAGCTCAACCCCTCGGCGAGCATCCCATCGCGCGCGGCGGCCGCAAGGCCGGCCGCGATGCGATATCGCCTCTCGGCGTTCCCGCACCGTGCGGCGATGCTGGGCCGCACCGTGATAAGCGTGCAGACCGCGCAGGCCGCAATTGCGGATGCAGGCGGATCTCGCGCCCGAGGTCGACCGCGGCGGCGGTATCGGGCACCCCGGCCCGGCCGTGGCCGACGTCGAGTTCAATGTAGACGTCGATCTGCGTGGCGAGCGCGCGGCACACAGTGGCGAGTTGGCGCACGGCGCGCGCGTCGTCCGCGCACACGCCGATGCGGGCATCGGGAAAGCGCGTTGCAAGTGAGGCCAGGTGCATGACCTTGCGCTTGCCGATCACTTCATTGCTGATCAGCACATCCGCGGATGCCGCCCTCGAGGAACACTTCGGCTTCCGAGGTCTTCTGGCAGCAGATTCCGATCTGCGCCGGCGGCGATCTGCCGGCGGGCGATCTCGCACGCATTTGTGGCTCTTGGCGTGCGGCCGCACGCGCATTCCGCGCACGGTCGAGGAGCGCATCAGCCGCTCGAGATTCGCTTCGAAGCGGTCGAGATCGAGCACCAGTGACGGCGTATCGACGTCTGCAAGTGCGTCTCCCGGACGCGCCGGCTGCCAGCGCAGTTTCATCGATCGAGTCTAGCTTCCAAGAGGCGCATGCAGCGCCCGTAGAATCGCGCCTTCATGTGAAGACTGAACACGTCTTTGTGGGCGAAGTCTGGAACCGCGCACCAGTTCGACGAATCACGCTGGTCGGTGATTGCCAGGAAATACTTTCTGTAAGCAGGAAAGCATGACCATCGAAGCGAACGTGAGAACGCAAGAGCGAAGCATGAGTATCAAAAGCGACCAATGGATCCGCCGCATGGCGGCGCGCACGGGATGATCGAGCCCTTCGAGCCGGGCCAGGTGCGCGAGCTCAACGGCCAGCGCATCGTCAGCTATGGCACGTCGAGCTACGGCTACGACATCCGCTGCGCGGATGAATTCAAGATCTTTACCAACATCAATCACACGATCGTCGACCCGAAGGATTTCGACCCGAACTCCTTTGTCGACATCAAGAGCGATGTCTGCATCATTCCGCCGAACTCGTTTGCGCTGGCGCGCACCATCGAGTACTTCCGCATTCCGCGCAGCGTGCTCACGATCTGCCTCGGGCAAGAGCACCTATGCCCGCTGCGGCATCATCGTCAACGTCACGCCGCTCGAGCCCGAATGGGAGGGGCACGTGACGCTGGAATTCTCCAACACCACGCCGCTGCCGGCGAAGATCTACGCGCGCGAAGGCTGCGCCCAGGTTCTGTTCCTCGAAAGCGACGAGGTCTGCGAGACCTCGTACAAGGACCGGGGCGGCAAGTACCAGGGGCAGCGCGGTGTGACCCTGCCGAAAACCTGACGGGATCGGACAGGCCCTAATCCGGTTCAGCAGAAGGGAAGGGATGGCCAACGCGTGGCAGCCGTCGAAACGCACCTCGATCGCGATCATCGCGATCTGCCAGGTGGCCGCGATGGCGCTGTGGTTTTCCGCGTCCGCGGTGGTCCCGGCCCTGGTCGCCGAGTTCCGGCTCTCGAGCTTCATGCAGGCGGCGCTGACCAGCGGAGTGCAGGCGGGCTTTGTCGATCGGCTGCCTGGCCAGCGCATTGCTCGGCCTCGCAGACCGACTCGATCCGCGCCGCTTCATCGCGATTTCCGCCCTGGTCGGTGCGATCGCCAATGCGCTGTTGCTGGTGATCGATCCGAGCACGGTCGCCGCACCGCTGCTGCGGATCGTCACCGGAATCGCGATGGCCGGCGTCTATCCGGTCGGCATGAAGCTCGCATCGACCTGGGCCAAAGGCGACATGGGCCTGATGGTCGGCATCCTCGTCGGCGCCCTGACTCTCGGCTCGGCCATGCCACATCTCTTCAATGCGATCGGCGGGATCGACTGGCGCATTCCGCTGGCGGCGGCTTCGGTCAGCGCGAGCGCAGCGGCGCTGCTGATCGGCTTTGCCGGTATCGGTCCGAATCGCGCTCCGACTCCGCGCTTCGAGCCGCGTGCGGTGCTTGCTGCCTGGCGCGACGTTCCGCTGCGACTCGCCAATCTGGGTTACCTCGGCCACATGTGGGAGTTGTATGCGATGTGGGCCTGGATCGGCGTGTTTCTGCAAGCGAGCTTTGCGCTGACGCTGCCGACCGAGTCGGCCTCGATGGCGGCCAAGCTGGTCGCATTCGCGACGATCGCCGCCGGCGCGATCGGTTGCGTGGGTGCGGGCTACCTCGCCGACCGTCTCGGTCGCACGACGCTGACGATCGCCGCGATGGCGATTTCCGGCACCTGCGCGCGCGACGGTCGGATTCTTCTTTGGCGGCAATCCCGCGGTGCACTAGTGCGTTGTGCATCGTCTGGGGCATCAGCATCGTGGCGGACTCGGCGCAGTTCTCAGCTTCGATCGCCGAACTGTCGGATCGCGCGCGCGTCGGCACCATGCTGACCTGCAGACCGCGCTCGGATTCACGCTGACCCTGGTAACGATTCACCTGATGCCGTTCTGGGTGGAGGCGATCGGCTGGCGCTTCGCATTTGTCGCCGCTGGCGATAGGCCCGGCGCTCGGTGTCTGGGCAATGGCCCGCCTGCGAGCGCACCCTCGCGCATTGCAGTTAGCCGGCGGCAGGCGGTAGAGTTCCGGAACATCTGGTGAGCACCGTTTCAGCGGCGTAGGATGCCCGCTCGCCGACCCTCCGGAAGGCGCCGGCGCATCCGTTTCCACTTCACCAAGTGCAAGGGAGGGTAAAGATGGCATACCACCTTGAAGGCCGGTTACTCGAAGTCTGCAACTGCCGTGTTCTGTGCCCGTGCTGGATCGGCGAGGACCCCGACTTCGGTACCTGCGACACGATCGTTGCCTGGCGCTTCGACAAGGGCACGATCGATGGTGTCGACGTAGCTGGGCCGACGATTGCGATGATCGCGCACGTGCCCGGCAACATCCTGCAGGGCAACTGGACAGCCGCCGTCTATCTCGACGACAAGATCTCGCCCGAGCAGGAAGCAGGCGATCCTGACGTTTACACGGGCAAGATCGGCGGGCCGGTCGGCGAACTCGTGAAGCTGATTGGCGAAGTGGTTTCTGTCGCAGAAGGTGCCGATCACCTTCGACGTCGAGGGCGGACCGGCACGATCAAGCTGGGTGACGCCGGCTATGCGGAGCTGGAGCCCTACGTCAGTGCTACGGGTGCGACAACGACCCTCGCCGACACGGTATTTTCGACCGTGCCGGGTGCGCCGGTCTTCGTCGGCAAGTCCCCTTCATACCGGGCCAAGAATCGCAAAGCTCGGCATTGACCTCAACCTGAAGGGCCACAACGCGCTGCAAAGCACGTTTGTATTTGACGCCTAGTTTCTGACTGATCGGCGTACGCGCACGCGTGCACGCCGGTTGCCAGTTTCGAAGGTCTCTGACGTGGCAACAGATCAGGCCACGGTCACCCGGAATCCGGGCGCGCGCCGTATCGACCATCGCACCGCCCTGGTGACGTTGCTGGCATCGCTTGCAGCGATGTCATGGGCCGCGCTCTGGCTATGGAGCCTCAGTCCCTGGGGCCGCTACCTGGAACATGGCGGTTGGGGCGACGCCGGTGCGATCGCTGCGCTATGTCGCGTCGTTCCCCAGGGCGACATTATCGTGCCGGCTTCCCTGCATGCGATCGCGTGGGTCCTGATGATCGCGGCGATGATGTTGCCGACAACGCTTCCGCTGCTTCTGATATTTCGCCGGATCACGCAGGCGCGACCCGACGCCGGCCGGCTTGCCGCGCTGGTTGTGCTGGGGTTCTTTGCCGCATGGTTTGCATTTGGAGTGGTCGCGCATTTCGCCGACTCGATGCTGCGTGCACACGTGGCCGACTCCGCCTGGTTCGCGGTTCATGGCTGGATCGTCGGCGCGGCGATTCTGGTGGGCGCCGGACTGTTCCAGTTCAGCGCGCTCAAGTATCGGTGCCTCGAACGGTGCCACACGCCGTTCGCATTCGTGGCGTCGCGCTGGCACGGTCGCGCGCCAATGCGCGGGGCGTTCCGGCTCGGCGTCGATCACGGCGCGTTCTGCGTCGGCTGCTGCTGGGCCTTGATGCTCGTGATGTTCGTGGTCGGCGCGGGCAGCCTCGGCTGGATGCTGGCGCTGGCTGCCGTTATGGCAGCGGAAAAAAATCTTCCCTGGGGTCGCCGCCTGAGCACTCCCCTCGGCATGGGGCTGCTCGCCTGGGGCGGCGCAATCATCGTGGCCAACGTCTGAGTCGTGCTGGAATGACAGTGCGCGCGGCGAGTAAAGCGCTGCGCACCGCTTGGGCAGCATCACCGCTCCATCGACCTGCCTCTCGGCACATCGCTCGCCCTGCCTTGGTTGGGCTGGGTCTCACCCTGCTGGCGCATGACTTCCTGTTTTGATTGCGTGCTCGGCGGGGATGCTGTTGCGGGCTGAGGAGCTGCCGCTGGAACGTTTGCCGCCGCGGGGGCTGGCGGAGGAGATGCCTGCACCGGCGCAATTTGCGCCGGCTGGGGTGTCGGCGGTCCAGCGACGCGAGGGGCTTGCCGCGTTGGCGGTGCCACAGGCTGCGGGCGCGCGTTGGGACCCGGCGTAGCGACGGTTGCCGGAGTCGGAAGCGTGCCTGGCGGATAGACGGCTGGCTCGGCCGGTGCCGGCCCGGACCGCGCTTTACCCGGCGGCTGCTGATCCTGCGGCAGGTATGCGCGCGGCTTTGGTGGCGGTATGTCGGGTCGTGGCGCCGGGGCGACTGCCGACGGACGGGTCTCGACACCACGAATTCCGGGCGGCTGGGCCAGCGGTGTTGAATCCTGTCCGGGCAGAGGCGGCTGAGGCGGGAGGGAAAACTTCGAGCCGCCTTGCGCAACTGGACTGGCGCCGGCGCCCGTGCGTGAGGGCGGTGACGGCCGATCGTGGGGTCCTCGCACGTATGGAGTTTCTCCCACCGCAGCCGTTCGGGCGACCGTTCGCGGCGGCGGGGCCATCGGCTGCAACTCGGCGACCGGGGGCTTGTTGACTATCGCGACCTTATTGACCGGATCGCGGAATCGCGGTCCCGGCACCATCGTTGCGCCAGGACCGTGATTGATCGTCGGCGGCACACCGTGCGGCGGGCGGTTGATGATGGTCTGATTAATCACCGTCACATAGCGGTCGTTCGCCCTGTAGTTCGGCCGGTATGGATGCCAGGGCGCCAGCGGATACCAGCCGACCACCGGGGCGCCGATGCCAACCGCAACATTGGCCCCGCTGCCGACGAAACCGACCAGTGCCGGTGCCCAGATCGGTCGCGCTACATAGGCGCCCGGCCACCAGCACCAACGTCCGCCGACCGTGACCCAACGCCCGTAGTGGAAGGGCGCATAGCCCCAGGGGGCCGCGTCGACCCAGCTCCAGCCCCAGGGCGCGACCCAGCGCCAACGCCCATAGCGATATGGCGCCCATCCAGCCGGCACCGTGTTGGGCACCCACACTGTTCCGTAGTTGGAATCGCCGACCCAGTTGCCGTAGGTTGCAAGATCCTCATAGCCCGTCATGTCGGGCGAGACGTAGGGCGTGGCCACGGCGTCGCGCAGGCGCTGATCGCGCGCCAACGCCCAGTCGTCCAAGGGGAATGCGACCGCGGTGGCATAGCTGATACTGGATTGAGTCAGTACGAGCGCTTGCCCGGTGCCGATGCCGATCGAATTGACGCCGTAGCGCGCAGTGCCGTGGCCTTCGAACACGGTGATGCGCAGTGGTTCGCCCTCAATCGCGTCGACGCGATAGCGGCCGGGGGCGGCGAGGTCGATGTTGACGCCGCCGGCGGTAACGGCCAGCACCTCGTCCTGTGCTGCCGAGGCAAGCCGCAGATTCGCCACACCTCCGGCGAGCGCAAAGACCTTGGCAGCGAAATCAAGCTGGCTGAAGCTGCCGCGGCTCAATCCGTCAAGCCTTAGCGCATGCGGGCCGACGCGCACCTCGACCCGGCTGCGGGCTCCGGTCGCAAGCGCGGTCGAAACCGTCACCACGTCGTTGAGCTGGGCAGCATCCCATTCACCTTGGCCATCCTCTTCGGTACGCCAGATCTGCACATCGCCCTCGGCCGCGGAAATGCGGCCGGCGATCATCGGCACTTCGTCACGACTGGGAGACGGCGGCGGAGTGGATGCTGCGGTGGTCACCCATCCGCCGAACAGCAATGCGAACGTCAATCCGAGCGAGCGGCGCATTTGGCAGGCCTCCACGGTATGTTGACTTAACGGTGTTGGACCGACCGCTGTTGACCGGGGTCAATGCGCAAATGTGACAAGCGGTTACATCCTTGTTCAGCGGCTTGCCCTGGCGGACATGCAGAGGATAATCCGCGCTCTTTTATCTTGGCCGCCGCAGGCGCGCTCACCATGCGATTCCGCTTTCCGATCGTCATCATCGACGAGGATTTCCGTTCCGAGAACGCGAGCGGGCTCGGCATTCGCGCGCTGGCCAAGGCGATTGAGGCCGAGGGCGTCGAGGCGCTTGGCGTCACCAGCTTCGGCGATGTCGCGAGTTTTGCGCAGCAGCAAAGTCGTGCCTCAGCCTTCATTCTGTCGGTTGACGACGAGGAACTGGCCGAAGGCAATGGTGACCAGGAAACGATCGCCAGGCTGAGGGCATTCGTGCGTGAGATCCGTCGCCGCAACGCCGACATCCCGGTCTTCCTCTACGGCGAGACCCGTACCACGCAACACCTGCCGAACGAGGTCCTGCGCGAGCTCAGCGGCTTCATCCACATGTTCGAGGACACGCCGGAATTCGTCGCCCGGTACATCATCCGCGAGTCACGCGCGTATCTCGACACCCTGGCGCCGCCGTTTTTCCGTGCGCTGGTGCACTACGCGCAGGACGGCTCCTACTCCTGGCATTGCCCTGGGCACTCCGGCGGCGTGGCTTTCCTGAAGAGTCCAGTCGGCCAGATGTTTCATCAGTTCTTCGGTGAGAACATGCTGCGCGCCGATGTTTGCAACTCGGTCGACGAGCTTGGCCAGCTGCTGGATCACTCAGGACCGGTCGCCGCGAGCGAGCGCAATGCCGCGCGCATCTTCGGCGCCGACCATCTGTTCTTTGTCACCAACGGCACCTCGACCTCGAACAAGATCGTCTGGCACTACATGGTGGCGCCCGGTGACGTCGTCATTGTCGACCGCAACTGCCACAAGTCCGTCTTGCATGCGATCACGATGACCGGTGCGATCCCGGTCTTTCTGACGCCGACCCGCAATCACCACGGCATCATCGGCCCGATCCCGCTCGCAGAGTTTCGTCCCGAGTCGATCGAACGAAAGATCGCGCGCCATCCGCTGCTCAAGGAGTCCTGGAAGAAGAAGGGCAAGCCGCGCGTGCTGACACTGACGCAAAGCACCTACGACGGCATCGTCTACAACGTCGAGACGATCAAGCAGTTGCTCGACGGCAAGGTGGACACCCTGCACTTCGACGAAGCCTGGCTGCCGCATGCGGCCTTCCACACCTACTACCGCGACATGCACGCGATTGGCGGCGCGAATTCGGGTGGTGCGGAGCCAACGCGCCCGCGCACCCGCTCCTCCATGATCTTCTCGACTCAGTCGACCCACAAGTTGCTGGCCGGCCTGTCACAGGCGTCGCAGATCCTGATTCAGGACGCCGAAACCGAAAAGCTCGACCGCTTCTCGTTCAACGAGGCGTTCCTGATGCATACCTCGACCTCGCCGCAGTACGCGATCATTGCCTCATGCGATGTCGCGGCCGCGATGATGGAGCCGCCCGGTGGCACTGCCCTGGTCGAGGAGTCGATTGCCGAGGCGCTCGACTTCCGGCGCGCCATGCGCAAGGTGGACGAGGAGTACGGCCCGGACGTGAACGGCGGCTGGTGGTTCAAGGTCTGGGGTCCGGACCAGCTGGCGGCCGAGGGCATCGGCACGCGCGAAGACTGGATGCTCAAAGCCGACGACCGCTGGCACGGCTTCGGCGACATCGCACCGGGCTTCAACATGCTCGATCCGATCAAGGCGACCGTGATCAACCCCGGGCTTGATGTCGACGGCAATTTTTCCGAACCGGGAATCCCGGCTGCGATTGTCACCAAGTACCTCTCCGAGCACGGCATCATCGTCGAGAAGACCGGGCTTTACTCGTTCTTCATCATGTTCACCATCGGCATCACCAAGGGCCGCTGGAACACGATGGTCACCGAGTTGCAGCAGTTCAAGGACGACTACGACAACAACCAGCCCCTGTGGCGCGTGATGCCGGAGTTCATCCGCCAGTTTTCCCAGTACGAGAAAATGGGCCTGCGGGATCTGTGCGACGCGGTCCATGCAACCTACCGGGCCAACGACATCGCGCGCCTGACGACCGAGATGTACCTGTCGGAAATGGAGCCGGTCATGAGCCCGACCGACGCCTACGCGCAGATGGCGCACAGCGCGATCGACCGCGTGCCGATCGATGCGCTCGAAGGTCGCGTGACCTCGGTGCTCCTGACTCCGTATCCGCCCGGCATACCGCTGCTGATTCCGGGCGAACGCGTGAACGCGACGATCGTGCGCTATCTGCAGTTTGCGCGCGAACTGAACGCCCGTTTTCCAGGATTCGGCACCGACATCCACGGTCTGGTCAAGATCGAGGCCGGCGGCCGGACCGAGTACTTCCTGGACTGTGTCAGGTAGAGAGTGGGACAGAGCAGGGAGGTCGTTCTGTCGCGTGCGATCTGGAGCCACCTGCAGCGCAAGATCATCGTTCACAAGAACAGGACGATCGTGTTTCACTAGGACCCGTTTGTATGCGGAACCAATGAACGAATGACAACGGGCACGTCGGCATTGGTCGCCTTCGCCTTGGCTGGATTTGTATTCAGTTCCTTCGGTCTGTTCCTGCTGATGGTGCTGGTGCAGCCGATCTGGTGCCTCATTGATTGTGTGGCCGACAATCGCCGCGGGCGGGCAAGCAAGATTGTCTGGATCATTCTGTTGATCGCACTTTTCGGCGTGGCAAACTGGTTCTACGGCGCGTTTGCCGCATCCGGACGCGCGCTGCGGTGGCTGACGCGCCTCGCATGGGTTTTCGCGATCCTGCTGGTCATTGCCTTCGCAGCCATGTATTTCAGCGAAGGGGAATTCCGCCGCGGCCTGGATCTCGAGTGGCGTCAGCGACGCGGAATGACGGCGATGCAGAAGTCGGAAGGCGTGGACGCAGTGTCGAGCAGCTGCACGGCGCTGGTCTGCAGCGCCTGGCCGGTTCGACGTCTTTAGACTCCTGCAGCGGCGCCGTACCATATGCAGGCATCCAGGTTGGTGCATCGTTTTAGGCTGGACGCTATCGAGACTGAACCGACCTGATCTCGAGGAGAAACTTCATGACCAAGAAGCTCATTACTGTCATTGGTGCCACGGGTGCGCAAGGCGGCGGGCTTGCACGTGCGATCCTCGCTGAGCCAGGCGGGGAATTCAGTGTGCGCGCGGTCACTCGCAAGGCTGACTCGGTTGCCGCACGCGCACTTGCATCCGCCGGAGCCGAGATCGCGATCGCAGATCTGGATGATCCGGCGAGCGTGCAACGCGCAATGGCTGGCGCCCACGGTGCTTTTTGCGTCACGAATTTCTGGGAGCACTTTTCGCCCGACAAGGAGCTCACCCAGGCGGCGACGCTGGCGGACGCCGCTGCGAAGGCCGGCGTCAAACACGTGATCTGGTCGACGCTGGAGGACACGCGCGCCTTTGTGACGCCGGGCAGCGGCCGCATGCCGGTACTGATGGGCAAATACAACGTGCCACATTTTGATGCCAAGGGCGAGGCAAACAAGCTTTTTACGACGCGTGCTCCGACCACGCTGCTCAACACTTCGTTCTACTGGGACAATCTGATGTACTTCGGCATGGGACCGAAGAAAGGCCCTGATGGCGTCCTGGCATTCACTCTGCCGATGGGCGACAAGAAACTGCCGGGAATCGCGGCAGAGGACATCGGCAAGTGCGCGCACGGCGTGTTCAAGGGCGGCGACGCCAACATCGGCAAGACCTTTGGCATTGCCGGCGAACACCTGACCGGCATGCAGATGGCAGCCGAACTGAGCAAGGCGCTCGGGCGGACCGTAACTTACAACGCAGTCACGCCGGAGCAGTACCGCGGCTTCGGATTTCCGGGCGCCGAGGACCTTGGCAACATGTTCCAGTTCAAGGCGGAATTCGAAGAACGATACTGCGCGGCACGGCCGCTCGATGTTTCGCGCAAGCTCAATCCGGAACTGCAGACATTCGCCACTTTCCTCGCGCGCAATAAGGATCGCATTCCGCTCGAGTAAGTCGGTGTAGACCGCGAGCAGGTCAAATCCCGCGCGTCAAGGCGCGCGGGAAGACGCAAGCGAGGGCTGCGAGCCGGAACTTCGCACGGCCGATGCACCGTAGGTCGCCAGTCGCCACAGGTATTCGACCGGCCCGTAGCGGAAGTGACGCACGTACCAGGCGGATAGCGGAACCTGGATTGCGAAGAACAGCGCCAGCGCAAGCACGAGCTGCCCGGCCGGTCCGATCTGTTTCCAGTGGCCGAGACCCCAGCCATAGAAGATGAAGGTCGCCATCAGTGACTGCAGCAGATAGTTCGACAGCGGCAGGCGGCCGGCTGCGCCGAGCGGTGCGACGAACGAGTTCCAGCGCGGCGACTGGACGGCACGCACGATCGTCAGGACGTAGAAACTCATCAGCGCCACGCGGCAGATGATGAAGGCGATGCCGCCGACTACACGCCACAAAGTGATATCGGTCGGCTTGTAGATCACGCCCAGCGTTGCAAAGACCGCCGCACAGACCAGCCCGATCGCGAGAGCCAGCCATTGCAGGCGGCGAATCCGCGGCATGAGTTCGGGGATGCGCAGATGCAGCTGGTGGCGCCCGATCAGGAAGCCGATCAGCATCGTGGTGCCGAGTTCGCAGTAGAAGCTGAGGGTCCAGCGCAGGGTGGTCGGGTTCGTATAAGAGAACAGCATCTCGCGCGCATGTTCACGCGCGGCGTCGAGCCAACTGCCGCTGCCATAGGCCACGTTGTTGGTCGCGATCCAGGCCTGACCCATCTGCACCAGGGCGGCCATGTCCTCCGGTGTCACGATCAGCACGCGCACAAAGCTGACCGCCACCGGCAGCAGCACGAAGATCGCCATCAACCCATAGATCGTGCGGTCCGAGGCATTCCGCAGCGCGAGCAGCAAGAATCCGAGCAACGCGTAGAAATGCAGCACATCGCCGTGCCAGAGAAAAATGGCATGCGCAATTCCCAGCAAGAACAGGAAGGCGAGACGCCGAACGTAGATAAGCGTGGCGGACTCCGGGGCCCGTTGACGCAGACGGCCGTACTGGATCGTGAAGCCAAGCCCGAGCAACATCGAGAACATGCTGTTGAACTTGCCGGCAAACAGCGCATCGCGCACCGTTTCTGCCGTGCGGTTCACGGCATCAGGCCACAGGTGCGAGCCATCGATGCCTTCCCAGAACGACGCGCCGAAGCCCGGCATGTTCATGATGAAGATACCGAGCAGCGCAAAGCCGCGCACGATGTCCAGCGTCGGCAGGCGATCCGAGGGTGCAACGGGTGTGGGCTGGCTCATGGGGTCCTCCCGGGAACGGTGCAAGCTACGCCGCACCGGCGCAGCTCGCAAGACCCGACGGCTGGCCCCGGGGCGGGGCGCAGGTTCTTCCGGCGGTATGATTCGCCCTCGCTGATTCAGGACGAAGCGGGAGAGAGCATCCGGAGGCGCAATCCGGATGCCGCCGAAGGCGCAACGCACCCGCAATCGCTCAGGTTGAAGAACCGCTTCGTCGCAAGCGACTCTGGAGAGACCGGTCCGGTTCATTGGGCGGCGCCGAAGGGGCAGGGAAGGACGTCCTTCCAAACTCTCAGGCAAAAGGACAGAGGGGTGCAGCCCGACAACGGTCGTGCTGCGCCCCTTTTTTGTTGCCGACCCAATGCTCAAGCGCACACCGCTCTACGACACCCACGCCGCTGCCGGCGCCAAACTGGTCGACTTCGGCGGCTGGGAAATGCCGCTCAACTACGGCTCGCAGCTCGAAGAGCACCATGCGGTACGGCGCGATGCCGGCATGTTCGACGTTTCGCACATGTGCCCGGTCGATCTTGCCGGGGCTGACGTCCGCGCCTTTCTGCGATTCCTGGTCGCCAATAACGTCGACAAGCTGACGCAGGCCGGCAAGGCGCTGTACACCTGCATGCTGAATCCGGCCGGCGGCGTCATCGATGACCTGATCATCTACTTCCTGCGCGAGGACTGGTTCCGCGTCGTCGTCAATGCTTCGACCGCCGACAAGGATCTGGCGTGGATGGAAAAGGTCCGCATGGAAGGCGCGTACGAGCTGACGATCACTCCGCGGCGCGACCTGGCAATGATTGCGGTGCAGGGTCCGAATGCGCGCGCGAAGTTCTGGCAGGCGCGACCGGCGACGCGCGTCGCGACTGAGGGACTGGGTGCCTTCTTTGCCGCCGAGACGGAGGGCATGTTTGTTGCGCGCACCGGCTACACCGGCGAAGACGGCTTCGAAATCATGCTGCCCGCAGCACAGGCGGCAGCACTGTGGGCCGACCTGAAGCAGTTAGGCGTGGTCGAGGCCGGACTCGGTGCCCGCGACACCCTGCGCCTCGAGGCTGGCATGGCGCTCTATGGCAACGACATGGACGAGACCGTTTCACCGCTCGACGCCGGACTCGCCTGGACCGTGGACCTGAAGACGCCGCGCGCATTCGTGGGCCGCGCCTCGCTCGAGCGGCAGTTGGCCGATGCGGGCGAGCGGCGCGCTTTCGTCGGATTGAAACTTATCGACAAGGGCGTGCTGCGCTCGCACCAGCGGATAGTGGCCGCCGGTGGCGAGGGCGAGACCACCAGCGGCAGCTTCGCACCGAGCCTGGGTTGCTCGATTGCCATGGCGCGAGTCCCGCTCGGAGTCAAGAGCGGCGACCGCGTGCAGGTCGATATCCGCGGCAAGCTGCTGGCGGCCGCGGTCGTCAAGATGCCGTTTGTGCGTAACGGCAAAGCGCTGGTCTAGGAACGTCGCGGATCACCGATCACGGATCACCCAAGGAGAGATCATGAACATTCCCGGCAATCTCAAGTACACGGCGTCTCACGAATGGGTGCGGAAAGGTGACGACGGCCTGCTGTGGATCGGCATCACGGACGTCGCACAGGACATGCTCGGCGACCTGGTGTTCGTCGGCGATGTAAAGCTCGGCCAGACGTTGAAGGCTGGCGAGACGGCCGGCGTGGTCGAGTCGGTCAAGGCCGCGTCGGACATCTATGCCCCGGTGGACGGTGAAATCGTTGCGTTCAACGACGCACTCGAGGCCGAGCCGCAGAAGCTGAACGGTGCGCCTTACGAGTCGTGGATCTTCAAGATGAAATCCGGCGCGTCACTCGACGGCCTGCTGAGCGCCGAAGCCTACTCAGCGAGCGTCGCAGCGCAGAAGTGATTCATGGCGAGCTGCGGCACGTTGATCCGATTGGCGAGCGCGACCCTTGCGCTGCTGATCGCCTTGCCGGTGCAGGCGACTTCGCCTCCGCCATATCCACTATGGCTGTCCGGCTGCTGGCAGGGTGAGGGTCGTTCGGCGGGCGTGACCGAGGCGTGGACCGACGGACGCATCGGCCGCATGCTGGGCGTAGGCCAGACGCTGCGCGGGTCGCGCGCCGGTTTCGAATTCATGCAAATCGCCACCGCAGCTGATGCCTCGCTGGTGTTCATTGCGCAGCCGGACGGGCGGGCACCGGTTCAATTCAAGGCGACCGTGGTCGAGCCGATGCGAATCGTTTTCGCCAATCCCGCCCACGACGCACCCAAGTCCATCGAGTACCGCCGGGACGGCGAGCGCCTCAACGTCTATCTGGATGCCCCAGCGACTGGCGCCAGCCCGAGCTTCAGTTTTCTGCGCAGTGACTGCGCAATCATCTTTGCCAAGAAGTGAGCCATGACCACGCTGAAGCAACTTGAATCGCACACCGATTTCCACGCGCGCCATATCGGCCCCAACGACGCGGAAATCGCCGACATGCTGGCGACCGTCGGCGCTGCTTCGCTGGATGCGCTGGTCGACGCGATCGTTCCAGCGCCGATCAAGAGCAGCGCGCCACTCGCCCTGCCGGACGCGCTGACCGAAGAGGAGGCGCTGGCACGGATTCACACTCTTGCGGCAGACAACCAGGTACTGAAGAATTTCATCGGCCAGGGCTACTACGGAACCCACACGCCGAAGGTCATCCTGCGCAACGTGCTTGAAAACCCGGCCTGGTACACCGCCTACACGCCTTACCAGGCCGAGATCTCGCAGGGCCGGATGGAAGCCTTGATCAACTTCCAGACCATGGTGGCGGATCTGACCGGGATGGAGATTGCCAATTCGTCCTTGCTCGATGAGGCGACCGCGGCCGCCGAGGCCATGACCCTGGCCAGGCGCAGTGCAAAGAGCCGCAGCAATGTCTTCATCGTGGCCAGCGACTGTCATCCGCAGACGATTGAGGTCGTACGCACCCGCGCCGAGCCACTCGGCATCGAGGTCAGGGTCGCGAATTGGGAAAATGAGGTGCCGACGCTGATGAACGAAGGCGATTTTTTCGGCGTGCTCGCCCAGTATCCGTCGACCAATGGGCTCATCCATGACATGCGCCCGTTCGTGGAACAGGCACATGCGAAAGGGGCGCTTTTCTGCGTGGCCACCGACCTGCTCGCGCTGACGATGCTCGAGGCGCCCGGCAAGTGGGGAACCGAGTTGCAGCGCGCCGACATCGTGGTTGGAAATTCGCAGCGCTTCGGCGTGCCCTTCGGTTTCGGCGGGCCGCACGCAGCCTTCCTCGCCTGCAAGGACAGCTTCAAGCGTTCGATGCCCGGGCGGCTGGTCGGCGTGTCCGTCGACTCGCAGGGCCAGCCCGCATATCGCTTGACGCTGCAGACGCGCGAGCAGCATATCCGCCGCGAAAAGGCGACCTCGAACATCTGCACGGCACAGGTACTGCTGGCCGTGATGGCCAGTATGTACACGGTTCACCACGGGCCTGAAGGATTGACCCGCATTGCCGGGCGCGTGCATCGGCTGACCGCGATCCTCGCTGCAGGACTCAGACAGGGCGGATTGGCGGTCAACGGCAGTTTCTTCGACACGCTCACCGTCAGCGCCGTGAATGCCGCGCAGATTCATTCTGCCGCGCGGGCGGCCGGCTACAACCTGCGCGAATTCTCCGTGCGCGAAGCCGGAGAGCGCGCCGCGCAGCTGGTCGGAATTTCGCTCGACGAAACGGCGACCCGCGCCGATGTCGAGGCTCTGTGGAAAGTGTTCGGCGTCAATGCCGAGATCGATGCGCTCGACCGTGCGATCGATTCCTCGGCCGAGGCGGCCATCCCCGCGGCCCTGCGCCGCACCACGCCGTTCCTGACCCATCCGGTGTTCAACGCACATCACAGCGAACACGAGATGCTGCGTTACTTGCGCGCGCTCGCCGACAAGGATCTCGCGCTCGATCGCACGATGATCCCGCTCGGCTCGTGCACGATGAAGCTAAATGCAACGAGCGAGATGATTCCGGTCACGTGGCCGGAGTTCGGACAGATCCATCCGCTTGCACCGGACGAACAGACCACGGGATATCGCCAGCTGATCAAGGAACTGGAGCAAATGCTGGTCGAAATCACCGGCTATGACGCCGTCAGCCTGCAACCCAATTCCGGTGCGCAGGGCGAGTACGCCGGACTGCTGGCCATACGCGCGTATCACGCGGCGCGCGGCGAGGCGCACCGGACGATCTGCCTGATTCCTGACAGTGCGCACGGCACTAACCCGGCATCGGCCCAGCTTTGCGGCATGGAAGTCGTGGTCGTGAAGACCGACCGCGATGGCAACGTCGATGTCGAAGATCTGCGTGCAAAGGCGACTCAGAACCGCGCGAAGCTCGCTGCGCTGATGGTGACCTACCCGTCAACCCATGGCGTGTTTGAGGAATCGATCGTCGAGATCTGCGAAATCGTCCACGCGCACGGTGGGCAGGTCTACACCGACGGCGCCAACATGAATGCCTTGGTGGGCGTGGCCAAGCCCGGCAAATTCGGGTCCGACGTGTCGCACCTGAACCTGCACAAGACCTTCTGCATTCCGCACGGCGGCGGTGGTCCGGGCGTCGGCCCGGTTGCGGTCAAGTCACATCTGGCGCCTTACCTGCCGGGATTGCTCGGCCGTGACAACCTGGTTGGCATGGTGAGTGCCGCCAATTTCGGGTCCGCGAGCATCCTGCCGATCCCCTGGATGTACATCACGATGATGGGCGCGGCCGGCCTGCGCCGCGCCACTGAAGTGGCGCTGCTCAACGCCAATTACATCGCCAGGAAACTTGCCGACCATTACCCGACGCTCTACGCGGGCCGCAATGGCTATGTGGCGCACGAATGCATCCTCGACCTGCGGCCGCTGAAGGAAACCAGTGGCGTCACCGCCGAGGACGTGGCCAAGCGCCTTATCGATTACGGTTTCCACGCGCCGACCCTGTCATTTCCGGTGGCGGGCACGCTGATGGTCGAGCCAACCGAGAGCGAGCCCAAGGTCGAACTCGACCGCTTCATCGAGGCGATGATTGCGATTCGCGCCGAGATTCGCGCGATCGAAGAGGGCCGGGTCGACCGCGATGACAACCCGCTGAAGAATGCCCCGCATACAGCGGCGATGGTGATGGCCGAAAACTGGGCGCACGACTACACGCGCCACACGGCAGCGTTTCCAGTGCGCTCGCTCGAGCGGCAGAAGTACTGGGCACCGGTTGGCCGTGTCGACAACGCCTACGGAGACCGCAACATCATGTGCGCGTGCATCCCGATCTCGGCCTACGCCGTGGACGCGGCCGAGTCGGCCGCCAGTGTGGCCGCGGGTTAGCGGGCAAGCGTCCGGCTATTCAATAGTTGTTAGGGCGCAGATGTATACTGAACATAATTACAGTACATGCCAAAGAGCCTTGCTGCAAGCGGCCCTCGGTTGCAGCCTCCCCTGTGTTAGGGCGCACGGAGGGGACCTGCTATACGGACATGAGCGCCCTACATTAAGTTAGGCATCGCACATGTCACTCTTCCTCGCATTCCTTGTAGCCGCAACGATCCTTGCCTTCACGCCAGGGCCGGGCATCGCGTACGTGGTGGCGCGCACTGTCTCCGGTGGCCGAGCCGAGGGGCTTGCATCGTGCCTCGGAACTGCGCTGGGCGGAATGTTGCATGTGCTGGCAGCCGCGCTCGGACTCTCCGCAGTTCTGGCCACCTCCGCATTGGCTTTTTCGGTCGTCAAGTACGTGGGTGCCGCGTACCTCATCTATCTTGGTCTTCGGCTCTTGCTGAGCAAGCGGTCGGCCGAGCTGGCCGAGGTAGCGCCTGCGCTAGGCTTTCGCCGCGCATTGCGCGACGGGGCGGTGGTCGAAGCTCTGAACGTCAAGACAGCCATCTTCTTTCTCGCCTTCTTGCCGCAGTTCGTCGTCGTAGGTGAACCTCTGGTGCCGCAGTTGCTGCTTCTTGGCACCATCTGCGTGGCGCTAAACACCGGCGTTGACGTTCTCGCCGTGTTCGGGGCATCTCGCTTTCTGGGTTCAGGCGTTGCCAAGGCGGCGCGCGAACGATTGCTCACGCGTGCTTCGGGTGTCACCATGCTGGGGCTCGGGGTCTACCTTGCGGCCGCCAAACGCGACGCCTAACCCGTCGTTCCGGCCGACCGCCTACGGCGGCGGCTGAACTCCAACGTTGGACTGCTGGCGAGCGTTGGTGCGCCGGGGATTTTGGGGGGGAACGCATGGCCACGCGAGGCGGCGCGCAGACATTCGGCGTGCCGGACGCAACGAACCGGGTTCGTCCCACCGATCCGTGACCCGTAGCGGGCGCGCCGTCCACGATCGTTCAGCTGTGGCGAGGATTCGGCCTCAGGTGCCGTCGGTCGAAGGCTTGCCAGTCGAGGCCTGCGAGGACACCTTGACCAAGTGGGCCGGCACATCGAGGATTGGCGCGACGCTGCGGGAATCGGCGGTGCCGGCCCGCAGCTCAACTTGGACGTTCGGCGGCAGAAGCTCTTTCTCTCATTGATTGGAGTAACCCATGAATCGATACATCGACGGCTTCGTGATACCAGTACCGAAAGACCGCATCGAAGAATATCGGCGTATGGCCGAGAAGGCCGCGATCGTTTGGAAAGAGTATGGGGCACTCGATTACTGGGAATGCGTCGGCGATGACTTGGGTGTGAAGGACATGATCTCGTTTCCGCAACTCGCTCAAGCGGGCCCAGACGAAACCGTGGTCTTTGCGTGGGTGGTCTTTGAATCCCGTGAACATCGAGACCAGGCTAACGAGAAGATCATGGCCGATCCTCGACTCAAGGGGATGATGGACGGCGACAGACCGATTTTCGATTACAAGCGAATGGCTTACGGTGGCTTCAAGGAATTGGTGCACGCGTAGAGGACATGCAAACGTCGGTCTGAGACGCCGAACCAGGCGCTGCAGCAGACCGGGGCCGCATGGAGGCTTTTCGGAGTTCAAGGTCACTCGGCGGCCCCGGCTGCTGAGCTTGATCTACAAGGGCTTCCCTCTTTTGCAAGCGGTTTCTGATTTATCTGTTTCGTTCGTCGTGTGACAGCGTGCGTTGCAGTCGAGGCGGAAGCGGACTGCGGTACTACAAACGGCCATTGGTGCAGCGATTGGTGGCTGCTGGCCCTGATGAACAAGACGCGCGCGGGGGCCTCATTCGTTAGTCGGGATCGAGGTCACCCAGAGTTCACCAGGCACACCCCGCGCAGGTCCTGCAACCTTCTCGCATCAACGCATGGCAGTCACGGTAGACGTTGCTCTCCTGTTGTAGTTGGATCGGTGCCATTGCGGCGCGGCTTAAGCAGTCACCTCGCGCAGCCTGAAGTCTTCACCTCGCCGCAGCATGGCCCAGGCCAGCCGCGCGTTCTTGGCGGCGATCGCCACCACGGCGCGCATGTAGCCGCGTCGGGCCTGCAGCGCCAGTGCCCAGCGACTGATGCGGTCGGTACGACCCGCGGCCGCAGCGAGCACGGCGCGGGCGCCCATGATCAGCAGCGTGCGCAGGTAGGCATCGCCGGCCTTGGTGATGCGGCCCAGCCGCGCCTTGCCGCCGGAGCTGTACTGGCGCGGCACCATCCCGAGCCAGGCGGCGAACTGGCGGCCGTTGCGGAACTCGTGCGCCGAACCCACGGTGGCCACGATCGCGCTGGCGCCCACCGGGCCCACCCCGCGCAGGTTCATCAGACGCCGTGCACGCTCATCGTCTCGGGCCGCCAGCTTCAGCTGCGTGTCGTACTCGCCGATGCGGCCGTCGAGGTAGGTCAGATGTGCCAGCAGATCGCCCAGGGCGCGCTGTGCAAGAACAGGCAGCGCGTCTAGATGCGCGGCGGCTCGCCGGCGGACCGTGGCCGCCTTCAGCGGCAGCACGACCCCGAACTCGCTGAGCAGACCGCGCAGTCGGTTGATGGTGGCGGTGCGCTCTTCAACCAACCCCTGGCGCACACGGTGTACGGTGAGCAGCGCCTGCTGCTCGGCCGTCTTCATCGGCACGAAGCGCATGTTGGGGCGGCCGGCCGCCTCGCAGATCGCAGCCGCATCGTTGGCGTCGTTCTTGCCCTGCTTGCCACTCATCCGGTAGGGCGCGACGAACTTGGGCGCGAGGATGCGCGCGGTGTGGCCGAGAGCAACCAGTTGCCGTGCCCAGTGGTGCGCGCCGGAGCACGCTTCCATCGCCACCATGCACGGTGCCACGGCGGCCAGCACCTCGAGCAGTTGCTCGCGCCGCACGGTGCGCGTCAGTGCAACCCGTCCGGCCTCATCCACACCGTGCACGGCGAACACGTTCTTGGCTAAATCGACTCCGATCCTGATAATGGCCATGGACTTCCCCTCTCGACTCGTTGATGGACACTGACATGACCATCTTGGCACTTCGATGCCGTGCGGCTTCCACGCCGCTACCTCGGGACGGGGAAGTCCCTTTCATTCGTTAGGCAACCTTCTTCGTTCGCTCTGAAGGGAGAGTCAGGTGAAACCAGCATTTCTTCGCGTTGCTTTCGGCGTCGTTGGTCTTGCTTTGCTGCAGCCAACGTCACCTACTCATGCACAAGACCAGACCGCTGGGGGCCGATCAGACAAGATCCAAGCAATGCTTCTTAGACCTGGCGGGTGGAGCGGCGATTGGAGCCGCTCTAACCAGACTGGGATTTCCGAGTTCACATTCGAAATTCGGGGGGAGAAAATCGTAGCGAAGATTCGAAATCTAACCGATGGTGTGAATTGCGAGCGTGACGTCACAATTACCGCTGATGTTGTCAAGCTTGACGGCTGCATCGATCTAGGCATTGTGCTGCGCTTCGATCCGAACGATCCTAATTACCCATTTAAGGGCGAGAGTCCGAGGGGGTTCAAGTACAAGCTAAAGGCTAAGTAATTGGCTCGTCATACCTGAGTGTTATCCCCGTTGCCTAACCTTGCGCTCAACCGGACCGCTCGCCGGCGGCGCTGGCGCGCCGTCCGCTCGCGGCCAGTTAGCTTGGTTCGTCAGGCGCCCAAAGAGAGGTCCAACATGCGCAACGCCGCTTGGTACTCCCGATTTGCGAAGGTGGCAGCGCATTTTTGCGGTCGGCCAAGAGTGTTCGTTCTTGCCGTTGGTGTCATTGCAGCATGGGTGATCACCGGACCGATATTCGGCTTCAGCGACACATGGCAATTGGTCATAAACACCGGCACCACGATCGTCACGTTCCTGATGGTCTTTCTGATTCAGAACACACAGAATCGAGACACTGAAGCAATCCAGTTGAAACTCGATGAACTCATCCGCGCAACCCAGGGCGCGCATAACGCCCTGCTCGATCTGGAAGAACTTGAGGAGGAGAAACTCGATGCATTCCGAACCAAGTATCAAGCGCTTGCCAGTGCAGCAAGAGCGGAGTTGGGCCGTGGATTTCAAGATACCGGAACGCCCGAGCCATAAACCGTGTCTGGCGCCTAACCGGTCGGCCAACGCGGACGCCCCGTCGGCAGCGCTTCGCGCGGGCCGCGGGTGCCGGTTACCTTGATTCGTTGGGCGGTACAGAGCCATGAGGGCTCGTCACGCTCGGTCGCCTGCATTGCGGCAAGCGTGCTCTCTGTGTAGAATCTTGTGTAAGGAGTCACACATGGCCACCAATCTTGCTATCGACCCCGAGCTTTTAGATCGTGCCGTCGAGGTGAGCGGCGAGCGAACCAAGAAGGCAGTTGTCACAAAGGCGCTCCAGGAGTTCATTGCCCGTCGCGAGCAGCGCAGGGTAGCTGAACTTATGGGCAAGCTTGAGTGGGATGAGTCGTTCAACTACAAAGCAGAGCGCTCCCGCACGTGACGCTGCTTGTCGATACCAGCGTTTGGTCTCTCGCGCTGCGTCGCGACGCTTCTGCCTCCGAGCCGGAGGTCCACGCCCTCAAGGACGCGCTGTTGGGGACAGAGGTCGTCGTCACCACCGGCTTGATCTTGCAGGAACTGCTCCAAGGATTCGCGGGTCCAAAGGCCCGAGCGCAAATCATCGAGCGCTTTGCGAGCTTGCCGCTGCTGCAACCCGACCGCGATGACTACATCACTGCCGCAGAGATTCGAAACACCTGTCGCCGTGCTGGCATACAGGTCGGCACTATCGATGCGCTTTTGGTGCAACTTTGCATCCACCACGGACTCACGCTTCTCACAACCGACAAAGACTTCGTGCTCGCTTCCAAGCATTGCGCGCTCCGCCTTTGGACATCGAGGGTTGCCTCACGCCGGAGGTGAGATGGTGATGCCCAACCCTTCGTTGCACCCGACTCGCTACAGCTGGCTTCGCCAGCCTTCGCGAGCGGGTTAACTCAAAGTTGGGCCTGAACTCGTGCGGGTGCGAAGCAATATCAGACTACCCGGAGGAGTCTGAAATGCAACGGCGAATCGCGATGGGCTTGATGACTGTATCCGCCATATCGGGTCGGGCTTGCTTGGCTGCTCCAGTTTTCCTCCTTGGTGCCCTAATCGCTCAAACTGGCGCTGCAACGCCTGCGATCCAGGAGACAGCGCATCCTACTGCCGATAAGCGAATTCGCTCTCTTGAGGGCCATGACAAAGTAATCGCGGCGGTCGCCTTCTCCCCAGACGGCAAGACACTCGTGTCTGGAAGCTTCGACCATCAACTGAAGCTGTGGAACGTGGCAACCGGCCGCGAAGTGGCAACGATAGCGGGCCACACCTTCATAGTGTTTGCTGTCGCCATCTCACCCGACGGGAGAGTTGTGGCCTCTGGGAGCGCCGACAAAACGATTCGGCTCTGGAATCTCAAGAGCGGCAAAGCCATTCGAACACTCTCGGGAAACGAGGGTCCGGTGCGCTCAGTCGCCTTCTCCCGCGATGGCAAACTTCTCGCGACGGGAAGCCTCGACAGCACGGTCAGGCTATGGGATACCGTGAGCGGCCGAGAGATTTTCATCCTGCGAGGGCATCAGACCATCGTATTTTCCGTCGCCTTCTCTCCGGACGGTAAAGTCCTGGCGTCAGGCAGCGGCGACAAGACAATCAAGCTCTGGGACGTGGCAAGCGGCCGGGAAATCAAGACTCTCGGCGGTCATGACAACGCCGTGCGAGCCGTCGCGTTTTCGCCTGACGGCGCTCTACTAGCTTCGGCCAGTGCCGACAAGACGATCAAACTATGGAACGTGCGCGAAGCACGCGAAATCCTGACCCTCGCGGGGCATCAAGGCGTCGTCAAGTCGATCGTTTTCTCACCGAATGGAAAAATGTTGGCGTCCGGGAGCGGGGACAATACAGCCCGGGTTTGGGAAGTGAAGTCCGGCCGAATGCTTCACATTTTTGGCGATTCAGTGGAACCGGAAGGGGACGGCGGCATCTATTCCGTCGCTTTGTCCCCGGATGGCAAGCTTATGGCATCAGGTGGGACGACGGGGAGCATCGATCTGTGGCGTCTTGATTGAGCTTTGCCGGCAATTGCGTGCAATTCAAGTTCGGCCAGTAATTGCATCTTGGTTTGCGCTCGTCGTTCCGCGCGGCCACAAAGCGTTCGCCGTTCCCGCAGTGGGAGCTCCGATGAGTCTTGACCCAGCACATTTACGGTATCGCGAGTTCGAGCACGCGGCCTGGGAACGCGCCGCTGCAAACTACGCCGACTCGTTTGAAACCGTGACCGCGCTGTTTGCTCGCCCGCTGCTGGATGCGGTTGGCTGTGACGCTGGCTTACAAGTTCTCGACGTGGCGTGTGGCAGCGGCTTTATTTCTTCGTTAGCTGCCTCCATAGGTGCGGCGCCAACAGGTGTCGATTTCAGTGCCGGCATGGTGGCCCAGTCAAGTGAGCAATACCCTCTCATTTCGTTCGCAGAGGCGGACGCTGAAAACCTTCCGTTTCCGGACGGTTCGTTTGATCGTGTCGTCATCGGTTTTGGCGTACATCACTTCCCCAATCCACAGCTCGCCATCGCGGAAGCACATCGCGTTCTTCGTACTGGTGGTCGTCTTGCGTTTACGGTGTGGTCCGCCACCGATCACGCGCTACAACAGCTGCTGACTGATGCCATTCGTCAAGGTGGCGTAGCCGGATCGTCGCTGCCCGTCCCGCCACAGGGTGATATCAATGAAGTCCAATCTTGCCTCAGCCTCCTGCGAGGGGCCGGCTTTGGCCTCGGAAACACGTCAGCTCAGAGGTTGGAGAAGCTTGTCGTAGTTGAGTCAGCAGCAAGGCTGATCGAACTGATGCTCAAGGGCACGGCTCGATCATCCGCAATGATCCGCGCCCAGCCACCGGATGTCTTGCCTTCCGTCATCGCTGCGCTTGACGCGGCCCTGCAGACGTATAAGGAAGGCAAGGTGTTTAACGTCCCGGCTGTCGCGATACTCGCGGTGGGCACACGCTCATGAACGTCGGATGCGAGCGACGCCCAACCCTTCGTTCCAGCGGACCGCCTTCGGCGGCCGCTGAACTCAATCGTTAGGCGTTCTCATTGCTGCTAGTGAGTTTCGGGGAGCGCTCACTCTCGCTGACATCCTCCCCTCGGTCCACACCACTCCAGGAGTCTGCAAATGCCAACGAAAATCGTAGACCTCTCCGCAAGATCAGAGATCATCCGAGACGAGCCCTTCCATGTTCACTTCTGGGAGTGCACGCCCAGCGAGTACAAGAAGTATCTTGGCGATCCCCGAACGTTCCTTGCGAAGATGGGAATCACACTCCCCAAGGATTGCCGGATCGAAACGACCATCGAGAACCACGACTGGCTTGGCGCGAAGGCCCCTGGTTTGGCCAGTAGCAACGGCACAATTGTCTGCAATGTCGGTGGCGGCAACGTGGCTCGCCAAGTCTATCGGGTGGTCAGCTATGGTCACGACCATTCGACCATTGGGAAGTTCAAGAAGAAGTTACTTCACGGTGTTGAGGAGCAACAAGTCAAGCAAGGGCGCAAGTCACCAAAGAAGCAGGCCAAGTGAGTGGCCAACCGACAAGCGCCTAACTCCTCCATCGAGCGGATGTCCGCTCATGTCAAATGTTATGCGTCTTGAGCCAGACGAGACACACCATGCAAACCGACCAGACGATCGAAGAAGCCGCCTTGGTGAAAGAGGTGTTCGAAGCGGACTTGCAGAGCACTTCTGAGCGACGTGCTGTCCTTGAGCTGCTGCTGATGTCAATCAAGGCAGCCAACCGCGTCGCACCGAGTGCATGGGCCGTTACTTTGTTTCGCGACGGGTTCCGCTTGAACGTTGGTCAGGTCGACACGGCGCGCGATCTTGGTCGCTTGGGTGACGCAGTACTCAAAGCGCATCGTCAGTTTGTCGAGCTGGCTGCGCGCTCGCCGTCCGGCAAGCCGCGAGCAGTCACAAGGTTCCGCAAGAGCCATTGCGAAGGGTTGGTCAAGTACGCAACTGAGTTTGTTGGTGCGCATGGGTAGAGTGACGCATAACCCCCAGGAGGCAATGACGACACGACGAGGTAGAGCACGTCAATGAGCAAGACGCGCCGCTGCCAAACGAGTTTTCCATCATCAGTCCAATAGCTGCCACTCGACTGCGATTATTCAATCTGGGCGGCAAGCGCGTGGGGCCGAAGGCGAAGAGATTTACTCCACGCCGGCACACCTCGCGACGGTGCGCAAGCGCTCGATCTCGTCAATCAGATCGAGCATCAGGGCTACCGCCGGCAGGCTTGCTTCGAAATCATGCTGCAGGCGGCGGATGCGTCGCACGCGCACGATTTCGGCGCTTGCGAAGGCGAGCGATGCGCCTCGACGCGCGGCCGACAGCATGTCCTCCTGAATCAGAAGGTCGACAAAGTCCGCCTCGACCTGGCAGGCCTGACAGAGTTCTTCGAGACTGATCCAGGCGCCGTGTTCATCGACGGCAGCATCGGCGAGAACAATTGTGTGCAGCATGTCAGACCCCCAGATTGCGGCGCGGATCAAAGGCCATCTCGCGCGCCATCGTTTGGTAGAGCTCGCGTTTGCGTTCGCTGTCGGCCGCCGGCAGCGCGATTTCGACGATCGCATACAGGTCCCCCGGCACTTGACCCGGGATCCCACGACCCTTGAGTCGCAAGCGGGCGCCCGGCGCCGTGTTCTCCGGAATGCGCAGGTCAACCGACCCACCCGGAGTCGGAACGCGCACTTCGGCCCCGAGCGCCGCTTCCCAGGGAGCGACCGGCAGCGTCAGGTAAAGATCGCGTCCATCGACCCGATACAGCGCGTGCGGCCGGAACTGAACTTCGAGATACAAGTGCCCGCGCGGCGCACCGCCGCTGCCCGCACCTCCTTGTCCGGCGAGGCGGATCTGCTGGCCGGCGCGCACTCCGCGCGGTATTGCAACCTGAAGCACGCGTTCGCGCATCACCAATCCACCGCGCTCATCGAGCTCGGGAGTCTGGATCAGCAACTCACGGGTCGCGCCGTCGAAGGTGTCCTGCAGATCAATCTCGATGCGGGCATGACGATCCTCGCCCGGCATCGCGAATTCGGCACCGCGAGGGCCCGCGCCGTGCTGTGCGCCGCGCCGTGCACCGCGCCGTGTACCGAATAGCGACTCAAAGAAATCGCTGAAGTCGCTGTCCTGCGCGGATCCGCCGGCGGCCGAAGGGTCGAAGCCCGGATTCCAGTCGGGCGGCGGGCTGAATTCCTGTCCCGCCGCATAGCGGGTTCCGAGTCGATCGTAGGTCGCGCGCTTGTCCGCGTTGCCGAGCACGTCATAGGCTTCGTTGATCTCGCGCATGCGCGCATTCGCGTCGGCCTCCTTGCTGACATCGGGGTGATACTTGCGTGCAAGCTTGCGCCAGGCGCGCTTGACTTCGTCGGCCGTGGCCGTGCGAGGAACGCCGAGCACCAAGTAGTAGTCGCGAAATTGCATGGCCCCTCCCGGGCTGGACGCGCCCGCTGCCCGCCATTATCCGGACGGTCGCGCGTGCAGGGAACGGCGAGGAGTGCGATGCTTGCAACTGATCCGCTGATAATTCGCATCGGCGCCGCTGGTATACGTGTCGCAGTGCCAGGTTAAGGAAGCCCTTATGGCCGTCAGTGCCTTCGATCTCTTCAAGATCGGCATCGGGCCGTCGAGTTCGCATACGGTCGGGCCGATGCGTGCGGCGCGGCTGTTCGTGCTGCGGCTCGCGCATGAAGGCCTGCTCGAACGCGTCGCGATGCTGCGCTCCGAGCTGTACGGTTCGCTCGGCGCCACCGGCAAGGGCCATGGCAGTGACAAGGCGGTGTTGCTGGGACTTGAGGGCGACGAACCGGCGAACGTGGATGTCGATGCGATCCCGCAGCGACTTGCCGCGATTCGAAGCGCCCAACGGCTACGACTTCTCGGGCAGCACACGATTCGCTTTGTCGAGAAGGAACACCTGCTGTTCTTTACCAAAGTCTTGCCCTTCCATGCCAACGGCCTGCGCTTCTTCGCCTTCGATGAGGCGGGAAGGGAACTGGCGACGCGGACCTATTACTCGGTCGGCGGCGGCTTTGTAGTCAGCGAGGAAGTCGCGGCCGACGGCAGCTCGCATCGGCGCATTGCTCCCGACACCACGGCATTGCCGCTGCCGTTTCATTCCGGGGCGGAGCTGCTGGCGCAATGCCGGGCCAATGGCCTGACGATTGCCCAGGTGATGCGGATCAACGAGCGCCACTGGCGAAACGACGAGGACATCGATGCAGGTCTGCTCGAGATCTGGTCTGCGATGCAGGCCTGCGTGCAGCGAGGACTCGGGCAGGATGGAGTCCTGCCCGGCGGGCTCAAGGTCCGGCGGCGCGCTGCGGGCTGGCACCGCAAGCTGCAAGCCGTGGCGGCCAATGATCCGCTGGTCGTCATCGACTGGGTCAATCTCTGGGCGCTGGCGGTCAACGAGGAAAACGCGGCCGGCGGGCGGGTGGTGACCGCGCCCACCAATGGCGCCGCAGGCATCGTGCCGTCGGTATTGCATTACTACGCGCGCTATGTGCCGGGAGCGAGCGCGGCCGGCGTCATCGAATTCCTGCTGACGGCCGGTGCGATCGGCATTCTCTACAAGGAGAACGCATCGATCTCTGGTGCCGAAGTCGGCTGCCAGGGCGAGGTTGGCGTGGCCTGCTCGATGGCGGCCGGCGCGCTCGCGGCAGTCATGGGCGGCACACCGGAGCAGGCCGAAAATGCGGCCGAAATCGGCATGGAACATCACCTCGGACTCACCTGTGATCCGGTCGGTGGGCTGGTCCAAATCCCCTGCATCGAGCGCAACGCGGTGGCCTCGGTCCAGGCGATCAATGCCGCCCGCCTCGCATTGGCCGGCGACGGAACGCACCATGTCTCACTTGACCAGGTGATCAAGACTATGCGCGAGACCGGTGCCGACATGATGACCAAGTACAAGGAAACCGCGCGCGGCGGGCTCGCGCTCAATGTCGTCGAGTGCTAACAGCCGTCACATGGGTCTCCGCGCCTGTCATGCGGGCTGGTGAGATGAGTTCCGAATGCCGTTATCCAAACTCCTGGCGGCGGGCTTGAGCGCGCTGTTTCTCAGCGGCTGGGTGGAGAGCTTTTTTTTCTTCCCTGACGCGGTCCGTTATTCCACGCCGGCGCAATACGGCCTGCAAGCCGAGGATGTCTGGCTGCGCGCGCCGGACTCGAGCCGCCTGCATGCATGGTTTCTGCCGGCCAAAGGGACGCCGCGCGGCACCGTGCTGCATCTGCATGGCAATGCTGCCAATGTCAGCAATCACCTGCCGCTCGTAGCCTGGCTGCCCGAGCGCGGCTACAACGTGCTGATGCTCGACTATCGGGGCTTCGGCCGCTCCGACGGCAAGCCCTCGCTCGATGGCGTGGTCGATGACGCGGCCGCCGCGCTCGCCTACCTGCGTGGCCGACCCGGCGTCGATCGGACGAGGCTGATCGTCATTGGTCAGAGCCTCGGGGGTGCGACCGCCTTGCGTCTGCTGGCGCGCGATTCTGCCGGCGTGCGGCTGGCTGTGATCGAGTCATCGTTCGCGAGCTATCGCCAGATCGCGCGCGAGGCGGCGTCCAGCTCCGTGATTCTGGCGCCACTGGCGCCGCTCGTGATGGGTGTGCTGCCAGGCACAGAGAAGGACCCCGCGAGTGCGTTGGCCTCGATTCGAGTGCCGCTGATCTTTGTGCATGGGACGCGCGATGCAGTTATCGCGCACCATCACAGCGACCAGCTGTTGGCTGCCGCGAACCCGCCGCGGGAACTCTGGACGGTGCAGGATGGCGAGCACATCATGGTGTTCGGAGCCGCTGGCCCGTGGCGCGAAAAGCTGATGCAGGCGATGGACGCGGCGGTCAAATAGCTACCTGCAACCAACGGAGACCTTCAATGGCTTTGTCCGCATCCGCACGCGAGTCCGTACTGATCAGCGAGGTCGGCCCACGCGACGGACTGCAGAGCGTCGCGGGCACGATGCCAACTGCTGACAAGTTCGCCTGGATCGATGCCTTGTACGAGGCCGGCCTGCGCGAGATCGAGGTCTGCTCGTTCGTGCCGGCGAAGCTGCTGCCACAGATGGCCGACGCCGCCGAGGTCGTGAAGCACGCGCTGACGCTGCCGGGCCTGACCGTGATGGCCCTGGTGCCCAATCTGCGTGGCGCCGAGGCGGCGCTCGCGGCCGGCGTGCACAAGCTGACGATTCCGGTGTCGGCGAGTGCCGCGCATTCTCTCGCCAACGTGCGCAAGACGCGCGAGCAGATGATCGACGAGGTCCGCGCGATCGTGCAACTGCGCAACGAGCGTGCGCCGAAGGTCAAGGTAGAGGCCGGCATTTCGACTGCGTTCGGTTGCACGATCCAGGGCATTGTCGAGGAAGACGACGTCGTGTGGATGGCGGAACAGGTTGTCGCGGCAGGCGTTGACGAGGCAGGCCTTTCGGACACGACCGGCATGGCGAATCCGGCGCAGGTGCGGCGGCTCTTCAACCGCGTGCGCTCGGCGATCGGCGATCGCACCGGAGCCGCGCACATGCACAACACGCGCGGGCTCGGGCTGGCAAACTGCCTGGCGGCCTTCGATGTTGGCGTGCGCACCTTTGATTCATCGCTCGGTGGGCTCGGCGGATGTCCGTATGCGCCCGGTGCGTCGGGCAACGTCGTCACCGAGGACCTGGTTTTCATGTTCGAGGCGATGGGGATCGCCACCGGCATCGACATTGACAAGCTGATCGCAGCACGCGCACCGCTGCAGGCCGGCCTGCCGGGAGAACCGATCTATGGCATGACCCCAGAGGCCGGACTGCCGAAAGGCTTCGTCCAATCAACAGATCAGGGAGCTGTCCATGTCTGAAAAGGAACTGCCGCTCTCAGGCATCCGCGTGGTCGAATTCACGCACATGGTCATGGGACCGACCTGCGGAATGATCCTCGCCGACCTCGGCGCTGAAGTGATCAAGGTCGAGCCGATCGGCGGCGACAACACGCGCAAGCTGATCGGCTCGGGGGCGGGATTCTTCCCGATGTTCAATCGCAACAAGAAGAGCCTTGCGATCGACACCAAGGACGCACGCGGCCGCGAGATTGTGGCCCGCCTGGTCACCCACGCCGACGTATTCAGCGAGAACTTCAAGGCTGGCACGATGGCCAAGCTCGGGTTCGACTACGCGACCTTGTCGAAGATCAATCCGCGCCTGATCTACGTCTCGCACAAGGGTTTTTTGCCCGGCCCGTACGAGCACCGAACCGCGCTCGACGAGGTCGTGCAGATGATGGGTGGACTGGCCTACATGACCGGACCCGAGGGCCGCCCGCTGCGCGCAGGCAGCAGTGTCAACGACATCATGGGCGGGATGTTTGGCGCCATCGGCGCGCTGGCCGCGCTCGCGCAGCGCGAAAAGACAGGGCGCGGGCAGGAGGTGCAGAGTGGCCTGTTCGAGAACAACGTGTTCCTCGTCGCCCAGCACATGATGCAATACGCGGTCACCGGCAAGCCTGCCGCGCCGATGCCGAGCCGCATCGCCGCGTGGGCGATCTACGACGTCTTCGCGGTAAAAGACGGCGAGCAGATCTTCCTCGCGGTCGTGTCCGACACGCAGTGGTCGATCTTCTGCGCGGCCTTCGGATTCGCCGACCTGAAGGCCGATCCGCGTCTTGCGAGCAACAACGACCGCGTGCGCGCACGCGACTGGATGATGCCGGAGCTGCGCAAGCGGCTCGCCGAACGCAGCGCGGCCGACATCGGTGCCTTGTTCGAGGCCAAAGGGCTGCCCTATGCACCGATCACGCGGCCGCACGACCTGTTCGAGGACCCGCACCTGCTGGCGACAGGCGGGCTGGCCGATGTCACGCTGCCGGCTAGGCTCGAGCGGCGCCGGACGCGAGATCAGGACCCGCACCGCGCTGCTGCCGGTCACGTTCAGCGGCGAACGTCTCGGCCTGCGCGCGGCACCGCCCGCGCTCGGGGAACACAACATCGAACTGCTGCAGGAACTCGGCTACAGCGCAGCCGAGATTGCCGCGTTGCGCACCAATGGCGTCCTGGCCGGCGGCACAACTTCAAGCGAACTGGCTACCGAAGCTGCCAGCGCCTGAGCCGGCCAGCGCCTGAACCGATACCGCTCAGGGCGCGGGACGAGGATCGCCCTGCCTGGGTCGCCGTTCGTAAGTGACGAAGTCGAATCCAAAGCTGCGCGTTCCGGACGGCGCGTGGTGTTCGCGCGCGGATTCGCGCCATTCACCGATTGAAGGCAGCGGAAAAAAGGTGTCGCCGTGGAAATCGGCGTCGAGCGCGGTCAGCAGGACCCGGTCGGCGCGCGGCAATGCTTCCGCATAGAGTTGTGCACCACCGATCACGAACACTTCCGCGACGTCGGCAGACAGAGCGACCGCTTCGTCAAGGGAATGCGCCACCTCGGCTCCGTCCGCCCGGAATCCGCGATCGCGCGTGACCACGATGCTGCGGCGCCCCGGCAGCGGCCGGCCGATCGACTGCCAGGTCTTGCGGCCCATGATGATCGGCCATCCGATGGTCGTGCGCTTGAAGTGCGCAAGGTCCTCGGGAAGGCGCCAGGGCAGGGTGCCGTTGGCGCCTATTACGCCATTGCGGGCGCGTGCGACGATCAAACTGAGCCGGCTCATCAGCAGATCCTCGACGGCGCGATCCCGCTGTCGATCCAGCGCAGCACGGTTTCGGCAACGATGCGCTCCTGGCCGTAGAACTGGTGCGCGCTGTCCAGGCCGCAGGGCTCGGGCTTCAACTGGGTCCCTTCAAACGGCAACTGGCGCCTTGATGTGCGGGTGCGGGTCGTAGTCGCGGATCTCGAAGTCTTCGTAGCGGTAGTCGAACAAGCTCGGCGGCCGCCGCTGGATCGACAGGCGCGGATATGGGCGGGGTGCGCGCGCCAGTTGCTCCCGAACCTGCCCGAAATGATTGCTGTAGATGTGGCAGTCGCCGCCGGTCCAGACGAAGTCGCCGACGTCGAGATCGCATTGCTGGGCGACCATGTGAGTCAGCAGCGCGTAGCTGGCGATGTTGAAAGGAACGCCGAGGAAGATGTCGCAGCTGCGCTGGTAGAGCTGGCATGAGAGCTTTCCCCGAGCCGAAGGCGAGTCTCCGGGCGCGACATAGAACTGGAACAGCAGGTGGCAGGGTGGCAGTGCCATTTTCGGAATGTCGCTGACGTTCCAGGCCGAGACGATCAACCGGCGCGAATCCGGATTGCTGCGGATCTGTGCCAGCACCTGCGCGATCTGGTCGATGTGTCCGCCGTCGGGTGTCGGCCACGAGCGCCACTGCACGCCGTAGACCGGGCCGAGCTCACCGTCAGCGCGCGCCCATTCGTCCCAGATCGACACCTTGTTCTCGCGCAGATAGGCGACATTGCTCGAGCCCTGCAGAAACCACAGCAGTTCATGGATGATCGAGCGCAGATGCAGCTTCTTGGTCGTGACGAGGGGAAAACCCGCGGCAAGGTCGAAGCGCATCTGATGGCCGAACACCGAGCGCGTGCCGGTGCCGGTGCGGTCGGTCTTTTCGACGCCATGCTCGAACACATGGCGCATGAAATCCTCGTACTGCGAGCCTGGCGGGGTCATGCGCGAATTCTAGCGATGTGCTGGTTGTTGTCTCGAATTGCTCAGAGGTCGAATTGAAGCGAGGCCAGGCGCGCATACAGCCCGCCGCGGGCAATCAGTTCGGCGTGCGTGCCGGAGTCGACGATGCGGCCGTGCTCGAGCACGAAGATGCGGTCGGCGCGCTGCACGGTCGCCAGCCGGTGCGCGATCACGATGGTGGTGCGGCCGCGCATGGCGATGTCGAGCGCAGCCTGCACCGCGCGCTCGCTCTCTGCGTCAAGCGCCGAAGTAGCTTCGTCCAGCAGCAGCAGCGGCGCATTCTTCAGGATCGCGCGTGCGATCGCGAGCCGCTGGCGCTGGCCGCCGGACAGGCGCACGCCGCGCTCCCCGACTTCGGTCGCGTAACCGGCCGGCAGGGCGAGCGCAAATTCCTCGACCCGTGCAGCGCGCGCGGCCTCGCGCGCGTCCGCTTCGGTCGCAGTCGGTCGGCCATAACGGATGTTGTCGAGCAGCGAGCCGGAAAAGATCACCGCTTCCTGCGGCACGAGCGCGATGCGGCCGCGCAGCTCGGCCAGTCGCAGAGACCGCACATCGACCCCGTCGACTGTCAGCATGCCGGCGTTGATGTCGTAGAACCGTTGCAGCAAGTGAAAGGTCGTGGTCTTGCCCGCCCCCGAGGGGCCGACCAGAGCCACGGTCTGCCCGCGCTCGACCGTCAGTGAAAAGTCCGCCAGCACCGCATGCTGGGGTCGGGACGGATACGTGAATCGCACCTGACTGAACTCGACGCGCGCACCACCGCTCGCGGATGGCAACGGCAGCGGGGCAGCAGGATCCGCTATCGGCGTGCGCATCGAGAGCAGTTCCATCAGGCGCTCGGTCGCGCCCGAGGCACGCAGCAGGTCGCCCCAGACCTCGGCCAGAACCGCCACGCTGCTCGCCACCACCATGATGTAGAGCGCAGTCTCGGACAATTGGCCGGCGGTGATCTTGCCGGCCATCACCCCCTGCACTCCGCCGTACAAGCCATACAGCAACGAGGCAAACACGCCGATGATGATGAAAGCGGTCAGGCCGGCACGCATGCCGGTGCGCCGGATCGAGGTCGCGAAAGTCTGTTCGTTGGCGATCGAGAAGCGCCGTTCTTCCGCCGCCTCCTGCGTGAAGCTTTGCACGATCGGCACGGCATTCAGCACCTCACCGGCGATCGCGCTTGAATCAGCGATGCGGTCCTGGCTGGCGCGCGACAGCTTGCGCACACGGCGGCCGATCACCATCGCAGGCACGACGACCAGGGCGATGATGCCGGCAACCGTCAGCATCAGGCGCGGACTGGTCGCCACCAGCATGGCAATGCCGCCGATGAACATGAAGCCATTGCGCAGCCCCATCGAGATGCTCGAGCCGACCGCGTTCTGGATCACCGTGGTATCGGTCGTCAGGCGCGACAGCACCTCGCCGGTCTTCAGGGTCTCGAAGAACTGGGGACTCTGGGTCAGCACATGCGCATACACCGCCTGGCGCAGATCCGCGGTCACGCGTTCGCCGATCCAGGTCACGACAAAGAAGCGTGCTGCAGAGAAGATTCCAAGCGCGACCGAAACGCCGAACAGCAGCGCAAAGTGGGTGCGGATCTCGGCCAGCCGTGTGCCGAGTTCGACCTCGGAGGGCAGGGCAAGTCCGCGGTCGACCAGCAGGCGCACCGCGTACGGCAATGCCAGCGTGGCCGAGGCCGCCAGCACCAGTAACAGCAGCGCCGCCGCGATCTGGCGCCGATACGGCGCCACGAAGGGCAGCAGTTCGCGCAGCGGTCCCAGGCGCTTCGCGGGCGCGGCGCTGTTTTGCATCAACTCAGCTGCATCGGCTCAGACCACGCTGCGAAGCAGGCCCCAGCCAGCCGCGGCGAGCAAGGCGAGCCAGGCCAACATGGCGGTGATGAAGGGCTTGCCGCGCGACTTCGGCTCGCGCGCATAGGCGAACGCATACCAGACGCGGGCCAGCAGCCAGACACCACCGGCGATGGCCGTCAGCGTTGCATTGGCGAAGAGCGCCGCGAGCCAGAGCGTCGGGAGAAACATCACCGCATTTTCAAGCGTGTTCATCTGCACCCGGAACGCGCGCTCGAAGCCCTCGGGCCCGGAGGTCGAGGGCGCGCTCACGTGATACTTGCCGCGAGCCCAACCGACAAAGTTGGAGCAGCCGAACAGCAGCAGGACGGTGCCGATCGTGATCAGCGCGGGCCAGTAAAACGTTTGCATGACTACTCCGGAGTGTTGAAGTCGGTGGTCGAAGGCGACGCATGGTAGCCGTGTTTGCAGCGCATTGTTCCTGCCGGTGCTAGAGGCGCAGTGGCGCAAGGTATCCGGTCATCTCAAGGTAACCGCGGCCGACGCGCTGCCCACGCTCAAGCAGTGTGCTGGCGCCTTCCCAGTAGACCGCGCCGGTCGAGGCGCGCGAATCGAGCTCCTGGTCGTTCATCAGTGGCCGAGTTTCGAAAATTCGCTCACCGATGCGGATGCGTTGCGCGACCGGATAGGTCGCACCAGTTCGCGGTGAGCGCCACTCTGCGAGTGTGCTGAAGCTGACGGCGTCACGATCAAAGACTACGAGCTTGCCGCCCGGGTCACGCAGCGATGCGTAGGACCAGAGGGCCGGGCCTGGCGTGCGCGGGCGAATCTGAAACGCAGTCAATGCGGCACCGTTGTCGAGATTCATGCCGACCCATTCCCAGCCCGATGCGCGCGGATCAAGGACGGCGTCGGACCATTCGTGGTCGAGCCAGCCGGTGCCCCCGAGCGTGACTGTGCTGCCGTCTTGCTTGATGTGTGCTTCGAGTGCGAGCTGGGGCGAGCTGTAGTACCAGCTCGCGCTGTCGGGATCTGGCCCCTTGCGCGACCGGCCTGCCTCACCTTGCAGCAGCAGCATCTGCGTCGGTCGTGCAATGAGCTCGAGCTCAAACGAGTGCGCCGGGATGTGCGCCGATAGGAGCCACTCGAGGCGTCGCGCTCGAAGCGCCAATGATCAAGCCTGAGTCTTGTATCGGCGCGCACAGCCTCGACCAGGGGTGAACTGATCCGCTGGATGCGCTGATCGTGCAGCAGAAGGCCGCGGACCGGGTCGGCAATTGCCGCATGCGCGGCAAGGAGTTGGTCCGGTGAGTAGCGGCCGCCGGCCGGGGGGATGTCGGTACGCAGGCGAAAGAATGTCAGCTGCACGCCAAGCGAAGCCACATTGGGTGCACCGGGCTTGTCCAGCCAGCCCGTCAGATACCACCACTCGACCCGCGAGTCCGGATGAGAACCATGATCGCGCGGGAACGCCAATGCATCCGAGGTAACGGCGGCGCGCAACGGTCCCGATGACAGGGCCAGGCACGCGCCTGCACCGCCCACGAATGATCGGCGCCTCACCAGTCCTCTCGCACCGCACGCACCGCTTCGCCCGAGGCGGCGCGGCGCGCGGCCAGCACCGCGGTCAAGGTTGCGGTGGCCAGCAGCACCACCATGAGGGTCGACAACAACGTGGTCGGCACACTCAAGGACATCGTCCAGTGGAACGACTGCGGATTGACAACGTGAATCAGCACCAATGCCACCGCGAACCCGGCCAGCAGTCCGTTGGCGATGCCGAGCAGCGTAACCAGCAGGCCTTCGAGCGCAAACTGCGCAAGGATCTGCGCACGCGTCACCCCCAGATGCCGCAGCATGCCGAACTCGCGCCGGCGCGCCAGGGCCTGGGCCGAGAAGGTGGCCGCGATTCCGATCAGACCGATCACGATGGCGGCGACTTCGAGCAGGTAGGTCACGGCGAAGCTGCGATCGAAGATCGCGAGACTCAGCGCGCGGATCTCGCCGGGCTGCCTGAACTCGGAGCCGGCCGCATCGAGCCTGGTTCGCAGAGCTTCGATCACATCGGCCGCACGCGCCCCCGGCACAAGCCACAGGGCCGCATCGGTGCGAGAGGCATCGCCGGTGATGCGGTCGTAATCGACGTCGCGGATGGCGATAGCGCCACTCGCGCGCGCATAGTCGCGCCAGATTCCGAGCACGCGAAATTCGTGCAGCTCGCCCGCCAGTGGAATTCGGATCAGTTCACCCACCCGGGTGGCATGCAGCTCAGCCTGGGTTTCACTGACCCAGGCTGGGGGAGCATCGTTGGTCGACGGCGACAGCGCCGGTCCGATCAACGGCAGTGCGGGGGCGCCGGGATCGAGCGATCGAATCAGCAACGTCACCGGCGCTCGCTCGACGCCGAGCGAGTCGCGCGTGCTTCCAAGTGTACGCGCGTGCTTCGTGAGAACTCGGCGCGCCGCACGCCGGGTGCGCCGGCGAGTGTGACCAGATCGCGTTGCGAAAAATACGTTGTGGTCCCGGTCTCACCGCGGCTGCCAACGCGCACGTACACATCGGCGGGCAGTACCTGGTCGAGCCAGAGATCGAGCGAGTGTCGGAAACTCGTGACCATGGTCGCCATCGCGACCATCAGCGCAAAGCTGGCGACAATTCCCGCCAGTCCGATAGCGGCACTGGCCGGCGCCTGCGCCAGCCGCGTGGTCGCACCGAGCCAGGGCACATGGCGCGTGTCCTGGCTCAGACGCGCGAGGTGGGTGAACATGGACCGCGCGATCCGCGCCTGCAACAGGATCGCACCGGTCAGAATCAGCGCAATCGAGACATAAGCGAACAAGGGCAGGCCAGCGACCGCTGGCAGCAGTGTGCATGCGCCACCCGCCGCCAGCATCGCCAATGGCAACCACGGCCGCGCCTGCGTGCGCATGGCATCGAGTTCGTTGCCCGGCTTCATCGCGAGTGCCGGCGCGATCTGCGCAGCCGCCCGCGCCGGTGCCCAGCTGCCGGCGATCGCAGCCCCCACACCGAGCGCCAGGAAAGCGACTGCCGCGCCCGCCTCGATGTGCAGCCGCGCCTGTCCACCCGCAAAATAACCACCTCCGAGATCAGATCCGAGCGCGCTCAATGCCACGAACGCGAGCAGGGCGCCTAGCAAGAGGCCGAGCACGCTGCCAACGGCGCCGATCAGCGCCGCTTCGGTGACAAGCAGTCGGCGCAATTCCTCGGGCGTTACCCCGATCACGCGCAGGAAGGCAAATTCCGAGCGCCGCGCGACGGCCGCTTGCGCCTGCAGCGAGAAAACGAGGAAAGCGCCGGTGAACAGGGCGACCAGCGCGAGCACGTTCAGATCGACCCGATAGGCGAGCGAGATGTTCGACATCCGCCGGAGTGGCCTGGTCGGGCGTGATCAGCTCGACCCCGGCGGGCAGCAATGCAAGGATGCGCTCGCGCGCTGCCCCGACCGATACTCCCGTCGCGAGCCTGACGTCGATCCGGCGCAGTCGGCCGACCTGGCCAAAACGCGACTGTGCGGACGTGATGTCCAGGCACTGCGAGCTCCGATCACCACGACCGCGGGCAGAGCGCCGGCACTCGTGAAAGGTTCGCTGCGTGGACCGACCTGAAGAGTGAGCGTATCGCCGGCCTTGAGGCCGAGTCGTCTCAGCGCAGGTTGAGACACGAAAAGTCCGCCACCAAGCAGCGCGTCGATTCGCTGATCGGCGGCGCTGGGCTCGCCGATCAGCGCGGGAGTCGAGCCGGCGCCGAAAGACGTCGACGCCGAGCACGCGCAGAGTCGCACGTTCCGTCGAGGGAGTGAGAAGCAAGCGGCGCTTCGAGCCCAACCACCGGGCTGGCCACTTCGACCTCGGCAATTCGGAAACGCGCACGTGCAACTCATCGTCGAAGCCGATCGTCCCGCGCTGATCGTGAAGTCGGACTGCCCGAGCACATGGCGAACCGCGCCCGAGAACTGTCAAGTGCCAGGCGTTCGATCAGCATGAACCGCATAGCCAAGGGCAACACCGATCGGCGACTGCGATTGTCTGCACGATGGCGCGCAAGGGATGGACGGCAGGCAAAGCCAAGGCTAAGGTGGTCAGCAGCGAGCGCAGCATCGCGCTAAGGCGACGACCGGTGCCCGCGCCTGCAGCGGCGATGGTCGAGGCGCAGAACGCGGTCGGCGGTGGCGACCTGCCGCCTCGGAGTGGCGTGACCAGCGACTCCGGCGGCACCCGGGTGCGAATCTCGCGCGCGAGCAGGCTGAGCATGGAGCCGGGCCGTGTCGGGGTCGAGATTGCGGGTCGGCTCATCCGCCAGCACGAGCGCCGGCCGATGCACGAAGGCGCGCGCAATCGCCACCCTCTGCAATCCGCCGCCCGAAAGTTCAGCCGGGAAATAGGCTCGGTTCCGGCCAGGCCGACCTCGGCCAGCAGTTCGCTGTGGCGTGCTCCGCGTTCACTCGCATCGGGCCCGCGACCACGCGGCAGCATGAACTCTGCCCGACGCCCAGGTGCGGCAACACGTGAAAGGCCTGAACACGAAGCCGATCCGTGCCCTCCGCAGCAAGGTGCGCGGCGTGTCCTCAAGGCGCGCGATGTCCGTGCCATTGATCTCGATCGTCCCTGCGTCGGGGTACTTGCAGGCCCGGCGATCAGGCTGCGCAGCCAAGGTCGACTTGCAACCCCGGACGCCGACAATCGCGACATACCCGCCCGCTCGGATGCGTTCGAGCGCCAGTTCGTTGAGCACGACCCGCTCGCGATAGCGTTTGCTCAGTCCGGCCACGTGGAGCATGCGCCTCACATTACGGGGGGCAGAGCGCGATGTGGTTGGTATGGACCGGTGTGACTGGACCCCGTCGGGCCGCCAAATCCGAAGGGCATCGCTACAATCGATCGGCCCTGTAGTTGCAGAACTCTGGGGAGACTCTGCGTTGAACCTTGAAGTCACGCTGGATGCGTATCCGCGCCGCGGCACAACGTCTCACTGGCCACGTCGAAACCACACCGTGCCTGCACTCACCCACGCTGTCGGAGATCACCGGCGCCGACGTCTGCCTGAAGTTCGAAAACCTGCAGTTCACCGGTTCGTTCAAGGAGCGAGGTGCGCTCGAAAGCTGGCCTCGCTCACCAGCCGCGGCCAGGGCGTCGATCGCCGCGTCGGCCGGCAACCACGCGCAGGGCGTCGCCTACCACGCCCGGCGCCTCGGTATTCCGGCGGTCATCGTCATGCCGCGCTTCACGCCGATCGTCAAAGTCGAACGTACGCGCGGCTTCGGCGCCGAAGTCCTGCTCGCCGGCGACGGCTTGACGAGCCCGAGACGCATGCGACGGCGCTCGCCCCGAGCGCGGACTCGACCATGGTCCACCCTTATGACGTCGAGCCGTGATCGTCGGCCAGGGCACGGTCGCGCTCGAGATGCTCGCCGCCGAACCCGGCTCGAATGCTGTGCGTGCCCATCGGTGGTGGCGGACTGATCCGGCATGGCGATCGCCGCGAACGCACTGAAGCCATCGATCGGGATCGATCGGCGTGCAGACCGCGCAGTTTCCTCGATGTACGCGCGCGTCGAGGCGTCGACTGCCCTCGGCCGACGACGATGCCGAAGGTATCGCCGTCAAGAGCCGGGAGAACTGCACCCTGCCGATCGTTCGGCGCTCGTCGATGACGTTCTGCTCGTGGGCGAGGGCGACATCGAGCAGGCGATCGTCATGCTGCTGGAGGTCGAGAAGACCGTCGTCGAAGGCGCGGGCGCGGTCCGGCTCGCCGCGCTGCTCGCGCATCCGACGCGCTTCGCGGCAGGCAAGGTCGGCATGGTGCTTTCCGGCGGCAACATCGACCCGCTGGTGCTGGCCGTCATCATCGAGCGCGGCATGGTGCGTGCCGGCCGCGTCGGGCGCGCATCCGGTGGACACTCGTGACGTGCCCGGGGAGCTTGCGCGCGCGGCGACTCTGACTGGCCACGCTGAGCCAACATCGAGGAAGTCGAGCACTCAGCGCGCTTTCACCACGCTGCCGGTGCAGACTGCCGAGGTGGATTTCGTGCTGCAGACGCGCGGCCGTGAGCACATCGAGGAAGTGCTGCGCGTGCTGCGCATGCCGCCGGCTCTTCGGCCGAGACTCATCCTTATTGATTCCTCGATCTGCCGAGTCGTCCATGCGTCTGATCGATCTTTCCGAGAAGGTGGACGACGCACGTGCCGAGATCATTGCCGGGCTCAGTGCACCTCGCGCCTTTCATTGCGCCAAGTATCTCTACGACGGACTTGGTGCGCGCTGTTCGAGGCGATCTGCGAGCTGCGCCGAGTACACGCCACGCGCGACGAGGCCGCGATCTTCAGTCCTACGCGGCGGAGATCGCGGAACGAATCGGCCCAGGATGCACGTTATCGATCTGGGAGCCGGTGACTGCAGGAAGGCCGAACGACTATCTGCGCTGCTGAAGACCTGCGCAATACGTGGCCGATGGGCCTCGGTGGTCCGAATTCCTGGCCGAAAGTCTCTCCGGGCTCGCTCAGCGTCATGCGGGACTGGACATCGTCGGTGTGGTTCAGGACTTCACGCGCGGGCTGCGCCTGCCCCCCGAGGTGCGAAACGTCCGCCGTGTGTTCTTCTATCCTGGGTCATCGATCGGCAACTTCACCCCGACCGAAGCGGCGGTTTTTCTTGAACGCCTGCATGCGCTTTCGAACGGCGGCCAGCTACTGCTTGGCGCCGATCTCGTCAGGAGAACGCAGGCAAACTCGAAGCTGCCTACAACGATGCGCTCGGCGTGACGGCCGCGTTCAACTCGAATGTATTGAACAACGTCAATCGCACCGCCGGCACCGATTTCGACGTGAACGCCTGGCGCCACATCGCCCGCTTTGATGCAGGGCACTCGCTGATAGAAATGTATCTGGAGGCACGCCGCGACGTTCTGGTCAGCTGGTCTGGCGGCCAGCGGCGTCTCGTTGCTGGTGAGCGCATCCACACCGAGATTTCATCCAGAGTACACGAATTCCGTACGCTCCGCTGAAATGCTTGCCGCCGCGGCGGGTTTTCGCAGGACTCGCATATACACGGGAGAACCTGCCCCGTTTCGCGTTGGTTCTGGCACAAGCCGGTACCTGATGTGCGGCCGCCGGTCAGCGGATAGGCGGGATCCGATCGTGTTTGTGTTTTCGTTCAAAATGAGCGGCCCTCTGCATCAGTTTCGAACCTCGTCAACATCTGTCCGTCGCCTTGTCGCGCTGCCTTCTCCTCCTCTTCCTTTTGTTCGTTTCTGTTGCTTCCGAGGCAGTGGATGCTTCGGCGACTCTGATCGAGCGCAGTCGCCTGCAGGCGCGGG
>CAVTND010000013.1:0-108952 GCA_963735955.1 uncultured beta proteobacterium | reverse complement strand
TCGGCGACAACGATCCGATCCCCATGGGCAGAACCGGCGAGTTCGCGCCCTTTGACGGCGCGCAGCAGCACCTTCCCTTTGTGAGGCACAAACGTTGCTCCGACCCGGTCGACGTACTCCTGCCACAGACTGGGTTCAGTAACTCGGATCGTTCCGATCAGATAGGCGGGCATCGTTGATTTTCCGGATGGATGCCATCGAATGATTTGTCCAGTTTTTGGTGGCGCGCATTGCGGCGTGGAGACTAGCATTCACGCCATGGACATTTCGACCCGACCCTCGACGCTTCCGGACGCCGAAATGCGCGCCGCGTTCTTCCAGAGCGATGCACAATATGATGGCCTGTTCTTCACGGCTGTCACGACGACCGGAATCTACTGCAGGCCCTCGTGCTCGGCCCGCAAGCCGAAGCCGCAGCACATCCGCTTCTATGCATCGGCCGGCGAAGCGCGCGCTGCGGGATACCGTTCCTGCAAGCGCTGCCGCCCCGACGACGCGGGAGGCAGTCATCCCGCATGGATCGAGAAACTGATTGCGGCGGCCACAGCAGAACAGCGCCTGCCCGATGCACAGATCCGACTGCTTGGAGTCGACCCGGCACGAGTCCGACGTTACTTCCGTACCGAGTTCGGCCAGACGTTCCAGTCCTGGCTGCGCGCCCGACGCCTGCAACAGACGCAGCAACAACTACGACTTGGCGCGACCGTCGTCGAGGCCGCGCGGGGCTACGCCTCGGAAAACGGAGCACGGGCGGCGATGCTGCAAAGCGCCCGCATGAGCATCGACGAAGCCCGGCGCAAGCAGCTTATCGTGACTTCGCGCATTGTCACGCCGCTGGGTCCGATGCTGGCGGGTGTGACGGACGAAGGTGTTGTGCTGCTTGAATTCGTCGGCGAGCGGCGTCACGAGCGGCAGCTGGCAGGGGCCTGCCGTTTGCTCAATACCAGCGCCCTTCCCGGTGAGCATCCCTTGCTGGAAAAACTCGAGACCCAGCTGATTCAATACTTCGCAGGCAAACGACGCAGCTTCGAGCTTCCCCTGGTGACGCCTGGCACCGCATTCCAGCAACGTGTCTGGAACGAACTTCTTCAGATCCCGTGCGGGGAAACCGCGAGTTACCAGCAGATTGCCGAACGTATTGGCTCAGTCGGCGCGGTGCGTGCCGTCGGCACCGCGAACGGTCGCAATCGCATTGCGATCCTGGTTCCGTGTCATCGGGTGATCAACGCAAACGGCAATCTCGGCGGCTACGGCGGCGGCTTGCTTCGGAAGAAGCGCTTGCTCGAGATCGAGCGGGGCGCAAACATCGAGCGTCTGTAGGTGGACGTCCGGATCAAGTCGTGGTCCGGACGATCCCATAGCCGAGCCGCAGCGATCAGCCACAACTGGCTCATCAGAATTGGACGCTTGCACCGACGGCATAGGCCCGGCTCGCCACCAACTGGACACCGTTCACATACTGGTAGAGGGGGAGCTGCACGAATCCGTACAAGCTGACCCCTTTCGTGACCGCCACGGCGAATCCAGGGCTGATGAATACAAAGCGCCCGCCGGAATCATTCGGCTCAGCCTCCGCACCCGAGTCACGTCCCTTCCAGAGCGCATTCAGTTGTAAGAGCAGCCCCAGGCGTTCGGTGGCCTCCCATCGGCCTCCCAGATCAAGAAGCACCTGTTGCCCGGGCTTGTATCCATTGTGTGAGTTCAACGGAGCCTGCCAACCGAGCTGTGCGAACCAGGAGGCATTCCAGGCTGCGATCGCCTGGCGGAAGTAGGCCCCGAGTATCAAGTCAGTGGTTCCAGTCCCGGGCTGGAGGCTTCTTTCCGCAACCTCGCCTTCGTCATTGGTGACGTCGGTCTTGCCGGTGGGAAGTTTCAGACCGCCGATGACACCGGCGTAGCTGAGACGCAGGGCATCGACATCCTCAAACACTTGCTGGTAACGCCCAGCCACTCGCACGTCTCCGGGATCGGAGAAGCTCCACGACTCGGGAATCGTCTCGCCGTGATGGTTATGGATGTGCTCGTGGCTGCGGTCGATCCACGGAACGATGACCGTCGCGCCCCAGTTCGGCGAGAAGCCATAGTCCAGAGTCGCGAACCAATTCCGATTGAGCGTCTGCACTTCGTCGTGATGCTGGCGAATCTCACCAACTCCGACGTTTTGAGTGCCGGCACGGGGCTGGTCCTGATTGATGTACTCGTAGCGAAGATCGGCCCGCCAGCCCGGCTCGGTCCAGACGCCTTGCGCGCCCCAGTTCGTGTTGACCAGGCAGAAGGCGGACCCGCACGAGGCATGCGCCAATGGGAAACATGCGGCAAGAGCCGCAGAAACGGCGAACAAAGTAGTTCTCTTCATGGGTCACCCTACCGAGGAGAGCACCAAGCAGGCGGAGCCCGCGGAGTCAATCGGGAGTCGATTGACCGGTCTGGGGCGGTGTGCGCACAGGGCGCAACACCGCGGGGAATGCTCAGCTCAGGGCTAGGAGGACTTCGAGTGTGCGCGGTGGCCCACGCAAAGTGCGGATCGAGCACATCAGATGCCAGTTCGAGAGACAGCTGGCGGACAAACACTGCCGGTGGCGCACGACCGCTCTCACTCGGCACTGCAGTGGTGCCGTGGTGGGAGCAGAACGAGCAATCGTCCAAGGCTGCCTTGGCGATGCTTGGCTTGCCCGGATCCGCGGTCGCTGCGTTGCCATTGAGTGCCGTAGCCGCGACCAGCTGCACCTTCCCACCAGAGCAGACCTCAACCCAGTCAGCCGGTGAGCCTCCGGACGCAGCCCGTGCCGGCATCAGGACCGGCATGAGCGAATGCAGCAGCAACGCGAGCATCGCGACGAGCGACACTTTCCAACGCAGCAGCCGAAGGGTGTCCATTCTGTCCGAGTATTGGTGAAGCGCCGGTCCCCGACAAGAGTGGGGGAGCTACTACAAACCTCCGCGAGTAGGCACTACCGGGCGATCCGGTCATCGCCTGCGAGCCCGTCAGGTCCCTTTCGGCGGCCAGGGTTCTCGTAACGAAGAAAGGCGATGCTTGATCAGAGCCATCAGGCTCCGGTCCCTCCATCCGACCCGCGCCTCCCACTGCTCAAGAGGAACGAGTGCGCGCCTTTCGCTGGCCACCCTGGCGACCAAGTCCGGCGTCCACGGATCGTGCTGCCCCCGCTCGGCGCCCATGCGCTCGTAAGCCGGACCCATCTTCTGTGCGTGCGAGGCGATCCCGCCGCGCGTGTTCAGATCAACTGTCTCGAATGGCCCAATGATGGACCAGCGTGGTCCGAGACCTTCCGTCATGACAGTGTCGATGTCTTCCACCGACGCAACGCCGTCGCGCACCAGGCAGTAGGCCTCCCGCAACAGGGCCCCCTGGAGGCGGTTAAAAACAAAACCTTCGACCTCGCGCGCAACGCGCACCGGAACAAGGCCGGCTTTGCGATAGAGCTGCTCTGCCCGCTGGCTGCTGTCCTCACGGGTGAACGGCGCCGGAACGATCTCGATGATCCGCAGCAAATAGGGGGGATTGCCGGGGTGCGCCACCAGGCAGCGTCCTCGCCCAGCCAGCTCGGCCGCGAAACGCGAGGCCGGCAAGGCGGAACTTGAACTGGCCAATACGGCATCGCTCGGGGCGGCAGCGTCGATTTCAGCGAACAACTGGCGCTTTAGCTCCAGCAATTCGGGCGCGCACTCCTGCACCAGCTGGGCGTCGCGCACGGCCGCTTCGAGCGTCGCGACGACAGTGACGCGTGCGACCAACTGCTCGGCCGACTCGGCCAGCAGTCCGTAGGCCACAAGATCCTCGGTTCGCGCACGCAACTCCGCCAGCGCGAGGCGTCGGCGCGCCTCGTCCGGGTCGTACAGCGCGACGCGCCATCCTGCCCGGGCAAAAACGACAGCGAACGAGATCCCGATGCTGCCGGCGCCGACGATTCCGACGCGCGCCGCCGGCGTCGACCCGCTCATCGCTGCAGTGCTGGCTCGCTGCGTGCCCCGGACACGATCGCGGGTGGCAGCGACAGTAGCTGGCGGGCCTCGGCGGCGGTCGCCGGTCGCCGCCCGTACTCGCCACAGAGGTCCGCGACCTGTTTGACGAGTGCAGCGTTCGAGGGCGCCAGCGTGTCCTTGTCGAGGCGCACGTTGTCCTCCAGACCCGTCCGGCAATGTCCGCCGAGTTCAAGCGACCAACGGCAGAGCTTGAGTTGGTCCTTTCCAATGCCGGCCCCTGTCCATGTGGCGCCGGGCGCCACGCGGTTCAGGGTCTTGACGTAGAACTCGAAGACTTCGCGGTCGACCGGCATTGCATTCTTCACGCCCATCACGAACTGGACGTGCAGCGGCCCCTTGACCTTTCCGGCCTTCTGCAGGTTCACCGCCGAGAAGATCATCGACAGGTCGAATGCCTCGATCTCCGGCTTGACGCCATACCTCTGCATCTCCTCGGCGAGCCACTCGACGAGGTCGGGCGCGTTGTCGTAGACGCGGGTCGGAAAGTTGACCGAGCCCGATGCGAGCGACGCCATGTCGGGCTTCAGCGAGAGCATGCCGCCGCGCTCGCGGCCGGCGCCGGAACGGCCGCCGGTCGACACCTGCGTGATCATCCCGGGGCAATGCTTGCGGATGCCGTCGAGCACTTGTGCGAAGCGCTCGGGCGCCGAGGTCGGCGACTCGTCGTCGTTGCGCACGTGCAGGTGCACCAGGGTCGCGCCAGCCTCGAAAGCCTGCTGCGTCGACTCGACCTGTTCGGCAACGGTGATCGGCACCGCCGGGTTGTCCTTCTTGCGCGGCAGCGAGCCGGTGATGGCGACGGAAATGATGCAGGGAGTCGACATGGCGCGTTCCTCGATCAATGCGGTCGGGACGGCGATGATGGACCTTTGGCCGCGTGACTTCAATCTGGCCAGGCATCGAGCGGCCCGGAAATTCCGGGCCGTGCAACCCTTGTGCGGCAGTGGTGTCCCTGAGCGTGGCGCCGCGTATGATCGCCTGCGGTCCGGTGCCCGGGGCAGGTGAAACGACGGCGGGCCATTGAATTGCGGCACTCGCTTCGGAGAGCAGCGATGAGCACGCAGGAAGTCACACTCGTAACCGGCGGCAGTTCCGGAATCGGCCGCGCCATTTGCGAAGCGGTGCTGGCGCAGGGTCGGACGGTCGTGAACCTCGATTACGCGGCCCCGACCTGGAGCCACCCGAAACTGGTGTCATTCCAGGCGGACCTGACGCAGGAAGCGCCAACCCGCGAGCGCGCGCGCGAGATCACTTCGGCCTATTCAGTCACCGCGATCGTCAACAACGCGGGCGCCACGCGTCCCGGCACGATCGACACCGCAACACTGGCAGACCTGGACTACGTGGTCGGCCTGCACCTGCGGGCCAGCATGATCCTGATCCAGGCAGCATTGCCCGCGCTGCGCGCTTCGGGCCACGGACGCATCGTCAACATGTCATCGCGAGCAGCGCTGGGCAAACCGGAGCGCGTCGCCTACTCGGCCACCAAGGCGGGGCTGATCGGCATGACGCGCACGCTCGCGATGGAACTGGGTGGTGACGGCATCACAGTCAATGCCGTGGCACCGGGACCGATCGCAACGGAACTGTTCCGCACCAGCAACCCGGAAGGTGCGCCGCAGACCCAGCGCATCATCAACAGCATCATCGTAAAGCGCCTGGGCACCGCCGAGGATGTCGCGCGCGCAGCGCTTTTCTTCCTGTCGCCCGACAATGGCTTTGTCACCGGGCAGGTGTTGTACGTCTGCGGCGGCACGACGCTCGGGGTCGCGCCGGTCTAGGTCCGGCGTCGTCCTCAATTTGCTTTTCCATTTGCCATGTCCTCTCGCCTGAAGGAGCAATTCATGAGTCAGCCGAACAAGTTTGACCAGAAGACACCGTGTCGCGCCTTCACGCTTGCCTTGGGTGCCATGGCACTGGGTGCGGGCCTGCTGACGAGCGCGCCGGCTTCATTTGCGCAGGCGGCCTACCCGACCAAGACCATCACGATCATCGTGCCCTTCCCGGCGGGCGGGACGACCGACATTCTGGCGCGCATCCTCGGCCAGTACATGAGCACGGCGCTCGGGCAGCCGGTCATCGTCGACAACCGCGCCGGTGCGGGCGGAAACATTGGCGGGCAGGTAGCCGCGCGCGCACCGGCCGACGGCTACACGCTCTTCATGGGCACCGTCGGCACGCATGCAATCAATGCCAGCCTTTACAAGAAGATGCCCTTCGACCCGGTCAAGGACTTCGCGCCGCTGACCCGGGTTGCGATGGTGCCCAATGTGCTGGTCGCCAATCCATCACAGCCGTTCAAGACCGTGCCTGAGCTGATCGCCTATGCGAAGGCCAATCCGGGCAAGGTAACCTTTGGATCCTCCGGCAACGGCAGCTCGATCCACCTGTCCGGTGAGTTGTTCAAGACCATGGCCAAGGTGGACATGGTGCATGTGCCGTACAAGGGCAGCGCACCGGCCGTGAATGATCTGCTCGGTGGCCAGATCGCCATCATGTTCGACAACCTGCCCTCCGCCATGCCGCAGATCAAGGCCGGCAAGCTGCGTGCAATTGCGGTGACCTCGGCCAAGCGTTCGCCCGAGCTGCCGAATGTGCCGACGATCGCCGAGACAGTTCCCGGCTATGAAGCCACATCATGGTTCGGCATGTTCGCGCCGGCCGCCACGCCGCCTGCCATCGTGGCCCAGTTGAACGCGGTCATCGTCAAGGGCCTGAACGACCCGGAGGTCAAGAAGAAGATCAGCGAACAAGGTGCAGAGGTTCACCCGGAGTCGCCCGCGGAATTCGCGGCCTTTATCCAGAAGGAAAGCGTGAAGTGGGGCAAGGTCGTGCGAGATTCGGGCGCGAGCCTGGACTGATCGCGACTCGCACTCCGCGCGAGGCCCGCGAGCTCGCGCGGATGATCAATAAAGACTCGCGAGGTAATGACCTAAGTCCTCGATATCCTGTTCGCTCAACGTCTTGGACACGGCGGCCATGTTTCCGGCGTCGTTGGTGCGATGTCTGGCCTTGAAGTCCTTCAGCTGCTTGACGACGTAGTCGTACTGCTGGCCGGCAACGCGCGGGATTTCGTTCTGTCCCATGAAGCCGCCAAGATGGCACATCGTGCACAGGGTCTCGTCGGACTTGACCTTGCCCTTGGCCGCACGCGCCGGATCGGGCTTGAACGCCGTCGCCACCGGCTTCTGCGCCGAAAAATAGGCGGCGAGGTCGAACATGTCGTCGCGCGACAGGTCCTTCAACATCGGTGTCGCGTGCGGGTCGCTGCGCTGTCCCTCCTTGAAGTCCTTGAGCTGCAGATAGATATAGCGCGAGGTCTGGCCCGCCAGGATCGGATACTGACCTTGGGTGGAGTTCCCATTCGGACCATGGCAGGCGACGCACACTTCGGCCTTCTTCGCGCCGGCCGCAGCGTCCTGGGCGCTGGCGACCGGCACGGCCACGACGAGGACGGCGGTCAGGGCCCACCCAAAAATTCGGTTCATGCAATGCTCCGAGCAAGAAAAGGGCCGCCTGCAGGCGGCCCGGACGTCGATGAGCGATTTTATAGCGCGAACACGAAAACGCTGTTGCCGCGCTTGAAGTCGAGTTGTGTGTTGCCACCGCAACCCATCGCAACGTACTGCTTGCCCCCGACCATGTATGAAACCGGCATCGCGTTCGCGCCGGCGCCGCAGTTGAAACTCCAGAGCTTCTTGCCGGTCTTCGAATCGAGCGCGTTGAAGCTGCCATTGCCTTCGCCGAAGAAGTACAGCCCTCCGGCGGTGGCCAGGCCTCCGCCAATCAGGGGCTGCTCGGTGTCGTGCTTCCACGCGATCTTGCCGGTATCGACATTGACCGCGGCGACGCGACCCCACTGCTTCTCACTCGGGATTACCTTGAACGCCCCACCGAGCCACAGCTTGCCGCCGCCCGGATACTTGGCGGTTTCGACGTGGTACGTCATCGGCTGATGCAGATTGAGCGCAATCGCCAGGCGGGTCGTCGGATCGAAGCTCATAGGCGACCACTCGACGCCGCCATTGGCACCCGGCAGCATTCTCGCGCCCTCCGCAGTTGGCAGAACCCACATGTTTTCCTGCGGAATCATCGCCTCCGAAAAACGGATCAGGTTGCAGTTGGCGCGGTCGTGCACATAAACGTGCCCGGTCTTGCCCCCGTGCAGCACGCCCGGAATCATCTTGCCGCTCTTGTCCTTGACGTCGACCAGGATCGGCGGACTGACCGCATCGAGATCCCAGACATCGTGCGCCACGTACTGCGAATGGCACTTGTAGGTTCCCTTGTCGAGGTCGATCGCGACCAACGAATCGGTATAGAGGTTGTCACCGGGGCGCTCGGCACCGTACAGATCGGGCGACGGATTGCCAACGACGAACCACAGTGTGCGGGTCTTGAGATCCACCGACGGGTTCATCCACACACCACCACCCAGGGTCTGATAGAACGAACTGTCTTTGGCGAGCGCCGCCTTTTCGGCCGCAATATCGCGCTTCATGTTGCGGCCGGTCAAATCGTTTTCGGCCCACACGCCTTCGCTGCCCTTCTCTGGGATCGTGTAAAAAGTCCAAAGGAGCTTGCCGTCGTTGGCATCGAAGGCCTTCACGAACCCGCGAATGCCGTATTCACCGCCGTTGGTGCCAATCAGAACCTTGTTGTCGATGACGGTGGGCGCCATCGTCTCGCTATAGCCCTTCTCGGGATCGGCGATCTGCGTCTCCCACAGAACCTTGCCGGTCTTCGCGTCGAGCGCGACGAGCTTGGCGTCAAGCGTGCCCATGAAGACCTTGCCGCCCGTGATCGCTACGCCACGATTGTTCGGGCCGCAGCAAAACGTCGTCACCGGCCCCATCTTGTGCTTGTAGTGCCAGAACTGCTTGCCGGTCACCGCATCGACCGCATAGATGTGGTTGTACGACGTTGTCAGGAACATCACGCCGTCGACCACGATCGGCGCTGTTTCCATCGACTCCACGACCTCGGTCTGGAACACGAACACGGGTCTCAGGTTCTTGACGTTGCCAACGCTGATCTGATTACCGCCGTAGTACCTGGTCTGGGCATAGTCACCGTTGGTATGCAGCCAGTTGCCGTTCTGCTTGCCAGCGTCGTTCAATTGCGCCTGGGTGACGGAAATCGACTTTGGTGCACCGGCCGCTGCTGCGCCAGTCTGGCCCTTGACTTCCTGCCCGATTGCGCCGGCCGTTGTGATTGCTGCCGTAACACCGAGCGCGAGCGCCTTCATCAATGATTCTGGATTTTTCATTCTTGGTCCCCTGCATCCTCTCTTGAGTCGCGCTGAATCGACGCCGAAGCCGGGAGACACCAGTCTGAAGCAACGCCGTGCTGCGCGCGTTCACGGCGACTGGCGATCGCCTACCCATCCCCGGTGTTTGTAGTGTCGACAATTTTCCGGGCACGCAGATAATAGGCGGCGAAGTTGCTGGGCGGGAGGTATCGCCCCGAAAATGTGGGACCCGACCGGAATCGACGGGAGAAAGCACACCAATGAAGCCTTTTCGCTGCGTTGCAGCAACCCTGCTGATGGTGTTGTGCGGTAGCGCGTTCGCACAGCTGCGCAACATCAACTTCGACCTGCTCCAGGCTGCGCGATCCGGCTCGGTGGAAACTGTGCGCGCCTTGCTTGATCAAGGCGCCAATCCCAATTCCCGCAATCGACTGGGCGACTCAACGCTGAACACCGCGGCACGCAACGGCAACGTTGAATTGGTCAAACTGCTGCTCGAGCGCGGTGCCGACGTCAACCTCGCGAACCTTGCTCGCGTCACACCGTTGATGAGCGCGGCCTATGGCGGCCATGCCGAGGTTGCGCAGCTGCTGCTCGGCGCAAAGGCAAGTGTCGACCCGGTTGACCGGATGGAGAAGACAGCGATGATCTACGCGGCCGGAAACGGCAACGCCGAATGCGTATCGGCCCTGCTCACTGCCGGCGTTGGTGTCAATCAACGTTACGCGAATGACGCGACCGCACTGATGTGGGCAGCCGCCTACGGCAAGAACGACAGCGTCAAGCTCTTGCTTGAACGCGGTGCCGATATGGCGGCGCGCGACGATCGGGGAGAGTCCGCGTTGTCGATCGCCGATGCGGAGAAACATGCAGAGACCGCGGCCCTGCTGCGCACAGCGGGCGCGACGAAATAGGGGCGCGGCCGCCGCGTGCATGTTGCTCAGCAATGCAGGTGCGACCTGAATCCGGCGCCCTCGGTTTCGAGACCATTGCGGTGAAACGGGAAGTGCGCGTTGAATCATAAGCTGCGTTACGACCACGTCGCGATCACTCTTCATTGGTTGATCGCAGTGGGGGTTCTTGTCCAGATCGCGCTCGGCTGGTGGATGATCGACATTCCGAAACAGCCGGAGGGGGTCAGAGCCTATTGGTTCAACCTGCACAAGTCGATCGGACTATCGCTCGCCGTTCTGATCGCGCTGCGTGTCGCCTGGCGCCTGGCGCATCGCCCGCCGGCACTGCCGGCCAGCGTTCCACGCTGGCAGGTGCGCGCTGCGCGGGCAAGCCATCTGTTGCTCTACGCATCCATGGTCGTGTTGCCGCTCGCCGGCTACTTGGGGTCGAACTTCTCAGGCTATCCGATCAAGTACTTTGGCCTGACCGTCTCGAGCTGGGGTTGGAAAGATGAAGGGCTTAAGGAATTCTTCAGCGCCGTGCATTACTCGGCGGCGTGGCTCTTCATGACTCTGATCGCCCTGCACGTGGCGGCCGCCTTGAAGCATCTGCTGATCGACCGCGATGGCGTATTTGCGCGGATGCTGCCCGGCGTCACGTCGGTTGGCTGAAGACCGCCGACCGATCACTCCCCGTCAGGGTGTGTAACCGTCGGTCAAGGTCTGGAGAAAAGCAACAATGTCATCGATCTCTTCGTCACTGAGAGCCGGACGTTGTCCGGGTCGACGATGGTACGGACGTGTATCGAGATCCACATTGCCACGCAGCTGCGGCGGCAGATCATCAAATTTTTCGCCGTTCGGATACCAGCGTTCTGGGTGCGTGTCGCGCGTCGCGTAGAACGCCACGGCTTCGCGCAAAGTGAGGAACTTGCCGTTGTGCATGTAGGGCGCCGTCAGGGCCACGTTGCGCAGCGTCGGAGTCTTGAACCACCCGCACCAGCGCGAGACATCGATTGTCGCTGTCGCCGTGACGGCCGACTGCGCCGCAGACGCCCTGATCCATTTCGTTTGCCTTGGTGATGGCCGCATTGCGCGGCACTCCCAGCGCGTGATATGTGAAATCGGTGAACAGCGACTCGCGCGGGTCTCGGCTGTCGACATTCACCGTGTGACAGAACGCGCAGTTGCCCTTCTGCGCGATGACGAACAGTGTCTGTCCGCGCTCTTCCTGGGCGGTCAAGCGGGCCTGTCCGCGCAGAACTGCGTCGAACTTGGACGTGAAGGGCGCGAACTGAGGAGCTTTGCTGGAATGCCTCCAGGGCTGCGGTGATCGCCCCCATCGCGCGCTCGGAATCGGCGAAGACGTCGTCGCCGCGCTGCGCGTCGCAACAACGGCGCGTAGTCGGCTGCCGCGACTTTTGCGACGATGGCTGCCACGCTCGGGTTGTTCATCTCGTGCGCAGTCAGCATCGGACCGCGAGCCTGCTCGTCCAGGGTGTTCGCCCGCCCGTCCCAGAAGAAGCCACCCATGGGTACGACTTTGCCGTCCTTCGTCGTGACCCCGAACGTCGGGTTGGTACGGCAGATACTTCAACGTCGGCGTGTTGCGGCGTACCGCGCTGGTCCGCCCGGCTGCCGCGCGGCACAGCCAGACCTGACCCGTTGTCGCCGGTGAAAGCGCGCGCCGGTTCGTGGCACGATGCGCACGAGGTGCCCGAAGGTTCGGATAGCCGGGTGTCGAAAAACAGCTGCTGGCCCGCTTCGGCCAACGCCGCCTGCCGAGCTTGATCGTGGTGCTGCCGGCGCGAACCCTGTCGGCGCAGCGGCTATCAGCAACGAACAGAAAACGAAAAGAAGCAGCGAGCGCATGAAAACGTCGGATCAGTCAGCGGGGACTCCAGTGCAAATGATCGCTCAAGGCCTGCACAACTGCACCGCCTGGCTGCTGATTCTGCTTGCTTTCCGTCATGCCCGCGGCAGGCGCCCAGGACGATGCCGCGCGCGCGGCCTACGATCGTGAGGACTACTCCACGGCGACCGCGCTCTACCTGCCTCGTGCTGAAGAGGGCGAGGCCGAGGCGCAATATCGAATGGGAATGATGGCTCGCTTCGGCTGGGGCATGGACAGGGATGCGGAGGCCGCAGCGCGCTGGTTGCGGAAAGCGGCGGACCAGAACCACCCGCAGGCCCAGGCCGAACTGGGAACCATGTATCGCCTTGGCCGCGGCGTGGCTGAGGACAACCGCGAAGCGGCGCGACTGCTGCGCGCCGCTGCCGCGTCCGGGGGTGGGAATCGCTCAACTGTCAATCGGTCGCATGTACCGTGATGGCCTGGGTGTGCGGCGGGATCTGGTCGAGGCCTATGCGTGGTTCACCGCGGCCGGCGAGAACGGCGTGATGGATGGGCTCGCCTATCGGAGTGAGATAGCCAAGCTGATGACGAACGACGCAGATTGCCGAAGCGAAAAAACTGGCCGCCTTGCACGGCAAGAAGGAGACTGAAGCCAAATGAATTCTGTGCCCCGCTTTCTGCTTGTGTTTGCCCTCTTCCTGCCATCGTTGACCGCCAGTGCGCAGCTCGCGTACGCCGCGAACGAGAAGGACGGCACGATCTCCGATCATCGATACGATGACCGACGAAGTCGTCGGCTCGATCAAGGCCGGCAGGACGCCGCGCGGGATGGCCGCCAGCATCGATGGCAAGCAGCTCTTTGTCAGCGACCAGAAGAGCAACGCGCTGCGCGTCATCGATTTGACCACTCGCGAAGCGGTGCGCAGCATCGATCTGGGCGAATCGCCCGAGGGCGTGGGTCGGTCGCCTGACGGCAAATGGATTGCGGTGGCAATCGAGGAAGATCACCAGGTGCTCTTCATCGACACCACCTCAGACAAGGTCGCATTCAAGGTCAAGGTCGAGGGCGAAAATCCCGAGCACGCGGTGTTCAGTCCCGATGGGAAGTGGGTTTTCGTCAGCGCCGAGGAATCGCAGGTCGTCGACGTGATCGACTTTGCCTCGCGCAAGCTGGTCGGTTCGGTGCGTGTCGGCAAGCGGCCGCGCGGAATCGGGTTCACGCCGGACAGCGCGCGTGCCTATGTGGCCTGCGAAATCGCCAACACCGTGTATGCGATCGACGTGCTGGCACGCAAGGTACTGGCGACAATTCCTGCCGGCGGCCGCTCCAATGGCGTCAAGATGCATCCCTCGGGCCGCGAGGTATATGTCTCAAATGGAGCGGACGGCACGGTCATGGTGATCGACACCGCTACCAACAAGATCACAAACACCATCAAGGTCGGGAATCGACCCTGGAACATGGCGCTGACCGCCGATGGGGGCAAGCTTTATGTCGCGAACGGTCGTTCGAACAGCGTGTCCGTGATTGACACCGCCGCGAAGAAGGAGCTCAAGCAGATCAAGGTCGGTGACCAGCCGTGGGGGGTGCTGATCCCCGGCGGGCACTGACTCTGGCCAGTCGCTCCGGTGAGTCGGCAAGTTGAACCGCGCGCCAGCGCCGGTTCGAGCGCGCCGGGATATTCCGGCGGCTGCGGCCGTCCGGAATATCAGGTGTTGCTGACCTTGATCGTCGGCATCTTCAACGACAGGTCGCGTGCCTTTTCGGCGATGCTGACCGCGACCTTGCGGGCGATCGCCTTGTAGGTCTGCGTGATCGCGCTGTCAGGCTCGGCCACCACCGTCGGACGGCCCGAGTCGGTCTGCTCGCGAATGCGGATATCGAGCGGCAGGCTGCCCAGGTAGTCGACGCCGTATTGCTCGGCCATCTTCCGCCCGCCGTCGGCGCCGAAGATGTGTTCGGCATGACCACAATTCGAGCAGACATGCACCGCCATGTTCTCGACGATGCCGAGGATCGGTATGCCGACCTTCTCGAACATCTTCAGGCCTTTTTTCGCATCCATCAGCGCGATGTCCTGCGGCGTCGTGACGATGATCGCGCCGGTGACCGGAACCTGCTGCGCCAGGGTGAGCTGGATGTCGCCGGTACCCGGCGGCATGTCCACGATCAGGTAGTCGAGATCGCGCCAGTTGGTCTGACCGAGCAGTTGCTGCAGCGCCTGCGTGACCATCGGGCCGCGCCAGACCATCGGCTGGTCAGCATCGATCAGCAGGCCGATCGAACTCATCTGAACGCCGTAGTTTTCCTTCGGCTCCAGCGTCTTCCCGTCACGGGTCTCGGGTTGACCCGACACACCCAGCATGGTCGGCTGGCTCGGGCCATAGATGTCGGCATCCAGCACGCCGACCTGCGCACCTTCGGCGGCAAGCGCGAGCGCCAGGTTGACCGCGACCGTGCTCTTGCCGACCCCGCCCTTGCCCGAGGCCACCGCGACGATGTTCTTGACGTTCGGCATCACCTTGAGGCCACGCTGCACTGCATGGGCGACGATCTTGATCGTCACCTTGGCATCGACCTCGGCCGCGCCGGCCGCTTTCAGCGCCTCGATCACGAGGCCGCGAACCGGCTCGATCTGGCTCTGGCCCGGGTAGCCGAGCTCGATGTCGACGCTGACCTTGCGCGCCCTCGACCCGCACATTGCGCGCGGAACGGGTCGAAACGAGGTCCTTGCCCGTATTCGGGTCGATGACGTGTTTCAGCGCCTCGGTGGCGGATTCGACGGTGATGCTCATGACGTACCGGCTCTTAATGCGGAATCGTTCATCCATTCTTGCACGATTCGAGTCAGGGCTCGGAAAGCCGGAATTTCTACGCGGTCTTTACGCCGCGATTCCTAGACTGCGGGCTGGTACCCGATCCTTGACGAGGTTATCGCGATGGACATTGTCTTCCTCGCTGCGATAGCGGCGCTGTTCGGCCTCACCTGGGGGCTGGTCGTGTTGTGCGACCGGCTGCGGAGCCGACCATGACGCTCTGGAACATTGTGGGTCTTGCGCTGACGATCGCGGTGGTCATTTATCTAGTGTGGGCGCTGCTGCGCGCGGAGGACTTCTGATGAGCGGCTATGGCTTCCTGCAGGTGCTGCTCTATTTCATCGTGCTGACAGCACTCGCGCTCCCCTTGGGCGCGTTCATGGCGAAGGTGTATCGCGGCGAGCGGAGCTTCCTGTCGCCCGTCCTGGCGCCGGTCGAACGGCTGTTGTACCGCGCGATCGGCATCAACGCCGACACCGAGCCGGGCATGGACTGGAAGCGTTATGCGTTCGCCGCGCTCGTATTCAACCTGATCGGCGTCCTGGTCGTCTACGCGCTGCAACGCCTGCAGGGCGTCCTGCCGCTCAACCCGATGGCACTGGGCGCCGTGTCGCCCGATTCGTCGTTCAACACGGCAGTGAGCTTTGCCACCAACACCAACTGGCAGGGCTACGGCGGCGAGTCGACGATGAGTTACCTGACGCAGATGCTGGGACTCGCAGTACAGAACTTCGTCTCTGCCGCTACGGGCATGGCAGTTCTGGTCGCGTTCATCCGCGGTTTCACACGGAAGCAGACGAACACGATCGGCAATTTCTGGGTCGATCTGACCCGCTCGACGCTGTACATCCTGCTCCCGCTGTCGATCGTCCTGGCCGTGGTGCTGGTGTCGCAAGGCGTCGTGCAGACCTTCGACAAGGCCGCGACCGTGGCACTGGTCGAGGCGCCGCTCAACTTCGAGCAACCGAAAAGCGGACCCGATGGCCAGCCGTTGAAGGATGACAAGGGCAATCCAGTGATGGAGAAGGCGCAGACGACCGAGCAGACCCTGCCCCTCGGTCCGGCCGCGTCGCAAATCGCGATCAAGCAGCTCGGCACCAATGGCGGGGGCTTCTTCAACGTCAACTCGGCGCATCCGTTCGAGAACCCGACGCCCCTGACGAATTTCCTGGAAGTCGTGTCGATTCTGCTGATCTCGGCCGGCCTGTGCTTCACGTTTGGCCATCTCGTCAATGACAAGCGTCAGGGCTGGGCGATCTATGCGGCGATGAGCGCCATCTTTCTCGTCTTGACCTTCCTCGTGGTTGGCGCGGAAGAAACGCCGAACCCGCGGCTGACGTCGCTCGGGGTCGAAGCGTCGGCCGGCAACACGGAGGGCAAGGAGGTCCGCTTTGGAGCCGTGAACTCGGCGATCTGGGCCTCTGCCACCACGTCGGCCTCCAACGGTTCGGTCAACTCGATGCATGACTCGTTCATGCCTCTCGGCGGACTGGTGCCGATGTGGCTGATGCAGCTCGGGGAGGTCGTATATGGCGGTGTGGGCAGCGGGCTGTACGGCATGCTGCACTTCGCGATCATCGCGGTGTTCATCGCCGGATTGATGGTCGGCCGAACACCCGAGTACCTCGGCAAGAAGATCGAGGCCTACGAGATGAAGATGGCCTCGCTCGTGATCCTGATCCCGCCCTTTGTTGCGCTGGTGGGCGCAGCGGTGGCGGCCGTGGTCGAACCCGGATTGTCGAGCCTCTCAAATCCTGGGCCGCATGGCTTCTCGCAGATTCTCTACGCGTTTTCATCGGCCGGTAACAACAATGGCAGCGCGTTCGCCGGGCTGTCGGCCAACACGCCCTTCTACAACACGGCACTCGGCATTGCGATGTGGTTGTCGCGCTACTGGCTGCTGGTGCCGGTACTGGCGATCGCCGGCAGCCTCGCTGCGAAGAAGATCGTCCCGCCGTCGTCGGGCACGCTGCCTACGCATACGCCGCTGTTCGTCGGACTGCTGATCGGCACCGTGCTGCTGGTTGGGGCACTCACGTTCGTGCCAGCGCTCGCGCTCGGTCCGATCGTCGAGCACCTGATGCTGTTCGGAGCGAAATGATGACCAAGCACGTAACTCGCACCTTCGACCCGCTGTTGATGCGCACCGCGGTAATTGACTCGTTCAAACGCCTGGCGCCGCAGTTCCTGTGGCGCAATCCGGTGATGATGATCGTCTGGCTGGGCGCGCTGCTGACTTCGGTTGTGGCAATCACGGATCGCGACAGTTTCGCTGCCGCCATCGCGATCTGGCTCTGGTTTACGGTGCTCTTTGCGAACTTTGCTGAGGCGCTCGCCGAAGGACGCGGCAAGGCACAGGCTGCCAGCCTGCGCGGCGCGAAGCAGGACACTGCCGCCGTCAAACTGGCGGCCGCGAATCGCGATGCCACGCGCACGAGCGTCCGTGCGAGCCAGTTGCGCAAAGGCGATCTGGTGCTGGTGGAGGCGGGACAGGTCGTCCCGGGCGACGGCGATGCAGTAGAGGGCGTTGCTTCGGTCGATGAAAGCGCGATCACCGGTGAGTCTGCGCCGGTGGTGCGCGCCGCCGGCGGTGATCGTTCTTCTGTCACCGGTGGCACGCGCGTGCTTTCGGACTGGCTGGTCGTCCGCATCAGCGCAAACCCTGGCGAGACCTTTCTCGATCGCATGATCGCAATGGTCGAAGGTGCCAAGCGTCAGAGAACGCCGAACGAAATCGCATTGACCATCCTGCTGGCCGCGCTGACTCTGGTGTTCATGTTTGCGGTGGCCACACTGCTGCCGTTCTCGTCCTACGCAGTGGCAAGCGCCAAGCAAGGCGAGGTCGTCAGTCTGACCATACTGATTGCGCTGCTGGTGTGCCTGATCCCGACCACGATCGGCGGCTTGCTGTCGGCGATCGGCATCGCCGGCATGGACCGGATGATTCAGGCCAATGTCGTTGCCACTTCGGGACGTGCGATCGAGGCGGCGGGCGACGTCGACGTCTTGCTGCTCGACAAGACCGGCACGATCACGCTCGGCAACCGGCAGGCGGCGAAGTTGCATGCCGCACCCGGCGTCAACGAGAAGGACCTCGCCGACGCCGCGCAGCTGGCGTCGCTTGCCGATGAAACCCCGGAAGGTCGCTCGATCGTCGTGCTTGCGAAGTCCTACGGGATCCGCGGCCGCGACCTGCAGGAATTGCAGGCGACCTTCATTCCTTTCACCGCCCAGACGCGCATGAGCGGCATCGACATCGGCGGTCGGCGCATCCGCAAGGGCGCTGCCGACGCGATCGAAGCCTGGCTGCAATCGCAAGGCAAGCCCTGGACCGCCAGATCCGCGCCCACGTCGATCAGATCGCGACCAAGGGAGCAACACCGCTCCTGGTGGCCGATGGCGGGCAGATCCTCGGGGTGATCGAGTTGCGCGACATCGTCAAGGGCGGTATCCGCGAGCGCTTCGCGCAACTGCGCCGCATGGGCATCAAGACCGTCATGATCACCGGCGACAACCGCCTGACCGCCGCGGCGATCGCCGCCGAGAGCGGCGTCGATGACTTCCTCGCCGAGGCCACACCCGAAGCCAAGCTGAAGCTGATCCGCGAGCAGCAGGCGCAGGGACGGCTGGTTGCCATGTGCGGCGACGGCACCAACGATGCTCCGGCGCTGGCGCAGGCCGACGTGGCGGTGGCGATGAACACCGGCACCCAGGCCGCCAAGGAAGCGGGCAACATGGTCGATCTCGATTCGAACCCGACCAAGCTGATCGAGATCGTCGAGATCGGCAAGCAGATGCTGATGACCCGTGGCACCTTGACGACCTTTTCGATCGCCAACGATGTCGCCAAGTACTTCGCGATCATTCCGGCCGCCTTTGCGGCGACCTACCCGCAGCTGAATGCCTTGAACGTGATGGCCCTGGCGTCGCCTTCGTCAGCCATTCTTTCCGCGGTCATCTTCAATGCCCTGATCATCCCCGCGCTGATTCCGCTGGCACTGAAGGGAATCCCGCTGCGAGAGGACACGGCCGCCAAGGTGTTGCGGCGGAACCTGTTGATCTATGGCGTCGGCGGACTGATCGTGCCATTTATTGGCATCAAGGCGATCGACGTTGTGTTGGCCGTCTTCGGACTGGCCTAGGAGTTGACCATGCTCACTGAAGTGCGACGTGCTCTCGTGCTGTTCCTGTTGTTGACCGTCGTCACCGGACTCGTCTATCCGGGCCTCATGACCGGCATTGCACTGATGATGCCCGGGCAGGCCAAGGGCAGCCTGATCGTGCGCGACGGCAAACCGGTCGGCTCCGAACTGGTCGGTCAGCCGTTTTCGGATCCGAAATACTTCTGGAGTCGGCCTTCAGCAACATCACCGCAGTCCTACAACGGACTGGCTTCGAGCGGCTCGAACCAGGCGCCGACCAATCCAGCGCTGGTCGATGTGGTCAAGGATCGCATCGCCGCCTTGCGCGCCGCCGACCCCGACAACAAGGCGCCGGTTCCGGCCGATCTCGTGACTGCGTCGGCCAGCGGGCTCGATCCGCACATCAGTCCTGCCGCAGCCGAGTTCCAGCTTGGCCGGGTAGCGCGCGAACGGAAACTCGACCCGGCCATGGTGCGTGAACTGGTCACGCGACACACCGAGGACCGCCAGCTGGGCGTGCTCGGTGAGCCACGCGTAAACGTGTTGCGGCTGAACCTCGCGCTCGACGCCACGCGCTGAGCCGATCGGGCCAGCATGGACTGGACCCTCCTCAATGTTCTGCTGCTGGTCGGTGCATGTCGCCATGCCGATCGCGCTGGTTGCGCTGCTGACTCGACCGCCCCGCTCACCTCGAAAGCGCAATCGACTACTCTAGAGTGATGGAGCCACGCCGCGCCGACCCCGACTCGCTGCTCGCTCAAGTCCAGGCCCAGGAGCGGGCGGCGAAGCGCGGCAAGCTCAAGGTCTTCTTCGGTGCGACCGCCGGCGTAGGCAAGACCTACGCGATGCTGGAGGCCGCGCATCGCAAGAAAGCCGAGGGCGTTGACGTCGTTGTCGGTTACGTCGAGCCGCACGGCCGCATCGAGACCGAGCAGCTGCTCGAGGGCCTCGAGGTCATTCCCAATCTGAACCTCCGGCAGGGTGCAGTGTGGCTGCGAGAGTTCAACCTCGATCGCGCCCTCGAACGCCGCCCCCGGCTGTTGCTGGTCGACGAACTGGCGCACACCAACGTGCAGGGCGCGCGCCACGCCAAGCGCTGGCAGGACATCGAGGAACTGCGCGATGCCGGCATCGACGTCTGGACCACCGTCAATGTCCAGCATCTGGAAAGCCTGAACGACGTCGTTGCCGGCATCACATCGGTGCGGATGCAGGAAACCGTGCCGGATACCGTCTTCGAATCGGCCGACGAGGTCGAACTGGTCGACCTGCCGCCCGACGATCTGCTGCAGCGCCTGCGCGAAGGCAAGGTCTACGTGCCGGAGCGCGTCCGGGTCGCGCTCGAGAATTTCTTCAGGAAGGGCAACCTGATCGCGCTGCGCGAACTCGCGCTGCGCAAGACTGCCGAGCGTGTCGATGCCGCGATGGACTTTTATCGCGCAACCGAAGGAATCGCGGAACCGTGGGCGGCCGGTGAACGGATTCTGGTCGGACTCGGACCGAAGAGCGATGGCGAGTCCCTGATTCGCGCCGCCAAGCGCCTGGCAGCGGCGCTGCACGCCGAGTGGATCGTCGTCTTCGTCGAGACACCCGGCCTGATCCGGATGCCGGAGGCTGAACGCAACCGGCGCATTGCCTGGCTGCGACTGGCCGAAACTCTCGGTGCGGAGTCGGTCACCCTCGGCGGCCACTCCGCCGGCGCGGAGCTCGCCGGCTATGCGCATACGCGCAACGTAACGCGGGTCCTGCTCGGCCAGCCAAGCCGGCGCGGCTTCGTGCGCTGGCTGCGGCCATCCACGATCGATATTGTGCTTGCGCGCGTCATCGGCATCGACGTGACGGTAGTCAAGACCACCGAGCAGACACGCATGGCGCGAAATCCCCTGCTGGCGCGCAGCGCTGCCTATCTGGCGGCGCCGCCGTCTGCCAAGCGGCGCTGGCCGGGGTATGCGACGGGTGCTCTTGGCGTCGCTCTGGCCACTGCATTCGCATGGATCGCCGATCCGATCCTCAATGAGCCGAATATCGTGATGATCTATCTCCTGACGATCGCGCTGATCGCCCTGCGCGCCGGGCGGGGGCCGGCGATCGTCGCGTCGATGATCAGCACGCTGGCCTACAACTTCTTCTTCGTGCCGCCGATCTTCACGTTCAACATCGCGGATGGCCAGTACCTGCTGACCTTCGCCGTACTGATGACCGTCGGCGTCGTGATCGGCAATCTCGTCGCCAGCGTGCGCCTGCAGGCACGCGTGGCCGGACATCGCGAACGCCGCACCGCACTGCTGTACGCGATGAGCCGCGAACTCGCCGCCGCGCGCGGCGCGGTCAAAATGGCCGCCGTCGCGGTGCGCCATATTGGCGAAGTGTTCGAGGCCCAGGCTGTGGTGCTGTTGCCGGATGCGGACGGAAAGCTGCGACACCCGAAGCAAGGCGCGCCGGTTTCCGCTTCGCTGCGCAGTGCCGACCTGGCAGTCGCGCAGTGGGTTCAGGATCATGGCCAGCCGGCCGGGCTGGGCACCGACACCCTGCCCGGAGCACCGGCCCGTTATCTGCCGCTTGCGGCGACCGATGCGAAGCCTCGTCAGCTCGGTGTCCTCGCAGTTCTGCCCGCCAATCCGCGCCGGATACTTCTTCCCGAGCAGGCGCATCTGCTTGAAACCTTCGCCGTCCAGCTAGCGCTCGCGCTAGAGCGCGCCGAACTCGCCGAACTTGCTCAAACTGCCGCCGTCACCGCCGAGGCTGAGTCTGTGCGCAACAGTCTGCTTGCGGCCATCTCGCATGACATGCGCACTCCGCTCGCGGCAATCGGCGGCGCCGCCAGCGCCTTGCTCGAAGGCAGTACGCGACTGGCTCAAAGCCAGCGCACCGAATTAACCCAGACGATCGTCGACGAAGCCGCGCGGATGACCCAGGTAGTTACCAATGTGCTTGACATGACTCGACTTGAATCGGGTCAGCTTGTCGCCAAAGAACGACTGGATCGCGCTCGACGAAGTCGTCGGCAGCGCGCTGCGGCGGCTCGGCGACCGCCTCGCCGCGCATCGTATCGACGTCGATCTCGACGATGACTTGCCTTTGTTGAAGGGCGACCCGGTGTTGTTCGAGCAGCTGCTCGCCAACCTGCTCGAAAACGCGGCACGGCACACGCCGCCCGGGACGCGCGTGCACATACGTGCGCGGCAGGCCTTTGGCTCGGTCGAGCTGACAGTTTCGGATGATGGGCCCGGACTGCCGCCGGGCCTCGATCCCGATCGACTGTTCGACAAGTTTCAGCGGGGTCACGAGCCCGATGCCACGTCCGACCGACACAGATCCGGCGGGGTCGGCCTCGGCCTGGCAATCTGTCGCGCGATCGCTCGTTCTGCTCGGTGGCGAAATCCGCGCCGAGCGGATTCCTGCTGGCGGCGCGATGTTCATCGTGACGCTGCCACTGCCGGAAGTAGTCACCGGACATGCCGCGCGAGGAAGCGGCATGAAGCCCGCGCGATGACGCAGGCCCAGCATGCGATATTGGTCGTCGACGACGAAGCGCCGCTGCGCCGGCTGTTGCGTGCCTCGCTCGACGCTGCCGGCTTTCGAATCATCGAGGCCGAGAACGCGAGCCGCGCCTTGATCGAGGCCGCCAATCACAAGCCGGACCTGGTGATCCTCGACCTGGGACTGCCGGACGCCGATGGCGAAGAAGTCGTCCGCGGAATCCGCGGCTGGTCGGCCATGCCGATCGTCGTGTTGTCTGCACGCACCGACGAGCAGCAGAAGATTCGTGCGCTGGACGCCGGCGCTGACGACTACGTGACCAAGCCGTTCTCGGTGCCCGAACTGCTGGCGCGTGTGCGAGTCGCGCTGCGGCGCGCCGCGCGCGGGCCGGACGACCAGGTCGGGCCTCTGCAGCTCGGGGGCGTCACGATTGATCTCGCCCGGCGAACTGCCATGCGAGACGAAAAGCCGCTGCACTTCACCCCGATCGAATACCGGCTGCTCGCCGCGCTCGCCCGGCACGGCGGAATGGTCGCCACGCAGCGGCAGCTGCTGCGCGAGGTCTGGGGCCCGGAGCATGTCGATCACGCGCACTACCTGCGCATCTACATGAAGCAGCTACGGCAGAAGATCGAACCCGATCCATCGCAACCGCTGTTTCTCCTCACTGAAACGGGAGTCGGCTACCGGCTCTGCAGCCAATGAGTTGTTGCTGGTGAGACAAGCCGCCGCCGAGCAGCAGGTGCCGGTCCGGCGGCGGCATGCGGGATCAACTCTTGCCGAACCTGGCCTTGGACTGCGCGATGCAGGCCGACTTGGTTTCGCCGGCCAGCGCATCGCATTTCTCGATCGCCACTTTGTAGTCGGCATCGCGCTTCTCGTCGCTGGCGTCCTGGCGAGCTTGTGCGGTGTTCTTGTTCAGCTTGATGTCGGCTTTTGCCTTCGCTTCCACCGCCTGCGCTTCCTTAACGCACACGTCCTTGTCGTTGCCGGCCTTGTCGTCGCAACGCTCCTTGGCGACTGCATAGACCGCTTCGGCTTTCACCGTCGCCGCCTTGACGCGATCCTCGTCCTTTCCGGTCTGCCGGAACTCGAGATCGGCAAGCGCGACCTTTTCGTCGCCAGTGGCCTGCTCGACGCATATGTCCTTGGCGTTGCCGGCAAGTCCGTCGCAGGCCGCCCTGGCCGACTTGAAGTCAGCACCGATACGATCCTTTGACGCCTTGTAGTCAATTACGCCAGCCGGCTGCGCGAAACTCGCGACCGAGCCTACGAGGCCGGCCGCAAGAATCAATGCATGGATAGAGTTGAACTTGTACATGGGATTTCCTTTGGTGGAAGTGAAGCCGCCGCGGAGACGGCGACACCTCGGAAGAATCAGCGAGGCTCGAAGCGAGTATTGGGCGAAGGCCGGAGGAATCACAGAGGACATCGCCGCGCGTCCGCGTAGTTCGATTCCTACGTGCACCAGGCTGATGCATGACACGGCTCTGTCCTACATCACTCAGGCATGCGCGCCGGCTCCGGCATCGCTGGCATGCGAGTCGAATGGTGTCCACGCAAAGGATCCAACATGAACGATCGCACGCAACCCGAGCGGCAGAATGCGCCGCCCTCATTTGTGCCACCGGAGCGCACGCAGGCTGGGCAGTCCTCAATCAAGGGAGTTTCACCCTTGGACCACAAGCTCCCACCGCTTCCCTACGAACTCGACGCCTTGAGCCCCCATCTGAGCAAGGAGACACTCGAGTTTCACTACGGCAAGCATCACCGCGCCTATGTTGCGAAACTGAATGAGTTGCAGCGTGGCACGGACTTCGAAGGCCTGTCGCTGGTCGAAGTCGTCAACCGCTCAGCCGGTTCGATCCATGAAAATGCGGCCCAGCATTGGAATCACAGCTTCTTCTGGCAATGCATGCAGCCAGGGGGCGGCGGTCAGCCCAAGGGCAGCATCGGCGTGGAGATTGATCGGAAATTCGGCAACTACGCCAGCTTCAAGGAAGCGTTCTCTGCGAGCGCGGTCGGCAACTTCGGTTCCGGCTGGACCTGGCTGGTGCGAAAGGCCTCTGGCGCCGTTGATATCGTCAACATGGGCGCCGCCGGCACGCCGTTGACGACTGGCGACAAACCACTACTGACCATCGATGTGTGGGAGCATGCCTACTACATCGACCATCGCAACGAGCGCCAGAAGTGGGTGAAGACCTTCCTCGCATCCCTGGTGAACTGGGAATTCGCTGGAGCGCAATATCAGGAGTGACTCGCCCGTCCTCGACGGAGGCCGCAATTGCTCGTTTTTGCATGACCCATCATCGAATGCTGTGACAAGGCCAGGACCTTGAGCTCGCACCTTCGCACCTTTCTCGTCGAAGACAGTCCTGTCATTCGCGAGAATCTGGCTGCCACCCTGGAGGAGATTCTGCCGCTCAAAGTGGTCGGCACCGCCGCGGACGAAGTGGCCGCGGTCCAGTGGCTCAGCGACCCGAGCAATGCGTGCGAGCTCGGCATCATCGACATCTTCCTGAAACGAGGAAGCGGACTCGGGGTGCTCAAGGCCATCCGCGGTGCCAATCGTCAGGTAAAGCTCGTCGTGCTGAGCAATTACGCAACGCCCGAGATGCGCCGCACCTGTCTCTCGCTCGGTGCCGATGAGGTCTTCGACAAGTCCAACGATATCGACGCGCTGCTTCGCTATTGCGCGCAGCTGGCCGAAGCGGCCACCAGTCGCCCGGCTTCGCTCGACGGCGCGCCCTGAGCGACCCTTGAGCAACTACTGGATCAGGCCATTTTTCAGTGCGTAATAGGTCAGGTCACTGTTCGAAGCTAGGTTCATTTTCTCCATGACCCGTGTGCGATAGGTGCTGACCGTCTTGACGCTCAGAAACATGCTCTCCGCCATGTGGCCGATCGTTTCTCCTTTTGCCAGTCGCAGGAAGACCTGCAATTCACGCTCTGAAAGCTGTTCATGTGGCAGCTTCGAAGCGGTGCTGTCGAGTCCGCCGGCGAGGAGCTCTGCCACCCCGGCACTGATGTACTTGCGTCCACGATGCAATGTCCTGATTGCCTTGACGATCTCCTCCGGATCGCATTCCTTGTTCAGATACCCGCTGGCGCCCTGCTTGAGCAACGTGGTCGCGTAATGCTGTTCAGGAAAACTCGACAGGATGAGAACCGGCAGGTCGGGCGCGCGCGCCTTGATCGCGGCCAGCGCGTCGATGCCGCTGTGGTCCGGCATCGACAGGTCCATCACGAGTACGTCGAGATCTCCCTGGCGAACCAGTTCCAGCGCTTCGCGGCCGTTGGCGGCTTCGCCGGTGACACTCAGGTCCCCCTGCTCGGAGAAGTACTGGCGCAGACCGGTACGAACGATGGCGTGGTCGTCGACGATAGCGATGCGGATCAAGGTGTATGGTGGTCGAGAGATGTCTAACGCGGAGTCTAGTTGCTCGGTCCGGGAATGAACATGGATGTGTTGCTGGTCTACCGGATCGGCATTGCCGCTATGGTGCTCGTTGGCCTGCTGGCGTTGATGCTATATCTGCGCCAGCGCGGCGCGATGGAAACGCAGCGCCGCATGGACGTGGAGTCAGCGCGCGCCGAACTGCAGGCGCAGGTGGAAAGCCGCACGCAGGAGTTCGCCGAGCTGGCGCGTCATTTGCACACTGCGCGCGAAGACGAACGCAATCGGCTTGCGCGCGCATTGCACGACGAGCTAGGCGCACTGCTGACCGCCGCCAAGCTCGACGTCGCACGCATCAAGACGCGCGCGGCCGGGTCCCCACCCGAAACTCTCGAACGCCTGGCACACCTGAACGAGATGCTCAACAGCGTCATTGCACTGACTCGGCGCATCACCGAGGATCTGCGACCATCGACGCTCAGCAATCTCGGTCTTGTTCCCGCAATCGAGATCCTGGCGCGCGACTTCGCGGCCGGTGCAGACATCCGGATCGATTGCGCCCTGCAGCCGGTGTCCCTGGACCGGAGAGCGAGCTGACGATCTTCCGTCTGGTTCAGGAGGCACTGACGAACGTCGCCAAGTACGCCCGTGCCCGTTCGGTCAGGATTTCTCTCGCGGCACGCGACGGCCAGGCGGCACTCTCAGTCGTCGATGATGGCGTCGGCTTCGAAATGCGCGGATCGAAGATCGGTTCCTACGGTCTGCTCGGTATGCGTTACCGGGTCGAGGGCGATGGCGGTCGCCTCGTCGTACAGTCGACCCCCGGTCGCGGCACCCAACTAAGCGCGAGCCTCCCGCTTCAGCAGATCGGTTGATGTTCCCGGCCTTGTCGGCCGCCTCCTACATCGTCTTGCTCTGCGCGCCGACAGCGCGACCCGTCGCCGTCTCATGTCCGGCACGCGACACAGCCCCTATTGTCGGTTCATCGCAATCCAGGTTTGAGTTGCGACCTGACTTTCGAATACTGATTCGAATTTTGTGGAGATCTTCACCATGCTGTATTACGCCGTTGTCTTCTTCATCATCGCGCTGGTCGCAGCCGTGTTCGGCTTCGGCGGCATTGCCGCGAATGCTGTCGGCATTGCGCAAATCCTGTTCCTCGTCTTCCTGGTGCTCGCCATTGCCAGCGTCGCCTACGGTCTCGTTTGTCGCGGAACGTGAGTCCCGTCTCGCCCGCTGTTCTCAACTCTTACTCTCAATGGCTCGACGATCGAGCCCCGACTTCAACCGCACCAAAGGAGAAAGTCATGAACCTGCGCACCACTCTGGCCGCCACTCTGGCCGCCGCCGCACTGATCACCCTGTCGAGCTGTGCCGTTACCCGCGACCAGCAAACGGTCGGCGCCTACGTCGACGACAGCGCGATCACCACCGCCGTCGAAATCCAAGTTCGTCGATAACAAGGTCGTCGATGCGTCGGCCATCAGCGTCGAAACGCTTAACGGCGAGGTGATGCTTTCGGGCTTCGCCAAGAACGCAGCTGAGAAAACCACCGCTGAAGTCCTGACGCGCGAAGTCAAGGGCGTGAAGTCGGTCAAGAACGGGATCGTTGTTCGCAGCTGATCACTGCAACTCTCCAACCTAATTAAGGAAGCTCAAATGAATTGGGACCGCATCGAAGGCAATTGGCTACAACTCAAAGGCAAGACCAAGGAACAATGGGGCAAAGCTGACTGATGACGAATTCGACGTCATCGCCGGTCGCCGCGACCAGCTCACCGGCAAGATCCAGGAACACTATGGTGTCGCCAAGGAGGAAGCCGATGCACAGGTCAGCGCCTGGATGAGCCGCGCCGATGAGTCGTGGTTCAAAAAGGACGCGCCGCGCGTCTGATAGCCAGCAATCTTCGTTTGATCGAAGACTGACCAAAACGGGCCCAAGGTTCGCATTCGAACTTCGGGCCCGTCCCATTTCTGGTGACCGTGAACTATGGAATCCTGCCACCTCCGCACTGTTTGAACCGCCACATTCCGGCGGGCAATTAGAATGCGCCGGATGCATCGCTTCTCAGACCTTTCGACGACCGCGGAACCGACCCGCGGCTGCCTCCGAATGTGCCGTCTGTCGCACTGACCGACCACCGCGTCCAGCACGCGGCTCACCTCGCACATCGGAGTCCGCCATGACACGAAAACTGTTCGTTACGACCGCCCTGCCGTATGCCAATGGCCCGCTTCACATCGGCCACATCATGGAATACATCCAGGCCGACATCTGGGTGCGCTTTCAGCGCATGCGCGGCCATGAAGTGCACTTCGTCTGCGCCGACGATGCACATGGCGCGCCGATCATGATCGCGGCCGAGAAGGCCGGGAAGACGCCGGAGCAGTTCGTGGCCGAGATGCTCGCCGGGCGCAAGCCGTACCTCGACGGCTTTCACATCTGCGCTTCGATCACTGGCATTCGACGCACTCGCCTGAGAACACCGAACTATCGCAGGACGATCTATCGACGGCTGTCGAGCCGCCGGAGCTCATCTACGCCAAGACCGATCGAGCAGTTCTACGACCCGGTCAAGGGCATGTTCCTGCCCGATCGCTACATCAAGGGCGACTGCCCGGTGTGTCACTCGAAGGATCAGAACGGCGACTCCTGCGAGGTCTGCAGCTCGGTCTATCTCGCCGACCGAACTGATCGATCCGTACTCGGTGCTGACCGGTGCGCGCCCGAACTGCGCACGTCGGAGCACTTCTTCTTCAGGCTTTCCGACCCGCGCTGTGTCGAATTCCTGCGAGGATGGGTCGACCGCGAACATCTGCAGCCGGAAGGTCGCGAACAAGGCGCGCGAATGGCTCGATGGCGACGCGGCTGCCGGCAAGGCGCTCGGCGACTGGGACATCTCGCGCGACGCGCCGTATTTCGGCATCCCGATTCCTGACGCGCCGGGCAAGTACTTCTACGTCTGGCTCGATGCACCGATCGGCTATCTCGCGAGCTTCAAGGCCTACTGCGCGAAGACGGGCATCGACTTCGAAGCCTTCCTGGCCGCCGCGACGACTCGAGCAGATTCACTTCATCGGCAAGGACATCATCTACTTCCACACGCTGTTCTGGCCGGCGATGCTGCAGTTTGCCGGAGCGCCGTTCAAGGTGCCTGACGCGATCTACGTGCACGGCTTCATCACGGTCAGCGGCGAGAAGATGAGCAAGAGCCGCGGCACCGGCATCGACCCGCTGCGCTACCTGCAGGTCGGCATGAATCCCGAGTGGCTGCGCTACTACATCGCCGCCAAGCTCAACGGGCGGGTCGAGGACATCGACCTGACGCCAGATGACTTCATCGCGCGCGTCAACAGCGACCTGATCGGCAAGTACGTCAACATCGCGAGCCGGGCGGCGAGCTTTCTTGCGAAATACTTCGACGGACGTCTTGCCCAGGTAGGCCAGGGTCTGAGCCGCGATGGCCATCGACATTCTCGGCTAGCTCGGATCGAGAAGATGTTGCATATGCCTACGAAGCAACGAGAATTTGGCAAGGCGATTCGCGATTGATCATGAGTTATCGCACGATCGCATCAACGAGTGTTTCGACGCTTTCAAACCATGGGAACTCGCAAAGGCGCACGCGAGCGCGATGAGTCGCGACAGCTATTGCATGAGGTTTGCTCAGATGCATTCTTGCAAGCATGTCGGCGTCCTTGCACCTACTACCTCGCCCGAATCCTGTCACAGCGTCGCGAGTACTTCGGCTGGTTGCGGAACTCGATTGGTACCGCTTGGAAGACGGCCAGTCGCGCACCGACAAGAATCGCAAAGTACGAGCACCTGATGACCCGAGTCGACCCCAAGCAACTCGATGCCCTGTTCGAGCCTCCGGCCGCGACTGTCGAAGCGCCGCCCGTGCCCGGCGGCGCGCCGATCGCCGACACGATCACGATCGACGACTTCGCCAAGCTCGACTTCCGCGTCGCGAAGATCGTCAGCGCCGAGCCGTCGATGGCGTCCGACAAGCTGCTCAAGCTGACGCTCGATGCCGGCGAAGGCCGGCACCGGACGGTTTTTCCGGGCATCAAGTCGGCCTACAAGCCTGAAGACCTGGTCGGACGTCAGACAGTGCTGGTCGCCAACCTGGCGCCACGCAAGATGAAGTTCGGCGTCAGTGAAGGCATGGTGCTGGCCGCCAGTCACGCCGACGAGAAGAAGCACCCTGGCGTCTTCCTGCTTGACCCCGACAGCGGGGCGTTGCCGGGCATGCGAGTCAAGTAGCGCGCACTCGGCTCCGTCAACTGGAGCCAAGTTCGGCGGAACTGATCAGGCGGAGTTCCAGCGGTGCGGCCGCACGCGGGTGCTTGCTCTGACGCTACGGTTCAAGTGACTGTCGTCGACCTCACGCCATGATGTTCACGCCACCGTCGACATAGAGAGTCGCGCCCGAGAGTCTCCGCGCGTACGGCGTCGCCAGAAAGGCGCAGGTGAAGCCAACGTCCATGATGTCGACCAGCTCGCCGATCGGCGCCCGTTGCGCGGCCTCGTTCAGCAGCAGATCAAAGTCCTTGAGGCCCGACGCCGCGCGCGTCTTGAGCGGCCCCGGCGACATCGCGTGCACGCGGATGCCCTTGCCGCCGAGCTCATAGGCCAGATATCGGCATGACGCTTCGAGCGCTGCCTTCACCGGACCCATGACGCTATAGGTTGGGACGACCTTGTTGGCACCGTGATAGCTCATCGCGAACATCGTGCCGCCACGCTTCATCAGCGGGGCCGCGAGTCGCGCCATCCGCACGAACGAATGGCAGGAGACGTCCATCGCTGTCTTGAAGCCCTCGGCTGAACAGTCGAGGAGCTGGCCCTGTAGATCTTCCTTGGGCGCGTATGCAATCGAGTGAACAAGAATATCAAGTTCACCCCATTGCTTTGTGATGGTTTCGAACACCGCTTCGAGCATGCCGGGCGTGGCAACATCGAGCGGCAGGAAGATCGGAGCGCCGAGCTCCTTTGCCAATGGTTCGACGAAGGATTTCGTCTTCTCGTTGAGGTAGGTGATCGCAAGCTCGGCGCCCAGCTCGCGAAACGCCTTCGCGCAGCCGTAAGCGATTGAGTGCTCGTTAGCGACGCCCACGACGAGCGCCTTGGCGCCCTTGAGCACGGGGCGCGGAACATCAATGGTCATCGCGGATCTCCTGGCGTTGTTGCGAGTCGAGCGGCACGGCGAGTTCGATCCCTGCGTTTGCAGGTCAGGCGCATACCTCTTTCGATTGGCCTGTCAGCAGCTTGCGTGTGTGGCGCGCAATCATCAGCTCTTCGTTGGTGGGAATGACCCACGCCGATACGCGGCTCTTCGCCGTGCTGATGCGCGACGGCGCTGCGCGCGTTCGCATCGGGATCGAGCTCGACACCGAGCCAGTCGGCGTCGCGACAGACGCGCTCCCGCAGGCCGCGGCTGTTTTCTCCGATCCCGGCCGTGAAGACAATTGCGTCGAGCCCGCCAAGTGCCGCCGCAAGCGAGCCCAGTTCGCGGGCGATCCGGTAGATGTAGAGGTCGATCGCCGCTTTCGCGCCGGCCTCATTGCTCGCCTCGAGCGTGCGCATGTCGCTCGAAATGCCGGAAACGCCGAGCAGACCCGATTGCTGGTAGATCAGCTTCTCGATCGCACGCGCGTCCATTCCAAGTTCGTCGATCAGGTAGAGCACGACGCCCGGATCGAGACTGCCGCAGCGCGTGCCCATCGGCAGCCCGTCGGCGGCCGTGAAGCCCATCGTGCTCGCCACACTGCGGCCCCCCGCGATCGCGCACATGCTCGAACCGTTGCCAAGGTGCAGCACGACGGTCTTGCCGGCTGCCGCGCGCGCGTCGTGCTCCGGAAGTACGCCCGCGATGTATTCATACGACAGGCCGTGGAAGCCGTAGCGGATCACGCCGCGATCCGTGATCGACCTGGGCAGGGCGAACGCCTGCCCGACGGCCGGCTGACCGCGGTGGAACGCAGTATCGAAACATGCAACCTGCGGAAGCTGCGGCAACCGCTCGAGCAAGCGCGCGGATCGGCGCCAGGTTGTGCGGCTGATGCAGCGGCGCAAGGGGGACGTATTTCTCCAGCGCGTCGAGAACCGAAGCATCGACCCGAACGTGCTTCGTGTACTCGAGCCCACCGTGCACGACGCGGTGGCCGACGCCGACGAGCCGGTGCTCGGCAAGCCGCTTGCGCAGGAAAGCGACGAGGTGATCGAGCGCCCCGGTGTGTCCGAGCTCGACGCCCTCACCCCACGACTTCTCGTCGATGACAGCACCGGAGCCGTCCTTGGCGACGAAGCGCGGCGAGGTATACAGCCCCTCTGCCTGTCCACGAGCGACGAGCGCGACACCCTTGGCGCCCTCGGCGAACAGCGAGAACTTGAAGCTCGAAGAGCCTGCGTTCAGAACGGCAATTGCATCGGCCATCTCAGTGCCCGCCCGGCCGCCCGAAGGGCACTGAGGCCTTGCAGGCCGCGGCACTGCGAGACGCAACGCCACCTCGTGCCGTCCATGCCGGCGCAGGCCGGCATGGAGCCGCGGCGCTCGGCCCCCTCGGGGCTGAGCCCGGACAGACATCTGGCCCTGCGGCCCGATGTGCGCCTGGCGAAGCGGCTCGGCCTGCAAGCCGAGCCGTGGACCAGCGAACGCAGTGAGCGTGGGGGTCGTTCACCTCAGCTCACCGCCTTGTTGGCCGCCTCGCGTCGCGCATGCGCAACCAATGCCGCAATTCCGCACGAGGCAAGCCGCGCGGTCACCGAGTCCGCCCGGCTCGTCAGGATGATCGGTACCCGCGCCCCGAGCACGATTCCTGCTGCGTCAGCACCGGCGAGGAAGGACAGGCTCTTCGCGAGCATGTTGCCGGCTTCGAGATCCGGCACCACGAGTACGTTCGCGCGACCCGCGACCGGCGAGTCGAGCTTCTTGATCTTCACCGACTCGAGGCTGATCGCGTTGTCGAGCGCGAGCGGACCATCGAGGATTGCACCGGTGATCTGGCCGCGATCGGCCATCTTGCACAGCGCGCCCGCCTCGACCGTCGACGGCACCTTCGGGTTGACCGTCTCCATCGCCGACAGGATCGCCACGCGGACCTCCGGAAAGCGCAGCGCGTGCGCGAGGTCGATCGCATTCTGGATGATGTCGACCTTGTCCTCCATGGTCGGTGCGATGTTGACGGCTGCGTCGGTGATGATCAGCGTCTCCGGATAGGACGGGACGTCCATCACGAAGCAGTGGCTGACGCGCCGGGCCGTGCGCAGGCCCGTATCGCGTCGGACCACGGCCGCCATCAACTCGTCGGTATGCAGGCTGCCCTTCATCAGGGCTTCGGCCTTGCCCTCGCGCACAAGCTCGACCGCCTTTGCTGCCGAATCCTCGCTGTAGGCCGCATCGACAATCGGCAGCCCCTCCAGGTCGATGCCGAACTTCCGGGCCACGGCCTCGATTTTGGCGCGCGGCCCGACCAGGATGGGCGCGATCAGGCCGAGGCGTGCAGCATCGACGGCACCCGCGAGCGAGCTTTCGTCGCACGGATGCGCGACTGCCGTCGGCGTCGGTGGCAAGTCCTGGCAGAAATCGAGGAGCTTCTGGTATTTCTCGTGTGTTCGCTCCACCGTGCTGACACCCTCGGCCGGGCTCATTTGCGTCCACCCTTGCGAGTCGCCTTGCGTCGCGCTGCCGCGCGGCGGGGTGCCGTCGCCCTGACGTCGAGCGTTTCGCCGATGTGCTCGATCATCGCGAGCTGCTCGGTCGAAGGTTTCGCACGCTGCATGCGCTCGTCCGCCAGCAACCGATGTACAAGCTGCACAAGCTTCTCGCGATCGTTCCGGTTCGCGAGCAGCTTCGGCAGGGCTGCGAGGGCCCGTTCCGGTTCGTAGCGCACGATGATCTCCTGTTCGCCCCGGACGCGACGCCACTGATCCGGCGGCATCGCGGGCAGCAGGTCGCGGTAGTCGGCCATGAGTTCCTGCTTCAACTGCAAACGCGACAGCAGCAGCGGCTCGCCCTTGCGCGCGAGCAGGCAGGCGACACGGGCGAGCGCCTCGGGGTATCCACCTTCATCGATCGATGCGAGCGCTTCCTGCACGAACGGCAATTCACGCGCCTCGCTGATCCGCTCGGCCGCCACTTCGCCGCTGTGCTTGTCGGCCATGGTGAGAGAAAACACATTCCCGTAGGTCTGGAAGAAGGTGGCTTCGCTGGCGGCGTCTCGTATCCCGCGATAGAAGTCCAGCGAAGCGCTGATCGCGGCGGAGGCCGTCTTCTCGATCGCCAGCATGACGTTGTCCTCGGCGACACCAGTGCGTTGCGCCTTGACCATCGTCGCGGCGGGACCGAGCCAGCCGAGCCAGGGGTTCAGATCCGACAGCGCCCACCGTTGCAGGCGCAGCGGGTGAAACTGGCGGATCGTCTTGGCCGTGAACTCGTTCGCGGTCGCCTGCACGAGCGGCTGCAGGAAGAGTTCGTAGGCATGCTGGTTGAACTCGGAAACCGCCGCGACTGCCTCGAACGGTTTTTCGTCAGAGCGCTGGAAGCGATTCAGGCGCGCGACGATGTCTTCCAGTCGGTGTTCGCGGAACTCGACTTCATACTCGACGCGACCGTCCCGACCCTTGCGCTCCTTGATCGCCATCCCATACAGCCCCGGCGGCAGCGTCTCGATCGACTTCAGCACCGAGACGATCTGCGCGTGCTCTTTCTTGGCGACCTTGCCGGAGACAAAGATGCCGAGGTGCCCGATGTCCTCGTGCATCAGGCCGACGATCACCTGGCCGCGTGCCTTGATCTCGTCGGTCGAGCCATAGACGTCGGCGACCCAGTTGAACGCCTGCTGCGGCGGAGTGATGTTGTCGCCCATCGACGCGAACAGGACGATCGGCGCCTTGATCTCGCGCAGGTCGAAGGTCTTTCCGCCGAAGGCCTTGGTGCCTCCCTTCCACAGCTTGTTGCCGACGAAGAGATTGCGCGTGATCCACTCGATCTCTTCCCGGTTCATCAGGTAGAACCCGCCCCACCAGCGTTCAAACTCGAGGAAGCGCGGCGGCTCGGTATCGATGTTCGCGTACAGGTGGTAGTACTTGTCCCAGAACGTGTTGGCGGGGTTGAGGTTCTCGAAGTTCTCGACCAGGTAGGCGCCGTCGAACACGCCGTTGCCCATGTCGGAGGCGAGCGAAGACAGCCAGGTGCCGCCGAGCATGCCGCCGGCATAGCGCATCGGGTTGTCGCCGCCGCCGTCCTGCCACGCACCACCCCAGTAGGACATCGGGGCGCCGTTGATCACGATCGGGCCGGTGTCGTCCGGGTCAGACGCGGCGAGCATCATTGCCGCCCAGCCGCCCTGGCAGTTGCCGACGATTGCTGGCTTCGCGCTTTTCGGATGCAAGGCGCGGACCTTGCGCACGAACTGCTTTTCGGCTTCGCACACGTCGAGCAGCGTCTGACCAGGCTCCGGATCGCGGAAGAAGATGACGAAGTAGACCGGATGCCCTTCGCGCAGCGCGACCCCGACCTGCGAATCGTCCTTGAAGCCGCCAATCCCCGGACCGTGACCTGCACGCGGATCGATGATCACGTACGGCCGCCGCTTCGGGTCGACCGTCACGCCCTCGGGCGGGATGATCCTTACCAGCGCATAGTTGACCGGTCGTTCGAGCTTGCGGCCGTCGACGACCATCTCGTAGTCGAAGTGCAGGACGGGCGTCAAGCCTGCGCTTGTGTGCTCGACGAACTTGTTGCCGCGCTGGCGGATCGTGTCCCAGAACAGGATCGACCGTTGCGCGCCGTCGACCATGTACTGGTACCAGTCCGTCCAGACTTTCGCGGCGTTGGCAGGCCTGGTCAACGAGTCGAGGTTGTCGTCGATCGACTCCTTAAGCCTCCCGGCGAATTTCTCCTGTGCGAGTTTGGTGCGCTTTTGGAGGAGGACGGAGACTTTCGTGGAAATGTCCTGGCTGCGTGCCAATTGGCGACCGATGTCCATTGCAATGCCTCGCTTGGGATTGGATATAAATCAATGATGCGCGCCGCGTCATTACGCGGAGTTGACGAGCGTCAACCGCTGTGTCCACGCCTTGCGTAGAAGCGCCGGAATTTTCGTACTTCCGGCCTGCGTCGCCTATGCAGCCTTGGCTGCACCGACATCGAGCAACATGCGCCCCGCGTACCGCTGTGTTGCGAGCTTACAGGAATTCCGTTGACAGCCCGTCTGACTGTTTTCGCATTGTTAGCCGTATTCAAGGATACTCCAATTTGCTTTTGATGCACATCCTATTAACATGCTGAACTGTCGCTTCCGCTTGATCGAGTCCAAACGGTGGAAAAGAAGACTGCCCGCCTGACCTTGCTGCTCGATCCGCGCAAGAAGGCGATGTTCGAGGAGATCTGCGCTGCGCAGGATCTCACTCCATCCCAGGTGGTGCGCCAGCTGATCCGCGAATACATCGTCGAACATGCCGGCGAGCGGGCGCTGCCGCGCTGGCTGCTGACCGCGTCCAGGCAGAAACCCCGGCGCTGAATGGCGGCGACGCTCGTGACCAGCCTTGCGCAGCTGCTGCCGATCGACTGGATCCTCGTAAGCGTCGCGCTCCTGCTGATGGTGGGAGCGGCCGGCCTGGCGCGAACGCACAGCCTCTTCCTCGTCGCCCGCGTCCTGTTCCCGCTCGGAGCGGCGCTCAACCTGTTGATCGCGATTGCCGGACTGGCGGCGCTTTTTTCGGGGCCGGAGGTTGCGGTCCTGCCGCTGGGATTGCCGGGGCTGCCATTCCATCTGCGCCTGGATGCGCTGTCGGCGTTCTTCCTGTTCCTGCTCGGCGGTGCCGGCGCCGGCATCTCGATCTTCGCCTCCGGCTATTTCCGCGCCGGCGAAGGCACCGCGCCCGGTCTGCTGTGTCTCGAGTACCACGTCTTCGTCGCCAGCATGGTGATGGTGATGCTGGCCGACGACGCCTATGTCTTCATGGTGATGTGGGAACTGATGGCGCTGTCGTCATTCTTCCTGGTGACCACGAACCACACGATTCCCGAAATCCGCCGCGCCGGTTACCTGTACCTGCTGATCGCCCACATCGGTGCAATCGCGCATCCTCTTGTGCTTCGGGGTACTGCAGGCCAACACCGGCGACTACACCTTCGCCAACATGCGCGAACAGCCGCTCTCGCCGTTCTGGGCGTCGGTCGCCTTTCTTCTCGCCCTGTTCGGATTCGGGGCGAAAGCCGGGATCGTTCCGCTCCACATCTGGCTGCCCGAAGCGCATCCGGCGGCGCCGTCGCCGGTGTCCGCCCTGATGAGCGGCGTGATGCTGAAGACGGCGATCTACGGCTTGCTGCGGATCGGCTTCGAAGTGCTGCAGCTCCACCTCTGGTGGTGGGGCGTGCTCGCGCTCGCCATCGGACTGTTCACGGCCTTGTTCGGCGTGATCTTCAGCGCGATCCAGGTCGACATGAAACGACTGCTCGCCTACTCGTCGATCGAGAACATCGGACTGCTGCTGGTGGCAATGGGGCTCGCCTGGCTGTTCATGGCGTATGGCATGGCGGCGATGGCGGCTCTGGCGCTGACCGCGGCGCTCTATCACGCGCTGAACCATGCCTACTTCAAGAGCCTGCTCTTCCTGTGTACCGGCGCCGTATTGCACGGCACCGGCGAACGCAGCCTCGGCAAACTCGGAGGATTACTGCGTTTCATGCCCTGGGTTGGATGGATGGCGCTGGTAGGTGCGCTCGCCGCCGCCGGCCTGCCGCCGTTGAATGGCTTCGTGTCGGAATGGCTGCTGTTGCAGAGTTTCCTGTTCACGCTCGGGCTGCCGGGGACCTTCGTCAACATGGTGGTCCCGGTTGTCGCCGCCGGCATCGTCCTGGTCGCCGCGCTCGGCGGTTATGTCATGGTCAAGTTCTATGGTGTGGTCTTCCTGGGCCAGCCGCGCGAGCCGCAGATCGCGCACTCGCACGATGCCGGCCTCGCCGAGCGCATCGGACTGGTCTGGCTGGCATTGCCCTGTCTGCTGCTCGGCCTGTTGCCGACCTTCGTCATCACCCTGATCGATCCGGTGACGCGCGTTCTGGTCGGCGACGGGATCGGGTCCGCGGTCGCCAACAGTGGCTGGCTGTTCCTGGCGCCGGTTGCGCCGGACCGCGCCAGCTACAGTCCTCTGCTGGTACTGCTGCTGGTGGCGGCGAGTTTCGCTCTGACGGTCTGGCTCGTGCGCCGCTTCTATCACGGCCGCGTGCGGCGCGCGCCGCCGTGGGACTGTGGCTACCCCCTGTTGAACGCACGCATGCAGGATACGGCGGAAGGTTTCGGCCAACCGATCCGGCAGGTGTTCGAACCGTTCTTCCGCATCGAGCGGCACCTGCCTGGCCCCTTCGACACGAATCCGTTCTACCGGCTGACGGCCAGCGATCACTTCTGGCACTGGCTGTATCTGCCGATCGCCTCGATCGTCGAGAAGGCGTCGATCCTGGTCGGCAAGCTGCAACAGGGCCGGATCGCGACCTACCTGCTTTACAGCTTCGTCACCCTGATCGTGATGCTGGTCCTGGTGTTTCGATGAGCTTTTCATGAGCCTCCGATGACCGTGACCGGCTTCGTCGCCCAACTGCTTGCCATCGTCGTGGCAGTACTCGGCGCGCCCTTGCTCAACGGCTGGATCAACCAGTGTCGCGCCTGGCTGCAAAACAAGTCCGCGCCGCCGCTGCTGCTGCCCTATCGCACCCTGCACAAGCTGTTCCACAAGGATTCGATCGTGGCCGAGCACGCGAGTCCGCTGTTCCGCGTCACGCCGTACATCGTATTCAGCGCGATGGTGCTTGCCTGCGGAATCATCCCGAGCCTGTCGACCGATCTGCCCTTGGCCCCCGCGGCCGACGCGATTGCACTGGTCGGCCTGTTTGCGCTGGCGCGGGTATTCATGTCGCTCGCCGCCATGGATATCGGTACCGCGTTCGGCACCCTGGGGGCACGGCGCGAGATGCTGGTCGGGTTCCTGGCCGAGCCGGCGCTGCTGATGGTGCTGTTCAACGCCGCCTTCTTGACGCAGGCGACCTCGCTCGCCAGCATCGTCGAGACGATCGCGCACCAGGAGTTCGCGATCTACCCGAGCCTCGCCTTCGCCGGCGTGGCCTTCACGATGGTCTCGCTGGCGGAAAACGCCCGCGTGCCGGTCGACAACCCGGCCACTCACCTCGAACTGACGATGATCCACGAGGCGATGATCCTCGAGTACTCGGGCCGGCACCTGGCCTTGATCGAGTGGGCCGCCAGCCTGAAGTTGTTTGCCTACTCCTGCATCGGACTGGCGATCTTCTTTCCCTGGGGCATCTCGGAGATCGACGAGCCGGTCGGGCTCCTGCTCGCATTGCCGGCGCTGGTCCTCAAGCTTGCAGTCGGCGGCGCGCTGCTGGCGCTGATCGAAACACTGTCGGCCAAGATGCGCATCTTCCGCGTCCCGGAGTTCCTCGCCGCCGCCTTCATGCTGGCGGTCATCGGCATGCTGGTTCATTTCCTGCTGGGGGCATGAGAGCCGCCGGGCCGCTCCCAAGGCGCTCGCTCCCCCTCGGGGGACGGCGCGCAGCGCCAAGGGGCGATCTAATGCCCGCACTCGTCACCCAGTTGATCAACCTGTTCGCGGCGGTACTGCTGCTGCTGTCGTTCGCGCTGCTGGCCCAGCGGCGCGTGCTGTCGCTGATCCATCTGTACACCATGCAGGGACTGACGCTGGTGATGTCGACCACGGCGATGGCCTACTTCACCGAGCAGCCGCACCTGTACTACTCGGCGCTGCTGACCTTCGCGCTGAAGGTCGTGATGATGCCGTGGCTGCTGCACCGCCTGATCGAGCGACTCAACGTGCGCTGGGACATCGAGACCCTGATCAACATCCCGACCACGATGCTGCTCGGCATCGTGCTGGTGATCTTTGCCTTCAACCTGGCGCTGCCGATCTCGCAGCTGTCGGTCTCGGTCGCGCGCGGCACGCTCGGCATCGCGCTCGCCTGCGTGCTGCTTTCATTCCTGATGATGATCACCCGTACCAAGGCGATTCCGCAGGTCATCGGTTTCCTGGCGATGGAAAACGCATTGTTCTTCGCCGCCACCAGCGCGACCTACGGCATGCCGATGGTGGTCGAACTCGGCATCGCCCTCGACGTGCTGGTCGGCATGATCATCCTCGGCGTGTTCATGTTCCAGATCCGCGAGCAGTTCGACAGCCTGGACATCCGGCATCTCGAGAAACTGAAGGAAGACTAGTGCTGGCGCTCCTGTTCGTGCTGTGCATTCCGCTCGCAGGCGGCGCGGTGCTGGGCGTGGTCGGGCACCGCGATCGCGCGCCCGACATCAACGTGGCGTTCAGCTTCGCGACCTTCATTGCGTCCGTGGTGCTGACGGCGCAGATCATTGCCGACGGCCCGATTCTGGTGCTGCACGATCAGTTCTTCGTCGATTCGCTGAACGTGTTCCTGGTCGCCCTGACCGCCTTTGTCGCATTCACGACCACGCTGTTCGCGCGCCCGTACATGCGCATCGAACGCGACCACGGCAAGATGACGCCGCCTCGCATGCGACTGTTTCACAGCATGTATCAGCTTTTTTCCTTCACGATGCTGCTGGCGCTGCTGACCAACAACATGGGACTGCTGTGGGTAGCGATGGAGGCTGCAACCCTGACGACGGTGTTGCTGGTCGCGGTCTACCGGACGCCCGCCAGCCTCGAGGCCGCGTGGAAATACTTCATCCTGTGCGGTGTAGGCATCGCGCAAGCCCTGTTCGGGACGATCCTGCTGTTCCTGGCATCCGAACGCGCAATCGGCGCCGAGGGCGGCGGCCTGCTCTGGACCAACCTGGATGCCGCCAAAGGCTCGCTCGAGCCGACCGTCATGTCGCTCGCCTTTGTCTTCATGCTGATCGGCTATGGCACGAAGGTCGGTCTCGCCCCTCTCCACAATTGGTTGCCCGATGCGCACGCCGAGGGCCCGACGCCGATTTCCGCCGTGCTCTCGGGCCTGCTCCTGAATGTCGCGCTGTACGCGATCCTGCGCTGCAAGGTTTTGACGGACGGCGCCGTCAACACGCGTTTCGCCGGCGATCTGATGATCGGCTTCGGCCTGCTGTCGGTTGTGCTGGCCGCCTTCTTCCTGTCGCGCCAGCGCGATATCAAGCGGATGTTCGCGTATTCGTCGAATCGAGCACATGGGGCTGATCACTTTCGCCTTCGGCATGGGCGGTCAGATCGCGAGCTTCGCCGGACTGCTGCACATGACGGTGCATTCACTGATCAAGTCCGCGATCTTCTTCACTGTCGGCCATGCCTCACAAAAGGCGGGAACGCAGCTCATGGACCAGATCCGCGGCCTGATCCGAGTCAACCCGACGGTCGGCTGGGGGCTGATGCTCGGCACCCTGGCGATCCTCGGCATGCCGCCGTTCGGCGTGTTCGCCAGCGAGTTTCTGATCCTCACCACCGCAATGCGCGACTTCCCGTGGGCCACTCCGCTGTTGTTGCTGTCGCTCGGTGTCGCGTTTGCAGCAGTCCTGGGAAAGGTGCAGCCCATGGTGTTCGGCGAGACCACGGTCAAACCGTTGCCGCACCCGCCTGCGCTGGTGCCGGTGTTTGTTCATCTTGGAATCGGATTGATGCTGGGACTGTACATCCCGCCCTACCTCAGTGACTGGTATCAGCAGGCGGCGCGATTGATTTCCGGCGGCTGAAGCGAGCAAATGGCTGATTCCGAACTGAACTTCCATCCCATGCCCGGTGCAATGCCGGTCGGCGTGGCCACAGCGACCGAAGACGAATGGACCTCGACGGCCCGGACCATGGCGAACGCCGGGCATCGCCTGGTCGCGCTGTGGGGCTCGGATCGGCGTGATCTCGGCGAAGGATTCGTCGTGCATGCCGCCTACTCGGCAACGAAAGGGCTTGCGTGCGTGCGACTTCAGATGTCCGGCGAATCACCCGAATACCCCGAACTTGCAAGCCTGTTTCCGGCCGCTGCCCGCATGCAGCGCGCCGCGTTCGATCTGCTCGGCATTCGCGCGCGCAACGCTGATGATCAGCGGCCGTGGCTGCGGCACGCGGCCTGGCCGGCAGATTTTTTTCCCTTGCGGCGCGGCGTCGATGCAGCTTCGAACTTTGAGGCCCAACAGGAGCAGTATCCGTTTGTCGCCGTCGCCGGCGACGGGGTGCACGAAATTCCGGTCGGCCCGATCCACGCCGGCATCATCGAGCCCGGTCACTTCCGCTTCTCGATCGTCGGCGAGAAAGTGCTGCGGCTCGAAGAGCGTCTCGGATATGTGCACAAGGGCATCGACAAGCTGTTCGAAGGCCAGGCACTTGCCGAAGGCCATCGGCTGGCCGGGCGCGTGTCAGGCGACTCGACCGTGGCCTACGCGTGGGCCTATGCGATGGCGGCGGAAAGCATCACCCGCTGCGATGTGACACCGCGGGCGTCGGCCTTGCGCGCGCTCGCTGCTCGAGCGCGAACGAGTCGCCAATCATCTGGGCGATCTCGGCGCACTCGGAAACGACGCGGCACTCGCGTTCGGCCTGGCGCAGTTTTCGCGACTGCGCGAGCAGTGGCTGCGGCTGAATGGTGAACTCTTCGGCCATCGCCTGCTGATGGATCGCATCATTCCGGGCGGTGTCGCTTTCAATCTCGAGCCCGGCGGGCTGGGACGCCTGCGCCAGCAATGCACCGACATCGAAAACGAGGTGCGGCCCCTGCGCGCGATCTACGACGAGCACGCCGGCCTGCAAGACCGTTTCCACATGACCGGCGTCGTGACACCGGAACTTGCGGCCCGCCTCGGACTGACCGGACTGGCCGGTCGCGCGAGTGCGCAAGCCTACGATCTGCGGGTTGACTTTCCCTGTCCGCCCTATGATCGGCTCGCGGTGCGACTCGTCTCGGATTCGCGGGGCGATGTGACGGCGCGTGTGAACGCGCGTTTCGAAGAGCTCACCGAGTCCTTGCGCCTGATCCGTGCCATCGTCGACGACATGCCGGCCGGCGCAGTGCGCAGCCCCCTGCCGTCGATCTCGGATCCGGACGGCTTTGGCGTTGGCTGGGTCGAGGGATGGCGAGGTGAAGTTCTGGTCGCGCTGGAAGCTGATTCAGCGGGGCAGAGTGCGGCGTTGTCACTGTCATGACCCGTCCTGGCAGAACTGGCCTCTGCTCGAGCTGGCCGTGCTCGGCAATATCGTTCCTGACTTCCCGTTGATAAACAAGTCGTTCAATCTCAGCTACGCCGGGCACGACCTCTGATGCTGACCCTGATGAAACAGGTGCTGAAGGCCGGCATCTGCACCGAAGCACCACCGGACACCACCGACGCGTGGCGAGTCGATGGCGAGCAGATTCAATCAGCCGTCCTGGCCCTGCTGGGCCGCGCGCTGGCAATCCGCCACATCGACGCTGGTTCGTGCAACGGCTGCGAACTCGAGATCCATGCGCTGAACAATCCTTACTACAACCTCGAAGGGCGCGGGATGAAGTTCGTCGCCAGCCCGCGCCATGCCGACCTGTTGCTGGTCACTGGCCCGGTCGCCCGCAACATGCAGATTGCGGTCAGGCGCGCGTACGACGCCGCGCCTGATCCAAAGCTTGTCGTTGCAGTCGGGGACTGCGGGTGCACCGGCGGCATCTTCGGCGAGAGTTACGCAAGCTGCGGCCGGGTTGCGAACATCATCCCGGTCAACATCGCAATCCCTGGCTGCCCTCCGGCGCCGATCGAAATACTGCGCGGCATCCTGAGCGCGGTCACGCAGAGCAAGCGCTGAAGCAAGGCGCTTGCCGGCCATGATCCGCAACGGAGCGGAGTTAACGCTCCCGGCGAGTGTGAAAAAACTGCCGATGGCACATGGCGGTACGCTGCGCAGGTTCGCCTTGCAATTCGCGCCTCAAGCTGCGACGCAGACAGTACTTATGAGAGCCGCATTGACACTGTTCTTCAGTGCCTTGCTCGCCCTGCCGGGCACGAACGCGGCAGCCGCCGACGAGCTACGCATCGGGTCCAAGCGCTTCACCGAGTCCTACATCCTCGGCGAAATCTTCGTGCAGACCGCGCGTGCCAACGGCGCGCCAGCCGCGGAACATCAGCGTGGGATGGGCAACACGGCGATCCTGCTCGGCGCGCTGCAGGCCGGCAGCATCGATCTTTATCCCGAATACACCGGCACGATCGCGCGCGAGGTGCTGAAGCTCGATCACGTGCCACCGCTCGCCGAACTCAATGCGCTGCTCGCCGCGCGCGGCCTGGCGGTTGCGGTGCCGCTCGGGTTCAACAACACCTACGCGCTGGCGATGCGCACGAAGGACGCACAGTCGCGCGGGATTGCGCGCATCTCGGAGCTGAAACGCCACCCGGATCTCAAACTCGGTCTGTCGCAGGAGTTCCTGGGGCGAGCCGATGGCTGGCCGAACCTCTCACGCAGTTATGGCCTGGACTTTGCGCCGCCCAAGGGTCTCGATCACGGGCTCGCTTACGAGGCGATCGCTGGCGGCCAGGTCGATGTGATCGACATCTACTCGACCGACGCGAAGCTCGACAAGTACGGGCTCACCGTGCTGGTCGACGACCTCGGATTCTTTCCGCGCTACGACGCGGTACTCCTGCATCGCATCGAAGTGCCTGCGCGTTTCCCGCAGGTATGGAAGGCGCTGGCGCAGCTCGAAGGCCGGATCGACGATGCAACGATGCGTGGACTGAACGCGCGCGCCGAGATCGACAAACAGGATTTCGCCGCGGTGGCGGCGGAGTGGCTGGGGCAGGGCCAGACCCGCGTCACACAGCCGCCACAGCAGGCGACCTTCTGGCAGCGCCTGTTCGCACCCGACTTCGGACGATTGTTGTTCGAACACCTGGCGCTGGTGTTCGTTTCGCTGGCCGCCAGCATCGCAATCGGCGTCCCGCTGGGGATGCTTGCGGCGCGCCGCCTGCGGATCGCCCCGGTGGTGTTCGGCTTCACCGGCGTGATCCAGACCATACCGTCGCTTGCGCTGCTGGCAATCCTGATTCCCCTGACCGGTCGCATCGGCCCGGTGCCGGCGTTCATCGCACTGACCTTGTATGCGTTGTTGCCGATTGTGCGTAACACGCACGCCGGCCTGACGCAGATTCCGCGCGAAATGATCGAGGCAGCGAAGGCTCTGGGCCTGCGTCCCGGCACGATTCTGAGCAAGGTCGAATTGCCGCTGGCCATGCCGACGCTGCTGGCCGGCATCAAGACCTCGGCCGTTGTCAACGTTGGCACTGCGACCATCGCTGCCTTCATCGGCGCCGGCGGCTTCGGCGATCGCATCGTCACCGGGCTGGCGCTCAATGATCAGTCGGCATTGCTCGCCGGCGCCCTTCCGGTCGCCGTGCTTGCACTGTTGATGCAGGGCATGTTCGAGTTGATCGAAAAGCGCGTGGTGCCGGCGGGCTTGCGGCTCGCCCGGCCTTGAAACTCTGCGCGGATATCCCGAACACGCGAGTCTGGGCTGTACGCAGAACGACGCGCCTCAGTTTTCACCCGAACGCCGCGTACCCACTTCGGTTGCCGTCGAAACCACCGCACCAGACTTGTCAAACGTGACTACGAAGGTATGCACCGAGCCGCGCTCGACGAACTTCCAGTCCCAATCTACCTGCTGTTTGAGTCGGTAGGACTGCGTGCTACCAGGGCGGCCAAGCATGGCCAGCACCTGCGCCTGCTTCATGCCGGGGTAGATGCGATCGAAGTTCGTCCTGGTCAGAAGATTTTCGCGATCCTGGTACTTGCCGTTGGCGTCGATCTTCAGCATCAGGGTGTAAGGCCCCTCGGGGCCGAGCGGATATACCAGTCCCTTGCCGCCCGGTGTGTCGCGCACCGCCTCGGGATTGCCGAACAGCTTGCGCACGTCCTGTTCGGTTGATTCGCCGACCTTGAGCCGGGAGAGGCGTGGGTCCTCGAGACCGCTTGGATTGCAGCCAGCCAGCACAGCCGCGATCCAGGCCGCTGCCAAGGCGGCAATTGCCGGGCGGGAGCACCGAAATGCCATTGCGAACCCTCGCGTAAACTCCGATCTGCCTAGATTACAAGATTGAGCACGCCGTCCATCATGGCAAAAAGCTACGAATCAGAGATCACCCGCTTCCTGCGTGAACTCAAGGAACGCAACCCGCAGATCGCGACCGGGCAGCGGGAAGGTCGGGCCATGTTCTGGGACAAGAACCTGGACCGCGATCTGTACCACCGGTTTGAGCAGTCCGACGTTCCGCAGCCCGCCTACGTCTACCAGCCGGCGAACTAGGGCCTGGTAGTGGAGTCCGGCCAGCAGCCCGCCGACAGTGCCGATTACGGCCGCCGCGCTGACGATCTCGCCATGGTGGCAGCCGTGACGCCCGCGATCATCGATGGCGTCGCTTTCGCCCGTTTGTACGGCGAGCCCCTGTTCAAGTTGCCGGACGATCTTTACATCCCGCCAGATGCGCTGGAAATCTTCCTCGAGGCGTTCGAGGGCCCGTTGGATCTGCTCCTGTACCTGATCCGCAAGCAGCATTTCAACGTGCTCGATATTCCGATGGCGCCGCTGACGCTGCAATATCTGAGCTACATCGATCAGATCCGCGAGCGCAACCTTGAGCTCGCCGGTGAGTACCTGCTGATGGCAGCGCTGCTGATCGAGATCAAGTCACGCATGCTGCTGCCGGTGCGCAAGGCCGACACCGGCGAAGAGGTCGAAGATCCGCGCGCGGAACTGGTTCGGCGCCTGCTCGAGTACGAACGGATCAAGCTTGCGGCACTGCATCTCGACGAGACGCCGCGCCTGGGGCGCGACTTTTTGCGTGCCATGGTCACGATCGAGCAGACCCTCGAGGCTCGCCTGCCCGAGGTGAACGTCGTTGACCTCACACAGGCCTGGAGCGAGATTCTGAAGCGCGCTCGCTTGAATGCGCATCACCATATCCAGCGCGAGGAACTGTCGGTGCGCGAGCACATGAGCCTGATCCTCAAGCGGCTGCAGTCAGCGAGCTTCATCGAGTTTGGCGAGTTGTTCGATCCCATGCGGGGTCTGGCGGTGGCGATCGTCCATTTTCTCGCCCTGCTTGAACTTGCGCGTGAATCGCTGGTCGATATCACCCAGGCGGCGCCTTATGCGCCGGTCTATGTGCGTCTGGCCTACGCCCCCTCGTAAGCACTGCCACTCCCCGGTTTCCGACTCAAAGGATTTCCAGTAGATGAATCTGCCTCTTGCCTGTGCTCTAGCCATTTCGCTCGGCCTCGCCGCGCAAACCTCCATTGCACAATTGAAACTCAAGGATTCGCCTGCGCCCAACATTTCCACGACGTCTCCTGCCCCAGCTACCCCAGCCGCCGCTCCCACTCCAGCCGACCCGGCTCGCGAGGCGAAGGAGAAGGCAGCGGCCGAGGTCGCCCAGCGCTGGCTGCAGTTGATCGACGCCGGCGAGAACGGCAAGGCCTGGGACGAATGTGGGCCACTGTTCCAGAGCCGGGTCACGCGCGCACAGTGGGTCGAAGGACTGCCCAAGAACCGCGCGCCCTTCGGTGCGATGAAAAGTCGTCATCTCGAAGGTGCTGCCTATCGGACCAGCTTGCAGGGCGCGCCGAACGGCGAGTACGTAACGGTCGGCTTTGTCACCACGTTCGAAAAACAGGACAAGGTGGTCGAGGCGGTGACTCTGGTGCTCGACGGCGGTGCATGGCGACCCATTGGTTACTTGATCCAATGAGCCAACTGTCATGACCAGCCGGCTGATCCAGTAGCCACGAATGAACGCACGGCTGTCCTTGCGCATTGAGCTTGCGCGGGGCCGCCTGGGGCCGGGCAAAGTTGAGTTGCTCGAGCACATCGGGCAGACCGGCTCACTCGCCGCCGCCGCGCGCGCGATGCAGATGTCGTACAAGCGTGCGTGGGACCTCCTGGCGGTGTTGAACGACATGTTCGTCGAGCCGGTGGCCGTGTCACTTCCGGGCCGCAATCTCGAAGGAAGCACCCGACTGACGGCGTTTGGTGAGCGCCTGATTGCTCTGTATCGAGCGATCGAACGCCGGGCCGAACACGCGACGGCCGCCTCGGTCAACGAACTCAGGGCGTCGAGTCGTCCGGCCCGGGCAGCCGCTCGTCGTTCGCGGCCGCGGAAGCGGGCATAGCAGCGCCACCCTTCGCGATCGCCAGCGCGCCAGCGTCCAACGCCACCGACTTGATCAGGCACCAGACGCGCAGGCGCGGCGCCAGGGCAAGACGGTCGGCCGATTCGCGTGTGATGCGAGCGGCGATCAGAGTGGCCGCAACCCGCACCGAGACCTCGGCATACGCACCCTGAAGTGGCGTAACCGATTCAATAACGCCTTCAAGGCGGTTGCTGATACTCACGTCGCTCGGCCGTGCCAACGCCAACGCAACGTCGCGCGCCGGTATTCGCGCGCGCAATGCTGTGCCGATGGGCAGATCGACGCGTGGCACGTGAAGCTCGAAACCCCCGCAATCGAGTGTCGACATGAAGTAACGATCGTCGTGCGCGCGCACCGCACCGAACACCATCGTCCCAAACTCGGCGCCGCCGAGCCGGTCGCTGACATCTCGCCGCGTCAGCACCTCGGCCAGCGGCCCGGCGGCGACAACTCGTCCCCGATCGAGCAGGACCAGCGATGTCGCCAGCCGCAGAACCTCGTCGAGCGTATGGCTTACATAAAGAACGGGGACACTGAACTCATCGCGCAGGCGTTCGATGTACGGCATGATTTCGGCCTTGCGCTGCGCGTCGAGCGATGCGAGCGGCTCGTCCATCAATAGCAGGCGCGGCTGCGCCAGAAGCGCACGGCCGATCGCGACCCGCTGTCTTTCGCCACCCGACAGCGTGTGCGGGCGTCGATCCAGCAGGGCTGCAAGCCCGAGCAATTCGATCACCGCATCGAAGCTTGCGATTGGTGTCGCAGCCCGGGTTCCCGCGCGCTTGAAGCCGAACATCAGATTCTGGCGCGAGGTCATGTGAGGGAAGAGCCGCGCGTCCTGGAACACCATGCCGAGTGCGCGCGCGTGCACTGGCAGCTCGATGCGCTTGGCCGCGTCGAAGAAGACGGTTTCGCCGACCGCGACCCGGCCGTCGTCGGGTCGGTGCTGGCCTGCAATCAGGTTGATCAACGTCGACTTGCCAGCACCGCTCGGTCCGAACAACGCCGTCAACCCCGCGAGCGGCAAGTCGAGGTCGCAGCGAAAGTCGAACTGCTCGAGGCGCTTGGTCGCAGCGACCCGCAAGCGCGCGATTTCAGTCGGCGTGCCCCTCACTGGTCCCGCCCCATGAAGCGGCGCACGCGTCGCGCCAGCCATTCCGATGCAAACAGCGCGACGAGTGCCAGCGTCAACGAGATGACGACCAAGCGCAACGCGGCCCGGTCGCCGTCCGGCGTCTGGGTCAGGCTGTAGATCGCCAGCGACAGCGTCTGCGTCTCGCCCTGCACGTTGCCGACGAAGGTTATCGTGGCGCCGAAGTCCCCCAGCGAAGCGGCGAATGCGACGATGGTGCCCGACACGATGCCCGGCAGCATCAACGGCAGGGTCACTGTGAAGAAGACGTCGAATCGCGATGCACCGAGCGTGCGCGCGGCGAACTCGAGTCCCCGATCCACCGCTTCGAGCGCAAGGCGAATCGCACGCACCATCAGCGGGAACGACACGACGGCGGCTGCGACCGCCGCTCCCCAGCGCGTGAAAATCAGACGCAGCCCGAAGGTTTCCAGTAGCCAGGCGCCGATCGGCCCCTGCGTTCCGAGCACGACCAGCAGGAAGTAGCCGACCACCACCGGCGGCAGAACGAGCGGCAAGTGCACGATCGTGTCGAGCAGAGTCTTGCCCGGGAACTCGAAGCGTGCCAGCAGCCACGCGACGAGGATTGCGAACGGCAGGCTGAATGCCACTGCGGTCAGTGCGACCTGCAGGCTCAGCTTGAGCGCTTCGATCTCGAGGGCGGTCAACATCGACGCGAAGGCTACCCGACTGACAGCCGCGCGCGGGCAACCGCGTGAATTGCCCTAGCGAACACTGAAACCGAAATTCCTGTAGATCCCACGTGCTTCCGCACTGTCCAGAAGACGCAGAAACTCGCGCGCGGCCGGCGTGTCGTTCCTGGTCACGACGGCAACCGGGTAGCTGACCGGCGCGTAGCTGTCCGCCGGGAACACTCCGGCGACGCGAACCTTCGGCGCGATGGTAGCGTCGGTTTCATAGACGACACCTGCGGCCACCTCTCCTCGTTCGACAAAGGCCAACGCCACCCGCACGTTCTCCGCACGCACCAGCCGTGTCTGTGCAAAGTCCCAGACGCCGAGCTTGGTCAACGCCTCCTGCGCGTAGCGCCCGACCGGCACGCTGCCCGGATCCCCGGTCACCCAGCGGCCGTCGGCGCCGAGCAGTCCCCTGAAATCGAAGTTCGGCTTGAGGTCGACCTTGGCGGAGCTGTTCGCCGGGACCACCAGGACCAGCCGGTTGCCAAGCAGCGACTTGCGGGTGTCGTTGACGATCAGGTTGCGCTGCTGCAGGTAGTCCATCCATTGCTCGTCGGCGCTGGCGAAGATCGCCGCCGGCGCCCCTTGCTCGATCTGCCGCGCCAGCGCGCTCGATGCGGCGAACGAGAACTTCACTGCGCGGCCCGTCTTCTGCTGGTAGAGCTGGCCGACTTCCTGGAAGGCGTTCTGCAGGCTGGCCGCAGCGAAAACGGTCAGATCCTCCTGGGCCGTTGTCGGCGACTGCCACAGCAACGAGGCCGCAGTAACCAGTACAGCCTGCAGCCAGGATCGCATCACAAGCTCCTATGTCCAATTGAATATAGGATGGACAATACATCGTCTTGGACGCCGGCGGTCGGTCTCGATGAATGACCGGGAAACGGCGGAGCGGGATGGGCTCGCAGCCTGGCCAGGCCCGACCCCGATGGCCGCAACTGCGATCAGGATCGACCCGCTCGTGGAGCCGTAAACTCCGCGCTCTGCTCCAAGACCCCTTTGAGAAATGAAGACGATCGCGGTCCCGATACTTGGCCTGCTTGCCCTCATGAGTTCAGCCAACACGCCGCTTGCACAGACTCCCGCCGTTGCTTCAGCGATGGATGATCCGTACCTCTGGCTTGAGGATGTAGGCGGCGAAAAATCGCTTGATTGGGTGCGCGCTCGCAATGCCGTGGCGGAGAAGGAATTCGGCACCGACCCGCGCTACGAGCCGCTGCGCGCCAAGCTGCTGGCCATTCTCAATTCGCAGGAGCGGATTCCGTACGTCACGCGGATGGGCGAGCACTACTACAACTTCTGGCGCGATGCAGCCAATCCACGCGGGCTATGGCGGCGGACCACGCTCGCCGAGTACCGCAAGGCGCAGCCGGCGTGGGAGGTGGTGATCGACCTCGACGCGGTGGCCGCGGCCGACGGGGAAAACTGGGTCTGGAAAGGCGCCACCTGCCTGCGTCCCGAGCGCGGCGACACACCCTACCGGCGTTGCCTGCTTGCACTGTCGCGCGGCGGCGCCGACGCCACGGTCGTGCGTGAGTTTGATTTGCAGGACAAGCGCTTTGTCAGTGACGGCTTCAATCTGCCGGCGGAAGCAAAGCAGGACACCGCCTGGAAGGACCTGGACACGATCTGGGTCGCGAGCGATTTCGGCCCCGGCTCGATGACCACCTCGGGCTACCCGCGCATCGTCAAGGAGTGGCGGCGCGGTACGCCGCTGGCCTCGGCGCGCACGGTCTTCGAAGGCAAGGAAAGCGACGTCGGAGTCGAAGCCTATTCCGAGCGCGAATCAGGCAAGCGGCGCGACTGGGTGACGCGCTACATCGAGTTCTGGAATACCGAGCGCTTTGTCGAGATCGACGGAAAACTGGTTCGCGTCGAGGTTCCGGCCGACGCCTCGATTGCCACTTTCAAGGACTGGCTTCTGATTCGCACCCGGAAACCATGGACCACCGGTGGACAGACTCAGCCCGGCGGTGCCCTCCTCGCCACGCGCTTTGATGCATTCATGAAGGGCGAACGCAAGTTCGATCTGCTGTACACACCGACCGCCCGCAGTTCGATTGAAGTGACTGAGGAAACACGCAACGCGGTGCTGGTCAGCGAACTCGACAACGTGCGCCCGCGCGTCTGGGTGTTGCACCATGACGGCAAGGAGTGGCAACGACGACACGTGCCGCTGCCGGAGCAGGGGCAGATCGGCAATCTGACGACCTACTGGGACAGCGACGACTACTTTCTGACCCACCAGGACTTCACGACCCCGACCACGCTATTCGAGCGACGCATCGGCGCGGAAGAAGGAGTGGCGCTGAAATCGCTGCCGCGGTTCTTCGACGGCACCGGTATCGTCACGCGACAGTTCGAAGCCATCAGCAAGGACGGTACGCGCATCCCGTACTTCCTCGCGATGCGCGAGGGCTTGAAGCTCGATGGCCGCAATCCGACTCTGCTCTATGGCTACGGTGGTTTCCAGAATTCCGAACTGCCGTGGTACTCAGGATCGTTCGGCACGGGTTGGCTCGAACCCGGTGGCGTGCTTGCACTCGCCAACCTGCGCGGTGGCGGCGAGTTCGGCCCCGAGTGGCACCGCGCGGCCCAGCGCGAGAACAAGCAGCGCACCTGGGACGACATGGCAGCGGTAGCCGAGGACCTGATCAAACGCGGCATCACATCGCCACCTCATCTTGGCATCATGGGCGGCAGCCAGGGCGGACTGCTGGTCACCGCCACGATGGTGCAGCGACCTGAACTGTTCGGCGCGGTCGTTTCGCAGGTGCCTCTGATCGACATGCTGCGCTATCACAAGCTGCTCGCCGGCGCTTCCTGGATGGCCGAATACGGCGATCCGGATCAGCCGGCGGACCGCGCCTTCATCACGAAGTATTCGCCGTATCAGAACGTGCTTAAGGGCGCGAAGTACCCGCGCATCTTTCTCGTGACCTCAACCCGGGACGATCGCGTGCACCCCGGTCACGCGCGCAAGATGACCGCGCGCATGCTCGAGCAAGGCCACGATGTGCTGTACTTCGAGAACATCGAGGGCGGTCACGGTGCAGCCGCCAATAACGAACAGGCGGCCCGGATGTGGGCACAGACCTTCAGTTTCCTCTGGCGTCAGCTCGGCCCGCGCTGATCGGACCAAGGGCAATCAGGAACACGGCGCCGCCATCGCCTGGCCGGCTGCGAAGCCGGAAGCCCAGGCCCACTGGAAGTTGTAGCCGCCGAGCCAGCCGGTCACATCGACGAGTTCGCCGATGAAATGCAGGCCCGGTGCCCGCTTCGCCTCGAACGTCGACTGCGACAGCTCGTCGGTCGCCACGCCGCCGCGGGTGACTTCGGCCTTCTTGTAGCCCTCGGTGCCGGTCGGGGTCGAGCCGCCACTGTTTCAGCGACGCCGCCAGCCGGCGCAGTGCCGCATCAGACACCTCCGCCAGGCGATGTTCAGAGGGTAATCCGCTGAACGCCGTCCATTCCGCCGCCAGTCGCTGCGGCAGAAGCGACGCGAGTGCGTGGGCAACGCCTTGACGGCTGGTCCGCTTCAGAGAAATCAGCTGCTCGTTCAATGCATCGAGTGAAAGTTCCGGTACCAGATCGATGTCGATTTCCGTGCGCGGATTCCAGTAGCTCGAGATCTGCAGGATCGCCGGGCCCGACAGGCCGCGGTGCGTGAACAGCAGATCCTCTTCGAACTGCCCTGCTCCCGTACGAACGCGTACTTCGCGCGACATGCCGGCGAGCGCAGCAAACGGCTTCCACGCTTCGGCGTCGAACACCAGTGGCACCAGCGCCGGCCGCGGTTCGACCACGCGCAGTCCGAACTGGCGCGCAATCCGATAGCCGAAGTCAGTGGCACCGATCTTGGGAATCGACAGGCCGCCGGTGGCAATCACGATGCCGGTTCGCGCGCAACTCGCCGGCGTCGCTGGCCAGCAGGTATCGCTCGCCCTCGCGCACGATCGAGTGCACCGCGCAGGGCTGGCGCCACTCAACCCGGCCGGCCTCACATTCCGCGCGCAGCAGGGCAGTGATCTGCTCGGCGCTGTCGTCACAGAACAGCTGGCCGCGATGTTTCTCGTGAAAGGCAATCCGGTAACGACGGACCAAGGAGACGAAGTCCTTGGGCACATAGCGCGCCAGTGCCGAGCGCGCGAAATCCGGATTTTCCGAGATGTAGCGCTCAGACCGGGCCCCGTCGAGGTTGGTGAAGTTGCAGCGCCCGCCGCCCGAGATGCGGATTTTCTCGCCGAGTTTGACCGCATGTTCAATCAGCAGAACCCGCATGCCGCGCTGGCCGGCGACCGCGGCACACATCATGCCGGCGGCGCCGGCACCGATGACGATCGCGTCCCAACGGTGGGAGGTTGAATGACTCAGAGGTTTACGGCTGTTTCGACCAGGGCCGAATCAGGCCGGCATCGTGCGTGCAACGTGCCGCAGCCGGTCATTGATCATAGGAGCGCAGTGCCGAGCAGATTCGGCGCCACTATTCGGCGGTGAAGAAGCCCTTCATCCGGTCCACGAAGCTCTTGCTCTGCGGCGAATGCTTGGCGCCGCCGTCCTTCAGTGCCGCATCGAATTCCCGCATCAGCTTCTTCTGTTTTTCGGTCAAGCGGACCGGGGTCTCGATCACGATATGGCAGTAGAGATCGCCCGCCACTCCTGAACGGACTCCTTTGACACCCTTGCCGCGCAGCCGGAAGGTCTTGCCGGCCTGCGTACCTTCAGGAACCGTGATGCTGGCCTTGCCTCCGAGCGTAGGAACGTCGAGTTCGCCGCCCAGCGCGGCCGCGGCAAAGCCGATCGGCACTTCGCAGTGCAGGTCGTCGCCATCGCGCTGGAACACGTCATGCGGCTTGATATGGATCTCGACATACAGGTCGCCCGGCGGGCCGCCGTTCATGCCAGGCTCGCCCTTGCCCGACAGGCGGATACGCTGGCCTTCGTCGATGCCGACTGGAATACTGACCTCAAGCACCTTGTTCTTCTTGACGCGTCCCGCACCATTGCACGTGACGCACGGATCCGAGATCACCTTGCCGGCGCCGTGGCAGGTGGGGCAGGTCTGCTGAATCGAGAAGAAGCCCTGTGACATGCGCACATTGCCGGCGCCACCGCAGGTGGTGCAGGCCTTGGTGCTGGTGCCGGGCTTCGCACCGTTGCCGTCACAGGTTTCGCACAGATCCCAACTCGGCACGCGGATCTCGGTCGCAAATCCGTTGGCAGCCTGCTCGAGCGTGACCTCCATGCTGTAGCGCAGATCGGCGCCGCGATACACCGCACTGCGGCCCCCTCGTCCGGCGCCGAAGATGTCGCCGAAGATGTCGCCGAAGGCGTCAGCAAATCCGCCAAACCCTTCGGCACCCGACCCACCGCGAAAGCCTCCGGCGCCAACATTGGGATCAACGCCCGCGTGCCCGAAGCGATCGTAGGCAGCGCGCTTCTGCGGATCGGAGAGCATCTCGTAGGCCTCCTTGGCCTCCTTGAACTTCTCTTCCGCTTGCTTGGTCGCCTTGCCGTCCCCGCTGTCCGCATTGCGGTCGGGGTGATGTTTCATGGCGAGCTTGCGATAGGCCTTCTTGATGTCCTCGTCCGTGGCGTTCTTGGCCACGCCGAGAGTGTCGTAGTAATCCCGTTTCGCCATCGCTCGTCCCAAGACCTATCAACGCAAAAAGCCGAGTTGAGCGGCGAAACGTCGTCCGCTCGAACTCGGCGAGTGAAACGCGGTAGCGAAGCTATCCGCGTTTCACCTCTTTGAAGTCCGCATCCACCACATCGTCGTTCTTCGCAGCAGTGGCCGCCGCCTCCGGCTGTGCCGCACTTGCACCACCCGCGTCCGCCGCTGTCGAGGCGTACATCTTCTCGCCAAGTTTCTGGGACACCGTCATCAGCGCCGCGGTCTTCGACTCGATCGCGTCCTTGTCGTCGCTCTTCAGCGCTTCCTCGACAGTCCTTGATCGCAGCCTCGATCTTTTCCTTCTCGCCGGCCTCGATCTTGTCGCCGTGTTCCGCGAGCGCCTTGCGGATCTGGTGCACGCTGGCATCGGCGCCATTTCTGGCCTGCGCAAGCTCGAAGCGCTTGTGGTCCTCGGCCTTGTTGGCTTCCGCGTCCTTGACCATGGCCTGGATCTCGGCCTCGGTCAGGCCCGAGTTGGCCTTGATCGTGATCTTGTTTTCCTTGCCGGTCGCCTTGTCCTTGGCGCCGACGTGCAGGATGCCGTTGGCATCGATGTCGAAGCCGACCTCGATCTGCGGCAGGCCACGCGGCGCCGGCGCGATGCCTTCGAGATTGAACTCGCCGAGCAGCTTGTTGCCGCCGGCCATCTCGCGCTCGCCCTGGTAGACCTTGATCGTCACCGCCGGCTGATTGTCGTCGGCGGTCGAAAAGGTCTGCGAGAACTTGGTCGGGATCGTCGTGTTCTTCTGGATCATCTTGGTCATCACGCCGCCGAGCGTCTCGATGCCGAGCGACAACGGGGTCACATCGAGCAGCAGCACGTCCTTGCGTTCGCCTGACAGCACCTGCCCCTGGATTGCGGCGCCCACTGCCACCGCCTCGTCAGGATTGACGTCCTTGCGCGGCTCCTTGCCGAAGAATTCCTTGACCTTGTCCTGAACTTTCGGCATGCGTGTCATGCCGCCGACCAGGATCACGTCGTCAATGTCGCTCGCCTTGACGCCGGCGTCCTTGATCGCGATGCGGCAGGGCTCGATCGTCTTTTCGATCAGGTCCTCGACCAGGGCCTCGAGCTTGGCGCGGGTCAGCTTCATGTTCAGATGCTTCGGACCCGACTGGTCCGCCGTGACATAGGGCAGATTGATTTCGGTCTGCTGCGAGCCCGACAGTTCGATCTTGGCCTTCTCCGCCGCCTCCTTCAGGCGCTGCAACGCGAGCACGTCCTTGGACAGGTCAACGCCCTGCTCCTTCTTGTACTCGCCAATGATGTAATCGATGATGCGCTGGTCGAAGTCCTCACCGCCGAGGAAGGTATCACCGTTGGTCGACAGCACTTCGAACTGCTTTTCACCCTCGACATCGGCAATCTCGATGATCGAGATGTCGAACGTGCCGCCACCGAGGTCATACACCGCGATCTTGCGATCGCCGCGCTTGCCGACGCCTCCGGTCTTGTCCAGCCCGAAAGCGAGCGCAGCGGCCGTGGGCTCGTTGATGATGCGTTTGACTTCGAGTCCGGCAATGCGGCCCGCATCCTTCGTGGCCTGTCGCTGGGAGTCATTGAAATATGCCGGCACCGTGATGACGGCCTCGGTCACGGTTTCGCCAAGATAGTCTTCAGCGGTTTTCTTCATCTTGCGCAGGACTTCGGCGCTGACCTGCGGCGGTGCCACCTGCTTGCCGCGCACTTCGACCCAAGCGTCACCGTTGGACGCCTTGACGATCGAGTACGGCATCAGCTTGATGTCCTTCTGGACTTCCTTCTCCTCGAAGCGGCGACCGATCAGCCGCTTGACCGCGTACAGCGTGTTGCGCGGATTGGTGACGGCCTGACGCTTGGCCGCGGCGCCAACCAGGATTTCGCCGTCTTCCTGGTAGGCGACGATCGACGGCGTGGTGCGCGCGCCTTCGCTGTTCTCGATCACGCGAACCTGGTCGCCTTCCATGATGGCCACGCAGGAGTTGGTCGTGCCGAGATCGATGCCGATGATTCTTGTCATGGTGTTTTCCTCTGTCTCTGCGGTCTGTCTATGTGCGGGTTGCGCTCTTCGTTGTCCTGAGTCGACCTGCCTGCACTCAATGTGCGGCTCGTCAGATCAAGTTCAAGCTTGGGTGACGATGACCATGGCCGGACGCAGCACGCGGTCGGCGATCAGCCAGCCTTTCTGCAGCACGCTGGCGACGGTATTGGCCGGCCCACCTTCGGCCGGAACCGTCGAGATTGCCTGGTGCCGGTGTGGGTCGAATTTCTCACCCACGGGATCGATCGGCTTCAGGTTGCCGCGCTCGAAGGCTGCGGCCAGCTGGCGGCGCGTCAGTTCCACGCCTTCGCGCATGGCCTCGACCGACGCATCGGGAATGGCCAGCGCCTGCTCGAGCGAGTCCATGACGGGCACCAGGCTTTCGGCAAAGGACTCGATCGCAAACTTGTGTGCCCGGGCAACATCCTCGGCGGCGCGGCGGCGCACGTTATCGGTCTCTGCCTTGGCGCGAAGATATAGGTCGTAGTTGGCATTGGCCTTGGCCAATGCCTCGTCAAGTTGTTTTTCCACCTCGGAAACGGTGATGCTGCCGAGCGCCCCAGCAACTTCCACGCCTTCGGCCGCGGGTTCGGCCGCTGTCGCCGACTCCTTGTCCCCCTGCATAACCCCTCCAAATATCCAATGTCATCAAGGACTTGGAGGATGTTGGGTCATCTGTGTGGTTTTCAAGAGCCCAGCGGCCAGCTTTCGCTCCTGGCGAGACGGATTTCCGTCCTGAGAGCCTAAGCTGAGCGCACTCGCCGGAACGTGGGATCGGATGACCTTCCCGACGCCCCCAGCGCCAGCTACAAAAGCACCGTTGACACGAACTCGTCCATGAACACGACCGTGCGCCCGACTTTTGAGACCGCCCCCGAGCGTGAATCGTTCGGGGCGCAGGCTCCGATCGCCTTGATCATGCTGGCGGTCATCGCGGTGATCGCGCTGATCAATGCCAACGCACGAGCACCTGCACCAGCCACGCCGGTAGTTGCGCTTGCCTGCGCGACCTGCGGCACGGTCGTCGCAGTGCGGCGCTCAGCCCACTCCACGCCGGTCTATTACGTCGAGGTACAGATGCTCGATGGTTCGACCCGCGTGATCCAGCAGCTGGCCGCCGGATTCAAGGTCGGCGACATCGTCCAGGTCAACGGCAACGCACTGACCTTGCGTTCGCTGCCGTCCTAGGCTTCCCGATCTCGGACTAGCTTGCCGCGCCCATTTGCAGGGCGCGGGCGCGGCTGCGCTCAGCCTCTGCCACCCTCTGCTCCGCTTCATTGCGCGCGACCGGCCAACCCTGAAGATGCTGGCCGGCCAGCTGGGCGAGCGCATTGATGAAAGCCGGAGCACCGTTCAGGCAAGGGATGTACTGGAATTCCCTACCGCCTGCCGCCAGAAAAGCCTGTCTACCTTCGAGTGCAATCTCCTCGAGGGTTTCCAGGCAGTCGGCCGGGAAACCGGGACAGATCACATCGACTCGCGCAACACCCTCACGCGCCAGCCGTTCGAGGCTCGGCGCCGTATAAGGCTGCAGCCAGGCGGCGCGGCCAAAGCGCGACTGGAAAGTGACCAGGTAATCGCGTTCACTCAAGCCAAGCGCCTCTGCCAGCAGGCGCCCGGTCTTCTGGCACTCGCAGTGGTACGGATCGCCCAGATCAAGATTGCGCCTGGGAATGCCATGGAAGCTCATGACCAGCTTGCCCTCGCCTGGTCCACCGCCGCGGGTACGCCAGTGTTCAAGAACCGACTGCCGCAGCGCCGCGATATAGCCGACGTCGTCATGAAAGTGCCGGATCCAGCGAACCTCGGGCACATTGCGCTGGCTGGCGAACGAGTCGAAAACGTCGTCCAGTACCGACGCTGTCGTGGTCGCCGAATACTGCGGATACATCGGCAGGATCAGCAGGCGCTCGACGCGCCTATCCTGCAACTGACGCAAAACAGAGGGAATCGAGGGCTCGCCGTACCGCATGGCCAGCGCCACCTCGACGTCAAGTCCCCGATGGCCGAGATACCCGCGCAGCAGGACCGCCTGGTCCTGCGAATTGAACGAGCAGGGGCGAGCCGCGTTCGGTCCAGATCGAGGCGTACTTGGCGGCAGAGACGCGCGGCCGCGTGGTCAGAATCAGTCCATGCAGGATCGGCCACCAGAGCAGACGCGGGATCTCGACCACGCGCGGATCGGACAGAAACTGGCGCAGATAGCGCCGCACCGCCGCAGTTTCGGGTGCCGCGGGGGTGCCGAGATTGACCAGCAGCACCGCGGTTCGTGCGGGGTTTCCATGGTCGTGCACCGATTCTGCAGCCAGTCCCATGCCGCTCAATTCTGCGTCAGGGCGTTGGACAGCAGGCGCGCTGTCAGGTCGACGATCGGAATCACCCGCTCGTAGGCCATGCGGGTCGGTCCAATGACCCCGAGCGTGCCCACGACCTGGCCGTCGACCGTATAGGGCGCGACGACCATGCTCAGTTCATCGAGCGGCACAAGGTGCGAATCGCCACCGATGTAGATCTGCACGCCGTGGGCGCCGATCGAGGTGTCAAGCAACTGGATCAGGCGCGTCTTCTGATCGAACATATCGAACAGGCGCCGCAGCTTGTCCATGTCGGCCGCCAGGTCGCTGACCCCCCACAGGTTGCGCTCGCCGGAGATCACCATCGGCTCGGACTCGGCGGCAGCTTCGCTGCCCGCCTGCACGGCCGCCTCCATCAGTAGCGAGATGTCCTCATGCAGGGAGCGCAGCTCCGAATGCAGGCGCTCGCGGGCTTCGGCGAAGCTGTGGCCGGCGAAGTGCTCGTTGAGGATATTCGCGGCCTCGATCAACTGCGCCTGTGTATGCGCTCCCTGCGTGATCAGGATCCGGTTCTGCACGTCGCCTTCCGGCGTCACGATGATCAGCAGCACCCGCTTATCCGACATGCGGACGAACTCGACCTGGCGAAAAGTCGAGGCGCGGCGCGGAGTCAGCACCACACCGGCAAACTGCGACAGGTTGGACAGCAGCTGCGCTGCGGTCTGGATCGCGCGTGAAGGATCCGCCAGTCGCAGCTGGCCCTCGATGATGTCGGTCTGCTGCTGACGCAGGGGCTGCACGGTCAGGAGCGAGTCGACAAACAGACGATAGCCGCGCGGCGTCGGCACGCGACCGGCGGAGGTGTGCGGGCTGGAAACAAAACCCATCTCCTCGAGATCTGCCATGACATTGCGAATCGTTGCGGGCGAGAGCTCGAGCGATGAAATGCGCGCCAGCGCACGCGAGCCGACCGGCTGACCATCAGCGATGTAGTGCTCGATCAGGGTCTTCAGCAGACTGCGTGCGCGTTCATCCAGCATGGTGAAATTCTATGATGCCGCGGCGCGCCGTGCCTGATCCGTTCGGCGGAGCAGGCTCCTCCTGCATAATCAGCCGATGAGCCCAGCATTCAAACAGGTGGCCGTAATCGGCAAGCATCGCGCGGAAAACCAGCACGCGCCGCTGCTGGAAATCGCTGCCCTGATCGAGGCTGCCGGCTCGCATGTCGTCTTCGAGGAGGCGACCAGCGAACGGTTCGGTATTGAAGGCTATGCGGCGATGGACGCGTCCAGGCTCGCTTCCGAGGTGGATGTCGCGATCGTGCTTGGCGGCGACGGCACGATGCTTGGTGTTGCGCGCCAGCTGGCGCCCGCGGGCGTACCGCTGATCGGGGTCAACCATGGCCGGTTGGGCTTCATGACTGATCTCGTGATCGAACAGGTGGCAGAGGCGCTGCCACCGATTCTTGGCGGAACCTATCGCGTCGACGAGCGGGTGATGCTTGATACTGAAGTCGTGCGTGATGGCGAGGTGCTGTTTCGCGCCGTTGCGGTCAACGAGGTTGTCGTGTCGCGCGGAGTGACCGGGGGTATGGTCGAATACACGGTCCGGGTCGACGGCGTGACCATGACCAACCAGCGCGCCGACGGCCTGATCCTGGCGACCCCGACCGGGTCGACCGCCTACGCGTTGTCGGCCAACGGCCCGATTCTCGATCCCTCGCTCGCCGGCCTGCTGCTGGTTCCGGTCGCTCCGCAGACGCTGTCGAACCGGCCGATCGTTCTGCCGGACGGTGTTCTGGTGGAGATCGAAATCACCGACGTGCGCGATGCCATCGCGCACTTTGACATGCAGTCGTACTCGGAACTCGACCCGGGCGACGTCGTACGCACTCGCCGCTGTGCGCACCGGCTCAGACTGCTGCATCCTCTCGGCTACAACTTCTTCGCGACCCTGCGCCAGAAACTTCACTGGAGTGTCATGCCTGGCGAGAAACACTCCCGCGGCTGACCTTTCTCAGCTCGGTCCTCTTCCGATCCACCTCGGTCCACCCGCGCTAGTCACATGTTGCTTGCCCTGTCGATCCGCAACTTTGTGATCGTCGAGGATCTGACGCTCGAATTTGCGCCCGGCTTCACGGTCCTCACCGGCGAGACCGGAGCGGGCAAGTCCATCCTGATCGACGCGCTGCTGCTTGCCCTTGGCGAACGGGGCGATGCGGACGTCGTGCGTGAAGGAGCGGCGCGCGCTGACATCACGGCCCAATTCAGTCCGCATGCGGCGGCACTTGCCTGGCTGCGCGCGCAGGACCTGGGCGATGACACCGAGTTGCTGCTTGCGCGCCGCACGATTGACGCCAGCGGACGCAGCAAGGCCTTCATCAATGGCGTACCGGCCACGCTCGCCCAGTTGCGCGAACTCGGCGAATTGCTGGTTGACGTGCATGGCCAGCATGCGCACCAGTCACTGCTTCGGCCCGCCGCGCAGCTGGCTCTGCTCGACGAGCACGGCGGGCTCACCCCGCAGCGCACGGCTCTGAGCCTGGCTTACTCCCACTGGCGGGACGCACAGCAGGCGCGCCTCGATGCGGAAACCATGGCGGCCGGCGCTGCCGCCGAACATGATCGCCTGCGCTGGATCGTCGAGGAACTTGATGCGCTTGCGCCGATCGAGGGCGAGTGGGTCGAGATCGAGGCCGAGCACAAGCGTCTCTCGCATGCTGCGAGCCTCCTGGAGGGCGCGCGCGCCGCCGTCGAGCAGCTTGCGGAAATCGACGGCTCGGCCCTCTCGCAGCTGGGATCAAGCAGCGCGCGCTTGGGCCAGCTGGCGAGTTTCGACGAGCGCCTTCAGGCGGTAGTGGAACTGCTCACCGGCGCGCAGGCGCAGCTGGCCGAGGCGGTCAGCGCACTCAATCGGTATCTTGATCGCGCCGATCTCGATGCTTCGCGCCTGGCGGATGTCGAGGCGCGACTGGCGGCCCTGCATTCGGCAGCCCGCAAGCTGCGTGCGGCGCCGGAGAGCTTGCCGGCCATGCTGACGGCCGCGCGCAGTCAGCTGGCGGCCTTGGCCGCGGCCGGCGACATGGATGCGCTGCGATCCCGCGAATCGGATGCTGAAGCGAAGTACCGGACGCTGGCGACTGCGCTCAGCCGCGTGCGCGCGAAAACAGCGCAGCGTATGGGTCGCGAAGTCACACGTGCGATGCAGGACCTGTCCATGGCGGGCGGAAGCCTGGTCGTGCATCTCGAGCGGGCCGAGCCGAGCGCCAGCGGAATAGATCGCATCGAACTGCGCGTTGCCGGCCATGCCGGCGCGAGCCCGAAACCCCTGGCCAAGGTTGCGTCGGGCGGCGAGCTGGCACGCTTCAGCCTCGCCATCTCGGTGATTGCCGCCACCGCTACCCCGGTGTCGACCCTGATCTTCGACGAAGTCGACGCTGGCATCGGAGGCGCGGTGGCTGAGACGGTCGGTCGCCTGCTCAAGCAACTTGGCCAGACGCGTCAGGTGCTCGCGGTCACGCATCTGCCACAGGTTGCGGCGCGCGGCGATCAGCACTTTCAGGTGAACAAGTTCGCAGACAAGGACGGACGCCCTGTTTCAACCTTGGCAGTTCTGGAGCGCCGCAGCCGGGTCGAGGAACTGGCGCGCATGCTCGGTGGTGTGGAAATCACCGATACCACGCGCAAGCATGCGCGCGAGATGCTTGCTTCCTAGCATGCTGTTCAGCTCTGGCTACGTTCGAGCAACAGGCCGGCCGCAGCAAGGTCCTCGAGCGCGGTGCCGACTGACTTGAACATGGTGATTTCGTCGCGCGAAGCGCGGCCAGGCACAGCACCCGTGACCAGCTCGGCGAGCTCCGCAACGACCGCAGACCGGTTGATCACGCCGCGCTCGATCGGTTCGAGCAGGTCGGCTGCTTCGGCCAGGGCACCCGCATACGTATCGACGAAAATTCGTGCACGCGCGACCGCGGCATCGTCGACCTCGCGCATACCGCGCCTGAAGGCTCCCACCATGTCCAGATGCGTGCCGCTCGACAACCAGGTGCCGTGAACCAACGGACTGGTGGCGGTGGTCGCACAACTGATGAGTTCGGCATTCCGCGCCGTCGATGCCAGGTCCTCGCAGGCAATTGCGGGCAGACCCTCGTCGCGAAGGCGCTGGGCCAGTGACTGCGCAGCATTGCGGTCCCGTCCCCAGAGCCAGAGCCGTGCGACAGCGCGCTCGGCACAGTGAGCGTGCGCCATGAACGGCGCGAGCTGACCGGTGCCGATCACCAGAATATTGAGTGCGTCCGGCCGCGCCAGGTAGCGCGCAGCCAGCAGTGAAGCGGCGGCGGTGCGTCGCAGCGTCAGCGCCTCGCCATCGATCACGGCGCTTGGGGCGCCACTGGCGCGGTCAAATACGACGTAGACCGCGTTCACCGAATGCCTGCTGTGCGGGTGATTGCCTTGCACGCGATCGCCACGAAACTGATTACCCGACATTGTCGTCACCAGTTTGACGCCGAGCAGTTGGTTGGACCACGCCGGCATCAGCAACAGCGAATCCGTCGTCGACAAGGAGTGTGCGTGGCGCAGGGGTGCATTCACCCCATCATTCGCGCCGGCGCTCAGAGTGCGCGCGATTGCATCCGCCAGCATCGGCAAGGGCAGCGCAGCGTGCACCTCGGCGGCTGAGTAGAAACGCATCGGGGGCAAAGGGCTCGCCTAGGGACGCACGTAGCTGCCCGAGACTCCACCGTGCTTTTCCAGAAGACGCACCGCGTCGATAACCATGCCGCGGTCCACGGCCTTGCACATGTCATATATGGTCAGCAGACCGACCTGAACCGCAGTGAGCGCCTCCATTTCAACTCCGGTGCGGCCGTGGGTTTCGACGCGTGCGCTGCACTCAATCGCGACCACCGCATCGTCGACCTCGAAATCAACCGCGATTCGCGTGATTGCGACCGGATGACAGAGCGGAATCAGCTCAGCGGTTCGCTTGGCGCCCTGGATCGCGGCGACGCGCGCAATGCCGAGCACATCACCCTTGGCAGCTGTTCCTGACTTGATCAGTGCGAGTGTCTCGGGGCGCATCGAAATCCGGCCTGAAGCCAGCGCGATGCGGTGGGTTTCGGACTTGCCGCCGACATCGACCATATGTGCCTGGCCGTCGCTGTCAAAGTGCGTCAATTGGGTCGCGGAGCGCTTGCTTGGCTTCATATTGGCGAGCACCGACCCTGGCGGAAGCGCAGGGAACGAAAGAGGGAGCTGGCTATCATACGGATGCGGGCGCCGTTCGCGCGCGCAGAACGCTCGGACCCTCCCGTGCATCGTTTTCGACTGTTCATCGTTTTCATCATCGCGTTTGCGCTCGCCGCGCCGCCGACCTTGCCGGCCGCGTACGCCCAGACCCCCGATCTGCCTTCGCTCGGCGATGCGCACGACGAAGATCTGCCGCCTGCGGTCGAACGCAGGCTCGGCGAACAGATCATGGGCGAAGTGCGACGCGATCCGAGTTACCTGCCCGATCCGGATGCGGCTGAATACATCAACCGCCTCGGCTACCAGCTGGTCGCCGTCAGTCCGTCGCGATCGCTCGATTTCGTTTTCTTCGTTCTGCGCGACCCGATGATGAATGCGTTTGCGCTACCTGGCGGTTTCATCGGCGTGCATTCCGGCCTGGTACTTGCGGCGCAAAACGAATCGGAGCTCGCCGGGGTGATGGCGCATGAGATCGGCCACGTCACGCAGCGTCACATAGCCCGCATGATTGCGAAGCAGAAGGACTCCGCCCTGATCTCGATCGGCGCCCTACTGCTGGCGATCCTTGCATCACGGTCCGGCGCGTCCGGCAGCGGCGACCTGACCCAGGCCGCAATTCTTGGAGGACAGGCGGCGGCGATCCAGCAGCAATTGAACTTTTCGCGCGACGCCGAGCGCGAAGCAGACCGGGTCGGTTTCCAGATCCTGATCGATGCCGGCTTCGATCCGCGCGGTCTCGAGGGATTCTTTGCGCGCCTGCAATCCGGCACGCGCATCTACGAGGGCACGGCTCCGGTGTACCTGCGCACTCACCCGTTGACGATCGAGCGGATCGCGGACATGCAGAACCGAACGCGCGATCTGCGAGTCAGGCAGCGTGCCGACAGCCTCGACTTCCAGCTTGTCCGGGCGCGGCTGCGTGTACTGCAGGAGACCGCGAACCAGGGCTGGCGCGATGCACTCGAGTATTTCCAGGGACAACTCCAGAATCGCACCACCACCTCGGAGACCGCGGCCTACTACGGCGCCGCGGTCGCGGCGCTGCGACTGAACCTCAATGATCTCGCCGTGGAAAATGCACTGGCCGCGCGTCGCAGAACGATGGCGCCATCAGCGATGCTCGACAAGATTGTTTCGGAAGCACGCTTCGCCGCCGCGCGCACCGCGGGCGAACGCACTGAGGCGCTGGCCCTGGCACGCGAGGCCGCGGCCCGCTTTCCGCTTTCGACCGTGGCGGTGGCCAATTATGTCGAACTGCTGAACCGCGCCGGTGAACACAATCAGGCGATCGCATACCTGCGCGAGCAGGTCGCGATCACCCGGAACCAGGCTTCCTACTTTGCCCTGCTCGGGCGCAGCTACGCCGCGCTCGGCAAGCAGAGCCTGCATCACCAGTCAGTGGCGGAGATGTATTCGTTGCTCGGGGCACGCGTCGCAGCACTGCAGCAGTTCGAGCTGGCGCGGCTCGCCAACGATGCCGACTATTACACGATGTCCGAAATCGATGCACGCATCCGCGAACTTCAGGCTCAGATTAAGCGCGAACGGGAGGCCTTGCGCGAATCGGCCTCGAACCAGACCAGTGAGCCCAAGCAGCAGCCGCGCTGAGCCAGGCGTTCGATTCCGTACAATCCCGCTCCGCGCAACCGGACGCCGCCGAATGGCGGTGTGTCGCCGAGCGCAGTTTCCGCGCAATGAACACTTCCTCGTCTCCCGCATCCGTTCCTGTCATCAGCAAACTGGCCGATGAGGGCTCTCCAATTGAAACCGATGCCCTGGTCGTTGGCGCCGGTCCGGTCGGTCTGTTTCAGGTGTTCGAGCTTGGCCTGCTGGAGATCAAGGCACATGTGGTCGACTCGCTGCCAGGAGTCGGCGGACAGTGCATCGAGCTGTATCCGGACAAGCCGATCTACGACATTCCCGCAGTACCGGTGTGCACGGGCAAGGAACTGACCGACAGCCTGCTCAAGCAGATTGAACCCTTTGGCGGCACGTTTCACCTGGGCCAGGAAGTCGCCGCACTGGAGCGGCAGGCAGATGGACGCTTCGCGGTCGAAACCAGCAAGGGCACGCGCTTCCTGACCAAGGTCGTGATCATCGCGGCCGGTGTCGGATCATTCCAGCCACGCACCCTGAAGGTGGCCGAGATTGATCGACATCTCGGTCGGCAGTTGTTTTACCGGGTCAGGGATCCAAGCGTGTTTCACGGCAGCAACCTCGTCATTGCCGGCGGCGGTGACTCGGCGCTTGACTGGGCGCTCGATCTGGCAGGGAAGGCCGCCAGCGTTGTGCTCGTGCACCGGCGCGACGGCTTCCGCGCAGCACCTGCTTCGGTCGCCAAGATGAAGGCCCTGTGCGATGCGCATGAGATGCAGTTCCTGGTCGGTCACATCACGGGCTTCGAAGAAACCAATGGTCGCATGAGCGAAGTACGGGTGGCCTCGGCCGACGGCCTGACGCGGCGAGTTCCGCTCGATCATCTGCTGGTGTTTTTTGGTCTGTCACCCAAGCTCGGGCCGATCGCCGACTGGGGCCTCGACCTGGATCGCAAGCAGATCGTGGTCGATACAGAAAAGTTTGAAACCAATGTGCCGGGGATATTCGCGGTCGGCGATATCAACGTTTATCCGGGCAAGAAGAAACTGATTCTCTCCGGCTTCCACGAGGCTGCACTTGCCGCGTTCGGGGCCACGCGCTACATCTTTCCTGATCGCAAAGTGCACCTTCAGTACACGACGACCAGTCCGAAGCTGCACAAGATACTCGGCGTCGAATCGCCGACGTTTGACTAGGGCCTGCTCACGCCATGAACAGGCCCTATGCCTGTTCACTCCGGAAAACTGGCTTCAGTTGTCCGGCGCTGGGTGTCGCTGGAATCCGAACCGGGCCGGCACTTCGGCCGCTGCCACGCGGCCGATACACAACGGGCGCTCCACGCCGACCAGCTGTGAGGCGAGAAACACCTCTCCCCGGCCTTCCAGCCAGGCTTCGTACTTTTCTTCGTCCAGCGCGGCACCGGTCTCGTCCAGCAGCAGCGCGGAGATACCGAGCGCATCTCGATCGTCAAGTGCGCCGGCACCGAACTCGGTAACGAAATAGAGTTGGCCGCGTTCGTCGGCAAAGACTTCGTGCACCTGGCGTACATCCGCGCCCGTATGCGTGTGCAAAGCGACGCCTCCCATGCGCATGACCCAGGGCGAGAGCTCGAGTTCGACATACACGCGTTGCGGTCCATTCTGGAAGAACCAGCGGCCGCTTTCATCGTGTTCATAGTTGCGGTTGATGAAAGAGCGAATCGCGACGTTGCCGATCGGCTCGCCGCGAATGCGCCATTCGCCGCGCGCACTCAGGGCGAGCCAGCCAAACACGGCCGGAACGTTCGGCCATTTGGCCATGGCGGCGCGGACGATGTCTTCCATGCTGACGCTCAGTGAATGCTCAGTGAATGCTCAGTGGCCGCTCATCGAACTCTCATCGGCCGCCCAGGAATGCATGCAGGCGCGCGGGCAGGAAACTGCCGTAACCCGCACTGGCTCCTTGTACGAAGCCGACATGACCGCCAGCCTCCGGACGCTCGATCGACACCATGCGAGAAACCTCGTTTGGAGCGGGAAGCCGGTCGGCCGGCATGAACGGATCGTTGCTTGCATTGAGAATCAGGAGCGGAACCCGCACCCCGCCGAGCACCGGCTTGGCCGACGCGCGCCGCCAGTAATCCTCCGTATCAACGAAACCATGCACCGGCGCCGTGTAGGCATTGTCAAAGTCAAACAGATTGCGGCAGGCAAGCACCGCGGCCGGGTCCGCCACGCCAGGAAAGCGTTCGATCTTGGCCAGCACCTTCGGCGTCAGGGTGCGCAGAAAGTGGCGCGCATAGAACAGGCTGAATCCCTGTCCGAGCGCAGCGCCGCCGGCAGCCAGGTCGAGCGGCGCGCTGATCGATGCCGCGGCCTTCACAAAGCTAGCATCCTCGCCGCGCTCGCCCAGCCACTTCGCCAGCATGTTGCCGCCGAGTGAAACCCCGGCCGCATGCAGTGGAGCCTCCGGAAAGTCACGATGCACGCGCCGCAGTATCCAGTCACCTTCGTCCGAATCCCCGGAGTGGTAAGAGCGCGGCAGGACATTCGCTTCGCCCGAACAGCCGCGAAAATGAACCACCATCGCACGCCAGCCGCGATCCGCGAAGTAGCGCGTGATCGAGCGGGCGTATGGGCTGCGCGAAGAGCCTTCGAGTCCGTGGAACAGCACGAGCACCGGCGCCGCGCGCGAATCGGGCAAGGGCAGGGCTAGATCAATGTCAATGAAGTCGGCGTCGGGCGTATCCCAGCGTTCGCGCACGTAGTGCACGCGAGGGTGTGGCCACAGCAGAGACGGCACGACGGTTTGCGCGTGCCCGCCCGGCAGCCACCAGGGCGCGACATAGTCAGTTTCGATTGAAGGCACGAAGCGATTGCGCGGAGGACGGAAACACCGGGAACACGCTGGCGTGCATGCAGTTCAGCGCCCGCCGCTGCGCCCACCGCGCGCACTGCATACCAGGCTAATGCAGTACGCCGTGCCCGGCACTGTCGATGCTCGGTGCACCGTCAGGCGTAGTCGATGCATGGTGCAGCACCATTTTCCAGCCGGCGGCGGTCTTCACATAGACATTGGTCGCCACCACGTTGACGATCTGCTGTTTGCCGCCAGCCCTGATCACAACTTCTTCGACGACATTGTGCAAGGCAACGGTCGGCGTCTCGAGGGTCTTGATCAGGTTCGCGCGCACGTTGACCGGTCCACCCTTGAGGATCGCGCTCCAGGACTCCCTGACGGCCGCGTGTCCCGTAAGGCGCGGGCCACCCGGGTGAACACAGACTACGTCGTCGTCTTCCAGCAGCAGTTCGGCCACGGCCTCACCGTCGGCGGCCTCAAGCGCCTCATAAAAGGCCTGCTCGCACTCTTCGGGCGAAGCAAACAGCAGCGGCTTGGTCAATCGGCTCATTGCGAAATCGGCAGCGCCGCGCGCAAATCAATGTCCCTTGACCGACTCGCCGGCCTTCAAGCGGTAGACCGTTCCGCAATACGGGCACATTTGCTGACCGGTCGTGGCGACGTCGAGAAACACGCGCGGATGATGATTCCAGACCGGCATCGCCGGGTTGGGGCAGAACGCCGGTAGTTCCCGGGCCGACAGCTCAACGACCGGAGCTTCCCTGATCGTGCCCACTTCGCTTCCCACGCTGGTGCTCATACGAGGCTCAACCATGATTTGTATTTCGTTGCGCGCCCGTTCACGACTTCGAAGAACAGGTCCTGGATCTTCTCGGTGACCGGCCCGCGCTTGCCGGCGCCGATCGTGCGTCCGTCGAGCTCGCGGATTGGTGTGATTTCAGCCGCCGTGCCGGTAAAGAATGCCTCATCGGCCAGGTAGACATCGTCGCGCGTCATCGGGCGCGCGGTCACCGCGTAGCCGAGATCGCGCGCCAGGTCGATCACGGTTGCGCGCGTGATGCCGGTCAGGCCCGAGACCATCTCGGGCTCGAAGACCTGGCCGTCCTTGACAATGAACAGATTCTCGCCGGCGCCCTCCGCCACGAAGCCCTGGGTATCGAGCAAGAGCGCCTCGTCGTAGCCATCGCGCGTCGCCTCGAGATTCGCAAGGATTGAATTGACGTAGTGACCGGCAGTCTTGCTGCGTACCATCGATACATTGATATGGTGGCGCTGAAACGACGAGGTCTTGACGCGAATTCCCTTTACGAGACCTTCTTCGCCCAGATAAGCACCCCAGGGCCAGGCGGCGATCGATACATGCACCGAAGCGCCTTTCGGACTTACGCCCATCTTTTCCGATCCATAAAAGGCAAGTGGGCGCAAGTAGCAGGACTCGAGCTTGTTGGCGCGCACCACCTCGCGTTGCGCCTCGATCAGCTGTTCGCGCGAGTACGGAATCTCCATCATGAAGATCTTGGCGGAATTGAACAGCCTCTGGGTATGCTCGGCGAGCCGAAAGATCGCCGTACCCTGCGCGGTCCTGTAGGCGCGCACCCCTTCGAAGACGGCGAGACCATAGTGCAGTGAATGTGTCAGCACATGGGTCGTTGCATCCCGCCAAGGCACGAGCTTGCCGTCGTACCAGATGAATCCGTCGCGGTCGGCCATCGACATCGCGTATCTCCCTCTCTCATTTCCATGAACGCAGCTCTCGACGCCGGATGATTGTAGCGTCTGCCTCCGCAAGAGCCGCGGCCAGATCGAGACGCTTTATCCAATCCTATAATCGCGCCTGTCGGGAGCCGCCTTGTCTTCGCATGCCACCAGCGCCCGCCGGCAGATTCTGCTTGTCGCATGCTGCCAGGCCCTGCTGTATGTCAATAACGTCACGCTGATAGCAGTCAACGGCCTGGCTGGGCTGGCACTCGCGCCGACGCCCCTGCTCGCCACCCTGCCTATCACGACCTACATCGTCGGTTCTGCCTGCATGACCCTGCCAGCTTCACTGGCGATGGGGCGCTGGGGACGTCGCGCGGGTTTCATGACAGGCGCTGCGATGGGACTGGCCGGCACCCTGGTCGGCGGCATTGCCGTGCTGGTCGGCGGCATGCCGTGCTGGTCGGCGGCATTGCCGTGCTGATCGGCAGCTTCGCCATGCTTTGTTTCGGCGCGGATGGAACTTCATGTTTGTCGGCGCAACCGCACTGCTGCACAACCGTCTACCGGCCGGCTGAGCGATCGAAGGTGCAGGGCTTCAACGATCTCGCCGTGTTCATGACGATGGTCAGCTCCTCGGCCGCCTCCGGCGCCTTCCTGTCAGTACGCGGCTGGGCCGATCTGAACCTGTATGCGCTACCGGCAGTGCTGATCGCCCTGGCTGCGCTTATCGTGCTCGCCGCGCGTTCTGCTCCGGCGCAGCCCAGGGCGTCGACGTGATGCGCCGCGTTTTGTTCGGCTTCGGCCATGCTCCACCGGACAAGATGCAGCAACGCGAACAGGCGTTTGTGCGCGGCGTGCGCGCAGGCGCACCATTGTTGATCGTCACGGCGGTCTGGGGCGTGGTCACCGGCGTGGCGATGGTCAACCTGGGCTTGTCGATCGCGCAGGCCACCGGTATGAGCCTGCTCGTTTACTCCGGGTCGGCTCAGCTGGCGACCCTGCCTCTGATCGCTGGCGCCGCGCCGATCGGTGTCATCTGGCTGACTGCCGCCGTCGTCAACCTGCGGTTCCTGATCTTTTCGGCCGCGCTGTATCCGTTTTTCAAACGCTTCAGCGCGAGCAGACGGCTGCTACTCGGGTCGATCAATACAGACATAGGCTTCGCAATCTTCCTTTCCCGTCATGCCGGCGCACCCACCGCCGAGCGCGGTTCGACCGCGCAAGTCTGGTTCTTTCTCGGCATCTCGCTTTCAATCTGGTTCGTCTGGCAGGTGACTTCGATCACTGGGGTGATCCTCGCAGCGCGCGTGCCCCCTGACTGGGAGCTCGGATTTGCCGCCATCATCGCGCTGATCGCGCTGGTCATCCCGATGATCGCGGGCGCGCCCACGATTGTCGGCGCGCTGTGTGCGGGCGCCGTGGCAGTGGCGGCCTCCGGCATGCCGCTGCGACTTGGGCTGCTGGTGGCCGTGTTGGTCGGAATCGTGGCCGCCATGCTGACCGAGCTGTGCATCGAGCGCTTTGCACGTGATCGCGGCACGCGAACATGAGCGCGAACCAATGAGCAGTTGATCATGAGCGCTGCATCGTGAGTACATTGTCGATCTGGATCGCGATCTTCGGGCTCGCCGGCGTCACTGTCGCAACGCGCGCGTTCTTCGTCGTCCTCGGCGACCGCATGCCGTTGCCGGCGCGGGTCCAACATGCACTGCGCTATGCACCCGTGTGCGCGCTGGTGGCGCTGATCGCCCCCGAGCTGATCATGAACGGGCCGGTTGCTGAGTTTGGTATCGGCAATGGCAAGCTGATGGCAGGACTTGCCGCCGTGGCAACCATGCTGGTGACGCGAAACGCGGTCGTGTCAATCGTCGTCGGCATGGGTGCCTTCACGTTCCTGCGCCTCGCCTAGTCGCTTCCTCCCACGCCTGCCTGGTGCAGGTCGGCTTCCGCTTCAAGCTCGGTTGCACCCACCACCGCCCGCCAGAGCGCGCGTACGGCCTCGATCTGGCTCGCGAAGGCAGCTGGCTCCGCGCGCGCACGTTCTTCGCCGTTCAGGCGCAGCCGATGCTGCACGCGACGATAGGTGCGGTAGGCATCCGCCACCTGTCCTGCCAGCAACTCGTCGATCAGGCCCAACTCTCCGGAGATGCGCAACAGGGCGATATTGCCCAGATTGCCGACCAGAGTCGGCTGGCGGCTCGCATGTTCCAGCACCAGGGTCTGCACGATGAACTCGATGTCGACCATGCCGCCGGGATCGTGCTTGATGTCGAACAGTGCGGACGGATTCGGATGGCCGTCCAGCATGCGCCGGCGCATCGCCTGCACCTCGCGCACCAGCGTCGCATGGTCGCGCGGTCGCGTCAGTACATACGCCCGTTCCTGCTCGAAGCGTGCGCCCAGCGCCGCGTCGCCGGCGCACGCGCGTGCGCGCGTCAGCGCCTGGTGTTCCCAGAGCCAGGCGCCGTGCCCGTCCTCATTGCGCTGGTAGCGCGAGAACGCGTCGAATGAAGAGACCAGCAGGCCCTTGTTGCCGTCGGGTCGCAGGCGCAGGTCGATTTCGAACAGATTGCCCGACGAGGTCAGGCTGCTGAGCCAGGTAACCAGTCGCCGCGCCAGTGCGGAGTAGATTTCCGCGGCATCCGGGTGCGGATCGTCGTAGAGAAAGATGAGATCCAGATCCGACGCGTAGCCAAGCTCCTTGCCGCCCAGCTTGCCATACGCGACCACCGAAAACAGCGGTGCTTCGCGGTGCCGGCGCGGCACGGTGCACCAGGCGCGCTGGACCGCCAGCGAGAGCGTGGCGTCGGCCAGCGCCGACAGATGATCAGCCAGACGCTCGACCGTCAGACGGCTGTCGAGGTCGGCCACCAGAAGGCGAAAGACCTGAGCATGATGCGAGTCGCGCAGGACATTCATCTGCCGTTCCGGGTCGCCGTCAGATTCGTCGAGCTGAAGATCAACCGATGCCCGCCATGCCTGCCAGTCCGGTTCGATACCATCGCCGATCAGCGCCAACCGCTCATCGAGCAATTCATCCAGCAGGATCGGATGGCGCGCCAGATAGTCGGTCGCCCATCGGCTGGCCGCCAGCACGCGCATCACGCGCTCAAGCGCTTGCGGAAACTGATTCAACAGCGCGACGTAGGTGCTGCGGCCGACGATGACGTCGGCGAGTTGCGCAAATCGACCGAACAGCTCGTCCGGGCCGATGTCGCTCGATGCACCACCCGCATGTGCATTGGCCGCGGCAGCGTGGATTGCGCGCTTCAGCAATTGCTCAATGCGGGCGCGCATCGCTTCACTGCCAGCCTGCACGCGACGTGCCGCCAGTACGCTCTTGAGCCGCTGCGCAGTGCCCGATGCATCGACAAAACCAAGGCTGACCAGGTGCTCGACCAGGCCCGTCTCGAGATCGGCTGCCCCGTTCCAGGATGCCGGCAGGGCAAGCTCCTGAGCCTGCTGTGCCGGCTCGACGAACACGCTGTCAAATACTCCGGCCACCAGCTGCTGCACGGCACGCAGTTCATTGAGCATCGCCTGCGCATCGGCGGCGCCGAGCAGGCGCGCAACGCGCGCACGTTCACAATCCTCGGCTGGCAACAGGTGGGTCTGCGCATCGTCGACGTACTGCAGGGCGTGCTCGAGATCTCGCAGAAAGACGTAGGCGGTAGCCAGGTCCGCGCAGGTCGTGGCCGGCATAACACCCAGTTCGGCGAGAGTCGCAAGGGTGGCGAGGGTGGATTTCTGGCGCAGCGTCGCCTCTCGTCCGCCGCGGATGATCTGAAAGGTCTGCGCGAGAAATTCGATTTCGCGAATCCCACCCCGTCCAAGCTTGACGTGGTCGGACTGTGCCTCGCGGCCTGCATGGCGCCGTCCGGTCTCGGCACGGATCATCAGGTGCAGCTCGCGCAGGGCGGCGATCGCGCCGAAGTCCAGATACTTGCGAAACACGAAGGGTCGCATCAAGGTCTCAAGTGACGATTGCTGGGCTGCAAACTGCGCCGGCGAACTGAATACCGCCGCCGAAACAATCCGCGCCTTGAGCCAGGCAAACCGCTCCCATTCGCGGCCCTGGATCAGCAGGTACTCTTCGAGCATCGCGCAGGACAGCGCAAGCGGACCGGAATCCCCGTTCGGCCGCAGTCGCATGTCAACCCGGAATACCCAGCCATCGGCCGTCACGTCGGCCAGGCTCGCGATCAGGCGTCGTCCGAGACGCTCGAAGAACTCGTGATTGGTGAGCAAGCGGCTCGGCACCGGATAGGCCGGCGACGCCCGCGTAGTGCCGTCCTCGTCGTAGACAAAGATCAGATCGATGTCCGATGAAACGTTGAGCTCCGCCCCACCGAGCTTGCCCATGCCGACGACCAGCAGGTCCTGGGGCAGGCCTTCTTCCGAGGTCGGCACGCCATGCACGCACGCCAGTTCATCGGCACAGCCCGCCATCATGGTCTGCACGGCGAACTCGGCCAGGTCCGTCATCGTCGCAACGACTTCGCCGAGCTCGGCGACGCCGCTTGCGTCACGCGCAAGCAGGCTGAGCACCACCCGCCGTCGCAAGCGGCGCAGTGCCGCAGCAGGCGACAGCGTGGGAGCACTGATGCGCATTTCGGCAAGCGCTGTCGTCAGGCGATTGTGGTCCCAGGGGCTGACCGCGAGGTCCTTGAGAAAGTCGAGTTGCGCAGCAGGGTCACTCTGTCCCGATTCGACCACCATCGCACGCTGTGCGAAGTGCGACAGTCGCGGCAGTTCGTCGATGCCGGCCGGCGCTCCGCGCCAGTCGCCTGCACCGAGGTAGGCGGGAATTTTCGATGCTCCGCCTGGTCTCATGTCAGAAGTTGGAGCTCGTTGCAAGGGCCCCTGTGCTAGAGTCATCGCGCCCGTTCGCGCGCCCATTCGCGCGCCCGTTCGCGCGGGTGGCCGGGCGCAGGTCAGCGGGGCAGCACGGGGCGGAAAATGACACGGGCTGTTGCACGATGCCCCGGATTGTAGGTTTGTCGCATGTCCTTGCCCCACGCTCCTGCCGCGGTGTCTCCTCCCGAATCCACGCCCCCATCGCTGTCGCCGGACTCGCGCTCCGAATCCGCGACGCTTTCATCCGGTGTTTCCGCGCGCGTGCACGAGATCGAGCACGCAATCGAGCAGACTCTGGCCCAAACGCTGGAGACCGCAGAACGGTCGATTGTTCAAAGACTGGGTTTAGGGGCACTGCGAACGGTGCGGCTGACCCTGCGGATCATCGCCTGGCTGCTTCTGGCCCTGTTCTTTGCCGTCGGCGCGCTGATTCTTGTATCGCGCTACTGGCTGCTGCCCGAGATTGACCGTCAGCGCCCGCGCATCGAGGCCCTTGCCAGCAACCTGCTGAGCACACCGGTAAGCGTCGGCCGCATCGAGGCTTCCTGGCGCGGTCTCAATCCGCAATTTGCACTCAACGATGTCCGCGTCGGCGCCGCCAACGGTCGGGAGCTGAGCCTGCCGCGCGTGGAGGCAATTCTTTCCTGGTCCAGCGTCACCGCGTGGCAGCCGCGTTTTTCGCGCCTGCGCATTCTTGCTCCGGAACTGGACATTGCCTTGCTCGCGGAAGGCAAGCTGTCGGTCGCGAGCTTCGTGATCGATCCTGCCGCGCGCAGCGAAGAAAACCGCGGCCTCGACTGGCTGCTCGAGCAGGGCGAAATCACCATCAGTGATGCGCGTGTACGCCTGCGCGATGAACGCAACGCAACGCCTCGCGAACTGCGTTTCCAGGACATGGACCTCAGCCTGGTGCGGGGCTGGGGCTCGCATCGCTTCGGCATCAATGCCGCACCGCCGTCTTCGCTCGCAGCACCATTTGAGGTGCGCGGACAGATGCGACATTCACCGTTCGAGCGTGTGACCGATTTCAGCTTGTGGAGCGGCGAGGTCTTTGCACAGTTCGACTATGTCGACCTGGCACAGCTCAACCAGTGGCTCGGACTGCCGATCGAAGCCGAGCGCGCGCACGGCGCGCTGCGCGGATGGGTGAGCTTCGATCGCACGGAACTGATCAAGGTGGTAGCTGACCTTGCCCTCAAGGACGTCGATGTCCGACTGGCGCGCGATCTCGAACCAATGAAACTTGAATCGCTCCAGGGGCGACTGTCCCAGCGCAGCTGGGGCAATTCCATGATGGGGGGCGAGGAGTATGGCGCCGCGGGATTGACGTTTCGCACGGCAGCGGGCGAGGTGTTCGCGCCGCTCGACCTGAGCGTGCGCCTGACGCGCGCCCGGGCAGAGAACCAGGAGCGCACGGAAGTCAGGGCAAATCGAATCGATCTGGCCGGGCTGAGCACATTGGCCTCGCACGTGCCGCTGGCAGGAACCCTGAAAGAGTTGGCCAGCCGTCAGGCCATCAAAGGCAGACTGAACAATCTCGACGTCAGCTGGGACGGGCCGCAGCCGCAAGTTGATACCCTGGCCCTGAAAATGCAGTTTGCCGACCTGGCGAATGCTCCGGCCGCGTCGGCATCGACATCGACATCGACATCGACATCGACATCGACATCGACATCGACATCGACATCGACAACGGACCATGGCGCAAATGCGGCAATGATGTTGCCGCAGTTCGAGAACCTGTCGGGAACAATTGAATTGAACCGTGGAGCCGGCCGTCTGCAGCTCACGTCACGCAATGTGGCTCTGATCTTTCCCGGTGTACTCGCTGAGCCGCGACTGAACTTCAATCTACTCAACGCCGCGGTTCACTGGAAGTCGACGCCGCAGCTCGACGTGAGCGTTGATTCGCTGATCGCCAGCAATGAGGATCTCGAACTCGCCGCCAGTGGCACCTGGCAGCGCAAGAAGGATTCGAACTACGCGGATCTTTCCGGTCGCATCACGCGACTCGACCTGGCGAGTGCCTATCGCTACGTACCCCTGGCAGCGGGACCAGGCACCCTGGGCTGGCTGCAATACGCACTTCTGAGCGGCCGCGGAACGGATGGCAACTTTCGCGTGCGTGGCGCGCTCGATCAATTTCCGTTTGTGCGCGCAGCCGATGGCGAGTTTCGCGCGGCGATCAAGGTGCGAGATGCGACGCTCGATGTGGCGCCTGCCGCCAACGACGATGGCACGCGGCGCCCCGGCAAACGCTGGCCGACCCTGTCAGAACTCAACGCCGACGTTGTGTTTGAGCGCAATTCCATGACCGTCACGGCCGAGCGCGGCAGGCTTCAAGGCGCGCGCATCGAGCGCGCCACCGCGCGCATTCCGGATCTGAACCACGGCGCAATCCTGGATGTTCAGGGACAAGTCAGCGGCCCCCTGCTCGAAATACTGAACTACGTGAATGCGAGTCCCGTGGCGGACTGGCTTGGGGGATTCACCCGGGGCGTCGACGCCCGCGGCCCGGCGCGGCTCGATCTTCAATTGGGGATACCCCTTTCCGCCCAGCACGGGCCGGCAAAAGTGTCGGGCGCCCTTCAGCTAAGCGGCAATGATCTGCTGCTGGCCGGCCTGCCTCCCCTTGCGCGCCTCAACGGCACGCTCAACTTCACCGAACACGGTCCGCGATTTTCGAACGTCAGCGCGGGTTTCCTGGGTGGTACTGCCCGGTTTGATGCGCAGGTCCGGGCGGACGGCGCATCGGTGCTGACTGTCGCTGGCACCTTTGCGCCCGCCGGATTGCGCCGGGTTGTTGATTCGACGATTGTCGAGCGCGTGCTTGATCGTTCGCAGGGCTCTGCTCGCTACGCCGGAAGTTTCACCGTGCAGTCAGGCGCAACCAGCCTGCTGGCCGAGAGTGATCTCGTTGGCCTTGCCATTGATGGCATAGCACCGCTGCGCAAGTCGGCGTCCGAGTCCTGGCCCCTGCGGATTGAACGCCAGACTCGCGCCTCCGACCAGGAAGATCTGAACCTGAATGCGGGCAAGTTGCTGGCAATCCGTCTGGAGCGCCGACGGGAGCTAGGCGAGTGGCGCACCGGGCGCGGCGTGATCGCAATCAATGAGCCCGCGAACCTGCCGGAATCCGGCGTGCTGCTGAACATCGCAGTGCCGCGCCTGGACGTCGAAGCCTGGTCGAACTGGCTGGGGAGTTCCGGCCCTAACGAATCGCAAACCTCCACTCGTTCGTCGGCCTCTGACGGACCACAGCTTGACTATGTCGCGCTGCGCACCGCCGAGTTGATCATCCAGCGTCGGAGTATCCGTAACGTCACACTGGGCGCATCGCGCGTGGCAGATGGTGGCTTCGATGCCAACCTGGTGTCGGACGGCATCATCGGCTACATCGGGTGGCGCCCCAGTGCGCCAGGAAGCCCCGACGTCGGTGGACTCGGTCGAATCAGCGCCAAGCTCAGCAAACTGATCATTCCCGGCGCGATCAAGGAAGAGGTCGTCGACGTGCTGCGCGCGCCCACCCGACAGATCCCGTCGGTGGATGTCAGCGCGGAAAGCTTCGAGCTCGGCGACAGCAAACTCGGCCGGCTGGACCTGGTCGCACAGAACTTCGGCACGGCAAGCAATGCGGTCTGGCGCCTGAGACGGCTCGACATCGTGAATCCGGACATGAAACTTGCAGCCAGCGGCGAATGGGCACCGGCGGGTCCGAATACGCGCCGCATGCAGCTGAAGTTCACCATCGACGCAAGCGACGTCGGTGGCACCCTGGCACGTCTAGGCTATGCGCAGACCATGGCGCGCGGCCAGGGCCAGATCGGTGGCGATGTCGACTGGTTGGGTTCCCCGCTCGACATCGACTACCCGAGCCTGTCGGGCAAGCTTCAGCTCAGAGTCGACAATGGCCGCTTTCTGAAGGTCGAGACCGGCAACGCGGCGCGCCTGCTCGGACTCCTGTCACTGCAGTCTTTGTCGCGTGTCCTGACCGACAACACGCGCGACACCTTCGGCGAGGGCTTTGCATTCAGCTCGATCCGTGCCGATGCGACGATCACGCGCGGCGTCCTGGCGACCCAGAATTTCCGCATGGCGGGCGCGTCGGCCGCGGTGCTGATGTCAGGTAGTCTCGACTTGCGCAATGAGACACAGGAACTTCATCTTGTGGTCCTGCCGGAAGTCGATGCATCGACGGCGGCACTGGCACTGACCGTGGTCAACCCGGTGATCGGTCTCGGTGCCTTTCTTGCGCAGACCGTACTGCGCGACCCCTTGTCGAGGGCGTTGGCGCTGGAGTACGACATCACCGGAAGCTGGACCGATCCGGTCATCAAGCGCCGGAGCCGCATCGCCCCCACTCCCGAGACCAGCAAATGAAAGCTTCTGCTCCTGTTCGAGTCGCCGCCGTGCAAATGGTGTCGGCGCCCGACGTCGCCAGCAACCTCGCCGCCGCTACCGACCTGATCGCGCAAGCCGCGGCCACGGGCGCACGCCTGATCGGATTGCCGGAGTACTTCTGCCTGATGGGGATGAAGGACACCGACAAGGTCGCGGTGCGCGAAGTCGATGGCGATGGACCGATCCAGGACTTTCTGGCGCGCCAGGCGCAGCGGCACGGTGTCTGGCTGGTCGGTGGCACCCTTCCGCTGATGGCACCGGAACCGGACCGCGTCCTGAATAGTTCGCTCGTCTACAGCCCACACGGGGAGCGCATCGCACGCTACGACAAGGTGCACCTGTTTCGCTTCACCAAGGGCGGAGAGACCTATGACGAGGCGCAGACCATCGCTCCGGGTCGAGCGATCAGCTGCTTCGAATTCGAGCCGGTCGCCGGCGCCAGCGTCAGGGTCGGCCTTTCAGTCTGCTACGACCTGCGCTTCCCGGAACTGTATCGGGCACTCGGCGAAGTCGATCTGATCATGGTGCCGTCCGCATTCACCGCAACGACAGGCCGTGCGCACTGGGAAACCCTGCTGCGTGCGCGCGCGATCGAGAATCTCGCCTATGTGCTGGCGCCGGCTCAGGGCGGTCGTCATGCGAACGGCCGCGCCACGCATGGACACTCGATGTTGATCGACCCTTGGGGCCGCATCCTCGCCGAACGGGCGGAAGGCCCGGGCGTGCTGTTCGGCGACCTCGATGCGAACGTACTTGCCGACTGCCGCACCGCGCTGCCGGCCCTGTCTCATCGGGTTTTCTAAGAAGCGGAGCCAACCGACGCGCCCGGATACACTCGACCAAGCCGAACCGAGCACATTCATGAAACCCACTGATCCCGCACTGTCGCGCCTGGCCATCGCCAAGCAATTGCTGCTCGACCCCTACGATCTCGACGAAGCGAGGCTGCAGACTGTGCTTGCGAGCATGTTTGAGCACCGTGTCGATTACGCCGACGTCTACTTCCAGTACACGCGCAGTCAGTCCTTTGTGCTCGAAGAAGGCCAGGTCAAGACCGGCAGCTTCGATATCGACCAGGGTGTCGGCGTGCGTGCCGTCGCCGGCGAGCGCACGGCATTTGCGTACTCGGATGACATCTCGGCCGAAGCATTGGCCGAGGCCGCCGTATCTGCGCGCGCGATCGCGCGCCAGGGCAGCGGCCGCGCCAAGGTCGCCTCCAGGGTGGGGCTGCGTAGCCAGGCCGCGCTGTACGGCAGCAGCGACCCGGTGAACTCGCTCGACGCGGCAGCCAAGGTGCAGATGCTCGAGCGGCTCGAGCGCATGGCGCGCGCACGCGACCCGCGCGTCAGCCAGGTCATGGCAAGCATCAGTGCGGAATACGACGTGGTACTGGTGGCGCGCAGCGACGGCGTGCTGGCCGCCGACGTGCGGCCGCTGGTGCGACTGTCGCTGTCTGCGATCGTCGAGCAGGATGGCAAGCGCGAGCAGGGCTTCGCCGGCGGCGGAGGTCGCCATGACCTCGCCTACTTTGACGACTCGGTGCTTGCCGACTATGCCGCGAGGGCGGTCGATCAGGCGCTGCTCAATCTGGCGGCGAAGCCGGCGCCGGCCGGCACCATGCCGGTCGTGCTCGGTCCCGGCTGGCCGGGAATTCTGCTGCACGAAGCAATCGGTCATGGGCTCGAGGGAGACTTCAATCGCAAAGGTTCGAGTGCCTTTGCCGGCCGGATCGGGCAACGGGTTGGCTCCAAGGGTGTGACCGTCATCGATGACGGCACGCTGCGCGACCGACGTGGTTCGCTCAATATCGACGATGAAGGCAATCCGACGCAGCGCACGGTGCTGATTGAAGACGGCATCCTGCGCGGCTACCTGCAGGATTGCCTCAATGCACGCCTCATGAAGGTGCCTGTCACCGGCAATGGCCGGCGCGAATCGTTTGCCCACTTGCCGATGCCACGCATGACGAATACCTGCATGCTGGCCGGAGATCGCGACCCGGCCGAGATCCTGCGCTCGGTCAAGAAGGGAATCTACGCGTCCAACTTCGGCGGCGGCCAGGTCGATATCACCAACGGAAAGTTCGTCTTCAGCATGGCCGAAGCGTGGATGGTCGAGAACGGCAAGCTCACGCATCCGGTCAAGGGAGCGACCCTGATCGGAAACGGGCCCGATGCGCTGACACGCGTGACCATGATCGGCACCGACATGAGCCTTGACTCCGGCATCGGCACCTGCGGCAAGGACGGCCAGAGCGTTCCCGTCGGTGTCGGCCAGCCCACGCTTCGAATCGAGGGCCTGACCGTCGGCGGAACCGGTTGACAATGGAAGGTCCGGATTGCGCCTTGGATAGCGCACGCGGAGCGTGCGACGCGCGCATGAACGACGCGGACCGCCGGTGCTGACATAGCCAGCACAAAGGACATGGAGTTTCGTCGCGACCGTGGCGGCTCCGTGGCGGAGGTGGATTGAGATATCTACCGCCGATACTCTGGCTGACCCGCATGCTGGTCGGTGCGTATCCACGCTGGCTTGGCACCGCGCCGTCGGCGGTGCAACGCATCTACTTTGCGAACCACACAAGCCACATGGACACGCTGGTTCTGTGGGCCGCCTTGCCGCGTTCCCTGCGCGTGAATACGCGGCCGGTCGCCGCACGTGACTACTGGGACAAGCCCGGGATCATGGGTTCGATTGCAAAGAATGAACTCAATGTAGTCATGGTCGAGCGCGGTGGCGGCCAGCGTGACCCGCTGCAGCCCCTGCGCGATGCGCTTGATCATGGTTTCTCCCTGATCCTCTTCCCGGAAGGCACGCGAACGGCACAGGCCCTGCCCTCGCCGTTCAAGAGCGGACTGTTCCATCTGGCCAGGCATTACCCGCAGGTCGAACTGGTGCCGGTCTACATCGAGAACCTTCACCGCAGCATGCCCAAGGGCGCATTCCTGCCGGTTCCGATCATCTGCACGGTTCGATTTGGTGCCGTGCTGCCCCGGGTCGAAAGCGAAACCAAACTCGATTTCCTCGAACGCGCACGCAATGCCGTCGTGTCGCTGGCCGGCTAGTTTGGGGACAAGCTGCGATGAACCTCTCACTCAACGAAACTTTCCTCGCCGTGTTCAGCGGCGTTGCCCTGCTCTCGATCCTTGCGACCGGCGTTGGTCAATGGGCCGCATCGCGCGCGCTGGATACAGCCCGGCTTGCGCGCTACGCGGTGCTCAACTCGAGGATTCGAGCAACCTGGTCGGTATTGGCGGTGTTCACGATCGCATTCGCGATCGGGACCGAAGCGCTGCTGGTGGTGTTTGCCCTGGCATCTTTCTTCGCCTTGCGCGAGTTCGTCTCGCTGACCCCGATCAAGGCCTCGGATCACTGGGCGCTGGTGATCGGCTTCTATCTGGTGATTCCGACGCAATACCTGCTGCTCGGCTTCGGGCGCAACAGCGTCTTTTCCGTATTCATCCCCGTTTATGTCTTCCTGCTGCTACCGGTGATCGTCGCCATCCAGCAGGACAACGAGCGTTTTCTCCAGCGCGTCGCCAAGGTCCAGTGGGGCCTGATGATCAGCGTCTACTGCATTAGTCATGCGCCGGCGATCGCCTTGCTGCCGATCAAGGGATACGAAGGGCGCGGCCCTCTGTTGCTGCTGTTCTTCATGGCCGTTTTGCACCTGACCGAGGTCATGCAAGTCGGACTGAGTGCAGCCCTGGGCGGAAAGAGCCTGCGCTCAAGTCAGAACAAGACCGTGCGCGGGGTATTTGCGGGCGCGGCTGCCGGCGCACTGTTCGGCACCGCCCTCTGGTGGCTGACTCCGTTTCTCTGGTGGCAGGCCCTGCTCATGTCGCTGGTCATTGTCGGCACGGGCTACCTCGGCACCGTCGTGCTGGCCGCGGTCAAGGCGAGCCTCGGCGCAAAGAGCTGGGACTCTGAAGTGGACCTGACACGCGGGGTTCTCGAGCGCCTCGACGCCCTGACCTTCGCCGCGCCGCTGTTCTGGATGGTCACGCGTTATTTCTGGGTGATCCGCGTTGACGTCTGAACTGCGCCGGCTGCCGGCTTGCTGCCGACCGGCATCGTCGGGTAGAGTTCGCCAATGGGGCGATCGTTGCTCCTGACCAGACGGCTAGGCACCATGTTCCCGACCGCGCATTTCTACTTTTTCTACTTTTATGGCTTTTTCCAGCCCTTGGCGGAAAGAGTCGAACGGCGCGCGTAAAGCAAACACCGAATCGACCCCCAACCGCCAGGCGCTCAAACCTGGCGGTTTTTTTTCGCCAGACGGGTGCCGGGCACAAGGACATCCAGATGGACGGAGCACGCACGATGAGATACATGACCGACGACCTGAGAATCCGCGAGATAAAGGAGCTGGCGCCGCCCTCCCATCTGATCCGCGAGTTTCCCTGCGATGACCGTGCCTCGCCCACGGTGTTCAAGTCCCGCAGCGCCATTCACGAGATCCTGCATGGCACCGATGACCGCCTGGTCGTCGTCATCGGACCTTGCTCGATCCATGATCCGAAGGCCGCGCTTGAGTACGCGCGCCGGCTGCGCGGCGAGCGCGACCGCCTGCATGGCGATCTCGAGATCGTCATGCGCGTTTACTTCGAAAAGCCGCGCACCACGGTAGGCTGGAAGGGATTGATCAACGATCCCGACCTGGACGGCAGCTTCCGCATCAATCACGGCCTGCGCGTCGCGCGCGAACTGCTGATGGAGATCAACGCGGCCGGCGTTCCCGCCGGTTGCGAGTATCTCGACATGATCACCCCGCAATACATTGCTGACTTTGTCGCCTGGGGGGCGATCGGCGCCCGCACCACGGAATCGCAGGTCCATCGCGAGCTGTCTTCCGGCCTGTCCTGCCCGGTCGGCTTCAAGAATGGAACCGACGGCAACATCCGGATCGCCGTGGATGCGATCAAGGCCGCGCGCGAACCGCATCACTTCCTATCGGTCACCAAGGGCGGTCATTCAGCCATCGTTTCGACCAAGGGCAATGAAGACTGCCACATCATCCTGCGCGGCGGCAAGCAGCCGAATTTCGACGCTCCAAGTGTCGCCGCCGCCTGCGCGGAACTTGCGCGCAGCGGCCTGGCCGAGCGTCTGATGATCGATGCCAGCCATGCGAACAGCCAGAAGAATCACGCCAATCAGCTGATCGTCTGCGACAGCATCTCGGCGCAGATTCAGGGCGGGGAACGCCGGATCGTTGGCGTCATGATCGAAAGCCATCTGATTGGAGGCCGCCAGGATCTCGTCGCCGGCAAGACGCTGACCTATGGGCAGTCGATTACCGATGCCTGCCTTGGCTGGGAGGACAGTGTCTCCGCCCTCGACGGGCTGGCACGTGCGGTACGGGAGCGTCGCCGCCGAGTGTGAGCATGGATGACGTGAGCAGCGGCCACATCACCCGGAGTTGCCGGCGCGTACGGCGCACCTGATCGCCGCCGACCGCATCGTCAGTACGCGTGCCGTCCGTCGCCCGGCGCTTGACAAGCCGGGCAGGCTTCTATCAAAGTGATATCACTTTGATAGGAGGGCACATGCAGAACCATCCCCGTACCGAAGAAATCCAGCGCGCGAGCGCGAGCGGCTATCTCTGGCTGGCAATTGGGCTCGCGTTGCTCGCCGCAGGCATCTACCTGATCGTGCGGCCGATCGGACTGCCGGTTCTTGCGCTCGGCGCTGTTTTGGTGCTCGCGGGCGGCCTCACGCTGGCCGGCATGTACATGCTGCGGCCGAACGAGGCCGCGATCCTGTTGCTGTTCGGTGAGTACGTCGGTACCGACCGTTCCGAAGGCCTGCGCTGGGCCAATCCTTTCTACAAGAAGCAGAAGATCAGCCTGCGCGCGCACAACCTGGTCAGCGAGCGCCTGAAAGTCAACGACAAGCGCGGCAATCCAATCGAGATCGCCGCGGCAATTGTCTGGCGGGTGCGCAACACCGCCAAGGCGGTGTTCGATGTCGAGAACTATGAGGAGTATGTGCGCGTGACGGCCGAGGCAGCAATTCGCCATCTGGCTTCCAGCTATGCGTACGACGAAGGCGAACACGAGGGCTCGGACGAGCCGACGCTGCGCGCCAGCCAGGATCGCATTGCCAAGGCATTGATCGCCGAACTCGCCGACCGCTTCGACCAGGCTGGCGTCATCGTCGAGGACGCCAAGCTGACCCATCTCGCCTATGCGCCGGAAATAGCACAGGTCATGCTGCGCCGACAGCAGGCCGAGGCAATCATCTCGGCGCGCAGCAAGATCGTGCTGGGTGCGGTCAGCATGGTCGAGATGGCACTCAAGGGATTGTCGGAGCGCAAGATCGTCGAGCTCGACGACGAGCGGCGCGCCGCGATGGTCTCGAACCTGCTGGTCGTCCTGTGCGCCGAAAGCGAAGCGCAGCCGGTCATCAATACCGGCACCCTGTATCAGTAACGGCGCCAGTAACAGCGATGAACGCCCTGGCTCTGTGGATTCCGGGCACCGCTCTGCTGCTGGCCGGGATTCTTCTGCTCGCGCTGGGCAAGGTCGAGCTTGAGACCACGCTCGCATTCATTGTGCCTGGCGCCGCGCTCGAGTCGCTCGGGGTTCTGCTGTGGAGCCGACAACGCAGACCATCGGCCGAGCGCAATGTGACCTCGGGCACGGCGATGAACTATCAACATACTCAAACAGGCTGGCCAATCCGCGCGTCTATGCTCGGCGGAGCATTGGCCCTGGCCGCTACCGCTGTTCTGGTCCCGGAGCCGACGGCGCTTCGTCCGGTGCTGCTGATCGCGGCAGTGGTGATGTTCTGTTCCGGATGGGTGTTCGGCTCGCTGCGCATTCAGGTTGATTGGGACCACCTGCATTGGCACTTCGGGACTGGCTGGCCCCGCCGGTCGATCGCAATCGCGTCGGTCACCGGCGTCGAGACGACACACACCCGGTTCTGGGAAGGCTGGGGCATACACCGCACGCGGCGCGGCTGGCTTTACAACGTTTCCGGCTACGACGCAGTCCTGATCCGCTGCCTCGATGGTTCAACTCTTCTGCTCGGCACGGACGAGCCGCGACGACTGAAGGACGCCATTGATCACGCCCGAACGGGCCGTAGATCCAGCTGAAGTTGCCTGACCCGTGGCGAGCCCGGATAAGAAATCCTTCCTTCTTCGCATCGATCCACAACTGTGGAACGAGCTGGAGCGGCTTGCCACTGCCGAACTGCGCTCGGTCAACGCACAGATCGAATTCCTGCTACGTGAGGCACTCGAGCGACGCGGTGTCAAGCCGAAGAAGGCGAACGGCAAGCGCTAAGGTTTTCGCGCCGGAATCGATCCGGGGCTGGAGAACCAGCTTCACTGGTTCTTGCGCTGTTGCCAGAGCACGTCGGTGCCGCCCGCAAAGCGGTTCAACACGCGCGCCAGGACAAATAGAAGATCGGAGAGCCGATTCAGATAGTGACGCGGAGCCTCATTGATCTTCTCGGCCTTGCCGAGAGCAACCAGTGCGCGTTCGGCGCGGCGGCACACAGTGCGCGCAACATGTGCGAGCGATGCTGCGCGCGAGCCCGCCGGCAGAATGAATTCGGCGAGGCGGGGCAGATCGGAGTTGTAGTGTTCCAGACGCGCGTCGAGGCGGGCGACCTGCTGCTCGGCGATCATCGTGTACCCCGGAATCGACAGTTCGCCGCCGAGGTCGAAAAGGTCATGCTGGATCGCGACCAGGTCGGTACGGACCTGGTCAGGCAGTTCCTCTGTCAGCAGCAGGCCGAGAACCGAATTGAGCTCGTCAACATCGCCGAGGGCCGCAATCCGAAGGTGGTCCTTGCCGACACGCTGGCCGTCACCGAGTCCGGTAGTGCCATCGTCTCCGGTGCGGGTCGCAATCTTCGAGAGGCGGTTGCCCATAGAATTCGTCCACCATTCCGCGCACCGAGGGAGGCTGATTATGAACGCACCCGCGCCACACCCCGCATTGGCGGCCGCACTGCTGGCGAGTCTGCGCGAACACTTTGGCGGGCGCTTTACAACGGCGCTCGCTGCGCGGGAACACCACGGTCGCGACGAATCGCCGTTTGCACCGGTACCACCGGATGCGGTCGTGTTCGCCCGCTCGACGGATGACGTCGTCGCGGTCGTTCAACTCGCCGCTCGGTATCGGGTGCCGGTTATCGCCTATGGCACCGGCACTTCGCTCGAAGGCCATCTGCTGGCAGTACAGGGCGGCATCAGTGTCGATCTGTCCGGCATGAACGAGCTGTTGGCGCTGAATGCAGAGGATCTGAGCGTCACGGTGCAGGCCGGCGTGACCCGCAAGCAGCTCAACACCGCAATCCGCGATTCGGGTCTGTTCTTCCCGATCGACCCCGGTGCCGATGCCTCGCTTGGCGGCATGGCCTCCACCCGGGCCTCCGGGACCAACGCCGTGCGCTACGGCACGATGCGCGAGAACGTGCTGTCGCTGACTGTCGTTACCGGCGAAGGAAAGGTGATTCGCACGGCGCGGCGCGCCAAGAAATCGAGTGCGGGCTATGACTTGACACGGCTGTTCGTCGGCGCCGAGGGCACGCTTGGCATCATCACGGAGGTCACGCTGCGTCTCTATCCGCAGCCCGAAGCGATTTCGGCTGCGAGTTGTTCGTTTCCCACGGTCGATGCGGCCGTTCGTACGACGATCGAGACGATCCAGGCCGGGATCCCGATCGCCCGTTGCGAGTTGCTCGACGCTCTCACGGTCAAGGCAGTCAACGCACGCGACAAGCTTGCCCTACCGGAGCAGCCGCTGTTGCTGTTCGAATTCCACGGCTCGCCATCGAGCGTCGAAGAGCAGGCGCGCGCGGTCGAAGGGCTTCGCACAAGCTCACGGTGGGCAGGCGTTCGAGTGGGCCACGAGGCCCGAGGATCGCAGCCGGCTGTGGGAGGCACGGCACAATGCCTACTTCGCCTGCCTGCAGCTGAAGCCCGGCGCGCGCAGTTACACGACCGATGTCTGCGTGCCGATTTCGCGCCTGGCCGAATGCATTGCCGAAACGATTCGCGATACCGAGCAATCGTTTCTCCCGGCGCCGATCCTCGGGCACGTCGGCGATGGGAACTTCCACTGCGCGATCCTCGCGCTGCCGGGCGATGAACATGAAATGGCCGAAGCGGAGCGACTCAATGCCCGCATCGTTGCGCGCGCACTCGCGATGGACGGCACCTGCACCGGCGAGCATGGAGTCGGCGTCCACAAGATGGGTTTCCTGCTGGACGAGCACGGGCCCGATGTGCTCGATCTGATGGCGCGTATCAAGCGGGCGTTCGACCCGCTCAACATCCTTAATCCGGGCAAAGTCGTGCACTGCAACTAGTCTTGTTCATCGGTCGCCGACCGGCGGGCACCGTTGGACTGCGCGGCCCGGCAACAATCGCGCCCCGGCCGCGGACTGCAGTTAAGTACTGCAACTTGCAACCCAAGTTGCAACCCGACAGTTTCGAAGAATACTGATCAGTCTATCTTTCAAGCGGTCGACTGATTTCCGACTGAAATCTGGTATTGTGCGGTGCATGAATTTGCCCGCCCAAGCCAATAACACGCCGGAGTTGGACGACCCGCCCTCTGCGCGCGTCCACGATCGCGGCGCCCTTGCCCGCGAGCAACTGATCGCGCATGCCGCGCGCATCTTTTCCGGCAAGGGGTATGCCGCCGCTTCAACACGCGAAATCTGCGAGGCAGCAGGCGTCAATCTCGCCTCGATCCATTACTACTTCGGCGACAAGGAAGGTCTCTACCGCGCGGTTCTGCTGCTTCCGATCAAGGAGATGACGGCGGCCTTCGGCAGTTTCGACGATCCCGGGCTCTCATTCGAAGACGCACTGCGCATGCTGTTTGCGCCCTTCATGTCCCACGAGGAGCGCGCCGACCAGCTCGACACTCACCTGATGCGCTTGCACCTGCGCGAGATGACCGAGCCTTCGACGGTATTCAGGGAGATCGTCAAGGTCACGATTGCGCCCGTACACGAATCGATCTGCAGCGTGCTGGCGCGGCATTGCGGACTTGCGCGCCACGATGTCGATATTCAGCAGCTGGCGTTTGCGCTGGTTGCGATCGCGAACGATTACTGCATGTCGCGCGAGTTCATGAGCCTGCTGGCGCCCGACCTGCTTGATCGCCCGCACGCCGACCAACTGGCTCTCGATCGCCTGGTCGGCTATGGACGTGCCTTGCTCGATTACGAAATCGCACGGCGCCGCGCTGCCGCGCCGATTCCAACCCAGTCCGCTGAGGTCACTCGCTGATGTTGTCGCTGGACAACCCGGCTGGCGGAGCACGGCCGTCGCGACGCCGCTGGATCATCGGCGCTGCCGTCGTGTTATTCGCGGCCGCCGTCGTGATCTTCATGCAGCGCCATGGCTCGGTCGCAGCGCCTCCTCCCGCACCCGCGGCAGCGAGTCGGCCGGCATTGACGGTCGCCCTCGTGACGCCGCAAACCAGCGACTGGCCACAACGGCTGCCGGCGCAGGGCAGCATCGCGGCCTGGCAGGAAGCCGTGATCGGGGCCGAGCTGGCCGGGTTCCGGGTGACCGAAGTGCTGGTCAACGTTGGTGATCATGTGCGCAAAGGCCAGACGCTGGCACGCATCTCGGTCGATACGGTCTCGGCCGACGTGGCCCAGGCCCGCGCGGCGGTAGCCGAGGCCGACGCTTCGCTGGCCGATGCGCTCGCCAACGCCAAGCGCACGCAGGACCTGCAGGCCAAGGGTTTCATCAGCCCGCAAGCCCATACGCAGGCAGTGACGAACGAGCAGACCGCGATCGCCCGGCTTGCGGCCGCACGTGCACGCCTGCAGGCTGAGGAAGTGCGACTCGGGCAAACACGCGTATTGGCCCCCGACGATGGTGTGATTTCCGTGCGCAACGCGACCGTGGGTTCGCTGACACAGCCGGGCCAGGAACTCTTCCGACTGATTCGCGGCCACCGCCTCGAATGGCGCGCCGAAGTCACTCGCGTCGGAGGCCGACCAGCTGAAACCGGGCCTGCCGGCCACGCTCTGGCTGCCGAGTGGCACCGAAATCAAGGGCAGCGTGCGCACGGTGGCGCCAACGATCGACCCGGCGACGCGCACGGCCCTCGTGTACGTCGACCTGCCCGCTTCGACACCTCAGGTGACCATCCGGGCCGGCACGTTTGCGCGCGGCGAATTCGAACTTGGTCGCCGGGACTGCCCTGAACGTTCCGCAAAGTGCCGTGCTGATGCGCGACGGCTTTGCCTATGTGTTCACGGTCGATGCCGCCAACAAGGTCACGCAGACCAAGGTCACGGTCGGCCGGCGCACCGGGGAGCTGATTGAAATCACCGGCGGGCTGGCGGCATCGAGCCGGATTGTGGTCACCGGTGCCGGATTCCTGGCCGATGGCGACACCGTGCGCGTGGTCGAAGCGGCCGCACCGATGACGGCCGCACAGCGCAGTCGCTGACGCGCACGCACGCGAGATCCGTCCGTGATGAACGTCTCCTCCTGGTCGATCCGGAACCCGACCCCGTCAATCCTGCTGTTTCTTCTGCTCAGCCTGATCGGCATCGTCGCATTCAAGGCGATGAAGATCCAGAATTTCCCCGACATCGATCTGCCGACGGTCACGGTGGTCGCTTCCCTGCCGGGCGCCGCGCCGTCGCAGATGGAGACCGAGGTCGCGCGCAAGATTGAAAACTCGGTCGCCACCCTGCAGGGTGTGAAGAACATCTACACCAAGGTGCAGGACGGCACGGCCTCGGTGACGACGTCGAGTTCCGGCTGGAGAAGCCAACCCAGGAAGCGCTCGACGATATGCGCGACGCGGTTGCGCGCATCCGCTCGGACCTGCCTGGAGACCTGCGCGACCCGACCATCTCCAAGATCAATCTGTCCGGCACGCCCATCCTCACCTTCACCGTGGCGTCGAGCCGCATGGACGACGAGGCACTGTCCTGGTTCGTCGACAACACGATTGCCAAGCGCATGTTGTCGGTGCGGGGCGTCGGGCGCCGTTGCGCGCGTCGGCGGCGTCGATCGCGAAGTGCGCGTGGAACTCGATCCATCACGCCTGCTGGCGCTCAATGCCAGCGCGGCCGATATCTCGCGCCAGCTGCGCCAGATCCAGCAGGAAGCCTCGGGCGGTAGAGCCGATATCGGTGGAGCAGAGCAGTCGGTCCGAACCATCGCGACCGTGCAGTCGGCCGACGAGCTGTCCAGGCTGGACATCGTGCTGTCAGATGGCCGCACGCGTACGCCTCGATCAGGTCGCGACCGTCACGGACACCTTTGCCGAACAGCGCTCGGCCGCCTTGCTCAATGGCAAACCGGTGGTCGGCTTCGAAATCACGCGCACGCGTGGCGCCGGCGAAGTCGATGTCGCGACGGGCGTGCAGGCCGAGCTGGCGAAGCTCAAGGCAGAACACCCGGACATCGACGATCACCGAGGCCTTCAACTTTGTCGACCCAGTGCAGGAGAACTTCGAAGGCTCGATGTGGCTGCTGATCGAAGGCGCGCTGCTGGCGGTCCTCGTGGTCTGGTTCTTCCTGCGCGACTGGCGCGCAACGCTGGTATCGGCCACCGCGCTGCCGCTGTCGATCATTCCGACCTTCGCGGCGATGTACCTGCTGGGCTTCACGCTGAACGGCATGACCCTGCTGGCGCTGTCGCTGGTGGTCGGCATCCTGGTCGACGACGCCATCGTCGAAATCGAAAACATCATGCGCCACCTGCGCATGGGCAAGACGCCTTACCAGGCCGCGATGGAAGCGGCCGACGAGATCGGGCTGGCGGTGATCGCCACCACGTTCACGCTGATCGCGGTGTTCCTGCCGACCGCGTTCATGGCCGGCGTGCCGGGCAAGTTCTTCGTGCAGTTCGGCTGGACCGCCTCGATCGCGGTGTTCTTCTCGCTGGTCGTGGCGCGCATGCTGACGCCGATGATGGCGGCCTACCTGCTGCGTCCGCCCAAGGGACCGACGCCGAGGCGCGCTGGATGAAGATCTACACGCGATGGGCGAAATGGTGCCTGCGCCACCGGGTCGACCACGATGGGCGCTGCGGCCGTCTTCTTCTTTGGCTCATTCTCGCTGGTGCCGCTGCTGCCGACCGGCTTCATCCCGCCCGACGATCTGTCGCAGACGCAGGTCTATCTGGCCCTGCCGCCGGGCAGCACATTCAAGCAGACCTTTGCGCTGGCGGAAGAGGCGCGTGCGATCGTGCAACGCAATCCCCACGTCAAGATGGTCTACACGGCGATCGGTGGCGGCGCGGCCGGCGTCCGACCCGTTTGCGCCGCGCGGCGCAGCCGAAGCACGCAAGGCCACTCTCACGATAAACATGACTCCGCGCTCGGAGCGCGGCGGCCTGCGCAAGCAGGAGGTCGAGCGCCAGCTGCGCGAGGCACTGAGCGCACTGCCCGGTGTGCGCGTGACGGTTGGCTTCGGCGGTTCCGCCGAAAAATACATCCTCGTGCTCGCCAGCGAAAACGGCCAGGCGCTGGCGGCGCATGCGCGCGTAGTCGAGCGTGAATTGCGCACGATTCCGGGAATCGGCTCGATCACCAACACGGCGAGCCTGGTGCGGCCCGAGCTCGTGGTGCGGCCCGACTTCGCCAAGGCAGCGGACCTCGGGGTGACTTCGGCCGCGATCGCCGACACACTCCGTATCGCCACCGCCGGCGACTACGACCAGAGTCTGGCGAAGCTCAATCTTTCGCAACGCCAGGTGCCGATCGTCGTCAAGCTGCCGCCCGAGGCGCGGCAGGACCTTTCATTGCTTGAGCGCCTCAGCGTGCCGGGCAAGCACGGACCGGTGATGCTCGGCAATGTCGCCACCCTCAGCATCGACGGCGGTCCCGCCGAGATTGACCGATTCAACCGCCTGCGCAACATCAACTTCGAGATTGAATTGAATCAGCAGCCCCTTGGGGAGGTGGAAAGCCAGGCCCTCGCCCTGCCCAGCCTGCTGAATCTGCCGCCCGGTGTGACTCAGACCACGGTCGGTGATGCCGAAGCAATGAACGAACTGTTCGCGAGCTTCAGCCTGGCGATGGCCACGGGCGTGCTCTGCATCTATATCGTGCTGGTGCTGCTGTTCAAGGATTTCGTGCAGCCGGTCACGATTCTCGCCGCCCTGGTGCTGTCGATCCCGGGTGCTTTCCTGGCCCTTTTCGTCACCCATACGGCACTGTCGATGCCATCGATGATCGGGCTGATCATGCTGATGGGCATTGCGACCAAGAACTCGATCCTGCTGATCGACTATGTAATTCTCGCGCGGCGCGATCACGGACTGGATCGCTGGCATGCCCTGCTCGATGCCTGCCGCAAGCGCGCGCGGCCAATCGTCATGACCACGGTAGCGATGGGCGCCGGCATGCTGCCGATCGCGATCGGACTGGGCACCGATCCGAGTTTTCGCGCACCGATGGCGATCGTCGTGATCGGCGGCCTGATCACCAGCACCTTCCTGTCCCTGCTGGTGATTCCCGTGGTGTTTACCTACGTCGACGACGCCATCATCCGTTGCCGACAGCTGTTTCGTCGCTCTGCGGAGAACCGAATCCCTGCAACCCGGTCTGACACCGCAGTCTGATAGTTCACTTTTCCAATCTCCGACTTTCGAAGCCATTGATTCATGAGAACTCGTGTGCATAAAAGACCAGTCGCGCTTGAACTGAGGCGGCGCCACTTGCTGGTGACCGTTCCCGCGCTCGCCCTCGCCGCCGGTGCGGCGGCGTTCTTTCCTCTGCGTGCGCGCAGCGCCCCGGGCGCCTTCAGCGCCGAACCCGCGCCGGCCAGCGTCTCGGCCCCGGCCTTCTCGGTCCATGAGGCTGACTGGACGGATGCGGCGCGTGACCGCAGCGTGCCGGTTCGGCTGTACTGGCCGCAGTCGGTCGACTCAGCTGGTACGCCCCTGGTGGTCTTCTCCCACGGCATCGGCGGTTCGCGGCGCGGCTACAGCTACCTCGGCACACACTTCGCTCGCAACGGGGTGGCCAGCCTGCACGTCCAGCATGTCGGCAGCGACCGCGCGCTGTGGACCGGCAATCCCTTCAGCCTGATCGGTCGTCTGCAGGACGCCGCGCAGGAAGGCGAGGCCCTGCATCGAGCCCATGACCTGCGCTTCGCTCTGGACCAGCTCATGGAGTCGAACTTCGGCGAGCACGTCAACCATGAGCGCGTGATCGCAGCGGGCCATTCCTATGGCGCCAACACCGTCCTGCTCGCGACCGGCGCACGCGTTGCGCGCAACGGCACGACACTCGATCTTCGGGATCGAAGACTTGCCGCGGCGATTGTGATCTCGGCGCCGCCGTTCTATGGAGCCCCGGACACGGGCGCGATTCTGCGCGGAATCGAGGTGCCAAGCTTGCACGTGACGGCCACCGAGGACGCGATCCACGTGCCCGGCTATTACTCGCCGCCCAGCGATCGCATCTCGGTGTTCGAGGCCACCGGCAGCGCACGCAAGACCCTGGTCGTCTACGAGGGCGGATCCCACAGCATGTTCACCGATCGCGCCGGCACCGGCGGCGTGCAGCTTAACGCGCAGGTCAAGGCAGCGACACAGGAGCTCTCACTCGCGTTTTTCGCGAACACTTTTGAAAAGCGCAATGAAGGGCTGAAGAACTGGAACGAGCGGCACCGCGCAATCGTTGCGCGCTTCGAATCGACCGCCTGAGCTCAGGGCTTGGCGGGCGTCGCCACCGGCGCCACGCCGGAGCGGCCCGCTGCGTAGGTCGCCCACTGCACCGGCCCCGGGTGACGTCCCTCGAGCCATTCGCGTGCATCGGCGTTGCCGAGTAACTCGGCTTCAAAGAAGGCGCGCAACGACAGCATCATCGCGATCATCGACAGACGCTCGCTGGAAGCACTGGAAGGCGACGACAGACCCATTCCGGGCATGCCTGTTCCCGGCGGCCCGCCCTCATCCGTCTCGCGCGCCGTAGGCGCCCCTCCGGATCCACCTCGGCCGCTGCGGGAGCCCGGCGGCGGCATACCGCCAGCCCCAGACTTGCCCGGCATCCTGGCGGCTGCCTCGTCGGGTGATGTGATGCCTGCGGACGACGGATACAGCAGCGACACGACCGAGGCAGGGGTGCGGATTTCGGTCACCCGCGCGTTGGTCATCGCGCCCACCATCGCACGACGCTGCGCAGCGGTCATGCCCAGCCCGTAGGGATCCGTTTCTCCGGCGCCGAACACCACGAGCAGCGGCACGGAGATGCCCTGGTAACGCTGGTGCAGGGAGGGTCCGTCGAAGCCGACATACGGTCCGAGCAGGGCGGCCGCGCTCAGGCGCGGCGACGCCACCGAAGTGAGCTCGCGCGTCATCTGTTCGCCGACCAGCCACTGTGCGGTCTGCGCTCCGAGGTCGATGCCGATGAGTCCCGTGCGATGCGATGGCGCCAGTCTTAACCAGGACGGTGCCTCGCGCTCGATGGCGTCCAGCACGAAACGCACATCATCGCCGCGCTCGGTCAACTCGGCCGCTGAATACATGCGCCGCGCCGCCAGCTTGAAATCGGCGTGGCGCGCGGCCGGGCTCTGCCACACGCTGTCGTCATTGCCGGGATGACCGAGGGCAACGACCGCGAACCCGGCGCCGGCGAGCGAGTCCATCAGGATGGCCGGTGCCTCGACGCCGCGCGCGAGCCCTGGCAGCACGAGGATCAAAGCCTGCGCCGGCGCATCGCCCGGCGCGGCCCAGCGCGCGCGGATCGTGCGCTCACGGCGGGCATCGTTCCACTGCCAGGTCCCGCGCTGCACGAGCAGTTCACCGCCGTCGCGCCATGGCGCCGGCGGCAGAACGATCGGCGTTGGCGGCGCGGCAACGGGCCTTGCGGGCGGCTGTGGCCCGGCGCAGGAAGCGAGGGTTGCGCCACACGCGAGCGACAGAATGACGCGACCGATCATCCGGCCGCGGCGCCGCAATGCGCCGTGCAATGCCTCGATCAACATTTCCGTTTTTCCCGCTGGGCGCAGCATCAGAGCATCCCCGTGTTTCTGCCGTGTTTCCCCGATCATCCCTCAACTGCCCAAACCGCCTGGCTTCCACTTTGCAGCGGCTGGCTTCGACCGTTGGCTGGAATGCCACGCGAGAATCGCCGCCAGTGACTGTCAGTGATGCAGCGCGACTGGCGCGAGCTTCTGCTCCCCTATAGGCTGAAACTTCCAGGACTTCCAGTCGGGAAGGATGCGATGAAACTGCGTGACTGGCTGTACGCGGGCATCGTCGGAGTGATCTTCGTTGGCTGCGCCGGACTGCAGACCGGCCCAAGCCCGGAGGCAAAGCTGGCGTTGACGCCGACGGGCAAGCTCCGCGTCGCCTTCGTCTCAGCCTCGATCTATGTGACCAAGAACCCCACGACAGGGGAACTGAAAGGTGTGGCGATCGATCTCGGACAGGACCTCGCCCGTCGCCTCGACGTGCCGTTCCATCCGGTCGTCTATTCAAACGTATCGGCGATGATCGGCGGCGCCAAGTCCGACGATTTCGATGTCGCGCTCATGGGAATCAATGCCGAGCGTGCGATGGCGGTCGACTTCGCTGCGCCCTATATGGAAGTCGAGCTGGGCTACCTGGTTCGCGCCGGGGCTCCAATTGCGGGTATCGCGGATATCGACAAACCCGCGGTCCGAGTCGGCGTGCTCGAAAAGGGCGGATCCGACGTCGAGCTTTCACGCACGCTGAAGAACGCGGTGCTGGTTCGTGCGGCCAGTGCAGCAGACCTGTACTCGTTGCTCGGAGCCGGAAAGGCGGACGTCATCGCGGCAACCAAGACAGCGCTTTTCATTGAAGCCGACAAGCTGCCAGGATCGCGCGTGCTCGAGGGTCGCTTTCTCGTCGAGCCCATCGGAGCCGGAGTGCCCAAGGGCCGCAACACCGCTGCGGCGACCTACGTCGGAGTCTTCGTTGAGCAGTCGAAAGCGGATGGATTGGTCAATTCCGCGATCGAACGGGCTGGATTGCGCGGTGTAGTTGTGGCTCCGCCCAAGTGATGCGCCTGCGGTGTGCTTCGGCAGCCACCAGCGGAAATCGTCGGCCTGCACGAAAATTGCCGCGAACCAAAGAAGCGGCCCCAGTGCCGCAAACGAAGGTATGACCGTGCAACGCCTGCCACCCATGCATTGCCTGCAGGCCCTCGAGGCGGTCGCTCGGCTGGGCAGCGTGGTGTCGGCGGCCGATGAACTGTGCGTGACACCGAGCGCGATCAGCCATCGCCTGCGTCAACTTGAGCAGTGGCTGGGCCAGCCCTTGATCGCACGACCTCAGCCGTTGACCCTGACGCCGCACGCGATTGCCTATGCAGCCGCCGCACGGGCAGCCATTGCGAATCTGGCGGCCCTGCCGGCACCACGCGCCGCAGGGCGCAGCCGCCTGCTGGTGGCGGTGCCGCCCACCTTTGCGCGCAATATCCTGGTGCCGCGCCTTGTGCAGTTCACGCGCACGCATCCGGACATCGAACTGGAATTGCAGCTGACCATCCCGCTGCTCGACGTCAAGGCCGGTGAGGCCGACGTTGAAGTCCGCTACGGTGCGGGCCAGTATGCGGACGCCGATCACTGCGAGCTGCTGCTGAGCGAGCCGGTCTTTCCAGTCGCCAGTCCGGCCTATGTGCGGAGGGCCGGTCCGTTCGGCACTCCAGCCTCGCTGTCCCGCGCGGTTCTGCTGCGCAGTCCGCTCGAGCCCTGGCGTCCGTGGCTCGCCGCAGCGGGGCTTGACTGGCCAGAGCCCGGCGGCGGCGTCCAGTACAACGACGTGGGATTGCTGATGGAAGCCGCAATCGCCGGCCACGGAATTGCGCTGGCGCGTCGCACGATCGTCGCGCATTGGCTCGCCGCGGGAGTCCTGCAAGAAGTCGTGCCGCTATCGGCCGCGTCGCCACATGCCTATTGGCTATTGCTCCATGGTGCGGATCTGGACCGAGCCGAGGTACGCGCGTTTACCGACTGGTTACGTGTCGCGGTCCGCGCACCTCCACTCGACTGAATCGGACTCAGCCTTGCACTGAGGAGGTTTCAGCGCAGGCGCCTGCATCTCTGTCCCACAATCGGCCGTCATCACCAAACAGAGGAGACGACCGATGAAATCTGCGACGACCTCGGACCTTCTCAAAGCACGGCGGAGATCAGCGATGAAGACAGGAGCCTTTCTGCTTGTAGCGGGGCTTGTTCTCTTAGGCTGCCAACAGAATCCGGAACCCCTGCTCGCACTCAAAATTGAGTTGACCGCGCTGAAGGAGGAACTGCGCTTGCTCCGAGACCAGGCCGAGGATCTCGACCCGCGCGTGTCAATGGTTGAGACCATGGCCCGCCAGGTGTTCGAAGAGCGCGACGGCATTGCCAGGCTTGACTGCGCGCGACGCAATACCGAAGTCCTGCCCACGCAATTCATTGCGCTCACCGTCAGCTGCGAGGCGGCAGGGGCAAGCGCTGGGGGTTACAAGCTGCGACTGCGGGTGGGCAATCCTACGTCGGCTCGACTGGACGGTCTGAAACTGACCGTCTATGCCGGAGAAGGCGCGGGCAAGGGCCGCTCAATCCTGCGATTCTTTCATGCGGAGCCGACCAGCCTGGCGCCCGGGTCGTTGACAAGTGTCGAGGTCAGTCTTCCAGCCGGCAGCGAAAGGATACTTGAGGACCTGGCTGTGCGAGCTCAGATCGACCACTTGACCATGGCGCAAAGGTGAGCGGAAGCCGACTCAGGCAGTGCAGCGCCGCCGCAGCCTGCGTGATACCGTCACACGCATGAATGCCCGTTCGCCGCTTGCTTCCCGTTCGGCGCCTGACCCTGCCTCGCAGTTGCTTGCCGATCGCATTCCGCTCGAGGGCGTCGGCCCGGTGGATGTCGAACGCCAGCGCGCGGTGGTGGCCGCACTGCGCGGCTTCCTTCCGGACCATGCCCTGCTGTGGCGCGAGGAGGACACGCGCCCGTTCGAATGCGACGGGCTTACCCTGTACCGTCAGCTGCCGATGGTGGTTGCGATGCCGGCGACCGAGGCCGAGGCCGCGCAAATTATCCGCACCTGCTTCGAACTGCAGGTGCCGATCGTGCCGCGCGGCGCCGGCACCGGACTGTCAGGCGGCGCACTGCCCCATGGGCGTGGCGTTCTGCTCTCGATGGCCAAGTTCAGTCGCATCCTCACCATCGACCCACTGGCGCGCACCGCCGTCGTTCAGCCTGGAGTACGCAATCTGGCGATCTCCGAAGCGGTCGCGCACCTCGGCCTGTACTACGCACCGGATCCATCGAGCCAGATCGCCTGCACGATCGGCGGCAATATCGCCGAGAATTCTGGCGGCGTGCATTGCCTGAAGTACGGGCTGACACTGTCCAACGTAATGCGGGTACGCGGCATCACGGTCGAAGGCGAGATCGTCGAAATCGGCTCCGCCGCGCCGGACGCCGCAGGCTATGACCTGTTGTCTCTGGTGGTCGGCTCCGAGGGCATGCTGCTGGTCGTCACGGAAGCTACCGTCAAGCTGGTGCCCAAGCCGCTCGCCCAGCAGGTCGTGATGGCTTCGTTCGACGATATCGAGCGCGCCGGGGAAGCGGTCGCAGCGGTGATCGCCGCCGGCATCATTCCGGCCGGAATGGAGATGATGGACAAGCCGGCCACGGCTGCGGTCGAGCCCTTTGTGCAGGCGGGCTATGACCTCGAGGCCGAGGCCATCATGCTGGTCGAATCAGACGGCACGCCGGAGGAAGTTAACGAAGAGATCGGGCGCATCAAGGCCGTGCTCGAAGCCAATGGCGCGACGCGGCTGGCCGTATCGCAGTCCGAGGCTGAGCGACTGCGCTTCTGGGCCGGGCGCAAGGCGGCGTTTCCTGCGGTCGGCCGCATTTCGCCGGACTATTACTGCATGGACGGCACGATCCCGCGCAGGCGACTCGGTGAAGTGCTCAAGGCTATCGGCGAAATGGAGCGCAAGTACCGGCTGCGCTGCGCCAATGTGTTTCACGCTGGCGACGGCAATCTGCATCCGCTGATCATGTTCGACGCCAATGATCCGGATTCGGTGCTACGTGCCGAGCAGTTCGGTTTCGAGATCCTTGAACTTTCGATTGCCGTCGGCGGAACGGTGACGGGCGAGCATGGAGTCGGCGTGGAAAAAATCCACCAACTGTGCCAGCAATTCGATGCGCCCACGCTCGAGGCATTTTTTGCCGTCAAGCGCGCTTTCGATCCGCCCGGCCTTCTCAATCCGGGCAAGGCGATTCCCAGCCTGGTCCGGTGCGCGGAATACGGCAAGATTCATGTGCACGGCGGCGCTCTGAAGTTTCCCGAACTGCCCCGTTTCTGATGGATGCGAACTTCTGATGGACGCGGTCCTGCGCGAACTGCAGGAGCGCGTGCGCGCCGCCAATGCCGCGCGCCGGCCGCTCAGAATCCGCGCCGGCGGGACCAAGGATTTCTATGGCAATGCCGGCGCAGGCGACTTGTTCGACCCGCGCCCCTACTGTGGCATCGTCGACTACGCGCCGACCGAGCTTGTCGTCACGACACGCTGCGGCACACCGCTGAAGGAACTCGAAGCAACTCTGGCGGCGCAGGGTCAGATGCTGCCCTTCGAGCCACCGCATTTCGGCAACGCCACTGTCGGCGGCGCCATTGCCAGCGGATTGGCCGGACCGCGGCGCCTTGCTGCTGGTCCGGTGCGCGAGTTTGTCCTCGGTGCGCGCCTGCTCGATGCGGCGGGCCAGGTGCTCAGCTTCGGCGGACGCGTCATGAAGAATGTCGCCGGCTACGACGTCGCGCGCGTGCTGGCCGGCTCGATGGGCACACTCGGCGTCATTCTTGAAGTCTCGCTGAAAGTACTGCCACGGCCGGTGGCCGAGCAGTCGCTGCGGTTCGAACTTGGCGAGGCGGATTCCATCCGGCGCGTCAATGAATGGGGCGGACAGCCCGTGCCGATCTCGGCTACCACGTGGAGCGATGGCGTGCTGTCGGTTCGACTTTCCGGTGCCGAAGCCGGTGTGCGCGCCGCCGTCACCAAGCTGGGCGGCGAATCCTTCGACGGCTCAGAGTTCTGGCTATCGGTGCGCGAACAGACGGCGCCGTTTTTCGGCAGCCTTCAAGTTAACACCGCACTGTGGCGCATTGCCGTGCCATCGACCTGTGCGCCGCTTGCGCTCGGCCCCTCGCTGATCGAATGGGGCGGCGGCCAGCGCTGGATTGCAGGCGAAGCGCCGGCGGCCGCAATCCGCGCTCGGGCGCGCGAGGCTGGCGGCCATGCCACGCGTTTTCGTGGCGGCCCTGAAGACGGCCTCGCCTTTCATCCGCTCGATCCAGTACTTGCACGGGTGCACCGTCGACTGAAATCCGAGTTCGACCCACACGGCCTGTTCAACCGCGGCCGCATGTACGTGGACTTCTGAGCTGCGCCGGACGGACCCAACTCGCTGGCCGCGGCATACTTCAATCGCCCGACTATTCACTTCACCTTTGCAGATCGATTGACTCAATGCAGACTGCGCTGGCCGACTGGATCAAGGACACGCCCGAGGGCAAAGAGGCCGACGCCATCCTGCGCAAGTGCGTGCACTGCGGCTTTTGCACGGCGACCTGCCCGACCTACCAGCTGCTCGGTGACGAGCTCGACGGACCGCGTGGACGCATCTACCTGATGAAGCAGGTCCTCGAAGGCCATGAAGTCAGCGCCAAGACCCAGCTTCATCTCGATCGCTGCCTTACCTGTCGCAACTGCGAGACCACCTGCCCGTCGGGTGTCCAGTACGGGCGGCTGGTCGACATTGGTCGCAAGATCGTCGACGATCATGTAACCCGCCCTGCCGGGCAGCGGCTGGCAAGAATGGCACTGCGCGAAGGCTTGACCAGTTCGCTGTTCGCGCCTGCGATGCGGCTTGGCCAGTGGGTGCGGCCTTTGCTGCCGCCGTCGGTGAGAGCCAAGGTGCCGGCCCGGCGCAACCCGGGTTCCTGGCCAGCGCGCTCGCATGAGCGCAAGGTGCTGCTGCTGGAAGGCTGCGTTCAGCCGTCGATGGCCCCGAATATCAACACCGCCACCGCGCGCGTGCTCGACGCGCTCGGTATCGAGACCCTGCGCCCGGCCGCGGCCGGCTGCTGCGGCGCGCTCCGCTATCACTTGAGTGATCACGACGGCGGTCTTGCCGACGCCCGGCGCAACATTGATGCCTGGTGGCCTTACGTCGAACATTCCGAAGACGATGGGCTGATTGCCATTGTGATGAATGCCAGTGCCTGCGGTGCCCAGGTCAAGGAGTACGGACATCTGCTCGCGCGCGACCCCGCCTACGCTGCCCGGGCGCAGCGCGTCAGTGCACTGACACGCGACCTGTCAGAACTGCTAGCGAGTTACAGCGGCGAGCTGAAGCGAAAGATCGGCACGCCCTCCGGCAAGCTCGTGTTTCACTCACCCTGCACACTGCAGCATGGCCAGAAGCTGCGCGGCACCGTCGAAGCCACGTTACGCGAACTCGGCGCACAGGTGATGCCGGCCGCCGAAAGCCATTTCTGCTGTGGTTCGGCCGGCACCTATTCAGTGCTGCAGCCCGCATTGTCGAAACAATTGCGCGACCGTCGTCTGACGCATTTGCAGGCCACGCAGCCCGAGGCGATCCTGTCCGCCAATGTCGGCTGCATCACTCATCTGGCCAGCGGCACCGACACTCCAGTCATGCATTGGATCGAGTGGATCGACGAGCGCCTGGCTTCAAGCTGATCAATGTTTCGCGCGCTCGATGCCGGAAAGATCATTGCGACCCTCGAGCAGCTCGAGCGCCGCATAACGGAGCGCTTCCCCGGCGCCGGACTCGGTCGGATCTGCGCCGAACTCACGGAAACCGCACGCCAGACGCGTTCACGCTCGAACGAAATCGAAGCTCCGAACATCGGCCTGCGTGTATTCATAGCCGCGGTATTGCTGGTGGCCGCGGGGCTGCTGGCGGCCGTGGTGGCATTCATCGTCACCTCGACGCGAGCGAGCGACGACATGGCCGGCACCATCCAGGGCATCGATGCCGGCCTCAGCCTGCTCCTGCTGGCCGGCGCGTCACTGTTCTTCCTGTTTCGGCTCGAGGAGCGATGGAAGCGCAGGCGCGCCTTGTCCGCCTTGCATGAATTGCGATCGATCATTCATGTGATCGACATGCACCAGCTGACCAAGGATCCGAGCGCCGAAGCCGCCGTCTCGTCACCAACGCCGTCATCGCCGCGGCGCGTGCTGACTCCGCATGAACTGGCCCGCTATCTCGACTATTGCTCGGAAATGCTGTCACTGGCGGCCAAGGTCGCGGTGCTGTACGTCCAGAGCTTTCCCGACCCGGTTGTGACGGAAGTAGCCAACGATCTGGAGCGCAGTGCCGCTGCGCTCAGTCAGAAAGTCTGGTTGAAGATTCAGGTCCTGGAACACAAGGCGACCGCGGCCGGCGGGCTGTAAACGGGTACACGGCTTGCCAGCGGCGCTGGGTCGATCCATCGCGCACGTGCAGATCTACTGCACCGCCTTGCCCATCTCCTCGACCACTTTTTTCGCGTCGCCGAACACCATCATCGTGCGCGGCATGTAAAAGAGTTCGTTGTCGAGACCGGCATAGCCGCTCGCCATCGAGCGCTTGTTGACGATGACCTGTTTCGCCTTGTATGCCTCGAGGATCGGCATGCCGGCGATCGCCGACTTCGGATCCTTCGCCGCCGGATTGACGACATCGTTCGCGCCCATGATCAGCGCCACATCAGCCTCGCCGAACTCGCCGTTGATGTCTTCCATCTCGTACACCTGGTCGTAGGGCACTTCGGCCTCGGCCAGCAACACATTCATGTGTCCGGGCATGCGGCCCGCCACCGGATGAATCGCGTACTTCACCTTGACGCCCTTGGCGATCAGCTTGTCGCCGAGCTCCTTCAGGGGATGCTGGGCCCGCGCCACCGCGAGGCCATAGCCCGGAACGATGATCACGGTCTCGGCGTTCTCCAGCAGAAATGCGGCATCGTCGGGCGAGCCCGAGCGCACCGGCCGCTGCTCCTTGGCACCGCTTGCCACCGCGACCTCGCCACCAAAGCCGCCAAGGATCACGTTGAAGAACGAGCGGTTCATCGCCTTGCACATGATGTAGGACAGGATTGCGCCGCTCGACCCAACCAGCGAGCCCGCGACGATCAGCATGAAGTTGTTGAGCGAGAAGCCGATGCCGGCCGCCGCCCAGCCTGAATAGCTGTTGAGCATCGACACCACGACCGGCATGTCGGCCCCGCCGATCGGAATGATGATCAGCACACCGAGCACGAAGGCGATCGCCAGCATGCCCCAGAACGCCGGCCAGCCCTGCGTTGCCGCGAACCAGGCGCCGAGGGTAAACATCGCAATACCGAGTGCAAGGTTCAGCATGTGCTGGCCAGAGAACACCACCGGCGCGCCCTGGAACAACCGGAACTTGTACTTGCCCGAGAGCTTGCCGAAGGCGATGACCGAACCTGAAAACGTGATCGCTCCGACAAAGGCGCCGATGAAAAGCTCGATCCGGTTTCCGATCGGAATCGCGCCCGCCGGATCAGCGATGCTGAACGCCGCCGGCTCGGCCACCGCCGCGATCGCGATGAACACCGCGGCCAGACCAATCATCGAGTGCATGAAGGCGACCATCTCCGGCATCTTGGTCATCTGCACCTGCCTGGCCATGATGGTTCCGGCCGTGCCGCCAACCAGCAGCCCTCCCAGGACCCAGGCCATGCCGACGGTCGCAATCTGCGGCGCCAGCTTGTAGATCAATGCGACCGTCGTGACGATCGCGATCGCCATGCCGACCATGCCGAAGGCGTTGCCGCGCCGGGAAGTGGTCGGGTGCGATAGCCCTTTCAGCGCCTGGATGAAGAAGATCGATGCAACGAGGTACAGCAGGATGACGACGTTCATGCTGAAGTTCATCGCTGTGCTCCTGCGCCGATCAGCCCGGTTTCCGCAACTCGCCGATCTGACCTAACAGACCGCACCGAAAGGCCGGCGACAGAGGCTGCAGCACGCATGGTTTGCGGCGTTTTCATTTCTTGACCTCGATCTTCTTCGGCTCTTTTTTCTTGAACATCTCGAGCATCCGGCGAGTGACGAGGAAACCACCGAACACGTTGACCGCGGCCAGGGCGACCGCGAGCACCCCCATCGTCTTGCCGAGACCCGTGGTCGTCATGGCGGCGGCCAGCATGGCGCCGACGATGATGATGGCGGAGATCGCATTGGTCACGCTCATCAGCGGCGTATGCAGGGCCGGGGTGACGTTCCACACGACGTGATAGCCGACATAGATCGCCAGCACAAAGATGATCAGATTGGTGACGATCGGGCTGATGGTTTCCATGGCTGCACTTTCCCTCGTTGCTCAGTTCTTGCGCCGAATCTCGCCCGCGCTGCACATCAGGCAGGCCTGCACGATGTCGTCGTCAGCCGGCAGCACGAAGCCGCCGTCCTTGTCGACCACCAGTTTCAGGAAATCGAGCAAATTGCGCGCGTACAAGGCCGACGAATCGGTCGGCACCGTGGCCGGAATGTTGGGCTGGCCGATGATCTGCACGCCGTGCCGTATGACGGTCTTGCCGAGCTCAGAGAGCGCGCAGTTACCACCCTGTTCGACCGCCATGTCGACGATGACGGCGCCAGGCTGCATTGCCTTGACCATTTCCTCGGTAATCAGCACCGGCGCCTTGCGTCCCGGTATCAGCGCGGTCGTGATTGCGATGTTGGTCTGCTTGAGGCGCTCGCCGACGGCGGCCGCCTGACGCTGCATCCAGGATGCCGGCATCGGGCGCGCATAGCCGCCGACGCCCTGCGCAATCTCGCGTTCCTCGTCGGTCTCGTAGGGCACATCGACGAACTTCGCACCGAGCGACTCGATCTGCTCCTTGACGGCCGGCCGCACATCCGAGGCCTCGACCACGGCACCGAGACGCTTGGCAGTCGCGATCGCCTGCAGCCCTGCCACTCCTGCCCCGAGAATCAGGGCCCGCGCGGCCGTGATCGTTCCGGCCGCCGTCATCATCATCGGCTAAAGCAGGCGACTACGTTGTCGCCGCCAACATCACCGCCTTGTAGCCGGCGATTTACGCCTGCGACGACAACACGTCCATGCTCTGAGCCCGTGTGATCCGCGGCGCAGCTTCCAGCGAAAAGGCAGTCAGACCCGCAGCGTTCAGGGCAGCGATGCCATCATTATTGAAGGGCTCGAGCATGCCGATCAGCACAGCCCCTTTCTTCATGGAGGCGAGTTCCAGGCCTCGGGCAGGCGGACCTTGAGCACCATGTCAGCGCCCACCGCATCGGCAAGCGATCCGATCGTTGCACCTGCTGCCGCATCAGCATGGTCGGAAACGCCGCCGTCGTGCCTGCGCCGGACTGAACGACCACCGTGTGCTTGCCGGCCACAAGTTTCTTCACCGTCTCGGGTGTGGCGGCAACGCGAGTTTCGCCCGGCCGGGTTTCCGCGGGCACTCCGATCCTCATGGAAGTCCCTCTCCTTGTTGTTATGACCGCTGCCGAAAATCGGGCCCTGAGATTCCGCAAAGCTCAAGCCAAGTTCAGTTTGCTCGAGGCCCGCCTCTTGCGGCCAGATAGAATTGAGACTTTACGCGAAAGCCCACAGTTTTCGCACCCGCTCTGGGCGCCGGCCTGGCCTTCGGTCCCGGATCGCGCCCGCTGCACCCCGAACTCCAATGTCCCGCCCCCTGGAAACCCAATGTCACGGTTGCCGCTGTCATCGAACATGACGGCCGCTTCCTGCTGGTCGAGGAAGAAACCAACCAGGGCATACGGCTCAATCAACCAGCCGGCCATCTTGATCCGGGCGAGTCGCTGGTCGAAGCCTGTGCGCGCGAAACCCTCGAGGAAACTGCCTACCGCTTTACTCCGCAGGCCCTGCTCGGTGTGTACATGTGGAGCACGCCAGCGCCGGACTCCAGTCAGGCGGTCACCTTTCTGCGCTTCGCATTTGCCGGCAATCTCGGAGTGCACGAAGTCGGCCGCGCCCTCGACCGCGGCATTGTGCAGGCGGTGTGGCTGACGCCGCAGGAGATTCGCGCCCGCTCGGCCGAGCACCGCAGCCCACTTGTCATGCAGTGTCTCGCTGACTTCATCCGCGGGCAGCGCTTCCCGTTGGACCTGCTCCATTCGCACCCCTCGGCGAGGCAATGAAACCGCGGATCGTGGTGGGCATGTCCGGCGGAGTCGACTCCTCTGTCGCAGCCTGGCTGCTGAAGCAGGAGGGCCATGAAGTGGTCGGCCTGTTCATGAAAAACTGGGAGGACGACGATGACGACGAGTATTGCTCGACCCGTCAGGACCTGATCGACGCAGCGGCCGCGGCCGACGTGATCGGCGTGCCCCTGGAAGCGGTGAACTTCGCCGCCGAATACAAGGACCGCGTGTTCGCTGAGTTTCTGCGCGAGTATGCAGCCGGCCGCACGCCGAACCCCGACGTGCTCTGCAATGCAGAGATCAGTTCAAGGCCTTTCTCGATCACGCCGTGGCTCTGGGCGCCGAGCG
>CAVTND010000012.1:0-489435 GCA_963735955.1 uncultured beta proteobacterium | reverse complement strand
GCGACTGAGTTTGTGAGACAACGATGGAGCGTGAAGGCGATGCACCGTCTCATCGTCCTTTCTAATGCCTACCAATTGGCTAGTGAGGGAGACTCCGAGAAGACTCCCCAAACAAATCTGGTGAAGGATCCGGACAATCGTCTCTTCTGGCGGTTCAACCGTCGAAGGCTTGAGGCCGAGGAATTTCGCGACAGCATGCTCTCTGTGGCAGGGAACTTGAATCTCAAGACCGGCGGTCCGGGAGTCTTTGTTCCCGTGCAACAGACTCTCACCAAGCAGCTTTATAACCCGAAGCAGTGGGTCGCCACACCAGACGTCTGGGAGCACAACCGTCGTAGTGTTTACCTAGTTGCCAAACGTAATTTGCGACTCCCTTTCATGGAGGCATTTGATTCACCGGACATGCAGAACTCCTGCGCCCGCCGTGAACAGAGTACCCATGCCCTTCAGGCTTTGGAATTGATGAATGGAGATTTTAGCAATGCTCAAGCTGCCGAATTGGTTGGACGGTTGTTAAGGGAGAGCGGCTCTGATCCCGATGCGCTGGTTGAGAGAGCGTTTCGCTTGGCGACAGGTCGGCTTCCGAGCGCTAAAGAGCGCGAACTGGGTAGGCGGTTCCTGACAGAACAGAAGCAGCTTTTGGGTGTGCAGGTACTCCAGGAGCTCAACTGGCTGGGCCCGTCAGGGATGACTTACAAACTCGATCCGCGACCGCAGCTGCGCTGCGTGACTTCGCTTTGGCGATCTTCAATCTGCCGGGTTTTCTGTACGTAAACTAATTGGCCACAGAGGTACAGAGTCACAGAGGATGGACATAAACCATCTCACCGAAAGCATCATCGGGTGTGCTATCGAGGTTCACCGCCGTCTCGGCCCGGGCCTTTTGGAAGGTACTTATGAGTCAGCCTGTTGCATCGAGCTTGAGGACGCGGGTTGGAAATATCAACGGCAACTCGTCGTACCCGTAATCTATAAAGGAAGAACTATTGGGGAATATCGTGTCGATTTGCTGGTTGAGGATATGGTCATTGTTGAGGTCAAGAGCGTTGAGAGATTTGATCCTGTTTTCGAGGCCCAGATTTTGACCTATTTGCGAATTACAGGCAAGAAATTGGGCTTGTTAATCAATTTCAACTCTAGACTAAAGATGGAATCAAAAGGTATGCCCTTTGACATTCTCCGTGGCTCTGTGCCTCTGTGGCTTCTTGGGAAGGAGGTCTCATGATAAACGATGGATCCCATGTTCGAGTTCCGAAGTCGCGGCGCGAATTCATCTGCCAATCGGCGGCGGGTTTTGGCGGAATGGCGCTTGCATTCTTGCTTCAACGCGACCTGCTTCATGCCGCAACAGCCGAAGTCCTTAATCCCCTAGCGCCCAGGAAACCCCACAAGGAAGCCAAGGCTAAGTCGGTCATCCTCTTGTTCATGGCTGGGGGACCCAGTCAGATGGACACCTTCGATCCCAAGCCGCTTCTCAACAAACTGGAGGGGCAACCGCTACCCTCCAGTTTTGGTCCTATCAGGTCACAATTCCTGAAACCCAATGCTAGGTTGCTCGCTTCGCGACGCACGTTTCAGAAATATGGCAAGTCAGGCATCGAAGTTTCAGACCTTTTGCCCAACATTGGGGCATGTGTGGACGACATGGCCGTCATCCGCTCCTGTTATTGCGATATCATTGTCCACTCCGCCGCACAGTATCAGATGATGAGTGGAAGAGTAGTCCCTGGATTTCCCAGCATGGGGTCCTGGGTTATTTACGGATTGGGCGCGGAGAGCGATTCCTTGCCTTCCTACGTGGTCATGCCTGCCCCTGAAGGAGCGCTGGAAGGGGGTCAACCCATGTATGGGCAGGGCTTTTTGCCGGCGGTTTATCAGCCAACAACGATCCGCTCAGGAGAGAGTCCAATCTTGAACCTAGATTTGCCCAAAGGGGTCAGCCTACAGCAAAGACGGCGAGCGATTGATCTCATCAAGGATCTGGGGCAGGCCAACTTGACCAAGGAGGATAGTGAGATCTCTGCCAAGATTGCCTCGTACGAGCTTGCTTTCCGCATGCAAACCGAAGCGCCGCAGGTGGTGGACATATCGACAGAACCGGAAGAAACAAAGGCACTGTACGGAATAGCGAAGCATCCCACCGACGATTTTGGTCGGCGCTGCCTATTAGCTCGACGGATGGTCGAGAAGGGAGTGCGCTTCGTTTGTGTGGTTGCGGGGGGAGGGCCCGGCGATTTGCAATGGGATGCGCACAATGATCTCGAGGAGAATCACCACCGACTTGCCGGTCAGACAGATAAGCCGGTAGCGGGATTACTGAAAGACCTCAAGCGCCGGGGCCTTTTGGACTCCACGCTGGTGGTCTGGGGTGGAGAGTTCGGACGAACGGCCTTGGCTGAAGGGGATGACTCCACCACTTTGGGTCGTGACCACAGTCCCACGGGATTTACCTGGTGGATGGCGGGTGGTGGGATCAAAGGAGGAACTGTTGTCGGAAAGACTGACGATCTAGGAATTCACGCCATCGAGGACAGAGTTCACTTTCGAGATCTGCACGCCACGATCCTGAATCAATTGGGGCTCGACCAGAATCAGTTGACTTACCTGCACCTGGGTCGCGAAGAACGTCTGACGGAGCTTCAAGGGATCGTCATTGAGAAGATTGTTTAGTCCATATTGATCTGATTCAAATCTTCTCTTGGCCATGCTCTTTGAGGCAAACACCGGCAGGGACTGGTAGGGACGCCCTGTCGCTCGTCCGTTGAGATCGAGACCTGGAAGCGTAAGAGCCATTCTTGTATCGAGAACTAACCCTGGCTTGACCATACTTCCCATGCCAGCAGCGCCCAAGCTGTTAGAAAACAGAGTCCGCCGAGGGGCGTAATCGCTCCCAGAACCCGCATGCCGCTGAGGCAGAGTGCGTATAGACTTCCCGAAAAGAGGACGATACCAATCAGAAACAGCCAGCCAACCAAGTTGAAGTTCACGCCAGGCCAGCGATCCGTGGCGAAGGCCACCGCCAGCAAACCAAAGGCGTGATACATCTGATAGCGAACCCCTGTTTCGAAAACGTTCAACAGATCTGCGGGCAAGCGTTGTTTCAGCGCATGAGCACCGAAAGCACCTGCTGCGACTCCTAGTCCAGCGGTGAAGCAACCTAGAACAAACCAGAATTTCAGCACGCTAATTCCCTCCCGATCGTCCACTCAAGCAATGAAGATATGACAGTCAAGAGGGCAGGGCAACGAAAATTGGAAATGCCACTCTATCGAGTCCCAACAGATTGGGAAAGTGGCTGCCTCGGGCAGATTTGATCGCGTTCGGTCGCACTGCGCCCATGACCCGCGCGCGCACGAACTGGTTGGGTCGCAGCACCCCATCCGGATTGTCGACGGTGGCACGGATCAGGAACGTGCCGGTCTGCGAGTTGTACGAGGGATCGGCGAAAGTGATCCTGCCGGTGTGCGGAAACAGCACGTTGTCACCGAGTTCGACTTCGACCTCCATCTGCCGGTCGACCGGCAGTCGCAGCTGGCCCTTGGCAATGTTGGCGCGGATGCGTTCGACTTCGTTCTCGGAAATGCTGAAGTTGACCCACATCGGGGTCAGCACCGACACCGTCGTCAGCTGGCTGTTGGTCGAACTGACATAGGTGCCTTCGGCGACTGCCGAGAAACTCGTGACGCCCGCCACCGGCGAAGTGATCGTCGTGTAGGACAGGTCGAGCTTGGCCGAATCGAGCTGCGCCTTCGATTGCGCGACCGCGGCGGCGGCCTGCTCGTACTGGCCTTGTGCATCGTCGAGGTCCTTCTGCGACAGCGCGTTCTGCTCGACAAGAGGCTTGGTGCGCTTCAGATTGGCAGTGGCGACTTCGAGCGAGGCCTGGTTGCGCTGCATCGCCGCGGCCGCGCCATCGACCTGCACCTGGAATGGCTTGGGATCGATCTGGAACAGCACCTGGCCCGCCTTGACCACTGAGCCTTCGGTATAGACCCGCTTGTCGAGAAATCCGGACACCCGCGCCTGGATGTTGACTGCCTGCGAGCTCTGCGTCTGCGCCACATACTCATTGGTCACCGGGACATCGCGCGCCTGAAGTTCGAGCACGGTCACCTCGAGCGGCGCCGGCACCAGCTTGGGCGGCTCCTTGCGGCAAGCGCCGAGCCAGGCGGCAGCGATCAGCGACAGCAAAACACCACCCGCGCGCAGTGCGGGTGGAATGAATCGCGAGCCAATCGTACTCATGGGAGGATTCGTCCAATGCCCGCCACGTACTTGAGCGCTGGTCCGACGCGGAGCGGAACGAGTCTGCCAGAATCACAGCCTTGCTGCCATGTATCCCTGAGCTCGCCGGCGCACAGTTGCCGAGGGCACTGGCCGCTTCAACTTGTTGCAGCTGCGGTTCTGTTCGAGAGCTTCGCGGCCCTCATGTTCGGGGCCTTTGAACCGAGAAGTTTGCGCCTGGCCAAGTCATCGGCGACAGGATCACCTGCTTGTCAGGCCCTGCGTCTCAGGTACTTCGGACGCGCATCAAGCGTCGAAACAGGCGCAAGACAGCGAATGACAGCAGCAGCAGTGCAAGCAGTCCGGCAACCAGCAGCGGCCACAATTGACGCAGCAAAATCAGCCAGTTGTTCTTCAACAATTGCCTGAGACCGTCGTAGCCGGGCTCCGGCATCACCACGCCGTTGGCCAGCTTGTATTTCTCGACCTCGGCCAGCAGTGCCTTGTGGATCGCGGGCTCGAGTGCCGCGAGATCGCGGCTTTCCGTCGGATCGCGGCGCAGGTCGAACAGGCGCCATGAACCCTCGCCGGCTGAATCCTTCACCAGCTTGTAGTCACCGCGAAAAATGGCGAAGCCGCCGGTGCTCTCAAATCCAGTAACGTGGTCGGGCCCGTGCACGGACGATGCCGTGCCTTCGAGCACAGGCAGGAGGCTGACACCGGTTGGGCGATGCAGCTTCCTGCCCTGGTAGTCGTCACCGGGCAATGGAATGCCGGCGAGATCGAGCACAGTCGGCAGGAAATCGGTTGCATAGCTGAACTGATCGCTGATGCGATCGCCCCGGATGCGCGCCGGCCAGCTGACGATGAGCGGCACTCGCAGCCCGCCCTCGTTTGCCGTGCCCTTGAACAGCGCAAATGGCGTATTGGAGACCTCAGCCCAGTTCACGCCGTAATGAACGTAGCTGCCCCTGTTGCCCATGCGCTCATGACCCAGTGAGCGATTGATTGCATACCAGAGCCGAAACGGCAGATTCACGCGTGCCAGGTCGTAGGGATCGGCCCCGTTGTCCGACATGACGATGAACACCGTGTTGTCGAACTCGCCGATCTTCTTCAGATAGTCTGTGAAGCGACCAAGCTGCGCATCGGCATTGGACAGCATCGCTGCGTACACCGCCATGCGCTTGGCCGCGTCGCGCCGCTCTTCGACCGTCAGGCTCGCCCATTCCCGCGTGTACGGTGCGCGCGGCAGCTGCAGGCCATCGGGCATCAATCCCATCACGACCTGGCGCCGGTAGCGCGCCTCGCGCACCTTCTCCCAGCCGAGCTCGTAGCGGCCGCGCTGCTGGTCGATATCAGCCTGTGGCGCTTGCAGTGGGGAATGCACCGCCTGCAAAGCGATCATGGCCATGAATGGTTTGCCGCGACCGCGGCCTTCATCGATGTACTGGATCGCCTTGTCGAAATAGTGCTGCGTCGAGAAAAAGTCCTTTGGCAGCTCGGCAAGCCTGCCGTCTTCCCACCACACGGCCTCAAGGTCGAACGGCGCGTAGACCTTGGCCTCGAAGTTGTCGGCGCCGGTCTGTTCAAGGGCGACATAGCGATCCCAGCCGCGCGTGCCGGGGCTGCGCTCCACGCCCTTTCCGATGTTCCACTTGCCGGCGTAGTAGGTGGCATAACCGCCGTCGCGCATCAGCTGGCCAAGGCTATGCACCTCGTCGGACAGATAGCCTTCGTATCCAGGCTTGCCCTTCTGGTTGTCGGCGATGACAACGCCAAGCGTGCCGGCGCCGGCGCGATGGTTGTCGACACCGGACTGCAGCATGACTCGCGTGGCCTCGCAGGTCGAAGCCGTGTGGAAATTGCTGAATCGCACGCCGCTGCGCGCCAGTGCGTCGATGTTCGGCGTCGCGATTTCGCTGCCGTAAGCGCCGAAGTCGCTGAAGCCGATGTCGTCGAACAGCAGGAACACAATGTTCGGGCGCGCGACCTTCGCTTGAGACTTGGAAGTGTCCGCGCTGTTTGCCGCCCAGGCGAACCCTGACGGTGCCGCCGAGCCAATGACTGCGAGGACAGCCAGAAGCCGCATCGCCGCTTGCCCGGCCACAATCAATCCCTTTGTTCTGGCCTGGCACGGCGCAGGCGCGGCGGCGGCGGATACTGCAATTCCTTGCCCGTTCGCCGTTCGAATCCGTCAAGGCGTGACAGGGCACGCTGCTGGGCTGGTGCCAGCAGTCGAACGTGCGGCAAGGCGGCTAGCTTGTCGTGCAGCCACCAGCAGTCCTCTGTCGCGGTGGCCCACAGGGCGGGATCGATGCGGCGCAGATCGTAGGGTCGGGTGAAGCTGCGCAGGGTGCGCTCTCCCTTCCGGTTGTTGTACTCATGAAAGTACGACATCACCAGTTCGCGCGGGCTGCGGTAGACCGGATCCCGGTAGCGCAGGCGCACGCCGTTGGTCTTGGAGATCGCTCCCCAGCAGCGCCCGCGGCGTATGAGCGCGATCACGTGCGGGTAGTCGGATACATCGCAGTCCAGGTGCATCAGCAGCGGCGGCTCCCCATGCAACCAGAGTGCAAGCGCGGCGACGAAGGCTCCTTCAATACAATGCGCCCGGCGATGCTGCAGCACCGAACGCACCGAGTAAACGGTCTCGCCGTCCAGCTCATGGTTGCTCGGAATCCTTGCAACGAAGGCCTGGACCTTCTGCGGTGTGTCGAGCGGCCGCAATGCCGCCTGTTCGCGCACACTCAGGCCGAGGCGGGTCGCCAGCGCGGCGCGATACGAGGAAACACCGGCTTTCTTGGATACCGTCACGCTGCCTGCTCCGGTCTGGAAAGTGATTCCGCCAACGCCAAACCTCCGCATCGTAGGTAAATCCGACCATCTTTGCACCGGCACCGGCACCGGACAGGCTGTAAGTGCCCGCTAGCTTTGCTTGACCCGTGGCGTCCCAGGCCGCAGCATCCCGCCTCGCGTAGTCGCCCACCCAGCCGCGGAAAAGGGTCGAGATGAATCCTGCGATAGAGTCAGACAGCGCCGCGCCGTTCGAATCGACACCAGCCCGCCTGCTCGCCACGGCGCTGCGACTTGGTCAACGGCCGGCCTACTTCGTGCGCGGCGAAGCAGGCTGGGAACCGACCTCCTGGTCCGTGTATGCGGCGAACGTGCAGCGCGCAGCGCGCGCCCTGGTCGCGCTCGGCCTGCGTCCGGGCGAGGCTGTTTGTATCCTCGGGTTCAACCGGCCCGAATGGGTGACGATGGACCTGGCCGCGATGATGGCCGGGGTGTTTCGGCCGGCATCTACTGGACCAATTCCACGGCCGAAGTCGAGTACATCGCCAATCATTCACGCTGCCGCGTGCTGCTGGTCGAAGACGAGGTGCAACTCGCCAAGGTCACGGCGCGGCGTGCGTCCTTGCCTCATCTGGAAACGGTCGTGCTGATGCGCGGCACTGCGGCGCAGGCGCCCTGGCAACTCGCCTGGGAAGACTTCCTCGCCCTCGGCGACGACCGCAATCAAGCAGAAGTCGAGCGCCGGCTGGCCGCGATCAAGCCTTCAGATGTCGGCACGCTGATCTACACGTCGGGCACGACCGGGCCGTCCAAGGCGGTGATGCTGTCGCATGGCAACCTGGTGTGGGTGGCAGCGCTGGTACCGCAGGTGGTCGGCACGTGCGACAGCGATCGCCTGATTTCCTATTTGCCGCTGGCGCACATCTCCGAGAAGATGAATTCGGTCTGCGGCCACGTGCACTCGGGCTTCGCGCTGTACTTTGCGCGCAGCATCGAATCCCTCGGCGATCACCTGAAGGAAGTGCGGCCGACGATCTTCTTCGCCGTGCCGCGGGTGTGGGAAAAGCTGCATGCGGGCATCGAGGCGCGGCTCGCCGCCGCGACCGGCTTCAAGGCAAGACTCGCACACTGGGCACTCGCTGTCGGTCGCCGCTGGCACGCACAACTCCTCGAGGGGCGTGCCCCGGGGTTGGCGCTCGATCTGCAGAAGGCGCTGGCCACACGCCTGGTGCACCGCAAGGTCCAGCAGGCGATCGGACTGGATCAGGCCAGGATGCTGATTTCCGGCGCAGCGCCGATCTCCACTGAGAACCTGAAATTCTTCACCGGGCTCGGGCTGCTGATCTACGAGGTGTATGGCATGTCGGAATGCACCGGGCCGACTTCGCTTTGCCTGCCGGGCGCGACGCGGTTGGGTTCGGTCGGCAGGGCCCTGCCGGGGACTGAGCTTCACATCGCCGACGATGGCGAGATCCTGATGCGCGGCCCGCACATCTTTGTCGGCTACAAGGATCAGCCGGACGAGACCGCGAAGACACTGTGCGACGGCTGGCTGCAGAGCGGCGATCTGGGCCACATCGACGCTGACGGTTATCTCTTCGTGACCGGTCGCAAGAAGGATCTTCTGATCACATCCGGCGGCAAGAACATCTCACCGTCCAATATCGAGGCGGCTCTGATGAGCCGGGCCCTGATCGAGCACGCCGTAGTGTGCGGCGATGGGCGCCATTTTCTGGCGGCCCTGTTGACGCTGAGGCCGGACGCACTTGCCCAGTTCGCCAGTACCCGGGGCCTGAAGGCCAATGGCGACGGACTGCACCGTCACCCGGACCTGCTGGCCGAAATTCAGCACTGCATCGATGCCGTCAACCAGGAGCAGGCTCGCGCTGCGAATGTGCGCAAGTTCGAAATCATCGAGCGTTCGCTGACCATCGAGACCGGAGAGCTGACGCCGACCATGAAAGTCAAGCGCAAGGTGGTGCTTCAGCGTCACAGCACGCTGGTGGAGCGGATGTACGGTTCCTGAGCCAGCGCGCTCATTCCTCGAACCCGGTTCCCTTGCTGGCCTGCTTCAGCACGATCGCAGCTGGTTCGAAACGCGGTCCATAGCGCTTTGCGAGCTCGCGTGCACGCTCGGTGAAGCGAGTCGCTCCCATCGCATTGATGAACTGCAGCGCGCCGCCCTGAAACGGCGCGAACCCCCAACCGAAGATCGAGCCGATGTTCGCGTCGGCGACCGAGCGCAGCACGCCTTCTTCCATGCAGCGCGCAGCTTCGTTGGCCTGCGCGAACATCAATCGATCGATCAGTTCGTGTTGCGCGGGTTGCTCCTTCGCCAGCGGGTAGAGCTCGCGCAGGCCGGGCCATAGCTGCTTGCCGTCGTCGCTCCAGTCATAGAAGCCCTTGCCGGCCTTCTTGCCGACCCGACCGCGCTCGCACAGCGCGCGAAGAACAGCCTCCCCCGGATGCGGTGTGTAGGTCTTGCCTTCGGCGGCCAGGTCCTTGTGCGTCTGATCGGCCACGTGAACACCGAGGCTGAGGCTCACTTCGTCCTGCAGTGCCAACGGCGGCATCGGCATCCCGGCCTGCAGACCCGCCATTTCGATGCTGCGCGGATGCACGCCCTCTGCCAGCATCGCCAGGCCTTCCATCACGTACGTGGCAAATACCCGGCTCGTGTAGAAACCGCGCGAATCGTTGACGACGATCGGCGTCTTGCCGATCTGCAACACGTAGTCAAAGCCGCGCGCGAGCGTCGCAGCCGAAGTCCTGGCGCCGACGATGATCTCGACCAGGGGCATCTTGTCGACCGGTGAGAAGAAGTGCAGGCCGATGAAGTTGGCCGGGCGCGAACTCGCCTGCGCCAGTCCCGTGATCGGCAAGGTAGAGGTGTTGGATGCGTACACCGCGTCGACACCGATTGCCGCCTCGGCTTTCCCGGTGACCGCGGCCTTGATCGCGCGGTCCTCGAACACGGCCTCGATCACCAGATCGCAGCCGGCGAGCAGCGCGTAGTCGGTGGTCGGCGTGATCATTGCCAGCAGCGCGTCGCGCCTGTCCGCGGTCGAACGACCCTTCTTCACGGCCTTGTCGAGCAGGTTCTGCGAATACGCCTTGCCGCGGTCCGCCGCGTCCTGCGTGGTGTCGAGCAACACCACGGAGATGCCGGCCCTGGCCGACACATAGGCGATGCCCGCTCCCATCATGCCGGCGCCAAGGATGCCGAGCTTGCGGACCTTCGATGGTGGCACGTCAGTCGGGCGCGACTGACCTTTCTTGATCGCATTGAGCTGGTACCACAGCGTACCGATCAGGTTGCGCGACTCCTGGCTCATCACGCAGGCCGCGAAATATCGGCTCTCGATCTCGAGCGCGCGATCGATGTCGGTGAGCCCGCCCTCGAACACGCACGACATGATGTGCGTGATCGCCGGGTAATTGCCGTAAGTCCTCGCACTGGCGATCGAGGGTCCGATCGAGAACATCTGCGCGACGGCAGGCGTGCGCGAGTCGCCGCCCGGATAGCGGAACTTCGGGGAGTCCCAGGGCTGCTTCGGCTTTGGATTAGCAAGGCACCAGGCACGCGCCTTGGCGAGCGCTTCATCGCGCGAGGCCGCGAGCTCGTTGACCAGGCCGCTGGCAAGCGCCTGGGCGGCGCGCACTTCGGTGCCCTCGCTCATCCACTGCAGCGCCTGCTGCATGCCGACCAGGCGCGGCATGCGCTGGGTGCCGCCGCCGCCCGGCAGCAGGCCGAGCTTGACCTCAGGCAGGCCGAGTTTCGCCTTGCCGTCGTCGACCAGCACGCGCCAGTGGCAGCCCATCGCGATTTCCAGGCCACCGCCGAGGCACATGCCGTGAAGCGCCGCGACCACCGGCTTGCCGCACAACTCGATGCGCCGCATGAAGGCCTTGAAACGCATCGACTCGTCGAAGGCTTCCTTCGCGGTGGTCATGGCCCACAGCCGGTCGACATCGGCGCCGGCGAGGAAATCCTTCTTGCCCGAGGTCAGGACCAGGCCCTTGATCGCGGCGTCGGTCTCGAGGCGCTCGACCAGCGCCGCCAGCGGCTTCTCCAGTTCCGCATTGAGCACGTTCATCGAACGGCCGGGCTGGTCGATCGTCGCGACGGCAATGCCATCGCGACCAGGCTCCATGGAAATCACGTCCGCCATGCTCAAACCCTCTCGATGATGGTGGCGATGCCCATGCCGCCGCCGACGCACAGCGTCGCCAACCCGGTCGCAAGGTTGCGTCGTTCGAGTTCATCGAGCAGCGTGCCGAGCAGCATGCAACCGGTCGCGCCGAGCGGGTGCCCCATCGCGATCGCTCCACCGTTGACATTGACGCGGTCAAGGTCGACCCCGAGGTCACGCGCGGTCTTCATCGGCACGACGGCAAACGCCTCGTTGATCTCGAACAGATCGATGTCGGCCGCGCGCATTCCCGCCTTGGCGAGCGCCTTGCGGCAGGCGGGCGTCGGCCCGGTCAGCATGATCGTGGGTTCCGAGCCGATCACCGCCGCCGCCCGGATGCGCGCACGGGGTTTCAGCCCGGCCCTGGCACCGCCCGACTTCGAGCCGACCAGCATCAGGGCCGCGCCGTCGACGATGCCCGAGGAATTGCCGGCATGGTGAATGTGATCGATGCGCTCGACCGTCGTGTACTTGCGCAGCGCCGTCGCATCGAAGCCCATCGCGCCCATCGTCGCGAACGAGGCTTCGAGCTTGGCCATCGCATCGAGCGAGGCGTTCGGGCGGATCGTTTCGTCTTCGGCCAGCATCGGCAGGCCGGCGATGTCCGTCACCGGCACGATCGATTTCGCGAACCGCCCTTCGGCGCGGGCGGCGGCCGCCTTCCGATGTGAGCCCGAGGGCGAAGGTGTCGACATCCGCGCGGCCCCAGCCCTCGAGCGTGCCGATCAGGTCGGCGCCGATGCCCTGCGGCACGAAGCCCAGTTCCTGATTTACGCGTGGATCCATGAACCAGGCGCCGCCGTCCGAGCCCATCGTCCAGCGGCTCATCGATTCCACTCCGCCGCCGACCACCAGGTCTTCGAATCCGCTCGCGACCTTGGCCGCGGCCAGATTCACCGACTCGAGCCCGGAGGCGCAGAAGCGCGACTGCGTGACTCCGCCGACGGTCTGTGCCCAGCCGGCATCGAGCACTGCCGTGCGGGCAATGTCCGCACCCTGCTCGCCGACCGGTGTCACGCAGCCGAGTACGACATCGTCGACCAGCGCCGTGTCGAGCCGCGTACGCGCTTCAAGCGCCTTCAGCAAGGTGCGCAACAGCCAGACCGGTGTCGCCTGGTGCAGCTTGCCGTCTTTCTTGCCCTTGCCGCGCGGCGTGCGCACTGCGTCGTAGATGTAGGCCTCACTCATGGCGGTCCTTCAGGATGCGTTGCGGATGCATGCCGTTCACATGGCCCATGAACGGCGGGTGGATGCTGTAACCGAGCAGCTGCTGAACTCGTTCGGGATAGCCGGCCACGATCTCGGGCGGCACCGACAGCAGCATGCTCTCCATCTGCCGTCCCCAGGCAACACAGTACTGCGGCGTGATGACGAGCCGGCTGGCGGCACTGCGGTTGGCGCCGCCGCGATGCCAGAGCGTGCCCATGCCGAGCATCAGTGAGCCCGCCGGCATCAGAACCTGCTCGAGCCCAGGGAGGTCAGGCTTCGGACCTTCGTACCCAGGCATGAAACTCTGTTCGAACGCGGCACCCATCGGCGCATCGTCACCCCAGAGATGGCTGCCCGGAATGATTTCAGTCGGACCGTTGTCGACCGTGAATTCATCGATCGCCCAGAAGGCACCGATCGCATAGGCGGGACGCGGGCGCGGTACGTGATAGAAGCTGTCATCGAAATGCAGCGGCTGCGCCGTTTCGCCCGGATAAGTATTGATCGCCAGGCAGGCCGACAGCATGAAGTTGGGGCCAAGGACGGCCTCGCAGACTTCGAGTACTCGCGGGTGAGTCACCAGGTCCGCGAACACCGGGCTCTTGGCGAGCAGCGCATAGACGCGCTCGCTGCGGTAACCCTCGAAGTCGTTGCGGCCAGGCAGGCGCCCCTGCAGATGAGGTGCGAGGGCGGCCCTGATCGCCGACAGCTCGGATGCGGGCAGCAGGGACGGCAGGATCACATAGCCGTCGGCATGCAGCGCTTCGAGCAGTCGCGGCAGCGGCGTGGCCGGGTCGAGATGCTTCAACATAGGTAACTCGTCACATCGAGCGAGCGGCCAGTTCCTTCATGATCTCGTTCGTGCCGCCGTAGATGCGCTGCACGCGCGCGTCGGCGTAGAGCTCGGCGATCGGGTACTCGTTCATGTAGCCGTAGCCGCCGAACAGCTGCAGGCACTCGTCGATCACCTTGCACTGCTGCTCGGTGACCCAGTACTTGAGCAGCGCGGCGCGATCGACGCCGAGCTTGCCCTGCAGGTGCGCGACCATCGCGGCGTCGACCATCGCGCGCGCCGCGAGCACCGTGGCCTGCACCTCGGCGAGCTTGAAGCGTGTGTTCTGGAAGCTCCCAGATCGTCTTGCCGAAGGCCTTGCGCTCCTTGGTGTAGGCGAGCGTCTCGTCGAGCGCGCGCTCCATCGCGCCGATGCCGGCCAGTGCGACGATCAGGCGCTCCTGCGGCAGCTGCTGCATCAGCTGGAAGAAGCCCTGGCCCTCGACGCCGCCGAGCAGGTTGTCGACCGGCACGCGCACGTCGTCGAAGAAGAGTTCGGAGGTGTCCTGCGCCTTCAGGCCGATCTTGTCGAGCTTGCGGCCGCGGCGGAAGCCTTCCGCGCTTTCGGTCTCGACGCATCAGCAGCGACATGCCCTTGGCGCCTTCGCCGCGCTCGCGCCCGTGGCCGGCGTCTTGCAGACGACGATGATCAGGTTGGCGTTCTGCGCCGTTGGTGATGAAGGTCTTGGCGCCGTTCAGCACGTAGTGATCGCCGTCGCGGCGCGCGGTCGTGCGCACGCCCTGCAGGTCGCTGCCGGTGCCGGGTTCGGTCATCGCGATCGCGCTGATCAGTTCGCCGGTCGCCATCTTCGGCAGCCAGCGCTGCCTCTGCTCCTCGCTGCCGTAGTGCAGGATGTACGGCGCGACGATGCCGAGTGCAGGCCGCCGTCCAAATCCGCGCAGGTTGGCGCGTGCCTGTTCGATGTTCAGGATCACCGCATCGTGGCCGAAGTCGCCGCCGCCGCCGCCGTAGTCCTCGGGCATCGAAGCGCAGAGCAGGCCCTGCGCGCCGGCCTCGCGCCAGGCGTCGGTGCCCATCATGCCGGCCTCGCGCCACTCGGCGGCGCGCGGCACCCAGCGCTCGCGAAAGAACGCGGCTCGCGGTGCTCGGCGAGCATCTGGTGTTCGTCGGTCATCCACGGCGAGGGAAAATTCGCGATCATGTCTGCTCCCTACTCTTGCTTGCCTCGCCGCCGCGCCTCGAGCTGCTGGCGGCACCTTCGTTGATGACGCGCAGCTCCGCCAGCGTCGCGTCGATGTGGGCGCGCTTCTCGCTCGAGCTCGGCGATCGCCATGTCGGTGCGGCTCGATCACGTACTTCAGCTGCTGGACCCGCCCTTCGCCATGGTCGCCGTAGAGATCGAGGTACTGCTTGATCTCGGCCAGCGTCGAGCCGATCGCCTTGGCCGCGCAGGATCAGCGCGAGCCGCGCGCGGTCGCGCCGCGTGTAGACGCGCGCGCCGTTGACGCGGCGCGGCGCAAGCAGGCCCTTGTCTTCGTAGAAGCGGATGGCGCGCAGCGTGATGCCGAACTCGCGTGCACAGCTCGGTGATGCCGAACAGCTCGGCGCTGGCGCTCGTCGCGGTGCGAGGCGACGACGCGCTGCGCGTCGCGCTCCTCGCCCGAGAGCCGGCCGCGGCCGGCCGTCGCGCCGTCGGCGGCGACTCGCATACTCACGCTGCGATCGGGCATCAGAGGACGCGCTGCAGCTTCAGCGCCACGCTCATGTCGCCGGCGACCTTGCAGCTTGCCCATCATGAAGCCGGTCGTCGGCTCGAGCTCGCCGCTGAGCAGCGCGTGCCAGGTTCGGCGACGCGTGATGCCGATGCGTGCAGTCGGCCTCGCGGTCGGTCGTTGCTCGACCGTGTTCGGCGTGCGACTTGCCGTCGATGTACGACCACGCCGTCGGCGCCGCAGTCGAACTTCAGCGTGGCGTTCAGGCCGCAGTCGGCGCCGACCTTGCTGCGCAGCGTTTCGGTGCAGGCTCGCAGATCCATTGGTACTCCTGGCTGGTCGAAGCGTTACCGGGCCGGGCCGGCCCGGAGCGTGCGACCTGGATGTCGGCAATGCTCGTAATCACGTATACGATACATCAGTTGACGTTAACGTCACCATGCGTTCTAATGTGGCACCGAAGCGACGGCTTCGACCGGTGGGCCGGTTGTGCCCCGGAGTTCAGTTCATGACCGATGCGCCGGCCGCCGCTCGCCGCTACCGAGCGTCTTTCGACCCGGCCTATTCGCCGGCCAGCTGCACTGGGTCACCGGCGGCGGCAGCGGCATCGGCCGCTGCGTCGCGCACGAGCTGGCCTCGCTCGGCGCCACCGTGGTGCATCAGCGGCCGCTCGCAGGACAAGCTCGACCGCGTCGCCGCCGAGATCGCCGAAGACGGCGGCCGCGTCGACACGCGCGCCTTCGACATCCGCGACGAAGAGGCGGTGAAGGCGCGGCGTCGCCGCGGTCGTCGCCGAGCACGGCCGCGGTCGCACGGCCTCGTCAACAACGCCGGCGGCCAGTTCCCGGCGCCGCTGCAGGCGATCAGCAAGACGCGGCTTCGAGGCGGTGGTCGCGAACAACCTGACCGGCGGCTTCCTGATGATGCGCGAGGTCTTCCTGCAGTCGATGCAGGCGCACGGCGGCGCGATCGTCAACATGACGGCCGACATGCGCAACGGCATGCCGGGCATGGGCGCACTCGGGCGCGGCGCGCGCCGGCATGGCAACCTGACGAAGACGGCGGCCTTCGAATGGGCCGCAGCGGCGTGCGCGTCAACGCGGTCGCGCCGGGCTGGATCGCCTCCAGCGGGCATGGACACCTACGACGGACTGGCCAAGGCCGCTCATCCCGAAGCTGCAGAAGCCACGTGCCGCTGCGCCGCCTCGGCACTCGAGGCCGAGGTCAGCGCGGCGATCTGCTTCCTGCTGTCGCCGGCGGCGGCGTTCATCACCGGCGTCACGCTGCACGATCGACGGCGGCGCGCCGCTCGGCACGCCCGCTCTTCCCGACGCATCGATCACGACCGTTCGGCGCCCTTCGACGGCTTCCACCGCGCCGAGCTGCCCGAGGTGCTCGAGGGCAAGAAGGCCCGCCTGATGCCAGCCATCGTTTCGCGGCTCGAATCCGAATCGGCCGCCTTCGCCGGCCAACGCGCAGCGCATGCACGAGCGGCTGGCCGAGGTGCAGCGCGCTCGAGCAGCTCGTGATCGCCGAATCGCGAGTCCAAGCGCGCGAGGTTCGAGCAGCGCGGCCAGCTGCTGCCGCGCGAGCGCGTCGCGCGCCTGCTCGACCGCGGCTCGAGCTTCCTCGAGCTCTCGCGCCTGGCCGGCCTGGACATGCACGACGACGACGGCAGGAAGGCGGTGCATGGGCGGCGGCTCGATCGTCGGCATCGGCGTCGTCGCCGGCAAGCGCTGCCTGGTCTCGGCGAGCGACAGCGCGCGTCAAGGGCGGCACCGTCGCGCCGATGGGCCTGAAGAAGGCGCTGCGCGCGCAGGAGATCGCGCGCGAGAACAAGCTGCCGCTCATCTACCTGGTCGAATCGGGCGGCGCCAACCTGATGTACCAGGCCGAGATCTTCGTCGAGGGCGGGCGCAGCTTCGCCAACCAGGCGCGGCTGTCGGCCGCGGGCATTCCGCAGATCGCGGTCGTGCACGGCTCGTCGACCGCCGGCGGCGCCTACCTGCCGGGCCTGTCGCGACTACGTCGTGCTGGTGCGCGGCCGCTCGCAGCATCTACCTGGCCGGCCCGCCGCTGGTGAAGGCGGCGATCGGCGAGGACGCGACCGACGAGGAGCTCGGCGGCGCCGAGACGCACGCCGAGGTCACCGGCCTCGGCGAATACCTGGCCGAGAACGACGCCCACGCGATCGCGCTGGCGCGCGAGCTGATCGACAAGCTGCCGTGGGACCGCGTGCCGCGCGCCGCGCCGGCCGCGCCGACCGCCGCTGTTCGACGACCGAGGAGCTGATGGGCATCGTGCCGGCCGACGAGCGCGAGCCCTACGACGTGCGCGAGGTCATCGCGCGCCTCGTCGACGGCTCCGACTTCCTCGAGTTCAAGGCGCGCTACGGCGCCGACACGGTCTGCGGCCACGCGCGCGTCGCACGGCCACGCGCGTCGGCATCCTCGGCAACAACGGCCCGATCCAGCCCGACGGCTCGACCAAGGCGGCGCAGTTCATCCAGCTCTGCGACCAGAGCGGCACGCCGCTCGTCTTCCTGCAGAACACCACCGGCTACATGGTCGGCTCGGCGGCCGAGCGCGGCGGCGCGATCAAGCACGGCTGCGAAGATGATCCAGGCGGTGGCCAACGCGCGCGTGCCGAAGTTCACCGTCGTGCTCGGCGGCTCGCTTCGGCGCCGGCAACTACGGCATGTGCGGGCGCGGCTTCGACCCGCGCTTCATCTTCGCCTGGCCGTCGGCGCGCACCGCGGTGATGGGCGGCGCGCAGGCGGCCAAGGTGATGGACATCGTCAACCGCGGCAAGCTCGGCGCGCAGCGGCGCCGACGGCCAACGACGAGGCGCTGCAGGCGATGTCGCGACGCGCTGCGCAAGCGGCTCGACGCGCGAGTCGGCGGCGCTGTTCGGCACCGCGCGCCTGTGGGACGACGGCATCATCGATCCGCGCGACACGCGCCGCGTGCTCGGCGCTGTGCCTGGCCATCGCGCGCGAGGCGCGACGCGCGCATGCTGCGGCCCAACACCTTCGGCGTCGCCCGCATGTAGCGCTGGCCGGCTGCAGATCCACTGCCCTTTCGCAGGACCGCATGAAATTCACCCCCGAACACGCGCCAGATCGCCGACACCGTCCGCAAGTTCGTCGCGCAAGGAGATCAATCCGCACGTCGCCGAGTGGGAAGCGGCGCGAGCAGTTCCCGGCGCACGAGGTCTTCAAGAAGCTCGGCGACCTCGGCCTGCTCGGGCCTGAAGTACCCCGACGAGTACGGCGGCATGGGCCTCGACTTCAGCTACTCGATGGTGATGGCCGAGGCGCTCGGCGACTGCAACTGCGGCGGCGTGCCGATGGCGATCGGCGTGCAGACCGACATGTGCACGCCGGCGCTGGCGCGCTTCGGCTCGCGACGAGCTGCGCCGCGAGTTCCTGGCGCCGTCGATCGCCGGCGACATGGTCGGCTGCCTCGGCGTCAGCGAAGCCGGCGGCGGCTCCGACGTCGCGGCGATCAAGACCACGGCGCGCAAGGACGGCGGCGACTACGTGATCAACGGCACCAAGATGTGGATCACCAACGGCCTGCAGGCCGACTGGTGCTGCCTGCTCGCCAACACCGGCGAAGGCGCGCCGCACAAGAACAAGAGCCTGATCATCGTGCCGATGGACGCGCCGGGCATCACGCAAGCAGAAGATCCACAAGATCGGCATGGACTCGTCCGACACCGCGCAGCTCTTCTTCGACAACGTGCGCGTGCCGCAGCGCAACCTGATCGGCCAGGAGGGCATGGGCTTCACCTTCCAGATGCTGCAGTTCCAGGAGGAGCGGCTGTGGGGCGCGGCCGAGCTCGCTGCGCAGCGCTGGACCGGCTGATCGACCAGACCATCGAGTACACGCGCCAGCGCAAGGCCTTCGGCAAGAGCATCCTCGACAACCAGGTCGTGCACTTCCGGCTGGCCGAGCTGCGCACCGAGGTCGAGGCGCTGCGCGCGCTGACCTACCGCGCGGTCGAGATGTACGTCGGCGGGCAAGGACGTGACCAAGCTCGCCTCGATGGCCAAGCTCAAGTGCGGCCGGCTGTCGCGCGAGGTCACCGACGCCTGCCTGCAGTACTGGGGCGGCATGGGCTTCACCTGGGACAACCCGATCTCGCAGGCCTACCGCGACTGCGCGCCTGGTCTCGATCGGCGGCGGCGCCGACGAGGTGATGCTCGGCATCATCTGCAAGCTCGAAGGCACGCTGCCCGGGAAGGTGCAGTGAGCGTCGACGGCGCGATGACCTGCCGACGTTCGCGACGCTCGCCGCTGCGCGCCGACGGCGGCGTGCTGCACCTCACGCTGAACCGCCCCGAGTCGCGCAACGCGATGTCGCTGGCGATGGTGCGCGAACTGCGCGCGGCGCTCGCGGCGGCCGAGGCCGACGGCGCGACGCGCGTGCTCGTGCTGCGCGGCGCGGGCGGCCACTTCTGCGCCGGCGCCGACCTCAAGGACATGGCGGCCGCGCGCATGAGCGCGCCGTCGACCGGCGCCGGACGCGATGGCCGAGGTCAACGCGCAGTTCGGCGAGCTCTGCGTCGCCTTCGCGCACACGCCGCTGGCGCGTCGTCGCGGTGCTCGAAGGCACGGTGATGGGCGGCGGCTTCGGCCTCGCCTGCGTGGCCGACGTGGCGATCGCCGGCCGACAGCGTGGTCTTCCGCCTGCCCGAGACCTCGCTCGGCGTGGTGCCGGCGCAGATCGCGCCGTTCCTGGTCGAGCGCCTCGGCTACTCGCAGGCCAAGCGGCTGGCCGTCACCGGCGGCAGGCTCGACGCGCGACGCGGCGCTGGCGATCGGCCTGGTGCACGAGGTGCATGCGGCCGACGCGCTCGACGCGGCGCTGGCCGCGCGTGCTGGGCGACATCCTGCACTGCGCGCCGGGTGCGGTGGCCGCGACCAAGGCGCTGATCGCGCAAGGCGCGCTTCACGCCGCCGGCAGAGCTGGTCGCAGGACGCGGCCGCGGTCTTCTCGCGCGCGGCGCTGGGGCCCGAAGGGCATCGAAGGCACGACGGCCTTCCTGCAAAGCGCAAGCCGAACTGGGCGCCGCAGTGAGTTTCTCGAAGATCCATCGCAAGCGAGGGGCAGAGCAGCGGCACGCTGCGGGCTCATCGCCAGCGCGCGCAGCGCGCGGCGATCGAGCCGCGCTGTGACCATGTTCAGCAAGATCCTCATCGCCAACCGCGGCGAGATCGCCTGCCGCGTGATGCGCACCGCGCGCGCGCTCGGCTATCGCACGGTGGCGGTGTTCAGCGATGCCGACGCCGACGCGCCGCATGTGCAGCATGGCCGACGAGGCGGTGCGCATCGGCGCCGTCGCCGGCGGCCGAGTCGTACCTGAGCATCGACGCGCTGATCGACGCCGCGCGCACGCACCGGCGCCGATGCGGTGCACCCGGGCTACGGCTTCCTGAGCGAGAACGCGCCGACTTCGCGCAGGCCTGCGCCGATGCCGGCCTCGTCTTCATCGGCCCGCCGCCCGCGGCGATCCGCGCGATGGGCGACAAGGCGCTCGCCAAGCGCCGCATGCTCGCCGCCGGCGTGCCCTGCGCGCCGGGCTACCTCGGCGACGAGCAGGGCGACGCGACGCCTGGCCGCCGAAGCCGCAGACGCTCGGCTTTCCGCTGCTCGTCAAGGCGGTGGCCGGCGGCGGCGGGCGCGGCATGCGGCTGGTGCGCGCGCATGGACGAACTGGCCGCGGCGATCGCCGGCGCGCGGCGCGAGGCGCAGAGCGCCTTCGGCGACGGCACGCTGATGCTCGAGCGCCTGATCGAAGACGGCCGCCACATCGAGATCCAGGTCTTCGCCGACGCGCACGGCAACGCGATCCACCTCGGCGAGCGCGACTGCACCGCGCAGCGGCGGCGCCAGAAGGTGATCGAGGAAGCGCCGTCGCCGGTGGTCAGCGCCGGCGATGCGCGAGGCGATGGGGCGCGACGCGGTCGCCGCCGCGCTGGCGGTCGGCTACGTCGGCGCCGGCACGGTCGAGTTCATCGTCGACGCCGGAGCTGCAAGCACTACTTCCTCGAGATGAACACGCGGCTGCAGGTCGAGCACCCGGTCACCGAGATGCGTCACCGGGCTCGACCTCGTCGAGTGGCAGCTGCGCGTCGCCGCCGGCGAGCCGCTGCCGCTGCACGCAGGAAGCAGATCGCGCTTCGACGGCCACGCGATCGAGGCGCGGCTGTACGCCGAGGATCCGTACGACGGGCTTCGCGCCGCAGACCGGGCCGCGTCGCTTGGCTGGCGGCCCGAGGCGGCGACCGCGCCGTCCGGGCGTGCGCATCGACCACGGCATCGCCGAAGGCGGCGAGGTCATCGCCGTACTACGACGCGATGGTCGCCAAGCTGATCGCCCACGGCCGCGACCGCGACGACGCGATCCGCCGCCTGCGCGCCGCGCTCGTCGACGCGCCGCTGCTCGGCCTGCGCAACAACGGCCGCTTCCTCGCGCGACCTGCTCGACCACCCGGCGTTCCGCGACGCGACGATGCACGACGACGCGCGCTCGACGAGTGGGTCGCAGCAGGGCGAGCCGCTTGCTGCAACGGCCGCAGCCGCCCGACGACGGCCTGGTGCGTGGCCGCCGCGGCGCTCGCCGACGCGCGGCGTCAGGCTGGCGCGCCGGACAGCGTCGCCGCCTACGACCTGGCGCTCGAATGCGACGAGCGAGCGACGACGCCTGCGCGTGCGATCGCAGCGCGACGGCCGCATCGACGTCGAATGGCGCACGACGCACCGCGGTGCGCGTGCGCGACTGGACGACGGCCGGCTGCGCTATCGAGGTCGACGGCGTGCAGCGGCGCGCGATCGCGCGTGGTGCGCAGCGACGAGCTGCACCTGGCGCTCGACGGCGCGAGCTTCGTCTTCATCGAGCCGTCGCCCTGCCACTGCGCGCGATGCCGGCGCCGACGCGCGCCGCGCGCTGCGCGCCGGTGGCCGGCGTCGTGGCGCAGGTGCTCGGTGCAGACCGGGCGACACGGTGGCGGCCGGGCAGCCGCTGGTCTGCGTCGAGGCCATGAAGATGGAGATGTGGCTCAACGCCGCCGCCGCCGGCACGCGTGCGCGCAGTGCACGTGCAGCCCGGCGAGCAGGTCGCCGCCGGCGCGCTGCTGGTCGAACTCGAGCTCGACGAGACGACAGCCTGATGCCATGACACGAACGACAAGGCCATCCTGACCTGCGCCCTGACCGGCGTGCTGACCGACCCGAAGCAGCACCCGGTGCCGGTCACGCCGGCGCAGATGGCGGCCGAGGCGCGCGACGCGTTCAACGCCGGCGCCATCGATCATGCACGTGCACCTGCGCGCGCAGGAGCCGGGCATGGGCCACCTGCCGAGCTGGGACCCGGACGTCGCCGAGGCCGTGATCGACGCGATCCGCGCCGCCTGCCCGGGCGTGATCATCAACCTGACCACCGGCGTCGTCGGCAAGGACATCGCCGGGCCCGCTCGCCTGCATCCGCCGCGTGCGGCCCGAGATCGCGGCCTGCAACGCCGGCAGCCTGAACTACCTGAAGATCAAGGACAACGGCCAGTGGGCCTGGCCGCCGATGGTGTTCGACAACCCGGTCGCCAAGGTGCAGCAGTTCCTCGACGTGATGGACGAGTGCGGCGTGCATCCCGAGTTCGAATGCTTCGACGTCGGCATCGTGCGCTCGGTCGGCATGTACCTGAAGGCCGGCATGCTTCAGCCGGCGTGCCCGAGTACAACTTCGTGATGGGCGTGGCCTCGGGCATGCCGTGCGACGCCGACCTGCTGGCGCTGCTGCCGCGCTGGACTGCGCCGGGCGCGGTCTGGCAGACCACGCTGATCGGCCGCGCCGAGATCTGGCCGGTGCACCAGAAGACCGCCGAGCTCGGCGGCATGCTGCGCACCGGGCTCGAGGACACCTTCTACCTGCCCGGCGGCGAGCGCGCCGGGGCAACGGCGCGCTGATCGACGAGCTGGCGGCCTGCGCGCAACGCGCCGGGCGCGAGGTCGCCAGTCCCGCCGAGGCGCGCGCCCTGCTCGGGTTGCACTAGCCCTCGCCTTCGAAACCCCGCATTTGAATCATCGCAACTGAACAGCCTGCCGTCATGACCGATCCGACCCACGAAGTCCTGAACCAGAGCGCGCCTCTGGTCGACTACAACCTGTTCCTCGGGAACCAGGCCCTGCGCGATGCGCTCGCATTCCATGCGCCCGGACTCGAGGCGTCCGCGCTGAGCGCGTCAAACTCCCTGAGCGCGCTGGGCGCAACGCTGGGCAGCGCCGAAATGCAGCAGCACGCGCGGCTCGCCAATGTGCACCGTCCGCAGCTTCACACCCATGACCGTGTCGGTCATCGCGTCGACCAGGTGGAGTTCCATCCCAGCTACCACGAGTTGATGCGGCTGGCGGTGCGTCATGGACTTCACGCCACGCCGTGGTCAGGTGGCCTGACTCACGTCGAGCGCGCCGCCGCGTTCATGCTGTTCACCGAGCTTGAGCCATCGGTGCTGTGCCCGATCTCGATGACTTACTCGGTCATGCCCGCATTGCACGCCAATCCGGCGATTTCGGCTGAATGGTCCGCCCCGCTGGCGAGTCACGAGTACGACCCGCGCTTTGCGCCTGCAGGGCAGAAGACCGGGCTCACAATGGGCATGGGGATGACCGAGAAGCAGGGCGGCTCGGATGTGCGCGCCAACACTACGCGCGCCCGCTTCGATGCCGACACCCCCTGGGGCCGGCGTTATCGCCTTGTAGGCCACAAGTGGTTTTTCTCGGCGCCGATGTGCGACGCGCACCTCGTGCTGGCCCAGACCGAGTCTGGGCTGAGCTGCTTTTTCCTGCCGCGCTGGCTGCCGGACGGCGACGTCAACGCAATCCGCATCCAGCGCCTGAAGGACAAGCTTGGCAACCATGCGAATGCCAGCGCCGAGGTTGAGTTCCACGACGCACAGGCCTGGCTGGTCGGCGACGACGGGCGTGGCGTGCGCCAGATCCTCGAAATGGGCGCACTGACCCGGCTCGACTGCGCACTGGGCACCAGCGGACTGATGCGCCAGGCACTCGCGCAGGCGCTCAACCATGCGGCGCAGCGTCGTGCGTTTGGCCGTCTGCTGATAGAGCAGCCTCTGATGAAGAACGTACTGGCCGATCTGGCGCTTGAATGCGAAGCGGCGGTCGCCCTGGCGCTGCGCCTGGCGCGAACCATCGACGGCGGCGATGATCCGCATGAATCGGCGCTGCGACGCGCGCTGACGCCGATCGCGAAGTTCTGGATCTGCAAGCGCGGCGCCGCATTCGCGCAGGAGGCGATGGAATGCCTCGGCGGCAACGGTTACGTCGAGGAAGGCGGCGAAGGTGTGATGGCGCGCATCTACCGCGAAATGCCGCTGAACTCGATCTGGGAGGGCGCGGGCAACATCATGGCGCTCGACCTGCTGCGCGCCCTGCGTCAGGACAGCACCGGCGCGGCCCTGGACGCCGAGCTGGCCACTGCGCGCGGAGCTGATCGCCGCTTCGATGCACTGGCCGAGTCGCTGCCCGAGCGCATCGACACCACGGTCGATGAATCCAGCGCTCGCATCCTGGCGCAGGACATCGCCCTGTTGCTGCAGGCCGCCCTGCTTCAGCGTCACGCGCCAGGATTCGTGTTCGAGGCGTTTTGCCGTGCCCGGCTGGAGCCTGACCGCGGCCTTGCCTTCGGAATGCTGCCCGCAGGCGTTGATCTCGATGCCTTAATCGAGCGCGCGCGGCCCCGTTGAGCTTGTCTCCGGTGGGGCCGAGAACCAGGCAGCGGACAAGGCGGCAGCAGGCCAGCGAGCCGCGCGGCGCGCGGTAGGATGAGGTTCCTGGTGCCAAGTTCAGCTTGAAACGTCGCGGCGGTTCCCTGGCCGAACGATGTGCTGGAGTTGTGCTGGGTAAGGATCGGATCTCCCGGACAGCCATGACGATCACCCGATTTTCCTTTCCTACGCCGATTCATTTCGGACCCGGCGCCCGGAAGCTCGTCGGCGCTCATTTGCGCGAGCAAGGGCTGAAGCGGCCACTGATAGTGACCGACCGCGCACTGGCCGCGCTCCCGGTGCTCGCCGAATTCCGTGCTCATCTTGGCGGTCTGGACGCCGGCGTGTTCTCCGGCGTGCAGGGCAATCCAACCGCGTCACAGGTCATGGCGGGTGCTGATGCCTACCGTCAGCATCGAGCTGACTGCGTGATCGGATTCGGTGGCGGCGCCGCGCTCGACGTGTCCAAGGTGGTCGGTTTGTTGGCGACCCACGAGGGCCACGTGCTCGAGTTCGTCTGGGACCATCCGCAGGTGCGAACGATCCAGGAGGTGCCCTATTTCGTGGCCCTGCCGACCACCAGCGGCACCGGCTCCGAGGTTGGTCGTTCGAGCGTCGTCAGTGAGGATGACACGCATCTGAAACGCGTGATCTTCTCGCCGCAGATCCTCGCTCGAACAGTGTTCGCCGATCCCGAACTAACCCTCGGCCTGCCGCCGTCGGTTACCGCGGCAACCGGCATGGATGCGCTGACCCACAATGTCGAAAGTTACCTCTCGCCGGCCTACCACCCGCTGTGCGACGGCATTGCGCTTGAAGGCACGCGGATCGCAGCGCGCGCGCTGGCCACTGCCGTGCGAGAGCCTGGCAATCTCGCCGCGCGCTCGGACATGATGATGGCCTCGATGATGGGAGCGATCGCATTCCAGAAGGACCTGGGCGCAGTTCATTCCTGTGCGCATGCGCTTGGTGCCGTCTGCGACCTGCACCATGGCCTGGCGAACGCACTGATGATCGAACCGGTCATGCGCTTCAACTTCGAAGCCGTGCCGGCGAAATTCGACGAACTCGCTCACGCGGCGGGAGTGCGTGGAGGAGACGGTTTCATCGAGTGGCTTGGTCGGCTGAAGGCCGAAATAGGCATCGCCGCCGGGCTCACGACGATGAAAGTGAGGACCACGCAGATTCCGGCCCTCGTGGCAATCGCCGAGAAGGACATCTGTCACCAGACCAATCCGCGGCCGTGCAGCGCCTCGGACTTCGCGCGCTTCTTTGAACAGGCGATGTGACGTGAGTGGTCGACTGAAGATCGGCATCTCGGCGTGCTTCTTTCACGCCGATCCGTCACGCCCGATCTTCACCGGCAAGACCCTGCAGTATGTCGAGCAATCGATCGTTCACTGGGTGCAATCGACCTCGTGCGCCATCGCGCTCGTGATTCCTTCGCCCGAAGGCAGCACGCGGCGTGGCGACGTAGAGCTCGCCGATTACGTCGAACTGCTCGACGGGTTCGTCCTCGAGGGTGGTTCGGATCTATGGCCCGGCAGCTACGGCGAGACGCCGATGCAGGCGGCCTGGAGTGGGGATCGCGTCCGCGACGAGTACGAAGTCGCACTGACGCGCGCTTTTGTCGCCGCCGGCAAACCGGTGCTCGGCATCTGTCGCGGCCTGCAGCTGCTCAATGTCGCATTTGGCGGCACGCTGTATCAGGACATCGGCACACAGGTGGCGGGTTCCCTCGTCCACCGCGAAAAACAGCTGTACGACCAGAACTTTCACGAGATCGAGTTTGTCCCCGGTACCCGGCTCGCCGGCCTGTACCGCGATATCACTGCCCGCACGGTCAACAGCGTGCATCACCAAGGCATCAGGGATCTCGCGAAGGAATTCACGGTCGAGGCCCGGTCGCCAACGGATGGCATCATCGAGGCATTCCGTTGGCGCGGCCCTTCGTACGTGGCTGGTGTGCAATGGCACCCGGAGTTCCACGACTGGCGCGACGCGAAGCTGCTGCCGGGAGAGCCGCTCTTGAACGACTTTCTGGAGGCTGCAGATGCGGAACGAAAAGATCATGCCGGGCGTGTCGTCGATCCAGCGTTGCGAAACGAAACTCTGCAAGGTGAGACGCATGCACACCCTGGAACGCAGCCGACCGTCAGAACCTAGCGCAAGCTCCGATGTTTGACACGCTGCTTTACGCCAAGGACGGCCGCAATCCGCGCATTGCCCGTATCACACTGAACCGGCCTGAGCGCCTGAATGCGATCTCGCCCGCAATGCCGGGCGAGCTCAGGCGCGCCGTCGAGAAGGCCAGCGATGACAACGAAGTCCACGTCATTGTTGTGCAGGGGGCAGGTCGCGCTTTTTGCGCCGGATACGACATGAAGGAATCCGCCGAGCAGCCCGGGCATCACGAATGGCTGCAGAGCGAAATGCCCTGGGACCCGATGCTCGACTATCGCTGGATGAAGGGCGCGACCGACGACATCATGAGCCTCTGGCGCTGCCACAAGCCGACGATCTGCCGAGTGCAGCAATACGCCGTGGGCGGAGGATCGGACATCGCCCTGGCATGCGATTTCCTGGTCATGGAATCGGCCGCGCGCATCGGCTATATGCCCGCGCGGGTCTGGGGCTGTCCAAGCACCGCGCTATGGCTCTATCGGGTCGGTATGCAACGCGCCAAGCGCTTGCTGTTCACCGGCGACACGATCGACGGCACCACTGCGAGGGAGTGGGGGCTTGCGCTCGAGGCCGTGCCTGCCGCCGAGCTTGACGCCACGGTCGATGCGCTGGCTGAACGGATGGCAGGAGTGCCGCGCTCGATGCTGATGATGCAGAAGCTGGTCATCAACCAGGCATACGAAAACATGGGCCTGTCCTCGACCCAGATGCTGGCGACTCTGTTCGACGGCATCACACGCCATAACCCCGAGGGCGTGTGGTTTCGCGCGCAGGCCGAGCAGCACGGCTTTCATTCGGCAGTCGAATGGCGCGACTCCGGGCGACCGATTCCCGAAGGCGAGGAAGCGCGGGAGCAGGTACGACATCTTCGCAAACGCTGAACAACTCATCATGCTGACTGTCATCAATCCTGCCAACGGCAGTGTCATCGCCGAGCTGCCGCCGGACACCCACGAAAGCATCGTTGCCAAGTACAAGGCGGCACGCATCGCGCAGCCCGCCTGGGCAAACACTCCCTTGAGCGCACGCCTGAATGCGATCCGGCGGTTTCGCGAGGCGGTAGTCCACGAACAGGAGCGGCTTGCCGCGGTACTTACCTCGGAAGTCGGCAAACCGATCAAGCAGGCCCGCAACGAACTCAGCGGCCTGCTGGCGCGGCTCGACTTCTTCATTGAGCAGGTGGAACCGACCCTGGCGCAGCGCGAGGTATTCCGTGAAGGCCGCATGCGCGAGGTGATCGAGCATGTGCCGCTCGGTGTGATCGCCAACATCTCGGCCTGGAACTATCCGTATTTTGTCGGTGCCAACGTGTTCGTGCCGGCACTGCTCGCTGGCAACGCTGTGCTGTACAAGCCGAGCGAGTATGCAACTCTGACGGGACTGGAAATCGGCAATCTGCTGCACATGTCCGGCGTACCGCAGGATGTGTTCCAGGTGCTCGTCGGCGGCGGCCGGGTCGGCGTCGAACTGTTGAAGGAGCCGGTCGACGGCGTGTTCTTCACGGGCTCGTATCACACCGGAATCAAGATCGCGCAGGCGGTGGCGCTGCGTCTGGCCAAGCTGCAGCTCGAACTCGGAGGCAAGGATCCGACCTATGTCTGCGAGGACGTCGACCCTGCCACCGCCGCCGCATCGCTTGCAGATGGCGCGATGTACAACACCGGGCAAAGCTGTTGCTCGGTCGAGCGCATCTACGTGCACGAAAAGATTCACGATGCCTTCGTCAGCGCCTTCGTCAGTGAAGTCAAGAGCTTCAAGATCGGCGAGCCGACGATGGAAGACACCTACATCGGCCCGCTGACGCGCGCGCCGCAGGTCAAGATCCTGCAGCTGCAGGTGGCGGATGCAGTGGCCAAGGGCGCCACGGTGCTGACCGGCGGCGACAAGCTCGACCTGCCGGGCGAACACTGGTTTGCGCCGACCGTGCTGTCGAACGTCAATCACACGATGGATCTGATGCGCGAGGAAAGCTTCGGCCCCATCATCGGCATCCAGAAGGTCAGCGGCGACGAGGAGGCGGTCCGTTTGATGAACGACACCGAGTACGGACTGACCGCCGGTGTCTACACGCGGGATGAAGCGCGCGCGCAGCGGCTGCTGGCGCAGGTTCACGCCGGCAGCGTCTACTGGAACTGCTGCGATCGCGTGAGCCCGCGCTTGCCATGGAGCGGCGTTGGCCACTCGGGCGTCGGACTGACCCTGTCGACCTACGGCATCGAGACTTTCACGCGAACCAAGGGATGGCATTTGAAGAGTGCGTGAACGATGTACGCGACGCTCCGCGTCGCACGCGCATCGTTCACGGGACGTCCGCTGCGCGGCCGCTCAACCCTGAATAGGCGCGCCCCCTTCGGGCGGCCGGGCGGGCGCGCGCAGAACAAGAGTAAACAGGGCGGCGGCTGGCGATGAATCCGAGTCAGTCCCTGGTCACGGCCGTGACACCGCCGCAGGCTGCGCGCATCGTGATCATCGGCGGCGGCATCATGGGCTGCTCGGTCGCCTATCACCTGAGTGCGCTCGGCGAGAAGGACATCGTGCTGCTCGAGCAGGGTCGAGCTGACCTCGGGCACGACCTGGCATGCGGCCGGCCTGGTCGGGCAGCTGCGCGCGCAGGAGAGCATGACGCGCCTGATCCGCTACTCGACCGAGCTCTATTCCAAACTCGAAGCCGAGACCGGACTTTCGACCGGCTGGAAGCAATGTGGTTCGCTCGCCGTGGCTCGCAGCGCCGACCGCATGGTGCAACTGAAGCGTACGGCCGCGGTAGCGCGCGCCTACGGTGTCGACTGCGACGTCATCACGGCAGCTCAGGCGGGCGAGCGCTATCCGATCATGCGCATTGATGATCTTGCGGGCGCAGTCTGGCTGCCGGGCGACGGCAAGGCCAATCCGGCCGACCTGACACTGGCGCTCGCCAAGGGCGCGCGCAATCGCGGCGTGCGCATATGCGAAGGCGTGCGCGTCACCGCGCCGCAGGCGGCAGTCACGGCAGGCAGCAAACGCATCTCGCACCTGGACTGGACCAGCAAGAGCGGAGCCAACGGACGTATCGCCGCCGACATCGTCGTCCTGGCCGGCGGCCAGTGGTCGCGCGCACTCGGCCGGGCGCATGGGCGTGACGGTGCCGCTGTTTTCATGCGAGCACTTCTACATCGTCACCGATCGGATCGCCGGCGTGCACCGCGACCTGCCGGTGATGCGCGATCCGGACGGCTACATCTACTTCAAGGAGGAGGTCGGTGGGCTGCTGATGGGCGGCTTCGAGCCCGACGCCACGCCCTGGCTGCAGAGCGCGGCGCACCGCGGCGGCATACCGGAGAATTTTGAATTCCAGCTGCTGCCCGACAACTGGGATGCATTCCAGATCCTGATGGAGAACGCGCTGCATCGAGTACCGGCAATGGAGACGGCGCGCATCAAGCAGTTCTACAACGGCCCCGAGTCCTTTACCGCCGACAACAACTTCATCCTCGGCCCGGCGCCGGGGCTGGCCAACGTCTACGTCGGCTGCGGCTTCAACTCGATGGGCATCGCATCGAGCGGTGGCGCCGGCAAGGCGCTCGCCGAATGGGTCGTGCAGGGCGAGCCGACGCTGGATCTGTGGCCGGTCGACATCCGCCGCTTCGCGCGATTCAACGGCAACGAGACCTGGCTGCCGGATCGGATCAAGGAAGTGCTCGGCATGCACTACAAGATGCCGTGGCCGAACCGCGAGCTGGAAAGCGCGCGCCCGTTTCGGCGCTCGCCCCTGTACGTGCACCTGCACGCAGCAAACGCCAGTTTCGGCTCGAAGATGGGCTGGGAACGCGCCAACTTCTTCGCGCCTTCGCCGGCCGAGGCGAAGATCGACTATGGCTGGGGCCACCAGAACTGGCATGCGTGGGTTGCCGCGGAACACCAGGCCTGCCGCGAGCGGGTCGCCGTGTTCGACATGAGCTCTTTCGCCAAGCTCGCAATCAAGGGGCCGGACGCCTGCGAACTGCTGCAGCGCCTGGCCGCCAACCTGGTGCCGCAATCTCCCGGTGCCACTGTCTACACCGGGCTGCTGAACGAGCGTGGCGGCTACGAGAGCGACCTGACGATCACATGCATCGAGTGGAACGACTACCTGGTGGTGACCGGCAGCGCCCAGGCGGTGCGCGATCGCGACCTGATCGAACGCGAAGTCGCGCGTCGTCAATTGCGCTGTGAAGTCGTCGATGTCACCGCGATGTACGCGATGCTCGCCGTCATGGGGCCGCGTTCACGCGAACTGCTGCAGCGGATCTCGACCACGCGCTTCGACAACGAGGCTTTCCCGTTCGGCACCTCGCGGGAGATCGACCTCGGTTATGCGACAGTGCGCGCCACACGACTGACCTACGTCGGTGAGCTCGGATGGGAGCTCTATTCGCCGGTCGAGTTTGCGGTCGCTGTCTACGAAGCGGTGATGGCAGCCGGGCGCGATCTCGGTGTAGCCAATGCCGGTTACTACGCGATCGACTCACTGCGGCTGGAGAAGGGCTATCGCGCCTGGGGCCGTGAGCTGACACCTGACATCACACCCTACGAAGCGGGGCTGGGATTCGCAGTCAGGCTCGACAAGGACGGCGGCTTTCGCGGACACGACGCATTGTTGCGCGCGCCTGCTGCCGGAGTGCGGAAACGCGTCGTTTCGCTCGTCGTCGATGCCCCGCACACGAACCTCTGGGGCGGCGAACTGATCCTGCGCGATCAGGCGCCGGTCGGCTTTGTGACCTCGGCGGCCTTCGGCCATACCCTGGGCAAGCCGGTCGCACTTGGCGTGATCAACAATGCGGAAGGGCCTGGCCGACAAGGCCTGGATCGAGGCTGGTTCCTACACGATCGACCTTGCCGGGGATCACTTTGTCGCGGCCGTTTCACTCAAAGCCCCTTACGATCCAGCCTCATTGCGTATCAAGTCCTGAGCGGGAGCCTGGCCATGCTGATCGGCGTACCGAAGGAAATCAAGGTTCACGAGTATCGGGTGGGACTCACGCCATCGTCCGTGCGAGAGCTCGTCTCGCGCGGACATGCGGTCTGCGTGCAGACCGGTGCGGGCGCGGGAATCGGCGCAGGCGATGACGACTACGAACGCGCCGGCGCCCAGATCGCCACCAGCGCCGAACAGGTCTTTGCCAGCGCGGAAATGATCATCAAGGTCAAGGAGCCACAGGCGGTCGAGCGCGCCATGCTGCGCGAAGGGCAGATACTTTTCACGTATCTGCATCTGGCGCCAGACCCGCAACAGGCGGCCGATCTGATCACGAGCGGTGCGGTCTGCATCGCCTATGAAACGGTGACCAATGCGGCCGGTGGCCTGCCGCTGCTGGCGCCGATGTCGGAAGTGGCAGGGCGGCTCGCGGTGCAGGCCGGCGCGCGCTGTCTCGAAAAGTCCGCCGGCGGCATGGGCGTACTGCTCGGCGGCGTGGCCGGCGTGCCGCCGGGTCGCATCGTCATTCTTGGTGCCGGGGTGGTCGGTACCAATGCGGCACAGATGGCGGTCGGGCACCGGCGCGCAGGTCGTCGTCATCGACCAGTCGATCGATGCGCTGCGGCGGATCGACGCCATGTTCAATGGCCGCGCGACCACGGCCTTCTCAAATCGCGACAACGTCGAACGCGAGGTCCTGCGCGCCGACCTCGTGATCTCCGGCGTACTGATACCGGGCGCGGCCGCGCCCAAGCTGGTCACCAAGTCGATGCTGGCGCAGATGAAGCCAGGTTCGGTCATCGTCGACGTGGCGATCGACCAGGGCGGCAGCGTCGAGACTTCGCGCCCGACCACCCACGCGGAACCGACCTATGTAATCGATGACGTCGTCCATTACATGGTTGCCAACATGCCTGGCGCAGTGCCCCGCACGTCGACCTATGCACTCAACAACGCGACCCTGCCGTTCGCCCTGCAACTCGCCGACAAGGGTTGGCGCAAGGCCCTGCTCGACAATCCGCACCTGAAGGCGGGGCTCAACATTGCCCTCGGCAAGGTGACCTACAAGGCAGTGGCCAGGGCGCTCAACCTTCCCTTCGTCGCCGCCGACGCCGTGCTTCCGCCGTGAGGCGACACCGCGCTGCAGTGCCGCACTGCGGCCCTTCTCGATGAGCCTGGAGGTGTCGTTCGCGGTGTTGCTGGCCGCGCTGCTGCACGCTTCATGGAACGCCATGATCAAGGGCGGCCGTGACGTACTGATCGACACCGCCTCGATCGTGGCCGGCGCCGGCCTCGTTGCGGCTCCGTTCCTGTTCCTGGTGCCGCTGCCCGCCGCCGCGAGCTGGCCCTACATCATGGCCTCGATCGCGACGCACCTCGCCTACTACTTCTTCATGGTCAACGCCTACCGCAGCGGCGACCTGTCGCTGGTGTACCCGCTGATGCGCGGCGTTGCGCCTTTGATCACCGGCTTGCTCGGCATTGATCTGGCTGCGCGAACTGCCGGGGGCGATCAGCTGGGCCGGGATGCTGCTGATTTCACTGGGCGTCATCGCACTTGCAATGCGTCGGCACGGCCGGACTACCGTCCTGGCCGGCCATGGCCGAGCCGTCGGTTTCGCGCTTGCCAATGCGGCCGTGATCGCCACCTACACCTTGATCGACGGCACCGGGCGCGCGCCTCGCTGGCGACCCTTGGGCCTACATCGTCTGGCTCTTCGTGCTGGATGCGATACCCTTTCTCTGTCTACATGCTCGCGACGCGTCGCATGGCCTTCATAGATGCCTCGCGGGAGCGGCGCCGCGCGGGCCTGATCGGAGGAGGGCTCTCGGCCGCCGCCTACGCCATTTCGGTCTGGGCGATGACCAAGGCACCGGTCGCGCTGGTGGCTTCGCTGCGCGAGACCTCCGTGCTGTTCGCGACCTTGATTGGCGCAAGACTGCTGAATGAGAATCTGACGCCGCGGCGATGGGCCGGGGTGGCGGCGGTCGTCGCCGGCGTGGTCGCTGTCAAAGGGGCTTAGAGGCAATAGATGTGGGAGCAAGGTCCCACCCCCGCCTTTGCAGCCAAGCTAACAGCTATCAGCGTGCATAAGGACTTGTAACTTCGCCAGATCTCGCGACTCAACCGCCGCCAAGTTGGGAGAGCCGGCGACGCGTGTCCGCAGCGTTGGCGAATTCTGGATTGACGGCCAGCGCTTGCTTTAGCGCCGCTATCGCTTCGCCCTTTCGGCCCTTCTGATCGAGCGCCAGACCGAGGCGGTAATAGTAGTCTGCGTCGGGCGGCTTCATTCCTGCGGCGGTGCGGAAAGCGGAGATGGCCGAATCGAGATCGCCGCGAGCGAGATACACACTGCCCAGAGTGTCGTGAAACGCAGCGACACTCGGGGCAAGTTCGACGGCACGTCGGGCTGCCTTGAGGGCACCGTCGAGATCCTGCTTGCGCGCTGCTTCGATGGCCGCAAGGTTGTTGAATGCGAGTGCGTAGTTGCCGTCTGCCGAAATCGCCGCACGATAGTGCCTCGTCGCATCGTCGAGCTTCCCGAGCGCGTGGTAAGCGACCGCGAGCTTGAATTGAGCGGCAGCGTTCTTAGGGGCGAGCTTCACGGCTCGCAAATACTCGGTGGCGGCCTGGGAGGGATCTCGCCGCCCGTGCATGAAAATGTCGCCGCGGCCGAGCATCGCCGGAACGTAGTCCGGTTGCGCCTTCAATACGCGGTCATAAGCCTCGAGCGCCCTCGCATAGTCCTTCTTGTCGCCATACAGTTTGGCGATCCCCATGAGCGGCAACGGATTTCCGGGCGCGAGCTTGGCTGACGCCTCGAGTTCCACGATGGCCTGGTCTGTCCTGCCTAGTGCCGCAAGCGCCGTACCGAGGCCGTTGCGGGCACCGGCATGGTCGGGCTTGAGCTCAACCGCCCGCTTGTAGGCGGCCGCAGCCTCTTTGGGTTGATTCAACCCGGCCATGTACAGATCGCCCAGGTCGAGGTAGCTGATGGCCGACTGAGGATCGAGTTCCATCGCCTTGCGCAAGGCTGTTTCCGCGCCCGGAAGATTCCCAGTCGCGAACAGATATCGCCCCCACGCCCGCTGCGCGTCGGCGTTCTTCGGGGCAACCGCGAGCGCTTGCTTGAGCCACTTCTCAACGTCGGCGCGTTGCTCGCGTAGGCGGGCTACCTCAGCCAGCCCAAGTAGGGCCGCGACGGACTGGGAATCCAGCTTGGAAGCCTGAAGAAACGCCTTTTGCGCAGCCTCCAGGTCCTTCTGATTGAGCGCCTCATAGCCTGCATTTACCTGCGCCTGCGCCGCCGGCACTATCGCTCCCGTTTCTTCCTGCTGCTGCGGTGCTGGCAGCAAGGGCAAGGGAACGGCGTACGTCAGTCCGCACGCGGCAATTCCAACGAGCGCGAGAACGAGGACAGGAAGACGGTTTCTAGCTCGCATCCGGGCATGAGCACAAGGTAGGGGCTCATTATCGCGCCCGGCGTGCTTCAAGAGAAAGCCCCTCGCCGGTCAGCCGGCGAGGGGCTCATCTACAACCGCAGCAGCGTGGGCGAGTTCAGGCTCGACGACGGCGGCTCGAAGCGAGTGCCGCAAGCGCAAGACCGAGCAGAGCAAGCGAACCAGGCTCGGGAACGCCCGGACCAGGAGGCTCTGGCGGAACCAGGACACCGCCCAAGGCACCAAAGCCGAAGATGAACGTGGTTGGAGTTCCGGTGGCGGCATCGCAAGGCAAGGTGCCGGCCGGATAACCGCCGGTGCTAGGCGCCTTGCACGACCCGTACGAATAGAGGCCGATTTCGATGTCGGTTGGGTCACCGTCGACCATCGCTCGCGCAAGGTCGGCAGCGGCTTTGTCCGGCGCCGCGCCATAGTAAGTCGCAAAAATTCGCGTCGCTCCGGCCGCCAGCGCCTCGAATTCGAAGTCGAAGAGAGCGCCCTGATCGGAGCTGATTGAACCTTGGAGATTACCCGCCACCGAATCTACGAAGTTTGTGTCCTGCAGTCCGTACGAACTGAAACTGAACGGGTCCCCCGAGTTGAATCCATTGTTGTCGGTACGTCGCACGTTGTTACCGTTGGCGACGCCAAGAAGGGCCGGAACCCCCTGGATGCTGACCGACTCCTGGCCCGGGAAAGGAATATCCCAGTCCATCACCCGCCGGTAGAGAAGATCTCCCGCGCCAAGATCGCTACCCGTGAGGTTGGTGATGCTCACCACCACTGCGTACAGGTACGGTGTGGTGGGGAGCGGGCGGTAGTCGTGACGCACCTGAAGCGCGACAGCGCCTGACGCGTCGAGCACATTGACCACGGAAACGGCGCTGGACGCGGTGGAACTGAAACTCACCAGCGACAGGTGTGCGGTTCCGACGGCGCTATTGGCATACCCCGTGGTGGTAGTGCCTTTGATTGCCACGCCCCACCCTTCGCAAGTGCACCCCGGCGAGGTCGAGTCCGAACCGGTCACCAGCGATCGCAGGCCGACAATCGTGGTCCCGCTCGGACCTCCGGAGGGGCCGCCTGAGACATTCAGGTCGCCAAGATCCCGGACGCCCATCTGCACCGTGCCGTTATCAATGATCGCGTCGGCTTGAGCTGAACCAGTGAGCGCCGACAGAGCCATCGCCACTGCCGCGGCGCAGCACAGCGTTGTCATCTTCCGTTTCATGCGTGAACTCCCCGTTTAACTAACTATCAGTATCAGCGGCCAACCAAACCTCCAACGGACTCAGGTGGAAGCAACCATCATGCCAAGAATGAATTCGCCTTTGAAAGCAAAGGTTTAGGCCGCGGATGGGAAATCAGTGAGCGCCGTTCTGTAAAGCGAGCCGACAAATTCCTTGTTTGGCTCGTTTCTCGGATCTGGCCCGCAAGCCTCGCGGACCGTAGTGATATCGAGCGGCGCCCAATTGGCGCGGCGGGCGGGCGCCGATCGCTCAGCCTGCGTGCCCGCAGCGACCAGCGGATTCGCGGTCGGTCGACGCCGAATCTCCTTGGCTTGGCTGAATCCCACGCAGCCAGGGGCTGCTGTAAGCCATGTCGACACCAGCCGTGGCGTGAAGCCTGACTATGGGCGATGTTCCTGGCTTGGCCGCCTGGTTAGGCGGCGTGCGCGTAATGAGAGGCAATCTTCTGCAGGCCGAGGTCGTTTAGCGCGGCGCCTACCGCGGATACGACGTTGCGCATTTCGTTGGCATCGATAGCGCCGATGCAGCCGACACGAAAGGTTTCGAGTCGCGTCAACTTGCCCGGGTACAGGATGTACCCGCGCCCGCGCACCGCGGCGTAGAACTCCTTGAAGTTGTAGGCCGGATCGGCCGGCGCATGAAATGTCACGATGATCGGCGCCTGGACTGATGGCGGAAGGAAAGGCTGGAATCCGAGTTCGGCCATTCCGTGAATCAAGGCCTCGCCGTTGGCCACGTAGCGCGCGAACCGAGCCGGCTGTCCGCCCTCTTCCCTGAACTGGTCGATTGCGACCCGCAAGGCGGCGACCACGTGGGTGGGTGGCGTGTAGCGCCACTGCGTAGTCTTTTCCATGTAGATGTACTGGTCGTGCAAGTCCATCGCCAGCGATTGCGATTGGCCGGCGCTGGCCTCGAGCAGCGCTTTCTTGACGACGACGAAACCCATGCCGGGAACGCCTTCAAGACACTTGCCGCTGGCCGCGATCAGGGCGTCAAACGGGATCTCCCTAACGTTGATCGGCAAGGCAGCAAACGAACTCATCGCATCGACGATCAGTCCGACGCCGCGACGAGCACACACCTGCGCAATGCCGGCGAGATCGTTCGCGATGCCGGCACCGGTCTCGCAATGCACCTGGGCCACATGCGTGATCGAAGGATCCCCCGCCAGGGCGGTTTCGACGATGGAGGCCGTGGCGGCCTGATCCTCCGGCACCGGCAAGTCGACCACGCTCCGGCCAAGGTAGGAGCAAATGCGGACGATGCGCGCGCAATAGGCGCCGTTGTTTGGCACCAGAATCCTGCCGTCCCTCGGTACAAGGGTTCCGATGGCAGCTTCGACAGAGAACGTGCCACTGCCCTGCAGCGGCACGCAGGTGTACTCGACTCCGCCGCCGACGATGTCGACGACATCGCGCCGGATACTCGCGGTGATCGCATTGAACGCTGCGTCCCACGATCCCCAGTCCGACAACATCGCCTGCTTGGTACGCAGCGAGGTGGTCAATGGTCCGGGAGTCAGCAGGATGGGATCGTTGCCTCGAATCATCGCGAGTTCCTTATCAGGTGCGTGCGGCTCAGTTGCGTGCAGTATTCCGCCAGGCCTGGGTGCGCCGGACCAGCCACCATTCGATCGCAAACAAGATGCCGGTCACGACGGCCGAGGTCAGCACGATCAGCGTAGCCATTGCGGCCGCGGATCCGATCGCCCCGGCCTCGTCGAGTTGGAGGATCGAGATTGACGCCAGCGTGGTCCTGGGCGAGTAGAGGAACACGACGGCCGAGATCGTCGTCATTGCGTTGACGAAGTAATAGCGTCCGATGTCGAGAATCGAAGGCAGGCAGACCGGCACTGTCACGCGCCAGAACGTCTTGTAGAAGGGCACCTTCAGCGAGGCCGACACCGACTCGAATTCGCTGTCGATCTGCTTGAGCGCAGTGACTGCCGTCAGGTGGCTCGACGAATAAAAGTGGACCAGGGTCGAAAGCACGAGGATCGCCATCGTCCCATACAGGAAATTCAGCGGATTCGAGGGGGCGTTGAAAAACAGGATGTAGCCGATGCCAAGCACCATGCCAGGCACCGCCATCGGCAGCATCGCCTGCAGCCGGATCGCCGGTCGCAGCAGGTCAGCCCCGCGCGTCTTCTCGAGCCAGTAGGCGCCGGCGAAGGTAATTGCCGCGCCCAGCACACCACACCAGGCGGCCAGCACCAGGCTGTTCCAGTACGCGTGATCGATGCCTGCTTCCTCAAAGCCGTAGGTGTAGTGGTTCAGGGTCAGCGACAGGTTGTAGGGCCAGACCTTGACCACAGACCCAAACGCCGCCATGCCGACCACCGTCAGCAGAAGAATCGAGATCAGCACTACGAAGGCAAGCATGAGTCCGTCGCGCAGGCGGGACGGCCGCGGCCGATACGGGACGCTGCGCGCAGTCAGCAGAGCCTGCTGGCGGCGCTGCATCAGGTGGTCGATGGCGAAGGCTGCCACGGCCGGCAGCAGCAGCACCAGTCCGACCACGGCACCCATCGAGAAATTCTGCTGGCCGATCACCTGCTTGTAGATGTCAACCGCAAGCACGCTGGTGTTGCCGCCGATCACCTTCGGTACGCCAAACTCCGACACCGCCATGGTGAACACCACCATGCTGGCGGACACCAGGCCGTACTTGGCACCGGGCAGCGTGATCGTCATGAACTTGCGCCGCTCTGTCGTACCGAGCGAATCGGCCGCTTCATAAAGGCGCGCGTCCGACAACGCGAGCGCGGCCATCATGATCATCACTGCGTGGGGGAAAGATGCAAAACTCATCGCCAGCACCATCCCCGGCATGCCATAGATACTTTGCAGGCCGACCCAGCCGAGCATGAATTTGAAAACACCCTGGTTGCCGAACAGATAGATGAATGAGATCGCCGCCAGCAACGAGGGCGCCAGGATCGGGATCATCGCAATGTTGCGCCAGACGCCCTTGCCCGGAATGCAGCTGCGCTGGATTGCAAATGCGAACAGAAACGCGAGCGGCACGGTCACCAGGGTCGTCAGCGCGGCAAACGCAAGCGTGTTCACGGTCGACTGCGCCGATGCCGGCGACTGCACGTACTGCACGAAATTGGCCAGACCGACAAACTCACCGCTGCGACCCTCGACGCTGCGCATCAGGATCATCGTCAGCGGCACAGTCAGAAACACGAACAGCGCCAGTGCCAGCAGCACGATGCCGCCGCGGGCGGCCAGTGATTCGCTCAACAGAGAGAGTCGTGACGGCAGTCGGCCGACCGACAGGGCGGCTGCGCTCATCGTGCGGGGGTGTCGGCGAACACGCGCACCCGGTCGACCCGCAGTGCAATCTCGACTTCGCTGTTCTCGCGCACGCCGAGATCATGCAGCTGGTTCAGCGAGTACGAGATCACCAGCGGCTGTCCCAGCGAGTCGCACTTCAGTTCGGCCAGGCAAAAAGTGCCGAGGTAGTCGATGCGTGCCACCCGGCCGCGCAGCCGGTTTGGCAGCTCCGAAATGTCACCTTCAACATGGCGATCCTCGGGCCGCACATAGATGCGCACCGCGGCACCCACCGCATGACCGTTCGCCGGCAGGCTCAGCTCCGCAGTTCCAACGCGAAAGCGCCCGCCGCCGAGTGCAGTGGCCTTGAGTACGTTGGCCTTGCCCATGAAGTCTGCGACAAACGGTGAGGCGGGTCGTTCATAGACATCGCTGGCGGAACCGACCTGCTCGATCACGCCGTCGTTCATCACCACCACGCGATCGGCCATCGAAAGCGCCTCTTCCTGGTCGTGTGTGACCATGATCGTGGTCACCTTCAGGCGGCGCTGCAGTTGTCGGATCTCGCCGCGCAGGCGCTCGCGCACCTTGGCGTCGAGCGCCGACAACGGCTCGTCAAGCAACAGCAGGCTGGGCGAGGTCGCGAGCGCGCGCGCCAGCGCGACCCGCTGCTGCTGGCCACCCGACATCTGGCTTGGATACTTGCGGTCCGCGTTCGTCAGACCGACCAGGTTCAGCAACTCTGCGACCCGAGCTGCAGTTTCGGCTCGCGCCTTCTTCCGGTTCACGAGCCCATAGGCGACGTTCTGCGCGATGGTCAGGTTCGGAAACAGCGCGTACGACTGGAACACGATGCCGTAGTCGCGTGCCGCCGGCGGGGCATGCGAGATGTCGCGTCCATTCAGGAAGATCGCGCCGGAGGTCTGGGGCTCAAGACCGGCGATCACTCGCAACAGTGTGGTCTTGCCGCAGCCCGAAGGACCAAGAAAACAGACCAGCTCGCCGGTGGAAATCGTCAGGTCGATCGACTTCAGCGCTACAAAGCTGCCGAAGGCCTTCTGGATGCCCTCCAGCCGCAGCGCTTCTGTTGCAACAGTCATTGCTCAAATCTAAAACGCCGGGCTGGCCGCGTCCTGCGTCCAGCCCGGCGAATCATTCCCGCGGCAAGGCCGACGGGAAAGTCATTGCTTCGGAGCCGCCTTCGAGTCGTAGCGTTTGCCCCACTCGGCGAGGATGCGTTCGCGGTTCTTGGCAGCCCAGTAGAAGTCGTTCTTCGCGAGCCGGCTGGCGTAGTCGGCCGGAACATTGGGCAGCGGCTGCGACAGCGCTTTCACGGCAACGATCGCGAAGTTCTTCGCATACAGGCCCATTGCCTCGTCCGAGATCGACCAGTCGAGCAGTTTCTGCGCCGCGGCCGTGTTCTTCGTGCCCTTGGCGATCCCAACTGCTTCCAGATCCCAGCCCAGGCCTTCCTTCGGGAATACCAGGTCGATCGGCTTGCCCTGGGCCTTCTCGCGATTGGCGCGGTATTCAAACGAGATGCCGACCACATACTCGCCATTGGCGGCGGTGGCGCAGGGGCGCGAGCCCGAGTGCATGTACTGCGCGACGTTTTCGTGCAATCCGTCCATGAATTTCCAGGCCTCCGCCTCGCCATAGATCTGCAGCCAGGCAGTGACGTCAAAGTAGCCGGTGCCGGACGATGCCGGATGCGGCATCACGACCTGGCCCTTGTAGACCGGCTTGGTCAGATCCTTCCAGGTTTCGGGCTTCGGGATGTTGCGCTTGGCGGCTTCGACCGTGTTGAAGCAGATCGTCGCACCCCACACATCCATTCCGACCCATTGCGGCGGGTTCTTCGGATCGCGGAACTCCGGCGCGAGGCGAGCCAGGCCTGCCGGCGCATAGCCCTGCAGCATGCCTTCCTGCTCGAACAAAGCCATGCTCGAGGCCGCGACACCCATGATCACGTCGGCCTTCGGGTTCGCCTTCTCGGCCAGCAACTTGGCCGTGATGATTCCGGTCGAGTCGCGCACCCACACGATCTCGATCGTCGGATTGGCCTTCTCGAACGCATCCTTGTAGGCCTTGATCTGATCGGTCTCGAGCGCGGTGTAAACGGTCAGTTGCGTCTTCTGCGCGCTTGCGCTGAACGCCGCCAGGGCCAGCGCGGCAACCGCCAGCAGCTTGCCGGACGTGGTGGAAAGAAACTTCATCGACTCCTCCTGATGACTCTTGGTTCCTAATGACTCTTGGTTATCCAGCCACTCGTCGAACGCCGGTATCGAGCATCGCGGCAGACTAAGGCGACGGCTTGACATGCAGGTGACCTCGGCCTTGACTGGGCCAGCGGACCAGCGCGGCGTCAGGCAGTCTACGCAGGGCCGGATGCCTGTCAATTGTTTTTTGCATATTGTCGACAATCCGCGGCAAAGCGCCTAGACTGCATCCGATGGCCGACACCGCCCGTAACAACGTTGTCCCGTATCCAACGATCGCCCTGCTTCGCAGCGCCTCACTGGCGAGCGCTGCCCAGCACGAGATCGAGGGCATGATCCTTGAAGGAGTCATCGGCCCCGGATCCAAACTGACCGAAGCCTGGTTGTCGGAGCGGCTTGGCGTTTCGCGCGGACCGATTCGCGAAGCATTTCGCCGGCTCGAGGAAGCCGGTCTGGTGCGACAGGAAAAGAATCGCGGCGTCTTTGTCCGCGACATTCCGCTCGAGGAGGCGCTTGAGATCTACGACCTGCGCGCCGCGATGGATGAACTGGTCGGCCGCCGACTGGCGGAGTCGATCACCGCCGAACAGATGAAGACGGCCAGGCTGCTTGTCGACCGCATGGAGTCTGCCGCACGCGCCGGGGATGCCGACGCCTACCACCTGCTGAACCTGCAATTTCATGACGCTCTCGTCGAATACTCCGGGAATCGAAAGCTGGGTGCCGTGTACCGGAAGCTCGTCAAGGAGCTTGCCTTGTTCCGCCGTCGAAATCTGCGCGACCAGGCGATCCTGCCTCATTCGGCAGCCGAACACCGGGCAATCCTGAAAGCAATTGCCTCCGGTGATCCAGAAGCTGCCGGCCGGGCGATGTATGACCACGTGATTGAAAGCAAGGAGCGTGCTTACAACGGCGCACGACCGGCGGCGGTGCGCGCGCGAGCCGGCAGGAAAGGATCCGGATGATAGAAGTGAACGGCCGCCGTTATGCGGCTCCAAAGCAGCCGACCGTGGTCATCTGCATCGACGGATGCGAGCCCGACTACATCGCGCAGGCAGTGGCGAACCGGCAAATGCCGTTTCTCAAGAAAACGCTGGCGCAGGGCACGGCGCTGGTAGCCGACTGCGTGGTGCCGAGCTTCACCAATCCGAACAATCTTTCGATCGTGACTGGAGCGCCACCTTCGGTGCACGGCATCTGCGGTAATTATCTCTTCGATGTTGCGAGCGGCACCGAAGTGATGATGAACGACCCGAAATGGCTGCGTGCCCCAACCATCCTCGCCGCCCTGGCCGACGCCGGCCACTCGGTTGCGGTTGTCACCGCGAAGGACAAGCTGCGCAAGCTGCTCGGGCACCGGATGAATGGCATCTGCTTCTCTTCGGAAAAGGCTGATCAGGTCACGGAAGCTGAAAACGGCATCGCCGAGGTGTTGCCCCTGGTCGGCATGACGTTGCCCGATGTGTACAGCGCGGAACTGTCCGAGTTCGTCTTCGCCGCTGGCGTACGTCTGTTGGAGACGCGCCGGCCCGACGTGCTTTACCTGTCAACCACCGACTACGTTCAGCACAAGCATGCGCCGGGAGATCCGGACGCCAACCGCTTCTATGCGATGCTGGATCGCTATCTGGCTCGGCTCGATGCCCTGGGAGCGTGATTGCCCTGACGGCCGATCACGGCATGAATTCCAAGACCAAGCTGGATGCCAGTCCGAACGTCATATTCCTGCAAGATCTGCTTGACGCGTGGCTGGGCCGTGAGCTTTCGCGCGTGATCCTGCCGATTACCGACCCTTACGTCGTCCATCACGGGGCGCTCGGCTCGTTTGCAACGATCTATCTGCCGGCCGAAAGCATCGACACCGTGATGGGCCGATTGAGCGTCATGCCGGGGATCGAGGTGGTGCTGACGCGCGCCGAGGCGGCGTCACGTTTCGAACTTCCGGCCGATCGGATCGGCGACCTGGTCGTCGTTTCGGAGCGCAGTTTCGTGCTGGGAACAAGTGTCAGCCGGCATGACCTGACCCAGCTCGAGCTGCCACTGCGTTCGCACGGAGGGCTGTCGGAACAGCGTGTGCCTTTGATCATCAATCGCCGCATCGAGGGTCTGGATGAACTGCGCCGATGGAGGAACTTCGACGCTTTTGAGCTCGCGCTGAATCGGGCGCAGTAGAGATCGCCGGATGAACGCGCCGCAGACTTCATTGCAAACGCCGCCGCGCCATGAACAGCTTCGCATCGCCGGAGCGAAGGTCGCCTGCGAACGCAGCTTCGAGATACGCCACCCGTATACCGGGGCGCTGGTCGCGACCGTGCCCAAGGCCAGCGTTGAGGATGTGCGCAAGGCGATCGCCATTGCACGCGCTTTCCGCAGTCCGCTCACCCGTTACGAGCGCTATCGGATCCTGATGAAAGCGGGCGAACGCATAGCGCAGCGGCGCGACGAGTTTGCGCGCCTGATCACGCTCGAATCGGGACTGTGCCTGAAGGACACGCAGTACGAGGTCGGGCGTGCCAGCGACGTGCTGCTGTTCGCCGCCAACCAGTCGCTGGTCGACGACGGACAGGTCTTCTCGTGCGACCTGACCCCGCACGGCAAGCAGCGCAAGGTCTATACCCTGCGCGAGCCCCTGCAGGGAGTGATCGCCGCAATTACGCCGTTCAACCACCCACTGAACCAGGTGATCCACAAATTGGCACCGGCGATTGCGACCAATAACCGGGTCGTGCTGAAACCGAGCGAAAAGACGCCGCTCGCTGCCTATGCGCTGGCCGATGTCCTGTATGAGGCCGGGCTGCCTCCCGAAATGCTGTCGGTGCTGACCGGCGACCCGCGCGAGATCGCCGACGAACTGCTGACGCATGCCGATGTCGATCTGGTGACCTTCACGGGCGGAGTGGCGGTCGGCAAGGCGATCGCGGCCAAGGCGGTCTACAAGCGCCAGGTGCTGGAACTCGGCGGCAACGACCCGATCATCGTGATGGAGGATGCCGACATCGAGGAAGCAGCCACGCTGGCAGCCTCCGGTTCGTACAAGAACTCCGGCCAGCGCTGCACTGCCATCAAGCGCATGCTGATTCAGCAGTCCGTGGCAGATCAGTTCGTCGAGCGGCTGGTGGAGAAGACCAGGGCGGTGAAGTATGGGGATCCGCTCGATCCCGCAAGCGACATGGGTACGGTCATCGACGAGGCGGCCGCGCGCCAGTTCGAAAACCGCGTCAACGATGCCGTGGCGCGTGGTGCGCAACTGCTGGTCGGCAACATCCGCCGCGGCGCGCTCTATGCGCCTACCGTCGTCGATCGCGTGACCAGCGACATGAGCCTGGTGCGCGAGGAGACCTTCGGCCCGGTCTCGCCGGTGATCCGGTTCCGCACCATCGACGAAGCCATCACGATCGCCAATTCGACCGCCTTCGGGCTGTCCTCGGCGGTCTGCACCAATCGGCTCGACTACATCACGCGCTTCATCGCCGAATTGAACGTCGGGACCGTCAACGTGCGCGAAGTGCCGGGATACCGGCTGGAACTGACTCCTTTCGGTGGAATCAAGGACTCCGGACTGGGGTACAAGGAAGGCGTGCTTGAAGCGATGAAGAGCTTCACCAACACCAAGACCTACTCATTGCCCTGGTAGTTCCGGAAGGTGACTGAAACGAGCAATCTGAACCTCGATCGACGGTCCGAGTTGTTGACCCGAAAGTGCAAGAAGAGCTGGCGGCTTGCTGGTACGCCGGCCCTCGCACGACCCCTGTTGTCGGTTTGAGGCGCGCCCGATGCAGACCCTGCTGAACCTGCTTGCCGCTATCGCCCTGTTGGTCTGGGGCACGCACATCGTGCGTGCGGGCGTGCTGCGCGTATTCGGAACCAATCTGCGCCAGGTCCTGCGCCGCAACGTAAGTCGCCGCGGTCGCGGCTTCGTGGCCGGCATCGCCGTCACCAGCCTGCTGCAAAGCTCGACCGCCACTGCTCTGCTGACGTCCTCGTTCGTCGCGCAGGGACTGATCACGACGTCGGCGGCGCTGGCGGTGATGCTCGGTGCCGATGTCGGCACCGCCTTGATGGTGCAGCTCTTTTCGCTGAACCTTGCGTGGCTGGCACCGTTGCTGATCGTCGGCGGCGTCACTGTCTACCTGTCGAAGAAAAACGAGCGGGCCGGCCAGATCGGCAAGATCGTGCTCGGACTCGGCGTGATGATTCTCGCCTTGCAGATGGTCACGGCAGCGACCATGCCTCTGACACAGGCCGCCGGCGTGCGCGTCCTGTTCGCGCAGTTGTCGGGCGACCTGCTGCTCGACGTACTGATCGGCGCGGCGCTTACGGTTGCCGCCTACTCGAGCCTGGCGGTCGTACTGCTGGTGGCCGCGCTTGCAGACACGAATGTGCTGCCGATCCACGTCGCCCTGCCGGTCGTGCTCGGAGCCAACCTCGGCAGCGGCCTGCTTGCCCTGCTGACCACCTGGAAATCGGACCCGCAGGCGCGCCGGGTCCCGTTCGGCAACTTCTGCTTCAAAGTCGCCGGGCGTCACGCTCGCCTTGCTGGCACTGCCGTTTTCGATGCCCTACCTCCTGCAGCTGCAGGGCGACCCGAAAGAACTCGTGGTCCTGTTTCACCTGATCTTCAATGTCCTGCTCGCGGCGAGCTTTATCCAGCTCACCGACCGCCTCGCCACGGCAGTCGAACGCTGGCTGCCCGCTCCCCCGCGAGCCGAGTCCGTCGGCCAGCCGAGGTACCTGGATGCCACCGCGCTCGATACACCGGCGCTTGCGCTCGGCAATGCGGCACGTGAGGCAATCCGCCTCGCCGACACGGTGCAGGAAATGCTCTCCGGCCTGCTGGTCGTGCTCAAGAACAACGACATGGCGCTTGCCGAGTCCCTGCGTCGCAAGGACGACGAACTCGATGGCTTGTACTCGGCCATCAAGCACTACCTGGCACAGATCAGCCGCGAGGCGCTTGAAGCACGCGAATCGCGCCGCTGGACGGACATCATCCAGTTCGCAATCAACATGGAGCATGTCGGCGACATCATCGAGCGCCTGCTGCTCGATGTGGCAGAACGCAAGATCCAGCATGGGCTGTCGTTCTCCGAAGCCGGGATGGGCGAGATCGGCGATCTGCACTCGCGACTCAATGCCAACCTCCAGCTTTCCGTCACGGTGTTCCTGCATGGCGACCTGAAAACCGCGCAGCAGCTGCTCGCGGAAAAAGTGACGTTTCGCGAGCTGGAAATGCGCTACGCAGACCAGCACCTTCACCGCCTGTCGGAGAACACGCTGCAGACGGTCGAGACCAGTTCGCTTCACCTCGATCTGCTGTCGGACCTCAAGCGCATCAATTCCCTGCTGTGCTCGGTCGCCTACCCGATACTCGAAATGGCGGGCGTGCTGTCGAAGACTCGTGTCCTCGGCGATCAGGCGGGCCTGTTCAGCTCCCCGTCCTCCACGGCGACCGGCCATGGCACTTGAGCTGCCCGACATCGAACGCTTGTTCGCCACCAAGGGCGGGCGCATGTACACGGGCGAGCCGGTCACCCAGTTGCAGCATGCGCTGCAGTCTGCCGCGCTGGCCGAACAGTCGGGTGCGGCCGATGAACTGGTGGTGGCCGCGTTGCTGCACGACCTCGGTCACTTGTTGAACGACCAGGGCGAGACGCCCACCTTGCGCGGGGTCGACGACCGGCATGAGTTCGTCGCCCTGCCTTTCCTGCGCGACCTCTTCGGGCCGCCGGTGCTGCAACCTATTCGCCTGCATGTCGATGCCAAACGTTACCTGTGTGCGCGCGGCGACGGCGCCATCAGCGGCGCCGTCTACTGGACCAGCCTGTCGGCCGACTCCAAGCGCAGTCTCGAGCTGCAGGGCGGAATATTTAACGGCGCTGAGGCGGAGGCCTTCATCGCTTCGCCATACGCGCCGGAGGCGGTCAAGGTCCGCCTCTGGGATGATCTCGCCAAGAGCGCAGACACCAACACGCCACCCTTGTCACACTACCTTGCCATGGCCGAACGCGTCGCAGCCAGGCGCCCGGCGTAGGGTCGCCCGCTCAAGCGATAATCGCGCGGTTTGATGCCCGAGTTGCACCGAAAGGACTTCATGAGACTCCTGCTGATTCTGGCGGCCCTGCTGCTTGCGGCCTGCTCCAAGGCACCCGAGTCGACCGCGAATGTCGCTCCCAAGCAGGCTGGCATAGCCTGGGTTCATTCAGGAACCGCCGCTGACGTCGACGCTGCCTTTGCCCGCGCCAAGACCGAGCAGCGCCCGGTCTTCCTGTTCTGGACCGCTGCGTGGTGCCCACCCTGCAATCATGTCAAGAGCACGATTTTCACGCGGGCGGATTTCATCGAAAAGTCGCGCAGCTTCGTTCCCATCTATGTCGATGGCGATACACCCGATGGCCAGGCACTGGGCAAGCGCTTCCAGGTTAGTGGCTATCCGACCACCGTTCTGTTGCGCCCAGACGGTACCGAAGTCACCCGTCTATCGGGCTCGGTCGAACCCGCCAAGTACACCCAACTCCTCGACTATGGGCTGGGCGGCGGCCGCACCGCCAAGGAAACCCTGGCCGCTGCTCAGGCCGGCAAGGCGCTTGCGCCCGAGGACTGGCGGCTGCTCGCCTTCTACTCCTGGTCCACGGATGAGCAGCAGCTGATTTCCGAAAAGGAAACGCCGGCCGTCCTCCTGAATCTGGCGCAGGCCTGTCCTGCCAATCTGCCCGAAGCATCATCGCGCCTGGTTTTGGAAGCACTGACTTCGGTAGCCGAGGCCAAGGATGCGGATCGGCCACCGATCAACAAGGCCGACGCGATTGCCAGCCTGAAGAGCCTGCTCGCGCGGCCCGAACTCGTGCGTTCCAACTACGACCTGTTTGCCTTCAGCGCCGACGACATCGCTGGCCTGCTGACCGCGCCGGGATCGCGCGAGCGGACTGAACTCGTCGCTGCGTGGAGCATTGCGCTAGACCGACTCGCGCTGGATCCGTCGTTGACCAGCGCCGGCCAGGTCTGGGTCATGCTCGCCAAGGTCGCGCTCGCGCGTCTCGACAACAAGGACAAGCCCTTGCCTGCCCCTCTCCTCGCCGAAGTGCGAGCGACCGCCGCGCGTGCTGATCGCGACGTGACCGACCTGGACGAACGGCAGTCCGTGATCACGGCGACCGGCAGCATGCTTGCCGATGCGGGCCTGATCGACGAATCCGACGACCTGCTTACCGCTGAGCTGACGCGGTCTCATTCGCCCTACTACTACATGCTGGGGCTGGCCTCGAACGCCAGGAAGCGAGACACACCGACGGGCAAGGCGGCCGCGATCGAGTGGGCGCGCCAGGCCTATGAAACCTCGAAGGGGCCGGCCACCCGGCTTGAGTGGGGCGCCACTTACGTGCGCTACTTGCTCGAATTCGCGCCGCAGGACACAGCGCAGATCGAAAAGGCCGCCAGCAGCGTTGTGGCCGAGTTGCGCAGCGAGCCGGGCGCATTTTCGGCGCGCAGTGAGCGCACCCTGCAACGCATGAGCGGCCGCTTGGTCACCTGGAACAAGAGCGGCAAACACGATGAGGTGCTGGCACGCCTGAACGCACAGGTCACCCCGGTTTGCATCAAGGCGACTGCAGAAGCGGCCGAACGCAGCGCCTGCGAAGCGCTGTTCGCCCCAGCCAAGCGCGTCTGACGTGTTAGGGCCTGTTCACACCAGGAACCGGAGTGCGAAAGATGGATGGCGGGATGCAGTGCAAGGCGCCGCGAGCGCCGTTGGCTGATGCCAATCAGCGAGCGCTCAGTTGGCAAATGCGGCAGCAATGCGCCCACCATCCGTCTTTCCCTTCGGGTTGGGCCGAAATGCGGCGTCTGCTTTGTCGGGACGGCTTGCGAAGGGGGCCACCCTTCGCAGCGCCGCCCTTCGCGCAGGCCACCGCATTGCGGCCCAACGCATCTCCCGTTCCTGGTGTGAACAGGCCCTAGCTCGTGGCTGAAATCCAGCCTCGTTACAGCGCGGCGCTGGGCCGCGCCGAGCAGCGTGAATTTCTGCCCTTCATTCATGAACTGATTGGCGTTGCCTTCGCCACGCTGCGGCCCTACTTCCTGTCGGGCACGGCGGTAATGACCAAGCAGGACACCTCGCCGGTCACGGTCGCCGATCGCGAGGCCGAAGCCGCGATGCGTGCCCTGATAGAACGGCGTTACTCGGACCATGGCGTTGTGGGCGAGGAGCACGGGACCCGGGCCGGACGGGCCTACCGCTGGGTGCTTGATCCGATCGACGGCACGCGCGCCTTCATTTCGCATTGCTTTCTGTTCGGCACCCTGATCGCTCTTGAGCGCGACGATGGCACTGGATACCGTCCAGTGCTGGGAGCGATCGCCCATCCGGCGCCTGGTTTCGCCCTGGTCGGCCAATCCGACCGCACCTTTTTGTACGGCGCCGACGGGTCGAAGCGCCCCGTACAAGTCCGGCGCTGCGAACAACTCGCGGACGCGACAGTTTTGGCAACGACGCACTGGACAACCGGCGAGCAACGCGTTGCGAACGCTGACCGGATCGAGCGCATCGTCGCCCGCGCCAAGCTCTATCGGACCTGGGGTGACTGCTTCGGTTACTTCTCTCTGGCAACCGGCGCCGCCGACCTGATGCTGGATCCGACACTGAGCTATTGGGACGTTGCCGCGATCGTCCCGGTGGTCGAAGGTGCAGGCGGTGTCGTCACGAGCTGGACCGGCGGCAACCCCTTGCGCGAGCTCTCGATGATTGCCAGCGCCGGCCCATTGACACCGATCGTGCTGGCCTTGCTGAAGTAGGTGCTGAGCTGAGCCTGCTACGCCGGGCCGGTAATGCTGAGTTTGTCTCACAAGCCCTTTTCGTGCGACATCTGCGCTGAAAAGGCTGCGCTAAACCAGCCTCGAGCGGAACGTGACGAAGCTCCTGCTTCAGATTGAACTTGCAGCGCCGCTGTTTGTACTGGTGTTGATCGGTTATCTGCTGGTAACGATTGGACGTTGGCCGAAGACGATCGGCGATGCCATGACCCGCTTCGTGTTCGCGGCAGCCTTGCCAGCCCTGCTGTTCCGGCTGATGAGCGATCTGTCGCGCCTGCCTCCGGTCGATGCCCGCCTGCTGATTGCCTACTTCGGCGGCTGCCTGATCCTGTTCGTAATTGGCCGCTTTGTGGCCGCGCGCCTGTTCAAGCTCGACGGCGTGTCGCAATCCGTCTTCGCCCTGGGCGGCATTTTCTCCAACAATGTTCTGCTCGGCGTGCCACTTGCCCAGGTAACGCTCGGCGATGCCGCGATGCCCGCAGTGGCCCTGATACTGGTGTTCAACGCATTGATCCTGTGGACTCTGGTGACAGTGTCAGTCGAGTGGGCGCGCCACGGACACCTCTCGGCGCGTGCATTTGCTAGGACAGCCTGGAGCGTGATCACGAATCCGGTGGTCGCCTCAATCCTGTTGGGTGCGCTGTTCGGACTCACAGGATGGAAACTGCCGCACATGATCGACAAGCCGCTCGCCCTGGTCGCGGACTCCGCCACGCCGCTGGCGCTGGTGGTGCTGGGCATGGGACTGGCGGAATATGGCGTGCGCAGTGGCTGGCGTGCCGGCACCGCCATCACAATTCTGAAACTCGTCGGACAACCGCTGATTGTCTGGGGCCTGTGCGTAGTGCTCGGCTTGTCCGCACTCGAAGTCCAGGCAGCGGTGCTGCTCGCCTCGCTTTCGGTCGGCGTGAACGTCTATCTGATGGCGCGCGAATTTCAGGTCATGGAAAGCGCGGTGGCATCCAGCATGGTGCTATCGACTGCACTGGCATCGGTGACGACGCCGATCGTGCTTACCTTGCTTGCATCCTGAGGCGGGCGTGCGTCAAAACGGAATGTCGTCGTCCATGCCAGCGATATCTGCGACCGGTTTGCCGGCTGCCGGCTTTGTGCCCCCCGCGCGTGCCGTGCGCGGTTCGTCGCTTCCACGGTCCGGCTCCCCGCCCATGCCCTGGCGCGAGCCGAGCATTTTCATTTCATCGGCCACGACTTCCGTCGTATAGCGGTCCTGGCCTTCCTTGTCCTGCCACTTCCGGGTGCGGATCTTGCCCTCGACGTAAACCTGCGAGCCCTTCTTCAGATACTCGCCGGCGATTTCGGCCAGCCGCCCAAAGAACGCCACGCGATGCCACTCCGTGGCCTCCTTCATTTCTCCGCTCGCCTTGTCCTTCCAGCGCTCCGAGGTCGCCACCGTGATATTGGTGATCGCTGCGCCGTCTGTCGTGTACCGCGTCTCCGGATCGCGTCCCAGATTGCCGACCAGGATCACCTTGTTGACCGATGCCATTGCCTTCCCCTTTGCTTGTTCGATTCTGCGCGAGCCGGGCATTGTAGAGGGCCGGCGTTCCCGCCGCGGCAGTCCGGCGCGCGTCCCCTCTGGCGGGGCAGTGCAGCGGCCGGGAAGAGCTTCACTTTGTCGCTATAGTTACTAGTTGCCCTTTGGCACCGTTCCGCCCGGTCCGAAACTCCGCAACCCGACACCCCGATGGACGAAATCCGCATCCGCGGCGCCCGCACGCACAATCTGAAGAACATCGATCTCGACCTGCCGCGCCAGCGCCTGATCGTGATCACCGGCTTGTCCGGTTCCGGCAAGTCCTCGCTGGCGTTCGACACCCTCTATGCCGAAGGGCAGCGCCGCTACGTAGAGTCGCTCTCGGCCTATGCGCGCCAATTCCTGCAGCTGATGTCCAAGCCCGACGTCGACCTGATCGAGGGCCTGTCCCCGGCGATTTCGATCGAACAGAGGTCGGCCTCGCACAACCCGCGCTCGACGGTCGGCACGGTCACCGAGATCCACGATTACCTGCGCCTGTTGTTCGCCCGCGTCGGCACCCCCTACTGCCCCGATCACAAGCTACCGTTGAGCTCGCAGAGCGTCTCGCAGATGGTCGACGCAACGCTGGCTGCGCCCCAGGACAGCAAGGTCCTGGTGCTCGCGCCGGTGGTGCGTGATCGCAAGGGCGAGTTCGTCGAGTTTTTCGATGACATGCAGGCGCAGGGTTTCGTGCGATTTCGCATCGATGGCGCCATTGTGGAGGCCGACAGCCTGCCGCCGCTCGCGAAGACTGAAAAGCATTCGCTTGACGTGGTGGTCGATCGACTCAAGGTCCGCGCCGACGCCAAGCAGCGGCTCGCCGAGTCCTTCGAGACCGCGTTGCGACTCGCCGATGGACGCGCCCTGCTGCTCGATCTGGACAACGGTCAGGAAACGCTCTTTTCGAGCCGTTTTGCCTGCCCGGCGTGCACCTATTCGCTGTCGGAACTCGAACCGCGGCTTTTCTCCTTCAACAACCCGATGGGCGCGTGCGAGGCCTGCGATGGGCTCGGCAGCGTCGAATATTTCGACGACAAGCGCGTCGTGGCCCACCCCGAGCTTTCGCTCTCAAGCGGTGCGATCAAGGGATGGGACGCGCGCAACCAGTACTACCACCAGATGCTGGCCACATTGGCTCAGCACTATCAGTTCGACATCGAGTCGCCCTGGGACGAATTGGCCGAGGCCGCACGCAAGGTGATCCTGCACGGATCGGGCGAGACCGAGATTGCCTTCACCTACACCAACGAGCGCGGCCGCAAGATACAGCGTCGGCACTCCTTCGAAGGCGTGATTCCCAATCTCGAACGCCGCCTGAAAGAGACCGATTCCCTGGTGGTACGCGAAGAACTGTCCAAGTTGCGCAGCCAGCGCGCCTGCCCGGTCTGCGAGGGCAGCCGGCTGCGGCGCGAAGCTCGCAATGTCTTGGTGGGCGAGGGCGCGGAGAGCCGTGCGATCTACCAGATCGCAGCCGCACCGCTGCGCGACGCGGCCTCCTATTTCGAACGCCTGCGCTTTACCGGCGCCAAGAAGGAGATCGCCAGCAAGATCGTCAAGGAGATCGGCGCACGCCTGCGCTTTCTGGTCAACGTCGGGCTCGACTACCTGTCGCTGGACCGCTCGGCCGAGACGCTCTCCGGCGGCGAATCACAGCGGATCCGCCTTGCATCGCAGATCGGCTCCGGGCTGACCGGGGTGATGTACGTGCTGGATGAGCCTTCGATCGGACTGCATCAGCGCGACAACGGTCGACTGATCGACACGCTCAAGCATCTGCGAGACCTCGGCAACACCGTGATCGTGGTCGAGCACGATGAAGACGCGATTCGTGCCGCCGACCACATCGTTGACATGGGGCTCGGCGCCGGCGTCCACGGCGGCGAGGTGATCGCGCAGGGCACACTGGCGCAGGTGCTGGCCGACGAGACTTCGCTGACCGGTCAGTATCTCTCTGGGCGGCGACAGATCGAGATTCCGAGCGACCGCACGCCGCCATTCACGCACTGGCTGAAGCTCGCCGGCGCGAGCGGCAACAATCTGAAGGACATCACGCTCGAACTACCGGCCGGATTGCTGAGCTGCGTGACCGGCGTATCCGGCTCCGGCAAGTCCACACTGATCAACGACACCCTGTATGCCGCAGTGGCACGGCACCTGTATGGCTCCGCGGCAGAGCCTGCCCCCTACGTCTCAATGGACGGTATCGAGCACTTCGACAAGGTTGTCAACGTGGACCAGAGTCCGATCGGGCGCACGCCGCGTTCAAACCCTGCCACGTACACGGGCCTCTTTACCCCGATTCGCGAGCTGTTTGCGGAAACGCCGACGGCGCGCGAGCGCGGTTACGAAGCGGGCCGGTTCTCGTTCAACGTCAAGGGCGGCCGCTGCGAAAGCTGCCAGGGCGACGGCGTGATCAAGGTCGAGATGCATTTTCTGCCCGATGTCTACGTCCCGTGCGACGTCTGCCATGGCAAGCGCTACAACCGCGAAACGCTCGAAGTGCACTACAAGTTCCGCAGCATCGCCGACGTTCTCGACCTGACGGTCGAAGATGCGCATGAATTCTTCAGCGCGGTGCCGGCGATCGCGCGCAAGCTGCAGACCTTGCTCGACGTCGGTCTGGGCTACATCAAGCTTGGGCAGAGCGCGACCACTCTTTCGGGCGGCGAGGCACAGCGTGTCAAGCTTTCGCTCGAACTTTCCAAGCGCGACACGGGTCGCACGCTGTACATTCTCGATGAACCCACCACTGGGCTGCATTTCCACGACATTGCGCTGCTGCTCAAGGTGCTGCACCAGCTGCGCGACGCCGGCAACACGGTGGTCGTGATTGAACACAATCTCGATGTCATCAAGACCGCAGACTGGGTGATCGATCTTGGCCCCGAAGGCGGCGACGGCGGTGGCCGGATCATTGCAACCGGTCCGCCCGAGGCGATTGCAGCCAACAAGGAAAGTCACACCGGGCGCTATCTCGCGCCGGCATTGGCGCGGCAAGCCCAGCGCAAGGCGGCGTAATGATGCACGGAAAGATTCTGGTCACCGGGGCCGCTGGATTCATCGGCATGCACGTTGCGCGGGCTCTCGCTGCACGCGGCCAGACCGTGCTCGGAGTGGACAACCTGAATGCGTACTACGACCCGATATTGAAGAAAGCCCGACTGGCCCAGCTCGAGGGCGTCGCTGGGTGGACTTTCGAGCGGACCGAGCTGGCCGACCGTGAATCAGTCGATCGACTGTTCGAGCTCCACGAGATTCGCCAGGTCGTGCACCTTGCCGCGCAAGCGGGTGTGCGCTACTCGTTCGAGGATCCGAACGCCTACGTGCAAAGCAATCTGGTGGCCTTTGTCAATCTGCTCGAAGCATGCCGCCACCACCAGGTCGGGCACCTTGCCTACGCCTCATCGTCGAGCGTCTACGGCAACAGCACGCGCACACCTTTCCGTGCCGAGGATCCGGTCGATGCGCCGATCAGCCTCTACGCAGCGACCAAGCGTGCTGACGAGTTGATGGCCCTGGTGTATTCGCTGCAGTTCGGTATTCCGGCGAGCGCGCTGCGCTTCTTCACGGTCTACGGACCCTGGGGGCGCCCCGACATGGCGCCAGTCAAGTTCACGCGCGCGCTGCTGGCGGGCGAAACAATTGATGTCTATGGTCACGGCGAGCCGCAGCGTGACTTCACCTTCATCGACGATGCGGTCGATGCCGTGCTGCGCGTGCTGGATGTGCCACCCAAGGTGCCGTCCGGAAAGCGCGGTGCGGCCCCGCACCGGATCATCAACATCGGCAACCACCGGCCCGAGCCGCTGATGCGCTTCATAGAGGTGCTGTCCCGGGCGACCGGACGCGCGCCGGCGTTACGCATGTTGCCCATGCAACCGGGTGATGTGACGATGACCTGCGCGGACATTGATCCGATGCGAAACGAGTTCGGCTGGGAACCGCACACCACGATCGATGAAGGACTGCCGCGCACGGTTCAATGGGTGCGCGACTTCTACGGAGAAAGTTGAGCCAGTCGATCCAATTCAATTCGATCCTATTTCTCCAGCAGTCGCTGCTCAGCCAACTCAATCGCGTCGGGCAAGCCGCGCAGAACGACCACATCACCAATCGCGAGCCGCATGTCCGGGCTGGGATCGGCGCCGCGTATGCCACGTCTGCGTACGGACGTGACCGCAGTACCGATCGCTTCGAGGGCCAGATCGCCGAGCCGCTGGCCGGCCGAAACCGCGCCGACCTCGATCGTGACGGAGTGCAGCCGTTCATGCCCCTGGTCCTCGAGCGCGTCATCGTCCTCGACCGCGCCATGAAAGTAGCCGCGCAACAGCCGGTAGCGCTGGTCGCGTGCCTCGCGCACGCGCTTGACCACACGCGCGAGCGGAACACCGAGCAGCACCAGCGCGTGGGACCCCAGCATCAGGCTGCCTTCGAGCACCTCCGGCACCACTTCGGTGGCGCCCGCCTTCTGCAGCTTGTCGAGGTCGTGATCGTCCTGGGTGCGGACTATGACTGCCAGACCGGGCTTCAGCTCAAGGGCGTTGTGCATCACCTTCAGGGCCGACGCTGTGTCCGCATGCGTGATCACCAGCGCCGCGGCGCGCGCGATGCCCGCCGCCACCAGGGTTTCACGGCGCGCCGCGTCGCCAAAGACGACGGAGTCGCCGGCCGCCGCGGCTTCTCGTACCAGGTCGGGATCAAGTTCCAGTGCGACGTAGGAAATTCCTTCCTGCTCCAGCATCTTGGCCAAGTGCTGGCCGCTGCGGCCAAAACCGCAGATGACGACGTGCCGGTCGGTAGCAATCGAGCGCTGGGCAATCTGCGCGATCTCAAGAGATTTCTGCAACCACTCGCTGGCAGAGAAGCGCAACGCAATTCGATCACTGTGCTCGACCAGGAAGGGGGCAGCAAGCATGGACAGCAGCATCGCAGCCAGCACGACCTGCAGCAGCGTCGGGTCGAGCATGCGCGCCTGCCCCGCCAGTCCAAGCAAGACAAAGCCGAACTCGCCGGCGGTCGCCAGCACCAGCGCTGCGCGGATGGCCGTGCCGGGAGCCGCTCGAAACGCGCGCGCCAGGCCGTAGATCAGAGCGAACTTGAATGCCACCGGGCCGACCAGTGCGAGCAGCACCCAGCCGAAGTGGCTGACGACAACTTGCATGTTGAGCAACATGCCGATCGTGATGAAGAAGAAACCGAGCAGCACATCGCGGAACGGTTTGATGTCCTCCTCCACCTGATGTCGGAATTCTGTTTCCGAGATCAGCATGCCAGCGACGAAGGCGCCGAGTGCGAGCGACAGCCCGGCAATTTCCGTTAGCCAGGCCAGCCCCAGAGTGACCAGAAGCACATTGAGCGTGAACAGCTCGTGCGATTTGCGTCGCGCCACGATGCGCAGCCACCAGCGCAGTACCAGTTGCCCGCCGGCCAGCAGCAGCGTCAGCAGAAACGCCGCCTTCAGGATCGCAAGTCCCAGCTTCTGCGCCATCTCACCCGGCTCCGCGCCGAGCGCCGGGATCACGATCAGCAGCGGTACGACGGCGAGGTCCTGGAATAGCAACACACCGACGATCCGCTTGCCGTGTTCGGTATCGAGCTGCACGCGTTCCGACAGCAGTTTCATCACGATCGCAGTCGACGACATCGCGAGCGCGGAGCCAAGGGCAAAGGCGCCCGCCAGGCCGAGATTCAGCCACTTGCCTGCCACCCAGCCTGCCGCCAAAGTCAACAGGATGGTCAGCACGACCTGCGCTCCTCCCAGGCCGATGACGAGGCCGCGCATTGACTTGAGCCGGGCGAGCGAGAACTCGAGCCCGATCGAGAACATCAGGAACACCACGCCAAACTCGGCGAGATAGCGCGCTTCCTTGGTATCAGCGATCAGACCGAGCGCGTGCGGTCCGATCAGGATGCCGACCACGAGATAGGCCAGCAGGGGCGGCAATGACATGAGGCGGAACACGACTACGCCGGCCACGGTCGCGGCCAGCAGCAGCAGAGTCGATTCGAGTCCGGTCATGAAAGCCCTTGCCCTGGCTCGTGAAGCCTGGAAATTGCGATCTGGAGCATGGCAAGCAAAGGCCATGCCAGCGAAGGATGCCGGTGTATTATCGCCGCAGCCTTGTTGCAAGCGCTTTACCCGCGCAACAGACCCCAGCCTGCATGTCCCATCCTCAAACCGCCCCGCGCCGAGCGACCGGCGCTGTCGCGCTGGCGCGTGAAGTCGTCGAAATCGAAGCGCGGGCCGTGGCCGAGCTGGGCCAGCGTCTGGACCAGAGCTTCGAAGCAGCAGTTGATTTGTTGCTCGCCTGCCGCGGCCGGATTGTCGTCAGCGGCGTGGGCAAGAGCGGGCACATCGGTCGCAAGATCGCCGCCACCCTCGCCTCGACCGGGACGCCGGCCATGTTTGTCCACGCCGGCGAAGCCGCTCACGGCGATCTCGGCATGGTGACGCGCCAGGACGTGCTGCTCGCGCTGTCCTATTCGGGCGAGGGCGATGAACTGCTGATGATGGTGCCGATTGCCAAGCGCGAGGGTACGCCCCTGATCGCATTGACGGGCAATCCCGCTTCGTCGCTCGCAAAGCTGGCAGACGTGCATCTCGATGTGCACGTCGACAAGGAAGCCTGTCCGATGAATCTGGCGCCGACCTCGTCGACCACCGCGATGCTGGTCATGGGCGACGCACTGGCCGTTGCCTGCCTGGATGCGCGCGGCTTCGGTCCGGCCGACTTTGCGCGCTCCCACCCGGCTGGCGCGCTCGGACGCAAGCTCCTGACTCGCGTGTCCGACGTCATGCGCACCGGCGACCAGGTTCCGAGTGTCGCTTTGACCGCCACGGTCATGGATGCATTGCATGAAATTACGCGCAAGCAGATCGGCGTGACCGCCGTGCTCGACGGTGAGCGCCTGGTGGGAATTTTCACCGATGGCGATCTGCGGCGGCTGCTCGAGCGGGTCGGCGATGTGCGTCCACTGCAGCTCGCCGATGTGATGACGAAGACGCCGCAGACCATAGCGTCCGATGTGCTGGCGGCCGAAGCTGCTCGCCTGATGGACGAACGGCGAAAAAATGTGCTGCTGGTGGTGGACAAGAGCGGGCAACTGGTCGGCGCCGTCAGCATGCCTGACCTGCTGGCCGCCAAGGTCATCTGATGACGCCCCGGCAGCGCGCGGCGCACGTCAGCCTGATGGTGTTCGATGTTGACGGCGTGATGACGGACGGGCGGCTCTACTACGGGGCCCAGGGTGAGGCGCTCAAGGTGTTCGACGTGCGTGACGGCCACGGCATCAGGATGCTGCTCGCCAGGGGCGTCGATATCGCGCTGCTGTCCGCGCGGCGCAGCGAAATCGTTGCTTTGCGTGCGCGCGAACTGGGCATCCCGCGCGCCGTACAGGGAGCCACCGACAAGGCGGCCGCCTTTGGCGCGCTGCTGACAGAGTCGGGACTGAGCGCCGAGCAGGCGGGCTTTGTCGGCGACGACCTGCCGGATCTTCCGGTGTTGCGCATGGCCGGTTTCGCGGCCACGGTTGCCGACGCGCGTGAGGAGGTCAAGGCGGCTGCGCACTGGATCGCTCCATTCCCTGGCGGCCACGCGGCGGTTCGCGCGATCGCCGATTTCGTCCTGCACGCCAAGGGCGTCGACCTGACCTCGATGGTGCAGGGATGAGACGTCTGCGCCCTGCGCCGCCCCTGCGCGAGCCAATCCGATGCAAGTTTGCGCGAGTCGGCGCAAGAATCCGGGCGCGGCACGCAGGGAGTCGAAACAACGGCTGGCGCGCGAACAGGCTTGCCGATGCGTGATCGCATCACCGCCATCATTGCGATCCTCCTGCTGGCGGCGCTGGCCGGCGCGAGCTATTGGTACTCGCAGGTCATTCGCTTTGGCGACGCCGCGGTGCCGGTTTCACGCGAAGGTCCGGACTTCGTCGTCGATCGCGCCACCATGACGCAGTTTGACGCGACTGGGCGCGCCACCAACAAGCTGTATGCCGAATCCCTGAGCCACTATCCCAGTGACGACCGGGTCGAGGTCACCAAGCCGCGGCTGCTCAGCGTCCGACCTGACCAGCCGCAGATCGAGGCCAGATCACAGCGCGCTCGCGTTGACAAGGGTGGAGAACTGGTGACCATGACTGGCGATGTGATCGTGACGCGCCAATCCGGCGCCGACGGCGAGCCGCCGATGAAAATGAGGACGCAGGTCCTGCTGGTCGAGCCCGACACCGAGAAATTCTGGACCGATGCGCCGATCGAAATTGAGCGTGGCGGCAACCGGGTCGCCGCCATCGGCATGGACTACGACCACTTGAGCCGGGTCGTGAAGTTCCGCAAACAGGTCCGCGGAACGGTCGAGCCTGCCGCGACCATGGCTGGCAAACCATGAAGCACGCCACGATCTTTCTCCTGCTGCTTGGCTGCGCGGTCATCGCGCGGGCCGAGACGGCCGACCGCGACAAGCCGCTCAACTATGAAGCAAACCGTGGGGAGTGTGACGATCTCAAGCAGGTGTGCGAGCTGGTCGGCGACGTTGTCCTGGTCAAGGGAACGATGCGCACCACGGGCGAGCGGGTGACGATTCGCAAGGACCGAGACGGATATCAGAGCGGCGCGATCCAGGCGGCGCCCGGCAAGCTCGCCACGTTTCGCCAGCGCCGCGACGCCAACAAGCCGGGCACCGAAGAGTATGTCGAAGGCTACGCCGAGCGCATCGAATACGACGAGAAAACCGAAACCGTGAAGCTGGTAACCCGCGCGCGCGTGCGCCTGCTTGAAAACGACGTGCAGCGCGACGAGTTGCGGGGCGATGCGATCACCTATGACCAGCGCAATGCGAAGTACTTCGTGACGGGTGGCAAGCCTTCGGTGGATGCGAACAATCCGGACGGCCGGGTACGCGGCACGATTGCGCCGCGTTCGCAAACTCCGCCCGCGGCCGGCTCGCCTGCGCCGCTGAAACCTGCGACTGAAATCAAGGCGCCCCGTGCCGAATGACGCACGTCCCGACGGTGATGCGGTCGCAGTGCGGGCACCGTCCGGCCAGAGCCGATTGACCGTCGAAAAGCTGCAGAAGCGCTATGGCAGCCGGACCGTTGTCAAGGACGTTTCCCTGATCGTCGAGAGCGGGGAAGTGGTCGGACTCCTCGGCCCGAACGGCGCAGGCAAGACCACTTGCTTCTACATGGTCGTCGGCCTGGTACCGCTCGACGCCGGCGACATCAAGCTCGACGGCGAGTCGATCGATCACTTGCCGATCCACCGGCGCGCGCGCATGGGACTCTCGTATCTGCCGCAGGAAGCGTCGGTGTTCCGCAAGCTGACGGTCGAGGAGAATGTCCGCGCGGTTCTCGAACTCCAACTGGACGAGCGCGGACAACCGCTTGCACGCCAGGCGATTGAAACCCGGCTCGATCAGCTGCTGGATGACCTGCAGATTTCCCACCTGCGCACGAACACCGCGCTGTCCTTGTCGGGCGGGGAACGCCGGCGCGTCGAAATCGCGCGTGCCCTGGCGGCACGGCCGCGCTTCATCCTGCTCGATGAGCCGTTCGCCGGCGTTGATCCGATTGCCGTGCTTGAAATCCAGCGCATCGTGCGTTTCCTGAAGGATCGCGGCATCGGCGTACTGATCACCGACCACAACGTGCGTGAAACGCTGGGCATTTGCGACCACGCCTACATCATCAATGAGGGAGTGGTGCTGGCCGCCGGTCGCCCTGACGAGATCGTCGACAACGAGACAGTCCGCCGCGTCTATCTCGGTGAGCATTTCAGGATGTAGCTGCAATTGCCGATGACATCTTCAATCTCGCCGGATTCCGTGCAGCACGCACGGACCACTACTGCGGAAAGCGCTGCACCCCGTTAGCACTCGCAGGCGCCGATTAGGACGCCGGAGCCTCGCACCGCCCTCACAACTCTGATGGTCAGCCTTCAACTCCGCCTCTCGCAGCATCTGGCGATGACGCCTCAGCTGCAGCAGTCGATCCGACTGCTGCAGCTGTCGGCGCTCGAGCTCAACCAGGAGATCGAGCAGGCCCTGGCCGACAATCCCTTGCTCGAACGTGAGGACGAACCCAATGCCGCGACGCTGCGCGTGCGGCCAGACGGATCGATCGAGCGGATCGAGGTGCGCGCCGACGAGGCGCGGACCGAAACGGCGGGACAGTCGGAATCCGAGGTGAATGTCGAAGTCAACGGTGACTCCCTGGTCGACTGGGGTCGGCGCGACGCCCGGGCCGACGATGAGGATGACACCAGTCCGGGGGACTGGGCCGCCACAGCACCGAACCTGCGTGAGCATCTTCGAAGCCAGCTCGCCTGTACCCAGGCCTCGCCGCGCGACCGGGGCCTGGTGCAGATGCTGATCGAAGCACTCGATGACGATGGCTACCTGCACCAGTCGTTCAGCGAACTTGCAGCCTTGTTTCCCGAAAGCACGGAGATCCACGCCGACGAATTGCATTCTGCGCTGCGCCTGTTGCAAAGTTTTGATCCGCCCGGGGTTGGAGCGCGTAGCGCTGCCGAATGCCTGGCCCTGCAGCTGGACGCTATTGGCCGCAGTGGCTCGCGACCCGGCCTGTCGTTGGCAAAGCGCATAGTGAGCGAACACTTGCCGTTGCTTGCGGGACGCGATTTTCTCAAGCTGAAGCGCCTACTTGGCTGCGACGACAACGAATTGCGTGCGGCGCACAACCTGATTCGGACACTGAACCCCTTCCCCGGTGTAGCCTTTGGCGAAACGCGGGCCGATTACGTGGTTCCCGACGTTGTGGTTCGTCGGATTGGCCAGCGCTGGACCGCGGTACTGAATGCCGACGTGATGCCGCGATTGCGGGTGAACCAGCACTATGCGGACATTCTGAAGAAGGAGCGGGGGCGTGGCGCCGACCCCGCGCAACGAGGGCAGTGGACAACTCGCATTCAGGAAGCCCGGTGGCTGATTCGCAACATTCAGCAGCGCTTCGAGACCATCCTGCGCGTGGCACAGGCCATCGTCGACCGTCAGCACAATTTCTTCACGCATGGCGAAGTCGCGATGCGGCCGTTGGTGCTGCGCGAGATCGCCGATACCGTCAGCTTGCACGAGTCAACCATTTCGCGGGTGACTGCGAACAAGTACATGGCCACGCCACTCGGCGTGTACGAGCTCAAGTATTTCTTCGGCAGCCATGTGGCGACCGAGGCCGGTGGCGCGGCATCTTCGACCGCAATCCGCGCTCTGATCAAGCAACTGATAGGAGCTGAAAACACCTGCAATCCGATCTCCGACAGCAAGCTCGCGGAACTGCTGGGCGAGCAGGGCTTCGTGGTTGCGCGGCGCACCGTCGCTAAGTACCGCGAGGCACTCAAGATCCCGCCAGTAGCGATGCGCAAATCCCTGTAACCGCCGCGATTCAACGCGCGGTCCAAATTTGATGCCCACACAAGGGGGTTGCATGAACCTGTTGATACACGGCAATCACGTCGAGGTAACACCGGCACTGCGGGACTACGTCGCAGGCAAGCTGATTCGTGTTGAACGACACTTCGACCAGGTGCTGAATGCCAGTGTGCAATTGACCGTGGAAAAGGTTCGTCAACGCGCTGAGATCACGTTGCGAATGCGTGGCAACAACATCCATGTCGAGTCGATCGACAATGACATGTACGCGGCGATCGATTCACTCGTCGACAAGCTCGACCGCCAGGTCGTGCGTCACAAAGACCGCATCAAGGACCACCAGGGCGGCCCGCTCAAGCGCCAGTCTTGATCAGCCCGGCTGCGACGGCGCCCGGCAAGCGGCCTCAGGCCGCTTGCGCCGCCTGATGGTCGCGCTGGGCGTCTTCCCACCCGATCATCGCGGCCTTGCGCACCGGCCCCCAGCGGTATTCACCGAGTGCTCCACTGGCGCGTATGACGCGATGGCATGGCACCAGCCAGGCAACTGGGTTGGCCGCAACCGCGGAAGCCACTGCCCTGATCGCGGCGGGCCGGCCGGCCGCCGCCGCCAGTTCCGAGTAAGCGATCAGCGCACCCTCGGGCACCCGCAGCAACGCCTCCCAGACCTTGATCTGGAAGTTGGTTCCCTTAAGCCACAGGCGTAGCGGGCGACGAAGGCCGCGCATCGGTGCCAGCGCCGCAGCTGCCGCCGCGCTGTCCTCGAGCAAGGTTGCGCGCGGCCATTCGGACTGCAGTTCGGCAAGTGCGGACGCTTTGTCGGTACCGACAAAGCGCAAATGACACAGGCCCCGGTTGGTGGTGCCAACCATGGCAGTCCCGAACGGCGTCATTGCCAGCCCATAGCGAATCACCAGTTGCTCTCCCAGTGCACGCACCTCGCCCGGGGTTACACCGTCGCAGGCAACCAGGAGGTCGTGTAAACGGCCTGGAGACGATAGGCCGGCCTCAAGGCTGGCGTTCAGAACGTCGTCTGCCGCGCGCAGCCGCTCAAGTGCCCGGGTTCGAGTAAGAAACTGCGCAAAGCGCTTGGGCGAGACCCCCGCCCAATCGGTGAAGACGCGCTGCAGATGGAACTCGGACACGTCGAGTCGAGACGCGAGTTCAGCCAGTCCCAGCCGACTGGTCTCGGGATCGGTCAGCAAGCGGATGGCGGCAGCCGCCAGTTCGTAGTGCGGATGTTGGTTCAGGCTCATGCCGCATTGTTACTCCGGCATGTTGCGGCCACCACCCGGTTCTTGCGCGGCGCCGGCGGCCCGACGAGCGGTAGATTGAGGGATTCCTCCTCAACCAGGACAGGCTCAAGTCTGGAATGAGCGGCGCCGGGTGTATGATCCGCGCCTTCGTTTTCTAGGCGCCAGACAGCGGCCGCCAATAAGAAAGCCGATCCACCTTCTTCCCCCGCGATGGTCCGGTTTCGAGTGGTCTAGCCTCGAACCGCTCTGATGGGAAGCCTGTCCGACATGAATCAGATCTCTCGCGTTCTGCCTCTGAGCAATGTATTGCTCGACTTTGATGCGTCCAGCAAGAAGCGTGCATTCGAACAAGCCGGCCTGATCTTCGAGAACCATCAGGGCGTAGCCCGCGCGAAAGTCTTCGACAGCTTGTTTGCGCGCGAGCGTCTCGGCTCCACGGGCTTGGGCCAGGGTGTGGCCATTCCGCACGGTCGCATCAAGGGCCTGAAGGAAACGGTGGCGGCCTTGATTCGGGTCGCCGAGCCGATTCCTTTCGATGCGCCCGACGGCCGTCCCGTCGCATTGATGGTCTTTCTGCTGGTGCCGGAACAGGCGTCCCAACAGCACCTCGATCTGCTGTCGGAGCTGGCGCAAATGTTGTCGGACAAATCGTTCCGCGAAGCCTTGCTGACGTTTCCTGACGGGCCGTCGCTGCACAGTGCGCTATCGGCGTGGGAGCCAATCAGGCCCGCCGCCTAGGGCCTGCTCACACCAAGAACGGGAGTGCGAAAGATGGATGGCGGGATGCAGTGCAAGGCGGCGCGAGCGCCGTTGGCTGATGCCAATCAGCGAGCGGCAACACCGCAATGCGCCCGCCATCCGTCTTTCCCGTCGGGTTGGGCCGAAATGCGGCGTCTGCTTTGTCGGGACGGCTTGCGAAGGGGGCCGCCCTTGGCGGCGCCGCCCTTCGCGCAGCCCTTCGCATTGCGGCCCAACGCATCTCCCGTTGTTAGTGTGAACAGGCCCTAGATCCCAAAGTGCGCTAGCAGGCGCACAGTGCGCTAGCCTCGCGCCGTCCCGCACCCTACGGCGGTCCGAGTCCCCCATGTCGACCTTTCAATCGCTCTTTGACGACAACCGCGAGCAGCTCAAGCTCGAGTGGCTGGCCGGGCGCAACAATGCGAACAAGCGGCTGGACACTCCATCGACCGCCGGCCTGTACAGCGCTGACATCGTCGGCCACCTGAACCTGATCCACCCGAACCGCCTGCATGTGCTGGGACCGCAGGAGGTCAAGTTCTACGAACAGCTCGATCTGTCGCGACAGATCGGCTACGCCAAGGAGCTGGTAGCGGGAGGCCCGCTCGGCTTGGTGGTCGCCTCAGGCCTCGACCTCAATCCCGAACTGGTCGCCGTGTTTGAGCGCGCGAATCTGCCGTGCTTCACCTCGCCACTGCCGGCGGCCGAAGTGATCGAGGTCCTGCGCCTGTATCTCGGCAAGCTGCTCGCCGCGCATTGCACGCTGCACGGTGTCTTCATGGACGTGCTCGGAATGGGCGTGCTGATTGCTGGCGACTCCGGAGTGGGCAAGAGCGAGCTCGGCCTCGAACTGATCAGCCGCGGGCACGGTCTGGTGGCCGACGATGTGGTCGACATTTCACGCGCCGCACCTGACAAGCTCGAAGGCCGCTGCCCGCCGTTGCTCGCCAATTTGCTCGAGGTACGCGGCCTGGGCTTGCTGGACATCAAGGCAATCTTTGGCGAAACCGCCGTGCGGCGCAAGATGAACCTGCGCCTGATTGTCGAACTGCGCCGCTATGCCGCGGCCGCCAACACGCTCGAGCGCCTGCCACTCGAGGGGCAGACGGAGGATGTGCTCGGCGTGCCGGTCCGCAAGGTCATCATTCCGGTAGCGTCCGGGCGCAATCTCGCCGTTCTGACCGAAGCGGCGGTCCGCAACACCATTTTGCAGCTACGAGGAGTGGACACGATGCGCGACTTCCTGCAGCGACAGCAATCGCAGATGAGCGGCGACATCTGAAGATGGTGCTGTGAGGTGTGCTGTGGCGTGGTTTAATGCTGACGCAGCTCGGAACCGCACGGGGTGCCTACGGCACCCTTATTTCTTGCTTGCGCAGTGCGGCTCCGTGCAACAATCATTCCTCCCCTGTCGTGTGAACGATGCGCATCGTCCTCGTGACCGGCCTGTCGGGCTCTGGCAAATCGGTCGCGATCCGGCTGCTTGAGGACGCCGGTTACTACTGCATCGACAATCTGCCTTCCCAGTTCCTGCTCGAGGTGTGCGCCCATTTGCAGGGCCACGGCCAGCGTGACGTTGCACTCTCGGTTGATGCGCGCAGCGATGCCTCGCTCGCCGAAGTACCCAACATTGTGGCTTCGCTCCGCAGTCTGGGCCACGATGTGCGTGTTCTGTTCCTGACCGCGTCCGACGCCGCGCTCGTGCAGCGCTTCTCCGAGACCCGGCGGCGCCATCCGATGTCGGCGCGCGTACGCAGCGCGGGCGCAGAAGCGACCCTGACCGAGGCCATTGTTCTCGAACGCGAATTACTGGCGCCGCTGGTGAAGGCAAGTCACGTAATTGACACCAGCGAACTGCATCCGAACACATTGCGAACCTGGGTGCGGCAGTTCGTCGACAGCCCGCATGCCGCGCGCTGATCCTTGCTTTCGAGTCCTTTGCCTTCAAGAGCGGCATTCCGGTGGCAGCCGACCTGGTGTTCGACGTCCGCAATCTGCCCAACCCGCACTACGATCCCGCGCTGCGGCCACTGACCGGGCGCGATGCCGCGGTGGCGCAGTTTCTTGGCGCCAGTGCGCTGGTCGCGGCCATGATCGACGACATCGCGGCGTTCATTCGCAAGTGGCTGCCGAGCTTTGTCGCCGACAATCGGCACTACCTGACAGTTGCCATCGGTTGCACCGGCGGTCGCCACCGCTCTGTCTACATCGTCGAGGAACTTGCAAGGCGATTTTCGGCCCACCCTTCGGTGCTGGTTCGCCACCGCGCGATCCCGGACACTGAGGGCTCGTAGCGGGCTGAACACCGGCATGCAGTTGCCCTTGTTTCCACTTTCCACCGTGCTGTTTCCGGGCGGCGTGTTGCCGCTCAAGATTTTCGAAGCACGCTACATGGATATGGCGCGTGACTGCCTGCGTGACGACAGCCGCTTCGGCGTTTGCCTGATTACCGACGCCAGGGCCAGCGAAGTGAGTCGGGCGACCCCCACGGCGGGCACGGGCTGCTCCGCCATCATCACTGCGTGGGACATGCAGCAACTCGGCCTGCTTCATGTCCGCGTCATCGGGCAGGAACGGTTCGAGGTGCTCGAGTCAAGCTCTCAATCCAATGGCCTGATCGTGGCGGAGATCAGGACCATTGCCCCCGACGAAGACCGGCCGGTTCCGCCTGAGCACGCTGCCTGTGTCGATCTGCTTCGACGCATCATTGATGACCTGTCGGCACAGGCGGCCGAGCGCCGGCGCGAAGGCAAGGTGGATGATGTACTGGCGCGTCTGCCGTTCGAGGAACCCTACCTGCTCGAGTCGAGTTCCTGGGTTTCAAACCGGCTATGCGAGGTCTTGCCGGTGCCGCTCAAGGCAAAACAGAAGCTGATGGAATTGCCTGACGGCCTGACGCGGCTCGAGATCGTGCACAAGTACCTCAAGCAGCATTCCGTGCTCAAGTAACCGCCGCACGCGCACCCGCGGCAGAAAGACCAGGGCGCTGCCCGCAAGCCGGTGCTAGCTTGCAAATGCGAGCAGCATGCGCCGGATCGGCGCCGGCAACGCAGCGTCCTGCGTGGCCGAGGGATGAACCCATTGATGCGTGGATTCGGCAACCGCCGATGTACCGACTAGGTGGGCCAGACGCGGATGCATTACAAAGCTGTAGTGGCTGAACTCGTGCCGGACCGGGGGCAGGCGTTCGCCCAGCCGCATTTCGATGCCCAGCACGTGTGCGGCGGCATCGAGCAGCGCGTCGTCATCAAGTCCAAGTTCAAACTCGGGTGGGCTTGTCATTCCCCCCCAGATTCCGGCAGGAGGTCGACGCTGCAGGAGTACGGCGCCAGTCGAATCGCGCACCAGTACCAGCGTGGCCTGTTTGAGCGGGCGCACTCGCTTCGGGCGTGTCGCGGGAAACTCTCCGACTCTGTCTTCGCCAAGTGCCTTGCAGCTTTGCGCCACAGGACATTGCCCGCACAGGGGCTGGTGGCGAATACAAACGGTCGCACCGATATCCATCATCCCCTGTGTATAAGCTTCAATCTGATCTTCCGGCAGACGACTTTCGGCGGCGAGCCAAAGCTTGCTCTCCACTTCGGTCTCGCCCGCGTAGCCGCCTATTCCCTCGTGCCGAGCCAGGAAGCGCTTGACGTTGCCGTCCAGAATCGCGCCCCGCTCGCCGAATGCAAAGGCCGCGATCGCGGCCGCGGTTGAGCGCCCGATGCCGGGCAGGTTCGCCAGCCCTTGCGCACTGCGCGGGAACTCGGCGCCGACGTTTTCGACGATACGAACCGCACATCGATGCAAGTTGCGCGCACGCGAGTAGTAGCCCAGCCCCGCCCATGCGGTCATGACCTCCTCGAGCGGGGCTGCCGCCAGGGCACGCAGATCAGGGAAGCGTTCGAGAAAGCGCCGGTAGTACGGGATGACGGTCGACACCTGCGTCTGCTGCAGCATGACCTCGGCGAGCCAGATCCGGTAGGGGTCTCGGCTCGTTTGCCATGGCAGGTCGTGGCGGCCATGCGTGCGCTGCCAGGCAATTACCTTCTCGCCAAAGGTTTTCACGAAAGCGTCGGTTGACACCCGCGGCCAGCCGCACGCCGTGGATTGCGGCCTAGGCGGCCAACTCTTCGGCGTCGAGCAGTTCGCCCGACGGCGCGCGCGCGGCGACCTCGCGCACCCGGTCCGTAAGACGCTTGAGCGCGGCCAGTTTGACCTGAGCGTCCTCGAGCGCTTCTTCAAGTTCTCCGATGCGATCGTCCAGTGAACCCTGAGCATCACGAATCTTGGAAATCGACTCTGCGCGCTTCTTGAGCTGGGCGCGCTGCTCGCGTACCTGAAGCTCGATCGGCGGCAACAGGGATTTGACCCAGGCCTCGCTGTCCCGCTCGGCTGCCGCAAAGATCTCGCGCGACTTCGTCACCACGGTATCGAAGAAGCGTTCCATCAGTGTCCATTTGTCGCGCGTCAGTACCGCGAGAGCGCCAAACTGTGAGCGGTAGGCCTGCTCAGTACGTTCCAGGTCAGCCAGGTAGGTGTCCAGTGAAAATGCCATGGGCGGACTCAGACTCCAGCCCATCTCCTCACCAAAGCGCCGCTGCACGCCGAGCACCATCTGTTCGACTTCGAGTGTTCGTGCATTGGACTCACGCAGCATTTCGCGCAGGGCCCCAAAGTAGTCACGCACCGCGGAGGTGATCTGTGGTGACAGCTGTGTTTTTCTCATGCGGTTGCGCGTTTCAAGCACCTGCGCTCGCAGCGCCGTCACCCGCAGATTCTTGAACAGCTGATCAGCAATCTTCTGCAGGACCACCCGCGCAGCGACGATCTTGCGCACGACTTCCTCGAACTCTTTCTGTTCGGAGAACGCGCGCCGCGTCATACGTTCGATCGAGCTCTGATTCTTGCCCTGCAGCGAGCGCAATTCGTACAACTGTTCGATGACGCCGCGCTCGCGCGCGCTCAGGGTCTGCCGCGCCTCCGATCCAACGCGCTCGACGTGGGTCACGGTCTGGTCGCGCACGATCTGGGTCTTGGCCGGAACCAGCATGTCGATCAGAGCTTCTTCGAGCTGGGGCAGCCGGCTCGCTTCGAGCAATGCCATGTCACCCTGGACCTTGGCCACGAGTCCCTTCTGGGCCGACACGGGAAACACCCGCATTGGCTCGAGATCCAGCGTGGCCGCGACGCTGGCCGCCTGCCGGCGCACCTCGCGTTCGATCTCACCGGGCGTTTTCAGCGCATCCCAGAGGCCGTCGATCTTGTTCAGCACCGCGATGTGGTTGCGATGACCGGCGTCACCAACCACCTGTCGCCATACATCGAGATCGCTGCGTGTCACCCCGGTATCGGCCGCCAACACAAACAGGACAGCATGTGCGTTGGGCACCAGCGACAAGGTCAACTCGGGCTCGGTACCAATCGCATTTAGCCCCGGCGTGTCCAGGATCACCAGGCCATGCCTGAGCAGGGGATGCGGAAAATTGATGACTGCATGGCGCCAGCGCGAAATCTCGACCATGCCGTGCTTGTCGACGGCGACCGCCTGATCGGGGTCGTCGGCGTCAAACAATCCATAGCCGCGTGCTTCGTCGACCGGCACGCGGGTCGTTTCAGCGACTATCTTGAAGGCATTGAGCATGCCGTCGGCCGAACTGATGTCGAGCGGAAAGACCTGCCATTCATCATTGAGCCGCTTGAAGTCCGTGGTCGTTCCATGACGTCCGCGCGTTTCAATTGGCAGGGCGCGAATGCATGGCGGCAGCGACTCGTCGTACAGCAGTTCGGTCGGACACATTGTCGTGCGCCCGGCCGACGAAGGCAGGATCCGCTTGCCGTATTCGGCAAAGAAGATCGCGTTGATCAGCTCCGACTTGCCGCGCGAGAACTCGGCGACAAAAGCGATGACCAGCTTGTCTTCGGCCAGGCGTTCAATCGCCACATCGACGCGGCGCGCCGCGTCGGAGTCGAGCATCTGTGCATCCGCCAGCCATTGGCGCAGCTGCGCGATTGCAGCTGCCAGCGAATCGCGCCACGCACCATATTCCTCGACACTGGAAGCTAGCTGAGCCATCGGACCGCGCGCGAATGGGGTCGGGCCAATCTATCACAGGCCTCGGTGCCGCGACGCTCGGGCATGACCTGAAAACGCACCGACATACCGCCTAAATCCCCGGCACTCCTCGGCGATTTCGGGCGTCAGCGTCGCTGACAGGACGGGCAATAGTAGGTTGCGCGCTGACCCTGGACGATGCGAGCGATGGGCCTGCCGCAGACACGGCAGGGCAGGCCGGCACGCCCATAGGCGCCGGCATCCAGCATGAAGTAACCCTCCTCGCCCGCGGCCGATACGAAGTCGCGCAAGGTGCTGCCGCCGACACTGATTGCCTCGGCCAGCACGGCACGCACGGCATCAGCCAGGGCCGCGCACCGCGCCGGTCCGAGGCGGCGCGCCGACACGCGCGGATTGATACCGGCGCGGTACAGACTCTCGGAGGCGTAGATGTTGCCGACACCGACCACGATGTCGCCGGCGAGCAGCGCCTGCTTGATCGGTGCCGAGCGTCCCCGCGTGGCGCGATACAGCAGTTCGCCGTCAAACCGCGCATCAAAGGGCTCAAGGCCGAGGCGCGCCAGTCGCGGATGACCGCTCACTGGGCCGGCGCTGGCTGCGTGCCAGAGCAGGGCACCGAAGCGGCGCGGATCCGTCAGACGAATGATGACGTCGTCGAACTCGATATCGACGTGATCGTGCTGGCCGGGCGCGGGCACTCCCGCAGCGCGCGGCAGTGCGCTCCAGACACCTGACATGCCGAGGTGGGACAACAACGTGCCATGGGCGAACTCCCAAAGCAGGTACTTGCCGCGCCGACCGAGATGCTCGACGCGCCGCCCCTTCAGGCGCGACGCCAGATGCCGCGGCACCGGCCAGCGCAGGCGACGTTCGCGCACGGTGATTGCGGAAACCAGCTTGCCGGCGACATGCCCTTCGAGCCCGCGCCGCGTGACCTCGACCTCCGGCAACTCAGGCATGGTCCGGCCCAGCACCTGGAGTCAATAGCAGTTCTGCCATTCTGATAATGTGGTCGGGTTCCCGCTGTACGCCGCCTGTCGACGCGTGCGTTGTTGCCGATGCTGCCTGAACTCGCTTCTGCTGTGCCCTGTGTCCTTGGTTCCTGGCGAGCGCGCTTGCAGACTGTCTTGCTGCTTGTCGTGTTGATTGTAGGTGCGTCGACAGCCGGCAGCGCCTTGGCCGACCCGAACTCGTCCGAAGCCAGTCCCAAGGACGAAGGCGTTCCCGAGGTTGAACTGTCGGGCGCACTGATGTACCAGTTGCTGGCGGCCGAAGCCTCAGCTCAACAGGGAGACTTTGGCACCGCGTATTCGGTCTACCTGAAACTGGCACGCGAAACCCGCGATGCGCGGCTGGCGCGCCGCGCGACCGAGCTGGCGCTGCAGGGCCGCGCCATGCCCCAGGCAGTGGAGGCCGCAGAAACCTGGCGCGAACTCGCACCACGCTCGACCGAGGCGGCACAGACCCTCGCACTCCTGTACGTCGGTTCGAATCGATTTGACGAAGCGATGCGGCTGTACGAACAGCAACTGAAGCTGTCACCCAAGCCAGCGGTCGATCTTGGCAGCATCGAGCGACAGCTCGCGCGCACCCAGGACAAGGCCCGCGCATTCGAGCTGCTGGAGCGTCTCGCACAACCATACCTGGCTGACGCCGAGGTCCGGGTCGTTTTGGCGAACGGCGCACATGCGGCCGGCATGAGTGCGCGTGCAGCCCAGGAAGCCCGCGCAGCGGTCGAGCTGGCGCCGGATTCTGAGCGCGCTGTGCTGACGGCCGCGCAGTACCTGCAGTCCACAGACCGCGCCGCCGCGCTTTCGATACTGGAAAAGTATGTCGCCCGCCCCGGCGCATCCAGCGAGGCCAAGCTTGCCTATGCGCGCCTGCTGGTGGCCGACCGCCAATACGAACGGGCGCGCAGCCAGTTTCAGCTGTTGGTGAAAGACGATCCGGACAGTGCCGATCTGGTCTATGCGCTGGCCTTGCTGTCACTGCAGGCCAACCAGCGCACCGAAGCACGCGACTACCTGCAGCGATATCTGGTCCTGGTCGGCAGTGACAGCGAGCGTGGACCCGAGCAGGCTTATCTGTACCTGGCCCAGATTGAAGAAGATGAAAAGCAGTATGCGCAGGCCCTGCAGTGGCTGCGCAAGATCGCAGGCGGCGACGAGTATGTGACCGCGCGCGTGCGGGAAGCGGGAGTGCTGGCGAAGATGCAGCGCCTTGACGAAGCGCGCAAACTGCTGCGCTCCATCAATGCGCAAGGAGACGAGCGCGTGCAACTGCTGCTCGCGGAGGCGCACCTGCTGCGCGAAGCACGGCGCTACGACGAATCCTACAAGCTGCTGGTGCAGGCCCTTGCAAGTTCGCCCGACAACGTTGCGCTGCTCTACGACACGGCGATGGCGGCGGAAAAGCTCGACCGCGTCGACGCCATGGAGAAGAACCTGCGCCGCGTGATCGAGTTGAAGCCTGACTATGCCCACGCCTATAACGCACTTGGCTACTCTCTCGCCGACCGCAACCTGCGCCTGACGGAAGCACTGCAGCTGATAGAGAAGGCGAACCAGCTCGCGCCAGCCGATCCCTACATTCTTGATTCAATGGGCTGGGTCTATTTCAGGCTCGGCCGGCTCAAGGAGGCACGCGGCTATCTTGAGCAAGCCTATTCCGCCAAACCGGAACCCGAAGTGATGGTTCATCTGGCGGAAGTTCTGTGGGCGACCGGTGATCAGGCCGGTGCCCGCAAGCTGCTACGCGAGGCGCGCACGCTCGAACCCAACAACGACCTGCTGAAGTCAACCCTGGCGCGCCTGCGCATTGGCTTGTGATGCAGCTGCGGTGGCTGGCGTGCGCCGTCGTCGCGCTGACGGCGGCCTGCGCTTCGGTGAGCCCGCCGGAGCGAAGTTATGCCGGCCGCTTTTCGGCGACGACCGTCCTGGCGGCCGAGCGACAGAATCTGTCCGGTCGCTTCAGCCTTGAGATACGTGGCGGACAGAAAACGCTTGATCTCGCCACACCGATCGGAACCACGTTGGCACGGGTCGAAATCAATGAAGACGGCGCACGCGTGATCGGTCAGGCGCAAGTGATTCGAGGGCCCGATGCCGATGCCTTGACCGAGCAGATGCTGGGCTGGCGCCTGCCAGTCAACGGACTGGCGGACTGGATCGAAGGGCGACCGGCGCCGGGCCGACCGGCACGGGTGGAAAGAAACGAAACAGGAATTTCCCTGATCGAACAGGATGGTTGGACAATTCGGATCAGTGAGTTCTTCGCCAGCGAATCGCGGCCGCGTCGCCTGTCGCTTGAGCGGCCGACAGCAGGCACGCGGCCTGCCGTCAGCGTGCGACTGATCCTTGACGATCCGGCGAGCTAGGACCGTTCAAACCGAGCTGCCGCGATGTCGATCGAACGCGCTCTGGCATTGCCGGCACCCGCCAAGCTCAACTGGTTCCTCCACGTTCTAGGTCGCCGTGCAGACGGTTATCACGAACTGCAGACTCTGTATGCGCTGATCGACCTTGCCGACTGGATCGACGTCGAACGGCGCGATGACGGTGCCGTGCGCCGTCACGGCGATCTGCTTGGCACCGTCGAGGAGGATCTGGCTCTGCGTGCGGCTCAGCGGCTCAAGCAGGCGAGTGGCACGCACTTCGGTGCTGACATCACGGTGAATAAGCGCATTCCGGCAGGCAGCGGTCTCGGCGGCGGCTCCTCGGATGCAGCCACGACACTGATTGCATTGAATCGACTGTGGAACCTGCACTGGCCACGGTCAAGACTGTCGTCTGTCGCGCTGAATCTGGGCGCCGACGTGCCGTTCTTCCTGCATGGCGGCAACGCGATCGCAGAAGGCATTGGCGAGCAGCTCACAGCGATCGAACTGCCGCTCTACTGGTATGCCCTGATCTGGCCGCAAGTCCATGTTCCGACGCGTGAAATCTTCGCCGATCCCGGTTTGACACGAAATGGCAAAGCTTTGAAAATAGCGGACTTTTCTGCGGCGGCGGCCGGTGAAGTGGGGTCTGCGCCCAGGCTGCCCGGCTGCAATGAACTCGAAGCCGTCGCACGACGACGCTTTCCTGAAGTAAACCTGGCCTTGCAACACCTGGAACGCCACGGCGCGGCTCGAATGACGGGCTCGGGCTCGGCGGTGTTTCTACCGGTAATGAACGAAGACCAGGCGCGGGCTGCAATCGCCGATGTGCCGCGTCGGTGGAAAGCGTGGGCAGTTCGAGGAATGGCGGAGCATCCTCTGGCGGCGTGGAAGACCGAGGACGCCTTGGAAAGTGGACAGTAAGAGCTTGGAAAATCGAGCTCACGCTGACGGGCTCAGGCATGAGCTCACCGAAGTAGCCAGGCCGACGGCGCAATCCGTCGGAGTAGACAGCACCGGTTCAAGTGCTGGGGAGTCGCCAAGCTGGTTAAGGCAGCGGATTTTGATTCCGCCATACGAGGGTTCGAATCCTTCCTCCCCAGCCAGACCGGCCGATCGCTGCAGCCCGCACTTGGCGAGGCGATGTGCGGGCGCTAAGGTGAAAGTCGGGTGAGCACGTGAGTGGCACACCCGATTCGGCGCTGGCAAGCGTGTAGCGACGGCAGCCGTCGCGTGTTGGCGGCGCACCCCTCGCCGCCTTGAAGTTTGTTCGTGGAGCGCGGCGCAGGCATGGTCCCGATGGTGCCGGACAACCTGATGGTGTTCACAGGCAACGCGAATGCGAAGCTTGCGCAAGCGGTCGCCCAGCATCTGAACATCCGGCTCGGCAAGGCTCAGGTTTCGCGCTTTTCGGATGGCGAAGTGATGGCCGAGGTGTTCGAGAACGTCCGCGGCAAGGACATTTTCGTCCTGCAATCGACCTGCGCCCCGACCAACGACAACCTGATGGAACTGATGATCATGGTCGATGCGCTGAAGCGCGCATCGGCCGGGCGCATCACGGCGGCGATTCCCTATTTCGGCTATGCACGGCAGGACCGGCGACCGCGCAGTGCCAGGGTGGCGATCAGCGCCAAGGTCGTTGCCAACATGTTGCAGGTGGCGGGCGTTAGCCGTGTGCTGGTTATGGATCTTCACGCAGACCAGATCCAGGGGTTCTTTGACATCCCGGTGGACAACATCTACGCGGCGCCGATCCTTCTCGGCGACATCTGGAAGCACAACTACGAGAATCTCGTTGTCGTATCGCCGGATGTGGGCGGCGTAGTGCGGGCCCGGGCGATCGCCAAGCGCATGGACGCGGACCTGGCGATCATCGACAAGCGCCGGCCGCGCGCCAATGTCGCCGAGGTGATGCACATCATCGGCGAAGTCGAAGGCCGCAACTGCGTGATCATGGACGACATGGTCGACACGGCCAACACGCTGTGCCAGGCCGCCCAGGCCCTGCGCGACCGCGGAGCGTTGCGCGTGATGGCCTATGCAACGCACCCGGTGCTGTCGGGCAATGCGGTCGAAAGAATTTCCGGCTCGGTGCTTGACGAACTGGTCGTGACCGACACGATTCCGCTGAGCGATGCTGCGCTCTCATGCAAGAAGATCCGGCAACTGTCATGCGCAGCCCTGCTGGGTGAAACGATCTCGCGCATTTCGCGCGAAGACTCGGTGAGCAACCTGTTCATCGAGTAATCCGCCTTCCGTGATTGGTCGCGATCCGAAGGCAAGTACAACTGGAGCATGCAATGAAAGTAGTCGCAAACACACGCAACACGCAGGGAACGGGTGCGAGCCGCCGTCTGCGCCACACCGGCAAGGTGCCCGGAGTCATCTACGGTGGCAAGGGCTCGGCCGTCACGATCGAAGTTGAACACAACCCGTTGTTTCACTCGCTGCGCAAGGAAAAATTTCATGCGTCGATCCTCGACATGGAACTTGACGGAAAGAGTGAACGCGTCCTGTTGCGTGACTTCCAGATGCACCCGTACAAGCCGCAGGTGCTGCACATCGATTTCCAGCGTGTGACCGAGGATCAGAAGATTCACATCCGCATTCCGCTGCACTTCGTCGGACAGGAGAATTCGCCGGCGGCCAAGGTCGGCGGCGGCATGATCAGCCACGTGATGTCCGAGGTTGATGTCTCCTGCCTGCCCAAGGATCTGCCCGAGTTCGTCGAGGTCGACCTGTCGCAGCTCGAGGCGCATCAAACGATCCGGGTGCTCGACATCAAGCTGCCTGCTGGTGTGACTGCCGTGCTCAAGGGCAAGGAAAATCCGGTCCTGGTGTCCGTGACGACCGTGGGCGAGCAGGTCGAGGAAGAGGTTGTCGCACCCGTCGCTGCCGTCGACGTTCCGGCCATCGCACAGAAAGCGCCGGTCGACGCCACCGCGCCCGAAGCCCCGAAAGGCGGCAAGGAGCGCAGGGAAGAAAAGGGCGGCGACAAGAAGAGATAGGTCTCCGCATCTGATCAGCCCGCCCGCGGTAGCGCCGGCGGGCTTTTTTTGCGTTCTTTGCTTCTCCAATTCCAGCCGCTTCCCCTCTACCATCCGCCCTCGAGAAGCCACGCCCGACCCCGATGACCGACGTCTCTTCGCACACTTGCGGCATCCGGCTTTTGGTCGGGCTCGGTAATCCGGGAGCCGACTACGAAGCGACGCGCCACAACGCGGGCTTCTGGTATGCCGATGCCGTTGCTCGACGCACCGGCGCGCGCTTCTCGACTGAACGCAAGTTTCACGGCGAGGTAGCGCGAGCGCGCCTCGGCAGTCGCGAACTCTGGTTGCTGAAGCCGAGTACCTGGATGAACCGCTCGGGCCAGGCGGTGGTCGCCCTGGCGCTGTTCTTCAAGCTGCTCCCGACCGAGATCCTGCTTGTACACGACGAGCTCGACCTGGCGCCGGGTGCAATCAAACTCAAACGCGGCGGCGGTACTGCCGGCCACAACGGGCTGAAGGACACACAGGCGCGACTGTCGACGCCGGACTTCTGGCGGCTGCGCATCGGCATCGGTCACCCTCGCACATTGAACCTGGCCCAGGACCCTGGCGATTTTGTCCTGCATCCACCGCGCCGCGAGGAGCAGGCGGCAATCGACGCCGCAATCGAACGCGGCGAAGCGATCGTCGACCTGCTGGCCGAAGGCAAGTTCGAGGCTGCCATGTTGCGCCTGCATACCCAGGCCCCTTGAGCGCTCACCTGAGCGTTCATCTCCGCGATCAGATGTGCAAGCACATGAGTGACCACTGTCCGCCACGCAACTGCCCGAAGGCGGGCGACGTCCCTCGCGGCACGACCGCGCGCAGCGCGAGGCAGCAACGCAGCTCGCCGCACGGCCGCCCGAAGGCGGGCGACATCCCTCGCGGAGGGACCGCGCGCAGCGCGAGGGAGCAACGATGAGCGGCGCGGATCTTCTCGAAATCCGCGCCGGCGCGCGCGCCATGTCGCATCTTCGCGATCGCGGGCTTGCGCCGGCCGATATCGCGTGCATTCCCGCGGCGGCCGGCGGCCCGAAAGGACTTGCCCTGCTGCCCTTCGACCGGCTGCTTGCGCGCGACTGGCTGCCGGCGATGAACGGCGCCGAGCTGATCGGGGCTTCGATCGGCGCCTGGCGTATGGCTGCATTGGCGCAACCGGATGCAGTGTCGGCCCTTGATCGCCTGCAACACGCCTATGTGCGCGATCAGAACTACGAGCAGCGGCCGACTCCGGCGCAGGTGTCCCAGGGCATTCGCCGGCTGGCGCATGCCGCCGGCGGCGACCACCTATCGACAAGGGCCGGACTCGGCTTGTCGATCATCACGACGCGGGCCCGCGGACCGCTGGCTGGACGCCACTCAAGAGCCGCGTTCGGACGCGCTGCGCTCAGCAACGCTGTGTCGCGCCGCGGCCTCGCTGCTCACATGGAGCGCGTCGTCTTTCAAGGCGGCGAAAGTTCACGCATTGGCGCTGCGTTCGACGCCTTCGGCCTGACCTGCGTCGCACTGAGCGACGCCAATCTGGAAGATGCCCTGCTCGCATCGGGCTCGATTCCCCTGCTTTGCGAACCGGTGCGCGACCTCGCCGGCGCGCCGCGCGGCGACTACTGGGACGGCGGCCTGATCGACTACCACCTGCTGCTGCCGTATGAGCGACTGGGCGGACTCGTTCTGTATCCCCACTTCGTCCCTTATGTCACACCAGGCTGGCTCGACAAATTCCTGCCCTGGCGCCAGCGGCCGCGCGCGCACCCCTGGCTGTCCAACGTGCTGCTGATTGCACCGTCGCGCACGATGCTGGGGCGCCTGCCCAACAGCAAGCTGCCCGATCGCAGCGACTTCCATCGTTATGGTCTGGACCACCCCCGCAGGATCCGCGACTGGGAACGCGCGATCAGTGAATCGCAACGCTTCGCCGATGCCGCAATGGCCTGGCTTGCTCGACCGGATCTCACTTTCGTGCGCCCGCTTTGAAGCCGGCTCCCGATACAGACCTCATATCCGATCAAAGCGTGCGCGACATCACACGTTCGCCGTCGTCCACTTTGCCCGTGTAGCGAAAGCCGAGCGAGGTGTAGAAGCGGCCGAGTGCGTCGGCACTCTCGACATGGGACACCAGGAGTTCGGTTGCGCCGGGTCGGGTTCTCACATGTTCAAGCAGTCGTTCGACTGCGCCATGGCCGTAGCCCCGACCCTGGTAGGCCCGGTCGATCATCAGTCGCCACAGAAAAAACTCGCGCTCTTCGGGTTCGGAGACGAGCGTGGGGTCATGCAGCATGACAAAGCCCACAAGTTCGTCGCCGGCGTGAATGGCGCGAAACCACGCCTCGCGCTGGAAGTAGGCTTGCGCAATCGACACTGCATTGGGAGCGACCTGTACACCCTGGTCACCGGCATCGAGCTTGCAAACCGCACGCACGGTGTCGCGGGTGATCTGTCGCAGACTGATTTGCATGGTCACTCCGCGTTGAATGCCTCGGCTTGCGATAATCGCACCTTTGCGCCGCCAGGCGCAGCGCAGGGAAGACCTTCATGGGATTGAAATGCGGCATCGTCGGTTTGCCGAATGTCGGCAAGTCGACGCTCTTCAACGCTCTGACCAAGGCCGGCATCGCGGCCGAGAACTATCCGTTCTGCACGATCGAACCGAACATCGGCATCGTCGAGGTGCCGGACTTGCGGCTCAATGCCCTGGCCACGATCGCCAAGCCCGAGAAAGTCTTGCCGGCGACCGTCGAGTTTGTCGACATCGCCGGCCTCGTCGCCGGCGCCAGCAAGGGCGAGGGACTGGGTAACCAGTTTCTTGCCAACATCCGCGAGTGCGATGCGATCGCACACATCGTGCGCTGTTTTGAAGACCCCAACATCATCCACGTCGCCGGCAAGATCGACCCGATTTCCGACATCGAGGTTATCAACACCGAACTCGCACTGGCCGATCTGCAGACGGTCGACAAGCAGCTCGCGCGCTACACAAAGGTCGCCAAGACCGGCCAGGGTCCGGACGCAAAGGAAGCGCGTCGCCTGGTCGAGGCACTCGAAAAGATTCTGCCGGCACTGAACCAGGCGCAGCCGGTGCGCTCGGTTGAACTGTACGAGGAAGAGAAAGCGGTGTTGAAGCCGCTGTTCCTGCTGACCGCAAAACCGACGATGTACATCGCCAATGTCGAAGAGCATGGCTTTGAAGGCAACCCGCTGCTCGATCAGGTACGCGCTCATGCCGATAAGGAAGGTGCGCCGGTAGTCGCGGTCTGCGCCAAGGTTGAAGCCGAGATCGCCGATCTTTCGGACGAAGACAAGGAAGTCTTTCTCGCCGACATGGGCATGCACGAGCCGGGATTGAATCGGATGATCCGCGCCGGATATGCCTTGCTCGGCCTGCAGACCTACTTCACCGCGGGTCCGAAGGAGGTCCGCGCCTGGACCGTTACCTCCGGCAGTACTGCACCGCAGGCCGCAGGCGTGATCCATACCGATTTTGAGAAAGGCTTCATCCGCGCCGAGACAATCGCCTTTGACGACTACGTCAAATTCAAGGGCGAAGTCGGATCCAAGGAGGCGGGCAAGATGCGACTCGAGGGCAGGGACTACGTTGTCAAGGACGGCGACGTCCTGCACTTCCGCTTCAATGTCTGAACCAGGCAGGGTGACGATGGCAGAAACAATGACAGCGACCATCTCCGGCCTGAACCTGTATCCGGTCAAGGGTTGCCGCGGCTTCACGCTGGTCGAGGCCAGACTTGCGGCAACCGGCCTTGAACTTGATGGCATTGGTGATCGTGAATGGGTCGTGACCGATCCGGACGGCGAGTTTCTCAGTCAGCGCGAGCTGCCGAAAATGGCCCTGATCGAAACGCGGCTCGGTGGTGGCGCACTGACGCTGAAAGCTCCCGGCATGTTGCGTCTCGACGTGCCCTTCGAGTCCGAAGGTGACGTTGTCAAGGCACAAGTGTGGAACGACACGATCGCTGCCGTGACACAGGGGGATCTCGCCGACGCCTGGTTTTCCGACTTTCTCGGTACACCTTGTCGACTGCTGCGCTTCGATCCCGAGCACCGACGGCTCGCAAGTCGCACCTACACCGGCAACGACGAGTCCCCCTACAAATTCGCGGACGCCTTTCCCTTGCTGCTGGCATCGCGCGCATCGCTCGCCGCACTCAATCGCCGACTATCTTCAAAAGGTCTGCCGGCTGTGGGCATGGAGCGATTTCGTCCCAACCTCGTGCTCGACGGCATCGGGGACTTCGAGGAGGACTACATCGAGGAGCTGAGTGTCGGCGATGCACGCCTGCGTGTTGTCAAACCCTGCGTTCGCTGCACCGTGCCGAGTGTTGACCCGGCCACCGGGGAACAGGGAACCGAGCCAGGCGACACCCTGGCGGAATTTCGCATGAACGACAAGGCCGGCGGCGTGACCTTCGGGGTCAACGCCATCGTATTGTCGGGCGCCTCCCGCATTCGCACCGGGACATCACTGGACATCAAGCTTTCGGTTTAGGCGGAGCCAAAGGAACACCGCCATAAGTCAGCTTCCGCCACACCGCTTCAAGTGGACCCTGTTCAAAGCGGCGCAAGTACCAGGAGCTCGAGCTCCATTGCACAACGACGATGATCACGGCCACTCCTGCCAGCTCGGCTTGACTCATCCAGGCGCCCCAGCCGAAACCCCAACCTGACAGCAGCAATCCCATCGCCAGGGATTGCAACAGATAGTTGGACAAGGGCATGCGGCCGGCCGGTGCCAGCCAGTCCACCCAGGCGGACGGTGCATAACGCAGAAAGAGCACCACATACATCGGCGCCAGCAAACTGCTGGACAACAGAAGCAACTCAGGTGAAGCGGCGCGTACGCTGCCATCGCCGATGAACGGGCCATCCAGCGCGGTGACGAGCGACAGCCAGGCGTAGGCCAGTGCACTCGGCAGACCGATCCCAAGGCCCAGCAGGACAGCGGCACGCGCGATGCGCGGATGTGCATCGAGCCCGGTCAGCCATCCCGCGCGCTGCGCCAACAGCCCAGTCAAAATCCACGAAAAAATCGGCACCCACTGCCCGTAGAGGTAGACCGACTCACCCAGGTTGGCGAACTCGCGCACACGCGGCTCGAGTTGCGCTGCATAGCTGGCAGTCGTGAACAGCAGAAAGTTCTCACGCATGAGGGCCGCCGCCTCGTCGGCGGCTTCGAGCTGTACACCCGATAGATCGACCAGCACTGCGAGCCCACTGCTGATCAGCAGTGAGGCGATCCACCATCGACGAACGCTGCGTGCAAGCCTTGCCGAATCCGCATGCCGATAGACGGCCAGCAGCAGAAAGCCAAGAACGGCGTAGATATTGGTGATATCGCCGTAGTACAGGAGCACGCCGTGAGCCAGGCCGAATATCAACAGCGCGGCGAAGCGTCTGCCAAGCACGGCCTCGGGCCGCTCGACAAGGTCCGGGAGGCGATCCCAGAGCAGACCAAAACCGGCACCGAAAAGCAGACCAAAGATCGGCATGAACTTGTACTCGACAAGCGCCGAGACCAGGAAGTACACACCCTGATCGAGCCACGTCGGCGGCGTGATGAATTCGCCGAGCGGGCTGCCTGCCCCCAGCACGAAGGACTGGATGTTGACCTGCAGGATGCCGGCGAGGGCGAAGGCCCTGAGCGCGTCGATACGCCGATCGCGGGCGGACGCGGAAACCGGCCCGGCAGCGACACTCATCTGCTGATCAATGGTGCCGGCACGCGGCGGTCAGACCTGTGAATCGTTGCCCTCGTGATTGGCGCCCATCTGCGCCAGCTTGACGCGCAGCCACTTCTCCACCGAGGGAAAGACGAACTTGCTGACATCGCCGCCCAGCAGGGCAATCTCGCGCACGATGGTTCCGGAAATGAATTGGTACTGATCCGACGGCGTCAGAAACATGGTCTCGACATCCGGCAGCAGGTAGCGATTCATGCCGGCCATCTGGAACTCGTATTCGAAGTCCGATACAGCCCGCAGCCCGCGCACCACGACGCGTGCGCTCTGATCGCGTACGAAGTCCTTGAGCAGGCCGCGAAACCCGGCCACTTCGACGTTCGGGTAATGCGACAGCACTTCGCGGGCGATCTCGATTCGCTCGTCCAGATTGAAGAACGGTTTCTTGGCGCGACTGTCTGCCACTCCAACCACAAGCTTGGAAAACAGCCCCGCAGCGCGACGGACCAGGTCTTCGTGACCGCGTGTCAGCGGATCGAAGGTGCCCGGATAAACGGCGATGACCATCGTGGCTCTCCCTGGCCGCGCGTCGAGGATCGCGGCCCGCGATTATTCATGCACTCTGCGGGCGCAGCAAATGGAAAGCCACGCGGCCCGCGCGGCCCGCGCGAACCACGGTGTAGCCAAGTGCAGCCGCATCATCGGCTGCGAGCAGCTTGGAGGTCTCGTAGTAGACCAGGCCGGGTTCGGTGAGCAGCCGACGAACGGCGGACAGGGCGGGGGTGCCAAGTGTCGAATCGAAGGGTGGATCCAGCAGGACAATGTCATACGACCTCGGTGCCTGGCGACTCGCAAACGCGATGGCGTCGCCCGCCACGATCTCGATCTGCGTTGCCTCGAGCCTGGCCTGTGCTGCTCGCAATTGGGCCAGTGCCGCCGGGTGGGATTCGACCAAGGTCACCGCCCGCACGCCGCGCGAAGCCAGTTCGAATCCGAGCGCGCCACTGCCAGCGAACAGATCCAGGCCACGCACCGCATCAAGGTCCGGAACCAGGTGGGTCAGCCAGTTGAACAGGGTCTCGCGCACCCGATCCGGGGTTGGCCGCAAACCCGGAACATCAGCCACGTGCAAGGCAGTGCGCTTCCAGGTGCCCCCGATGATGCGCACTTTCTGCGCCGCGGCGCTGGAACGATCAGGTCGCGCGCGCGTCACGAAACCGGACAATCGCTTTGATACACTCGATTGCGATCCGGCGCAGGCATCCGAGCAAGAAGATCATTTCGATCGCTTCGCCGGTTTCTTTGCTTCCGGTGGTTCAGATGTCTCCGGTCAAATGGCCCGCACGCCTGCGGCACTGAATCTGCCCCTTTCAATCGCGCCCCTCCCTTGATTCGATGATAAGCCCCGCACCTGCTGTCGCTTCGAAGAGCAGGTGGATGGCGCGCTTGCGCGATGGATTGTCGAAGACACGCACCGGAATCGTCGGATTGTTTTCCGGCGGCGTCGTCGACGAAGCCCTGTTGGAGGAACTGGAGGCGGCCCTGATCGGTGCAGATACCGGGGTAGCGACTGCCGCGCAGCTGATCGCAAGCCTACGCACACATATCAAGCTCAAGGGCCTGAAAACCCCCGACCAGGTCCGGGACGCATTGCGAATCGAACTGACCGGGCTGCTGGCACGCGCCGAAGGCAGGCTTGATCTATCGCGACGCCCGTTGGTGCTCATGGTGGCCGGCGTCAACGGCGCCGGCAAGACGACGTCGATCGGCAAGCTTGCGCGATGGTTCGCCGGCCAGGACAAGAGCGTGCTCCTGGCTGCCGGCGACACCTTTCGTGCCGCCGCGCGCGAACAACTCGCGATCTGGGGCGAGCGCAACCGGATCGAAGTCATTGCTCAGAGTGGCGGCGACCCCGCGGCCGTGGTATTTGATGCGGTCAGCGCGGCCCGCGCGCGCGGCATCGACGTACTGATCGCCGACACTGCGGGGCGCTTGCATACCCAGCAGCACCTGATGGAAGAACTCAGACGGATAAAGCGCGCCCAGGACAAGGCCCTGCCGGGCGCACCGCACGAAGTGATCCTGATCATCGACGGCACCAACGGCCAGAACGCGCTCACCCAGGTGCAAGCCTTTGATGCGGCGGTCGGCCTGACCGGGCTGATTGTCACCAAGCTCGATGGGACCGCCAAGGGAGGTGTTCTGGTCGCGATCACGGCAGCGCGCGCCAAGCCCCTGCCGATCCTTTTCATTGGCGTTGGCGAAGGCATCGACGACCTGCAGCCGTTTTCGGCGCGCGAGTTTGCCGACGCCCTCGTCGGGCCGGAAACAACATGAACCTTGCCGCGGTCGATCTTGGCTCCAACAGCTTCAGGCTCGAGATCGGACGCGTCGAAGGCGCCCACATCGTGCGCCAAGGCTACTGGAAGGAGACCGTGCGGCTCGCGGGCGGACTTGACGAGCGCAACCGACTGAGCAAGAAGGCGATCGACGCCGCGCGCGAGACGCTCGCGCGGATGAACGAACGGCTGCGCGGCATGAGCAATGAGCAGGTCCGTGCGGTAGGCACCCAGACATTGCGCCAGGCCAGCAATGTCAATGAATTCCTGCTCGAAGCGCAGGATGCCCTCGGCTTTCCGATCGAGGTGATTTCCGGCCGTGAAGAAGCGCGCCTGGTGTTCGAAGGCTGCATGCATACCATGCCGCCATCGGCCGCACGCCGCCTGGTGGTCGATGTCGGTGGCGCATCGACCGAGATCATCATCGGCCGCGGCTTTACGGCCGACAGCGCGGAGTCGTTCAAGGTCGGCTGTGTGAACACTTCGATCCGTTTCTTCAAGGACGGCCGGATCGACCGTGCCTCACTGAAGCGCGCGCAGGTCGCGGCATCGGCGGAATTGGAGGAAGCGGTTTCGGCATTCGGCAGCGCCCGCTGGGACGAAGCCTTCGGGTCGAGCGGAACGGTGGGCGCGGTGTCCGAGATCCTGCGCACCCAGGGCTGGACCGACGGCACGGTCACCGGCGACGCCCTGCAGCGCCTGCGACTCGCCCTGGTCGAAGCCGGCGAGATTCGCCGCATCAAGTTCGCTGGACTGAAGCCTGATCGGCAGGAGGTCCTCGCGGGTGGAGTAGCGGTGCTATCGGCCGTCTTTGACACGCTTGGCGTTCGCGAGATGCGCCTGGCGCGCGGCGCGCTGCGGCTAGGCGTGCTGTATGACCTGCTCGGTCGGCGCGAGCACAAGGATCTGCGCGATGTCAGCGTGGAACGGATGCTTGATCGTTTCGGCGTCGATCGCGCACAGGCGGAGCGTGTCGCGCAGGCTGCACAGCGGCTTCATGCCGCCCTTGACCCCGACGCGCCGGAGGAACTCGGCAAGCGGCTGCACTGGGCAGCGCTGCTGCACGAGGTCGGGTTCGCAATCTCGCACAGTGACTATCACAAACATTCTGCCTATCTGATCCAGCATAGCGATCTGGCGGGCTTCTCGACCTCCGACCAGGAACGCATCGCTGTGCTGGTGCTGGGCCAGCGCGGCAATCTGCGCAAGGTGGCCGATGCGCTGGCGGATCGTGACCGGGCCATGAAGATCCTCGCACTTCGGCTCGCCGTGATCGTCGCCCATGCGCGGCGAGCGGTCGAGCTGCCGGCCTGGTCTTTGAAATTCAACAAGTCGATCGAGCTGAGCGTAGATGGCGAGTGGCTGTCACGCCACCCGCTGACTGCCTTCCTGATCGAAGAGGAAGCGGCTCAGTGGAACCGGGTGGGAGTCCCGTTCTCGCTGAACCCGCTGTAGCACGAAGCAGCGCACTTGCCGGAGCTCAGGCCATGTCGGGATTGACCACCGCGCGCACGATGACCTGCTCGACCCCGTCGCGTTCGCGCGAGCTGAGCCACCAGATGCCCGACTTCTTTACCGACCATTCCTGTTCCTCGCCGGCAACCAGCCAGCTTGCAACCTGACCAAGCGTTGGTTGATGGCCGACGATGACGATCGGAGCCTTCGAATTCGGCCACTCGACTGCCAATAGAACGTCCTGAATGCTCGCGCCCGGCGCGATCTGCTCGACCGTGCGGAACTTGCGTTGTGACAACTCCGCGAGTGCCTGCGCGGTCTGTTGTGCCCGGGTGGCCGGGCTGACGTAGATACGCGCGCTGTCCGGCAGATTCGAATGCAGCCATTCAGCGCTTCGGCGCGCCTGCTTTTCGCCGCGCGGCGTCAGCTTGCGCCCCAGGTCAGGTTCGCCGATTTCGGCCTCGGCATGGCGCCAGAGTATGAGTTCCATGGTCCTAATCCCCGACACTGGCCGCCAGCGCGGTCAGCAGTTCGCGTTGCGCCGACAGTCCTCGAGCGCCACCGCGCGGTGGCCGGTACTCGCCCTGGGCATTCAGTGTCCATGCATCCGCCGTGTCGGCAAGATAGGGCTTGAGCCCTTCATCGACGACGCGCCGCGCCAGTTTCGCACTCAGTATCGGCCAGGCGATCTCGATGCGCCGGAACAGATTGCGCCCCATCCAGTCTGCGCTCGACAGAAAGACCTTTGGCTCACCGTCATTGCGAAAGTAGTAGATCCGGTGGTGCTCAAGAAAGCGGCCGACGATCGAGCGCACGCGGATATTGTCCGACAATCCCTTGACGCCAGGCCTCAGGGCACAGGCGCCGCGCACGATCAGATCGATCTTGACTCCCGCCTGTGATGCCGCGTACAGCGCCGCGATCGTCGCCTCGTCGGTCAAGGCGTTCATCTTGGCGATCACGCGCGCCGGCCGGCCTGCGTTCGCCACCTCCACTTCCGCGGCCAGCGCCCGGAGCAGGTTCTTGTGCAGAGTGAACGGCGCCAGCCACAGGTGTTTGAGGCGCTCGACCTTAGTCATGCTCGTCAAATGGAGAAAGACCTTTTCGATATCGCCGCAGATCTCCTCGTTGGCGGTCAGCATGCCGAAGTCGGTGTATAGCTTGGTCGTGGTCGGGTGATAGTTACCGGTGCCCAGATGGGCGTAGGAGACCAACCGCGGCCGTCCGCGCGCTTCTTCCCGCCGTAGAACGAGGGTCATCTTGCCGTGGGTCTTGAGCCCAAGGACTCCGTAGACGACTTGAGCGCCGACCGCTTCGAGCCGCTCCGCGAGGTTGATGTTGGCTTCTTCGTCAAAGCGCGCCTTCAACTCGACGATGACCGTGACTTCCTTGCCGCGGCGCGCCGCCTCTTCGAGGATGTCGACCAGCACGGAACTGATTCCGGTGCGGTAAAAGGTCATGCGAATTGCGACCACCTTCGCATCAGTTGCAGCCTGGCGCAGGAACTCGATTACCGGCTCGAAGCTTTCGAACGGGTGGTGCAGCAGGATGTCGGTCTGCTTCATGGCTTCGAACATGTCGGCGCCCTGCGCCAGTTTGGCGGGCCAGGCGGGCGCAAACGGCATCCAGCGCAAGGCCGGCTGCACGAGGTGATCCACCAGCTGGTTGAGCCGCACCAGATTGACCGGGCCATCGACGCGAAACACGGCGGCGTCCAACAGCTGAAACTGCTCCTGCAGCAGCTTCTGCAGGTGAGGCGGGCAGGACGCCAGTATCTCGAGCCGAACCGCGTTGCCAAAATGGCGCTGCGTCAGCTCCATACGCATCGCCTGACGCAGGTTGTGGACCTCGCGTTCATCGACCGTCAACTCCGAGTCGCGCGTCACGCGGAACTGCGAGAAGCCGGCGATATTGCGCCCCGGAAACATGTCCTGCAGATGGGCCCGGATCACGGACGAAAGCATGACGAACGCCTGCTTGCCGGGCGTGAGCTTGGCCGGTAGCGGAATGACTCGCGGAAGCACGCGCGGCACCTTGAGAATTGCGATCGCGGACTGACGACCGAACGCGTCCTTTCCTTCGAGTTGCAGGATGAAGTTCAGAGACTTGTTGAGCACCTGAGGAAACGGATGCGAGGGATCGAGCCCTACCGGCGCCAGCAAGGGCTTGACCTCCCGATCAAAGTACTCGCGCACCCAGGCCCGTTGCGCCTCATTGCGCTGCCCGTGATTCAACACCACGATGTGTCGCCGCTCGAGCGCCGGCATGATCGTGTGGTTGAAGAGTGCGTACTGTTGCTGGACCAACTGATGGGCACGCGCCAGCACACTGTCGTATTGCGCGCTGCCGGCCGCGGCGCCCGATACCTCGCGCAACTCTTCCAGCAGGTCTGAAACCCGAACCTCGAAGAATTCGTCGAGGTTGGACGAGACGATGCACACGTAGCGCAGCCGTTCCGCCAGCGGTACCTTCGCACGCGCCCCCATGGTGAGCACACGCTGGTTGAACGCGAGCAGTGACAACTCCCGGTTCAGGTACAGCTCGGGGGTGGCCGTCAAGGGTCTCTGCTTCTTGCGCTTGCGCTGGTCGCGTCGAACCATACGTGGAGGTGGTGACCGTTCAATGACACGGGGACGCCCGTACAATTCAAGCGTCGACCAAGGATTCTAAGCGGCGGAGAATTCCAAGCGCCGCGCTGCATGATCTCAACCTTTCCCGCCGACCTGCCTGCCATGGTCGTGTTCGAACGCGTATGCAAACGATTTGGCGCCCTCACCGTACTGAAAAGCCTGAGCTTCTCCATTGCGCGCAACGAGTTCGTACTGCTCACCGGACCTACTGGCGCTGGCAAGACCACGGTACTCAATTTGATTGCCGCGGTTGAAACACCGACTGAGGGAGTGATTACGGTCGCTGGCGAGCGGCTCGACCGGCTGAAGCCAAGCGCCATGCCGCATCTGCGCCGTTCGATGGGCGTCGTGATGCAGGACTTGATGCTGCTGGACGACCGGTCGGTGCGCGACAACGTTGCCTTGCCGGCCGTGATTTCAGGTGTCGGTCAACGCGACGCTACCCAACGTGCGCTGGCGGCATTGAGTCGGGTCGGGCTCGACCCTGCGATCGCCTCTGCTGGTCCGGCGGATTTGTCAGGTGGCGCTCGCCAACTGACGGCACTCGCGCGCGCCATCGTCAATCGGCCCGCATTGCTGCTGTTGGACGAGCCCACGGCCCACGTCGACACCGGCACCGCACGCGCAATTGTTCAGCTGTTGGAGCAGTTCGCCGGCGCGGGTGTCACCATCGTCATGGCTTCGCATGGCGATGCGCTGCCTCGAGCCGGCCGTTTACGGACAATTCAGCTCGAACACCCGGGCGTTGAGATGGCATGAGCGCACGGGCCGCTACCAGCCGGAGGGCCGCACCCGGCGCGAATCCCTGGCGCGGAACGCCACGGTAGTCTGATGAGCGCGCTCAGCGATCGCGGCTATGGACTTTCACGTGCGCGGGCCCTCATTCTGGCGCAGCCGGGTGTCTTCCTGCTGAGCGTCCTGCTTTCGGCCCTTGCGCTCGCCGTGCCCATGTTTGTGGCCCTGATCGGCATCGTGGCTCTGCCATGGTTGGATACGAACCAGCCACGACCCGAAATCGCTTTAGTACTGGCGCCTCGGGCTTTCCGCGCGCGAGGTCGAAGCCGTAAAGGGTGCGCTGTCTGCGCTTGAAGATGTGCATAGCGTCAATTGGATTGCGCGCGATCGGGCCCTGGCGGATCTTGCAAAACGTTACGGGCTCGGCACTGCGGCCGGGGAAGGTCGTCCGAATCCTTTGCCGGATGTACTGATCGCGCGATTCCGAACCGGTGCTGACGCCGACCAAATCGCGCGTCATGCGATAGCAATCAAGGGGCTCGCCGGAGTCGCCTCGGTACGAACCGATCTCGACTGGTATCGAAGACTCCTGTCGATCGCGCGCCTGGGCGCCGTTTTGTTGGCCTGCCTCGCAGCGCTGGCCTTGCTGCTTGTGCTGCTCGTGCTGTTCGTGACCGTTCGCGGGCAGACCGTCATCCGCGCCGTCGAATTCAGGGTCTTGCGGCTCCTTGGGGCGACGCCAGCCTTCATCGCAAGGCCCTTTGTGTATTTGGCCGCAATCAGCCTCACGCTCGCCACTTTGCTTGCAGTTGCGGCGGCCACCGCCGGTTTGGCGCTGGTTCGTCCCCCGCTCGAGGCCTTGCTAGGTCAGGTTGGGGCACCCAGATTGCCGCCGTTGTGGCTTGCAGGCGCCCTCGCGGTCTTCGCCTGGATGCTTGGCGCCGTAATCGGCCGGCTGGCGATTCGGGGGACGATCCGCCGACACGGCCTTGGAGGGCGCGCCAGTCCGTAAGCGTTCGCTCACTATCGCGCCCATCTGCGCCAAGATGATTTCCCGAGTCTTTCGATCGGGATTGAACTTCCTGTTTGGCGCCCTTTCTAAGGCTTAGCACTCGGGAGATTCGAGTGCTAAGATTTGACTCATATAGGAGGCCCTTGCGTGAGTAATCGTTCGCCTGCAGCGTCCAGCACCGCCCTTGTTCCGTTCGCCGGCCATGCGCTCGCACTGCACCCAGGCAGCCTTGGCAGCATCGACAGCTACATCTCGGCCGTGAATCGCATGCCGATGTTGACTGCTGAGGAGGAAGCGCGTCTCGCACGCGAGTTTCGCGACAGCAATGACCTTGATGCCGCCGGCCGGCTCGTCATGTCGCATCTTCGGCTCGTGGTCGCGGTCGCCCGCAACTACCTGGGCTACGGACTGGCGCATGCCGATCTGATTCAGGAGGGGAATATCGGCCTGATGAAGGCGGTCAAGCGCTTCGACCCCGAGCGTGGAGTCAGGTTGGTGTCCTTTGCACTGCATTGGATCAAGGCCGAGATCCACGAATACATCCTGAAGAACTGGCGCCTCGTGAAGGTCGCCACGACCAAGGCGCAGCGCAAGCTCTTCTTCAATCTGCGCAGCATGAAGCAGGGCCTGGGAACAATGTCCCCGGCCGAAGTCCAGGGCATGGCGCGCGAACTGAACGTCAAGCCCGACGAAGTCGTCGAGATGGAGACCCGCCTGTCTGGGGGTGACATCGCGCTTGAAGGGCGGGTCGAAGACGGCGAGGAAGAGTTCGCGCCGATCGCCTATCTGGCCGACGAGGACTCTGAGCCGACCCAGGTGCTGGCCCGCCGCCAGAACGAGCTGATGCAAACCGATGGCGTGCGAGCCGCAATTGCCGGGCTCGACCCCCGCAGCCGCCGCATCATCGAGGCGCGCTGGCTGGCTGAAGATGCCGAAGGCCGCGTTGGCACTTCGACCCTGCATGACCTCGCCCAGGAATTTGGGGTCTCCGCGGAACGAATTCGACAGATCGAGGCCAAAGCCCTTCAGAAGATGCGTACCGTGCTCGAGCCCCATGCCTAAGGGCGCGGTCAGCAGCTTCTACTTGGGTGGCAAGACCCCGGTCCGCCTCAGTTAATCCCCTCTCCCCCACGGGGCGGACACTGGCCCCAGCGCACGCTGGGGCTTTTTTTGTGACCTCCGCCCTCGCGCCGATGCAGTTTCTGCCCATTGCCCATTCCTCGATCGGCGCTGAGCACGACGGCAAGACGCGCGGGCTCGCGACCCGCATCGCCTATGGCCAGCAGCCAATCACATCGGCACTGAGCGCGCGTGCCGCGGTGGCCCGACTATCGGCGCGTGGCCCGGCCGGCCGCATCGAGTCGGGCGGCACCTGGAGCGATCCAGATGTGCACGCCGAGCTCGCGCACGCTATCGGCCCGCCATTCGCTCCTGCGCTACGTAAGAGCTTCGACTGGTACATGTGCCGCGGCGCGTTCTTTCACAATGACGCGCACTACGGGAATGTCCTGTTCGGGGTCTGGTACGCCCAGGGGCCGGCGATCGACCTGGTATTTCCGCGCGCGCCTGCCCGCCTCCCGCTAACGCCGGGAGCAATTGCGGTGTTCGATCCCTTCGAGGTCCACGGCGTGTTGCATCCGGGAGCAACTCAGTGGCAATCCGAGGACTACGAGCATGACGACCTGAGTGTCTTTGTCGGCTTCGAGCTCGAGCTTGACGCGGGAATGCGCCTCAACTTCGGAATCCAGGACCAGGTCGACGAAGGCCCGCTGATCTCGAGCCGAACCCGCGTCTCCGCGACGACCGGAGCCCTGGACTAAAGCAGGCTCAGGCTGGAACAGGGGCTACAACAATCGCCGAAGGTCGTGCTCGATATCCGCGACGGAAGCGCCATGCCGCACGAACAGCCTTACCTGCCCGGTGCGATCGATCACATAGCTCCCAGCAGTATGGTCCATCGTGTAGGAGTTCGGCGTCCTGCCCGCGGCCTTGGCATAAAAAACCTTGAACTCCTTTGCAACCGCCGCGGTCTGGGCCGCATCTCCATATAGACCAATGAAACTGGGATCGAAGGCGGGCACGTATTGCGCCAGCAGCGCAGGGGTATCACGTTCCGGATCGATGGTGACGAACAGGACCTGAACCTGATCACCCTGCTTGCCGAGCCGCTTACGGACTTCGGCCATGTCCGACAGGGTCGTCGGGCAGACGTCCGGGCATTGGGTGTAGCCGAAGAACACCACTGTGACTTTGCCGCGGAAGTCTGCCAGGGAGCGCTTCGCACCGGTGTGATCCGTCAAGGCCAGCTCCCGGGCATAGGCAGCGCCGGTGATGTCGACCGCCTTGAAGCTGCCTTCCGGCTGGCACGCGGCCAGGATCAGTGCGATCGAAACCAGCAATGACTTCACGACGGATTCGGGCCCAGGCGCCGTCAGACGGCTGTCGGAAGCGTTGTCACACGTAGTGATCGACCAGGAGGGCTGCGAACAGCGCGGCCAGGTAGACGATCGAATAGTTGAAAGTTGCACGCGCCAGGCGGTCGTTGTAGCTGCGATAGAGCCGCCACGCGTAACTGATGAAAATTGCGCCGAGGACCAGGGCCGCAACCAGGTACAGGCCACCCGCCATGCGGATCACAAACGGCAGCGTGGTCGTCGCCACCAGCACGATCGTGTACAGCAGAATGTGCAGACGAGTGAGCGGAACGCCGTGGGTAACGGGCAGCATCGGCCAGCCGGTCTTGCGGTAATCCTCCAGCCGATACAGGGCCAGGGCCCAGAAGTGCGGCGGCGTCCAGACAAAGATGATCAGCGCCAGCAACCAGGCCTCCGGTGGCGTGCTCCCGGTCACTGCGGCCCAGCCCAGCACCGGTGGCATCGCTCCGCTCATGCCGCCGATCACGATGTTCTGGGGCGTATGCGGTTTCAGCAGGACGGTGTAAACGACCGCATAGCCGACGAAGGTGGCGAAGGTCAGCCACATGGTCAACGGGTTGACCCAAACGTAGAGCACCGCCATTCCTGCGCCACCGATGGCACCAGAAAACACGATCGCCTGGCACGGTGACAATTCGCCACGCGGCAATGGCCGCATGCGTGTCCGCGCCATGCGGGCATCGACGTGCTGTTCGATCAGTGAATTGACGGCAAAGGCCGCGCCCGCCAGCAGCCAGATTCCGATTGTTCCGAGCACCAGGATCCGGGCCGGCGGCAGTTCCGGAGTGGAGAGAAACATGCCGATGACCGCGCAGAAGATCGCCAGCTGAGTCACGCGTGGCTTGGTCAGAGCCCAGTACTGCGTCAGCAGATGGCCGAAGGTGCGTTCGCTGGTTGAGGCGTGGGCGGTCATCGCTGGTGGTCCGGACGAGAATGGATGGCGCGGGAAAGGCGGGATTTTACCGGTTCGGAGCCGCGACCCGAAGATTGATGGTGACCAGCACTGCAACCAGCAGCGCCGCTCCTCCACTATGCGTCACTGCGGCCACGAGCGGCCATTGCAGCACGACGTTCGACACGCCGGTCAGGATCTGCAATGCGAGCAAGCCGACCAGCCAGTGTGCCGGCCGAGCCAGACCTTCCAGGCGCCAGGCCCGCCATGCCAGCCAGAGCAGCAATGCGCTTGCCACGAGGGCGAACATGCGATGAACCCAGTGAATTGCAACCAGTCCCTGGACTGTGATCCGGGCACCGTCGCCCGTCATGCCCAGCGGCCGTGCGATCGAGAACGCGTGCTCGAAATCCATCGGCGGGAAAACCTGCCCCTGACAGAGTGGAAAGTCAGGGCAGGCAAGAACTGCATAGTTGCTGCTGACCCAGCCGCCCAGCGCAATCTGCACTGCAACGGCCAGCAACGCCACTGCCGCCAGCAATCGCAACTCGCGCGCCCGCGCGTCAACCGCCGCGGGAGGACTCTCGCGCAATGCCAACGCGGTCAACAGTGCGAGCAGGACCATTCCGCCTAGCAGATGCGCGGTCACGATTGCCGGCTGCAACTTCATGGTGACGGTCAGGGCACCGAACGCGCCCTGGAGGCATACCCACAGCAAGGTCGCCGTGGCAAGCCAGGGTGAAGTCTGGCGCGCCGACGACATGTCCGGAGCGAGCGCACGTCGCCAGGCGTGTGCTGTCAACAGGATGATCAGGAACCCGACTCCGAGGGCGAAATAGCGATGCAGCATCTCGATCCACGCCTTGCCGATCGTGACCGGCCCGCTCGGCTGCGCAGTCTCGGCGGCACGGATCTGCGCATCGGCAGCGAGCGGATTCGATTGGCCGTAACAGCCGGGCCAGTCCGGACAGCCGAGGCCGGAATCGGTCAGGCGGGTGAAACTGCCGAACATGATCAGATCAAGTGTCAGGAACGCGGTGACCCAGGCCAGCTTGCGGTACTTGGCCACGTCGCGGGACTTCCAGACGTAGACGAGCGGCACGGTCGCCACTGCCATACCCTTGAACAACAGCCAGCCGAGCGCGGCACCGTCCATCGAGCTCTCAGTCCGGCTTGTTCACGTAGATCCACTGGCTTGACGCGCGCAGCAGTCGTGCGAGATCGCGCTTGATCGCCTTTGGTTCGCCTTGACCCGGCCAGCGCAGCATCAGATTGCCGAACGGATCGACGACATAGATGTAGTCCTCGATGCGGCCCGCGGCATCGCCAGCCGGCAGCCACGCGTGCAATTCAGCGGAATCGGCCCGCAGAAAGTGCACACCCTCGTGCTCCCGCATCAACATGGTCGACAAGGGCGCGGCGTCATCAATCAGCCAGACCCGTTCGATGCGCTCGCTGTCCTTGCCGGTCATCAGGCGCTGCTGGCGCATCGCGAAGAGTTTTCCCGCGCAGGCTTTGTCGCATTCACCCTGATCGACCGTAAGCAATACCCATTTGCCGGCCAGACTCTTCAGCTGGAACGGTCGGCCATCGAGCGTGCGCAAGTTCAGACCTGGCACGGGTCGCTGCGGCTCGATTAGCGTGCCAAAGTTGGTGCGTCCGCCCGGCGGCAGCACGTAATAGGTGAAATACGAGGCCAGCACCGGGGCGATGCAGACGGCGATCACCGCGTACAGCACGCGATAGCGGTGCCAGTGGCTGCGCGTTTCTGGCGCTTCTGGCGTCTCAGTGGCCACCGGCGCCCTCCACTTTCTTGCTACGTCGGGAACGCAGGCCCAGCACCACCGCAAGCACGGTTATGAGAGCGGTGAGTGAATACCACTGAAACGCATAGCCGAGATGCGTGTCGACCCCGGCACCGATGCGCGCGCGCGATCTTTGCAGGCCATCCGGCAACTCGCTCGTCTGCATGACAACAATCGGAGCCACTGCCAAGCCCGTCGCCTGTGCATAGCGGTCCGGGTCGAGGTTCTGCCAGATCCCTGGCACGGCAGCGGGCGAGGCCGTGCCGAGCTCAAGCAGCCGCGGCAGGCGCTCGACGGCCAAGCCCACTAGCTCCACCGTGCCGTCAGGCCGCGGAATGGCGGGCAGCAGAGCGCGGTGGGCTGGATTGAGCTCTATCCAGCCTCGATCGATCAGGACGTACGTTCCATCGCCCGCGATGCGAAGCGGCATGACGACCTGAAATCCCGCCTTGCCTTCGATGATCCGATTGTCGAGGAACACCGTGACACCATCGACAAATTCGCCACGCAGGACAACCCGACGCGGCAGCTGATCCCGAGCGGCCATCAGGTCGGCGGCTGTCGCCACGGCCAGTGGCGCAGCGGTTTCGGCCCGGTCGCGCTGCGCTTGCAAGCTGCGCTTCTCGTCCGCGCGCCGCAACTGCCAGTTGCCAAGCGAAACAGTGATCGCAATTCCGGCGATCGCGGCAATCCAGGCGACAACGTGGGTCCGGGCCATCACGGTCCCCGATGGGATAATCGATCGAGGGAATCGGACCGCATGCGCGTCATCATTGTCCTGGCTCTGATCGGCATCATTGCATCGCTGGGATCTGCGCTGGTGTTCCTGATTCGCGATCGCGGCACCACCGACCGCATGCTCCATGCATTGATGCTGCGCGTCGGGCTCTCGGTCGCACTGTTCCTGTTCATCCTGTTCAGCTACTGGATGGGCTGGATCGAACCTCGCTCCTACTGAACTGCAAGGCGCTGCAAACGAAAGCGGCGCCCGCAGGCGCCGCCAATTCCCTGCGCGCAGAGCTCAGAGCCAGTACACGACGATGTACAGGCCGACCCAGACCACATCGACGAAGTGCCAGTACCAGGCCGCTGCTTCAAAGGCGAAATGATGATCGGGCTTGAAATGCCCGCTGAGCAGCCGGGCCAGCACGACCGTCAGCATGATCGCCCCGACCATCACGTGGAATCCATGAAAGCCGGTCAGCATGAAGAAGGTCGAGCCAAATATTCCGGACGACAGCTTCAGGTTCAGCGCTGAGTACGCATGAATGTATTCATAGGCCTGCACGCTGATGAAGCTGAGACCCAGAAGCACTGTAATCGCCAGCCAGAGCGCAGCCCTGCTGCGGTGATTGGCGCGCAGTGCATGATGCGAAATCGTCAGCGTCACGCCGGATGACAGCAACAGGGCGGTGTTGACCGTCGGCAGCCACAGTGGGCCGATCTTGGTGAAGGCGTCAACAATGCCGCCCGGCCCGGAGTGCGGCCACACCGCGTTGAAGTCCGGCCAGAGCAGCTTGTGATCGAAGTCGCCCAGCAAGGGCAAGGTAATCACGCGTGCGTAGAACAGGGCGCCGAAGAACGAGGCGAAAAACATCACCTCTGAAAAGATGAACCAGCCCATGCCCCAACGGAACGACACATCGACCTGTCCGTTGAAGACGCCACGCTCGGACTCGCGCGACACCATGGTGAACCAGCCGAACATCATGTAGATCAAGGTGGCAAAGCCGAGTGCCAGCGGCCACCAGCCGACGGGGTTGTAGTTCACCACCATCGCCGCGCCGAAAGTGACGAGGATCATCGCGATCATCCCCACCATCGGCCACTGGGCGGGCGCCGGAATGAAGTAGTGCGAGGCGGCGGCCCCATGTGTGCTGGCCATATCGTCTTCCCTTCCTCTGCTTCTCAATTCACGAGTTCAGTTCACGAAACTAATTCACCACGGCCCGAACGACCGCAATCAAAATCAATACAAACAGCAGGGCCCCGATCAGCCCGGCGAAAATCACATGCAGCGGCTTGAGGCGCAGAGCGTCCTGCTCGTACGCAGCGCGACGCCGCACGCCGAAGAATGACCACAGTACCGCTCTGGCGGTCTGCAGCAGCGTCGCGTCACGCACGGGCGCTTCGCTTGCCGGGTCAACGATGCGATCGCTCATTTCCGTTCCTAGCCGGGCGCACCGGACCCGGCCGCTGCCCGCGCTCGCGGCAAGGCGCCGGCCACCTCGAAGAACGTGTACGACAAGGTGATGGTGCCGACGTCCCGCGGCAGGTCACTATCTACATAGAACACGACCGGGAACTGCCGGGTCTCGCCGCCCGCAAGCGTCTGCTGCTGAAAGCAGAAGCACTCCACTTTCTGGAAGTGGGCTGCGGATTGCATTGGCGCAAAGCTCGGAATCGCCTGACCGACCACTGGCCGCGCTTCGAGGTTGGCCAGGTCGTAAGTAACGTTCACAAGCTCTCCAGGATGAACCTCGACGTGATTCACGTGCGGCCGGAACCGCCATGGGCCTTGCACATTGGCGTCGAACTCGACGATCACGGTCCGGCTGGTGTCGATCTGCGTATTGCGCGCCGCGCGCTCGGCGCTGCCGTCGCGCGCCGTGACGACGTTGATACCGGTGATCTCGCAGATCTTGCGATACAGCGGGATCAGCGCCCAGCCGAACCCGAACATCAGCACGGCCACGATGACGAGCTTGCGCAGCATCGTGCGATTCTCGGTGTTGGCGCCAGCTGATTCGTGATCTTGCATGGACTTGATGCCCAGGGTTCAGGTCAGCCAGCGGCGCACGAACACGCCGATGAAGAACACCAGCACGATCGACACCAGGATCCAGGCAGTGCGCCTGTTATTGCGGCGTTCCTCGAGCTTCATCGGTGCAGCCGTGCGATCCACCATGGCTATTTGACGAGCGGCGGTGTTTCAAACGTATGGAATGGCGCCGGCGAAGGCACGGTCCACTCGAGCCCGCCGTCCTCGGCATGCCAGGGGTTGTCGCCCGCCTTCGGACCGCCGCGGATGCACTTGACGATCACGTACAGGAAAAGGATCTGGGCCAGCGCGAAACCAAGCGCTCCGACCGATGCCAGCATGTTGAAGTCCGCAAACTGCATCGGATAGTCGGCATAGCGGCGCGGCATGCCGGCGAGCCCGAGAAAATGCATCGGGAAAAAGGTGACGTTGAAGAAGATCATCGACATCCAGAAATGCCAGTCGGCAAGCTTCTCGTCGTACATATGCCCGGTCCACTTGGGCAACCAGTAGTAGATGCCGGCAAACAGCGAGAACAGCGATCCGGCCACCAGCACATAGTGGAAGTGCGCCACCACGTAATAGGTGTCCTGCAGCTGGATGTCGATCGGCGCCATCGCCAGGATCAACCCGGTGAAGCCGCCCATCGTGAACACGAAGATGAAGCCGATCGCGAACAGCATCGGCGCCTCGAAGCTCAACGACCCCTTGTACATGGTCGCGATCCAGTTGAAGACCTTCACCCCGGTCGGGATCGCGATCAGCATCGTCGCGTACATGAAGAACAGCTGTCCCGTCACCGGCATGCCGGTGGTGAACATGTGGTGCGCCCAGACGATGAACGACAGGATCGCGATCGAGGACGTTGCGTAGACCATCGAGGCGTAACCGAACAGGGGCTTGCGCGAGAACACGGGAATGATCTGCGAGACGATGCCGAAACCCGGCAGGATCATGATGTAGACCTCGGGATGCCCGAAGAACCAGAAGATGTGCTGGTACATCACCGGGTCGCCGCCGCCGGCGGCGTTGAAGAAGCTGGTGCCGAAGTGACGGTCCGTGAGCGTCATCGTGATCGCGCCCGCCAGCACCGGCATCACTGCGATCAGCAGATAGGCCGTGATCAGCCAGGTCCAGACGAACATCGGCATCTTCATCAGCGTCATGCCGGGCGCGCGCATGTTCAATATCGTGGTGATGATGTTGATCGAACCCATGATCGAGCTGGCGCCGAGGATGTGCAGCGCGAAAATCGCCATGTCCATGCCCGGACCCATCTGCACCGTCAGGGGCGCATAGAGGGTCCATCCGGCGGCGGTGGCGCCACCCGGCACAAAGAACGAGACCACCAACAGCAGCGCGGCCGGCGGCAGCAGCCAGAAGCTGAAGTTGTTCATGCGCGCGAACGCCATATCGGGCGCGCCGACCATCAGCGGAACCTGCCAGTTCGCGAATCCGACAAAGGCCGGCATGATCGCGCCGAACACCATGATGACGCCGTGCATCGTCGTCAGCTGATTGAAGAACTCAGGCCGCCAGAACTGCAAGCCCGGCTGGAACAGCTCAAGCCGGACGCCGAGCGCCAGCGTCCCGCCGACCATGAACATCGTGAAACTGAACCACAGGTACATCGTGCCGATGTCCTTGTGGTTGGTCGCATACAGCCAGCGTCGCCAGCCATAGGGATGGTCGTGGGCGTGGTCGTGGCTATCAGCGTGGCCGGACCCGTGATCGTGAACAACGGCGCTCATCTCGACTCCTCAAATTCGTATTGCATCCTGCTATCGGCGGACAACATCACTTGCGCTGGGCCTTGACATCGGACGGCTGGACTGACTTGCCAGTCGCATTGCCAAAGCTGTTCTCTGCAAAGGTGATGACCGCAGCTACTTCAACGTCGGACAGCGCGCCCTTCCACGATGGCATCGCGTTCTTGCCGTTGAGCACCAAGTTGATCGGATCACTCGCCTGCGGCGACGTGACGACCTTGCTGCCCGCCAGTGCCGGGAAAGCCCCGGCAACACCCTGGCCGTTCGCCTGATGACAGGCCTGGCAGTTGGCCACATACACTTTTTCGCCGCGCGCCTTCAGTTCGGCCAGATCCCAGGTCTTGGCGGGATCATCAGCCGCTGCAGCCATTGCCTTCTTCCTGCCATCGACCCATTTGGCATAGTCCGCGGCCGACATCACCTGCACCGCGATCGGCATGAAGGCGTGGTCCTTGCCGCACAGTTCGGCGCACTGGCCATAGAAGGTTCCAGTCTGTTCGGCACGGAACCAGGTGTCGCGCGCAAACCCCGGAATCGCGTCCTGTTTGACGCCAAAGGCGGGCACCATCCAGGCGTGGATCACATCGTTTGCGGTCAGAATGACCCGGATCTTCTTGTTGACCGGCACCACGAGTGGCTGGGTCGTCTCAAGCAGGTACAGGGGATTGGCGGCGCGGGCAGCGGCGTCAGTGCCGTCGATCTGCGCCGCCGGTGTCGCCAGCTTGGACAGGAAGGAAATCCCTTCGCCCTCGCCGCGCAGATAGTCATAACCCCACTGCCATTGATAGCCGGTTGCCTTGACTGTCAGGTCGGCGTTACTGGTGTCCTTCATCGCGACCACCAGCTTGGTGGCCGGCAGCGCCATGACGATGACGATGATGAAGGGAATGACCGTCCAGACGATCTCGACCGTCGTGTTCTCATGCCAGCTTGCTGGCTTGGCTCCCCTCGACTTGCGGTGCGCCCAGATCGAATAGAACATGACGCTGAAGACTGCGACGAAGATCAGCAGGCAGATGATCATCATCATCCAGTGCAGCCAGTGAATCTCGCGCGCAATCGCGGTGACCGGCGGTGCCAAGTTGTAGCCGGCTCTGGATCGCCAGGGCAGCTCCGCTGCCGAGCATCATGAAACCCGCCACCGCGGCGCGCAGCGCAGCAGCTACCAGCATCAATCTTTTCATCATCCCCAGTCCGTCCCTGGCCTTGCGATTCCGTTCACGTCGCGCGAGCGGCTGAATGCACGCGCAGCGCTGTCTTCAATTCCTGCGCCATGCGTCGGCGCCCGTCCGATGTCAGATGCTGTCCGATTTCGAGACTGCGCCCGCTCGACACCAACTCAACCCGGACACGGTCGCCTCCCTGTCCCTGCTCGCTCACTTCGATCCGCGTCCACGGCCGGTCGAACGCAATTTGCTCCCGCCGATCAGCCTCAACCCGCTCTACGCACACTCGCTCTTCCGTCAGCACGATTCGCTCGTAGTCGGCAGCGTGACGGCCGTAGCAGACGAACGCGACCGCCAATGCCACCAGTTCCAACCCGACAAACGGGAGAATCATCCACAGGCCGTGCACCGCAAATGCTGCGCCGAACCCGAAGGACAATGCCAGCAACGACAAAAAGACCAGCGCCAGTTGCTGCGGACTGGCCGAGCAGTTGCGCTTGATCAACCAGGTCGTCGCCCCGGACATCGGACCACCCCCGCCGCGACCGGCCCACGCCAGCGCAAAGCGGCGGAAGTATAAAGGAGCGCCGCTCGCCTAACGCGACCGTCCCGTTGGCGCTTGGCTCGGCCTGCTTTCAGCCCGGAATGCGCAGGTTCTGTCCCGGATAGATCTTGTCCGGATGAGAAAGCATCGGCTTGTTGGCCTCGAAGATCTTCATGTACTGGTTGGCATCGCCGTAGAACTGCTTGGAGACCTTCGACAACGTGTCGCCTTTGACCACGGTGTAGAACTGCGCCGGCGGCTGGGAACGGTCGACCGTCATGTTGTCGTCGACCCCGGCCACGCCGTGCACATTGCCGGCGGCGAGAATCACCTTTTCCTTGGTTTCCTGATCCTTGGCGACACCGAAGACCTTGGCCACCGCAGTGGTACCGTCGAAAGTCACAGTAAGTGCGGTGACTTCGAACTTGAAGGTGTTGATGTAGTTCTCGATCGCGGTGGCAGCTTCTCGGTTGGCCGCTGCCACGACGGCAGGATCGGCTTGCGCCGGAGCGGCTTGCGCCTGCTGGACCGTCTTGCCAAACAGCTTCTCGCCGGCTTCCTTGAAGAACGAGATCAGGCTCATGTTTGTCCTCCGAAATTGGGCTGCGACACGATAGTTGCAGCAGTTGAAAACCACCTGACGGCCTATCGCTTGCGCAAGGCGAGTTCTGCCCGCACTGTATCGAGAGAAATGCCGCTGGAACTGACCGGCCGCGGCTGCGGCTTCCATGCGTGACCGTATGCTATCTCGAAAGTCAGCGGGATCCGGCCGTCGGTTCCGCGCCGCGCCTCGATTGCCTCCAGCAGGCGATGCGCCTGGGCCCCGGACACCAGCGCGGGCCAGCGGTCGGAGCGTGGATTGCCGCCGAGGGCGCGCACATCGGCAATCAGTTCGCGCGCCGATCCGTAGGTAAGAGTCATGACCTCGACGTCCATGACGGGGGTCGCGAAGCCGCTCGCCACCATCATGTCGCCGAAGTCGTGCATGTCGACGAATGGCATCGGTGCCGCATGCGGCAGTGCCTCGCGAGCCGCAGCGCGCAGTTCCTTCAAGGTGTCCGGACCGAAGGTGGAGAACATCAGCAGTCCGTCGACGCGCAGGACGCGTTTCCACTCAGGAAAGACCGTGTGCGGCATCGGGATGCCAGTGCAGCATCAGATTGCAGAACAGCAGATCGACGCTGGCATCGGACAGGGGCAAGTGCGCCGGCATCGGCGACGATCCAGTCACTTGTGCGTTCCCACCAGCGCGCAAGGCCACGCTGCTTTTGCGCATGCTCGGTGTGCCCGGCGCGGGCAATTGCTTCAGCGAGGTCGACACCGAGCCACTTTGCATCCGGATAGCGCTCGCGCAGCGGATCGCGGGCACGCCCCAGTCCGCACCCGAGGTCGAGCACGTGCCGCGGAGCCAGTCGGATATAGCCAAGTCGATCGATCATGCGCGCGGCAACCTCGCGCAGAATCACGTCGCGCTTTGCCAGTCGCGCGGCGCGCTGCTCGAATTGCTGTCGAACGGTAGCCACGCTCGCAGGCAGGCGCGGCGGTGACACCATGCTCGGCGTGATATCCGAGCTACCTGGTCCGTAACTCATGGGGTCGAGGAGTATAGGAGTGCGACCCCGGCAACGCCGGACTGCGACACGCGCGCCAGTGGCAAGTCGAACTCTGGTCTTGGCGGCGTATGCTCGTTTGCATGCGCTGGCCGCCGATTGATTTCGCCGTGCCCCCATTGGGCAGGCGCCTGCGCTCAGGCCTGCGGTCGAAACTGGCGCCGGACTGCGCAGTCTGCGGCCTCGCACCAGGCAGTCCGGTCTGCAACGCCTGCGAGCAGGATTTCTTCTCGCGTACCGACTCCCGTTGCGAACGCTGCGCGCTTCCTCTCGCCAACCCTGCGTCTTCGATCTGTGGCCGCTGCCTGGCGCACCCTCCCAACTTCGATGGCACGCTTGCGCTCGCCGACTATCGTGCACCGGTCGATGGCATGGTAGTCGCGCTCAAGTTCTCGGCGCGTCGCTCGGTTGCCGTTACCTTCGGCCAGTTGCTGGCGCAACGCGAAACCGAACCGGACCTCGCGTCGGCCCTGGTCACCGCCGTTCCGCTCGCATTCGAGCGCGAAAGTGAGCGCGGATTCAATCAGTCGTTCGAGATTGCAAGGGTCTACGCCCGCGCCTGCGGCTTGCCATCGCCGACGCGCGTCTTGCTGCGCGTGCGTCACACGCCGCCACAGCAGACCCTCGCGCTCGAGGCACGCCGGCACAATGTGCGAGGCGCCTTCGCAGTCGCCCAGCCCGTCGCCGACCGCACCGTGATCGTCATCGACGACGTCATGACCAGCGGCTGCACCCTTGACGAGATCGCGAAGACCCTGAAGCAAGCCGGCGCCGCGCGTGTTCTAAATCGGGTCGCCGCTCGTACGCCCTGAGCAAGAGATCCAAATCGAACGCCGATGTTCCACGTCGTCCTGGTCCAACCCGAAATTCCGCCCAACACGGGCAATGTCATCCGCTTGTGCGCCAACAGCGGCGCCCGACTGCATCTGGTGGCACCGCTTGGATTTTCGCTCGACGACAAGCAGTTGCGTCGCGCTGGTCTCGACTACCACGAGTATGCAAAACTCACCGTCCACGCAGATTTCGACGCGTTGGTCGCGAGCGAAAGGCCCCCGCCCGAACGCATGTTTGCGGTAAGCACGCGCGCCACCCACAGCATGGCGGAGATGCGCTTTGAGGCAGGAGACTGGTTTGTCTTTGGCTCGGAGACCAGCGGCCTCGACGACGCTCTGCTCGGCCGCTTTGCCGTCGGAAAGCGAGTGCGGCTGCCGATGCGGCCCGGCAACCGCAGCCTGAACCTGTCGAACGCAGTTGCCGTCGTCGTCTATGAGGCGTGGCGGCAGGCCGGCTTCGCCGGCGCAGGCTAGGCGGGTACAGGATCCTCGCTTGGCGGATGTGAACGCGACATGCGGGAAGCATGCAGGTCGAGCCGCTCGATCAGGAGTTCGGGCGACGCCTCGACAATCAGCAGATCCCAGTGCTGCGGACGGATGAAGCCTTCAGCCGCGGCGTGGCGCAAGAATGCAACCAGGGCGGCGAAGAATTGCGCTGTATCGATCACGCCGACCGGCCTCGACTGCAGACCGAGTTGCAACCAGGTCAGCATTTCGAACATTTCCTCAAACGTGCCATAGCCACCGGGCAGCACAACGAACGCGTCGCTGCGATCTGCCATGACGCGCTTGCGTTCGTGCATCGATTCGACGACGACCAGTTCGCTCAATCCCTGATGGACTACCTCAGGCCGCATCAGATGGCGCGGAATTACGCCGGTTACGCGTCCGCCGGCCGCCAGCGCCTCGTCCGCCAGCGCACCCATCAAGCCGACATGTCCGCCGCCGTAGACAAGTTCAATGCCCCGTCGAACGAGTACCCGCGCCGTATCACGCGCCGCATCCTCGTATTCGGGTCGAGCGCCGGATTGCGAACCACAGAACACGCAAACCGAGCGCAGATTCATCAGGCGGCCTTGGCGTTGCGTGCCGACCCGCCAAGCGGGAATTCGGACCTGGAGTTGTGTCCCGATAGCGAGCGTCCCTTCGGGCTCATGGATGGACCTCAGGCTGAGGATCGCGCGCGAGCAAGCTTCCGAGTGCCTGTGATGGAGACATGCGGCCGTCAAGTACCTCGCATACCGACTCCGTGATCGGCATCTCGATGCCCGCTTCCCGCGCACGCCCGCGGATCGCGTGGGCCGAGCGCACGCCTTCGGCTACATGGCCCAGCTGGGCCAGCGCTTCAGCGGTCGATTGACCGCGACCCAGCGCGAGTCCCACCGCACGATTGCGCGACAACTCCCCGGTCGCTGTCAGGATCAGGTCACCGATGCCGGTCAACCCCATGAAGGTCTCGGTCCGTGCTCCAAGGCCCGCACCGAGCCGGGTCATTTCCGCCAGGCCGCGCGTGATCAGTGCCGCCCGCGCATTGCGTCCGAGTTCGAGCGCATCGGCGACACCGGTTGCGATCGCGAGCACGTTCTTCACCGCGCCCCCGACTTCGACGCCGATCACATCGTCGGTCGAGTAAATGCGCAGGGCGCCCCCGTGCAGAGCTTCAGTCACGAAAGCGCAGAAGTCCTCCGCTCCAGCCGCCACCAGCGCAGTGGGCAGACCGCGGGCAACTTCCAGAGCAAAGCTCGGCCCGGACAGTGGGCCGCATCGCCGTGCCCCCTGTTCGCCAAGCTCTTCGCGCACAATCTGGTGCCCGAGTTGCTGGGTCTCTTCCTCAAGTCCCTTGCACAACCAGACGATTCGCGCGTCTGCCGCGTCGCGCAGGTCCCGAATCATTGCCCGCAATGCGCGCAATGGCGTGGCAATGATCAGCAGTTCGGTGCCGGCGTGCGCGAGCGCTCGATCAAGCTTGCTGACCACAGTGATCGCAGACGGAATCTCAATGCCCGGCAGATAGCGTCCGTTCTCGCGCTGGCGCGCCATGGCCTCGGCCTGGGTGCGATCGCGCGCAAACAGAACCACCTCATTGCGGGTCGCCGCAGCACACGCGATAGCAGTGCCCCACGCACCCGCGCCGAGCACTGCGACTCTCATCGTTGTGTCAGGCGCTGGACGCGCCGTTGTTGGCCGCCTGGATCGTCGGCGCTTTCTTCTGCGCCAAGGCGGCAAGTTTCTGCTGGTAAAACGCCTCGAAATTGATTTCTGCCAGGTGAACCGCCGGCAGGCCAGTGCGCGCGATCAGGTCGGCGACATTGGCGCGCAGGTAGGGATAGACAATGCCCGGACAGACAATGCCCAGCACCGGCGCCTGCTGTTCAACCGGGAAATTGCGGATCTCGAAGATTCCCGCCTGCTTGCCTTCGACCAGAAACAGCACCTTGTCCTTGAGCTTGGCCGTGACGGTTACGCGAACCACTACTTCATGAATCGCGTCGGCAATCCGGCCATCGCTCACTTCCAGTTGGATATCGACGCTCGGCGGCTCGTTCTCAAGGAAGATCTGCGGTGCATTCGGCATTTCGAGCGAAGCATCCTTCAGATACATGCGCTGCAGCTGGAACACCGGCGCCTGTGCTCCGGCGGCGGGAGGGGTATCGGTCATTGCGATTCCTGGTGATGACCCGGGAAGACAGTCTGCCCGGGCGCGAGTTTTTAGTGGGTTCAGTTACGGGTTCAGTTACGGGTCCAGTTACCCGAAAGGGTTCAGCTCCCCAGTAGCGGGGCGAGCCTGCCTTCGCGGTCGAGCAGGGCAAGTTCCTCGAATCCACCGACATGAGTTTCGCCGATGAATATCTGAGGCACTGTGCGGCGGCCAGTACGGGTAATCATTTCCTTGCGCCGCGCGGGATCAATGTCGATGCGGACTTTCTCGACCCGGTCAACGCCGCGCGCCTTCAGGAGTGCTTCGGCTCTCGTGCACAACGAACATACGCCGGTGCTGTACATCACGACTTGAGGCCTCATGCAAGCAGGGTCCGCTCAGGTTCTTAGCGGCAGGCCGGCCTCGCGCCAGGCGGCTATGCCACCGCCGAGCACGTATACCTCGGTGATGCCTTTGCCGCGCAATTGCGCCGCCGCGCGGCCGGCCAGTTTGCCATTGGGACACACGACAATTACGGGCCGGTCCTTCTTGAGCTCGCCCGCGCGAGCCTCGACCGCGTCAGCCGGAAAGTTGCGGGCATTCGGCAATGAGCCTTTGGCGAATTCCTCGGGCGCGCGCACATCCACCACGACCGCATGTTTTGAATTTATCAACTGGGTGGCCTGCAGTGTGCTCAACGCCGGCCCCGCGGCGCGGCTTCGCACCAGCGGCCAGATCAGCATGCCGCCGCTGACGAATGCGATAGCGATCAGTACAAGATTGTCGGAGAAGAATTGCAGCACAAGCCTGGGATCCCGGCTGCGGCCCGGCGCGCGCTGCGCAGCGGTCGAAGCGAAACGAAAAGCGCGAATTATAGAATAGTGAGTCAAAAGGAGCCGGCCGCCACCATGCACAAGCTCGTCCTGCTGCGCCATGGCGAAAGCCAGTGGAACCTGGAGAATCGTTTTACGGGTTGGACTGACGTCGATCTGACCGCTAACGGCCAGAGTGAAGCACGCGCAGCCGGAGTTCTATTGCAGGCCGAAGGTTACGTCTTCGATATCGCCTACACCTCGGTCCTGAAGCGCGCGATCCGCACACTTTGGATCACGCTCGACGCCATGGACCTGATGTGGTTGCCCGTCGTGCACAGCTGGCGTCTAAACGAGCGCCATTACGGCGCTCTTCAGGGTCTCAACAAGGCGGAGACCGCAGCCCGTTTTGGCGAGGAGCAGGTTTTGATCTGGCGCCGCGCCTACGCCGTCGCGCCCGACCCCCTGCCGGCGGGCGATGTGCGCTCGGCGGTGGGTGACCCGCGCTACCACCATTTGCGTCCCGAAGAAATTCCGGCCACCGAGTGCCTGAAGGACACGGTCGCCCGGGTCGTGCCGTTCTGGAAGGACTCGATCGCGCCGGCGATTTCGCGCGGTCGGCGCGTGCTGGTCACGGCCCACGGCAATTCGCTGCGCGCCCTGGTCAAGCATCTCGATGAAATAGGCGACGAGGAAATCGTCGGCCTCAACATTCCTACCGGCCGGCCGCTCGTGTACGAGCTCGACGACGGGCTGCGACCCATTCGGCACTACTACCTCGGCGATCAGGCTGAAATTGCGCGGGCCGCCGCGGCCGTCGCTGCCCAGGGCAGGGTGCGCTAGGTTTCACGGCGCGAATCTTTGTCCTCACCCCTGCCTGAATCCCTGCTGCGATCGTCGTGGGCGATTGCATCGCTTCTGGCTGGCGCGCTTCTCATGCTGCCCGTGTTGGAGAGCCAAGCGCAGACATCCGCCGCCAAGAAGGCGCCCTCGCCGCCGCGGGCAACGGCTTCACCTGCACAAACCGAAGCGGCCCAGCGTCAACAGGCCCTGAAGAGCCGCCAGCAGGAACTGCTTTCGCAGCTTGCGGCGCTCAAGCGTCAGCTGGCGGCAAGCGAGGCAACGCACGTTGAAGCGGCCGATGCTCTGGCCGCATCGGAACAGGCAATCAGCAACGCGACTCGCCGATTGCGCGACCTGGCCAGAACCCGCGTACAGGTCGAATCGCAGATCAGCGCACTGCAGGCGCGCGAACGTAACGCGGCAGGCCGACAAACAGCGCAGGAAGCACGTCTGGCCGAACTGCTGCGCGAGCTGCACCTGTTGAGCCTGCGTGACCCGTTACCGCTGCTGCTCGAAGGCGACGACCCGGGACGCCTTGGGCGTGACGCCGAGTACCTTGCCCAAATCAGTCGCGCGGCCGAGTCCAGCATCGTGCAGTTGCAGGAACGACGCGCTGAACTCGGACAACTCGAGCGCGAATCGCGCGAGAAGCGGGATGAACTGGCCAGGATCGAAGCCGAGGAGCTCGCCGATCGGACCGCCCTGCAGCGCGAACAGGCGCAACGCAAGCGAAAGATGGGCGAGCTTGCCAAACAGATAGCGAGCCAGCGAGACTCGATCGGCAAGCTCGAGCGCGATGAAAAGCGCCTGACCGGACTGCTCGATCAGCTGGCCAGGATCATTGCGGACCAGGCACGGCGCGATGCGGAGCGCGCCCGACTGGCGGCCGCCGCCAAACAGAAAGCCGCGACTTCGAAAAAACCGGGGGCCGAACTAAAACCGGAGGCGGTAGTCGAAACCCCCTCAACGGCAGGCAACTTCCAGCAATTCAAGGGTCGGATGGTCCTGCCGGTGTCCGGGCAGATTGCCGCCCGATTTGGCTCGCCACGCCGGGGTGACGGCGGTGCCGGGCCTTCCTGGAAGGGGATATTCATCCGGGCTCCGGCTGGGGCCGACGTACGGTCGGTCGGACCGGGCCGGGTAGTGTTCGCTGACTGGCTGCGTGGTTTCGGCAATTTGATGGTGGTTGACCACGGCGAAGGCTACTTGTCGGTGTACGGAAACAACGAATCCCTGCTAAGGACGGCCGGGGAATCGGTCGAGGCCGGCGAGCTCATTGCCGCAGTGGGAAATACGGGTGGGAATGAACACTCCGGCCTATACTTCGAACTACGGTTTCAGGGTCGTCCTTTTGACCCGCTAGGCTGGGTCGCCGCACGCTAAGGTGGCGCTGCGGTCTACAACGGGATCCGTTTCCCGGAGGTGCAATGGCAGGCAGACTTCGTAGCTTTGGGTTGATCGGCACTGGCGCCATTGCCGGCGTACTGGTCAGCCTCGGCATCTCCGCATACGCGTTCCGGGATTCGCGCGGTCAGATTCCGCTTGAGGAAATTCGTCAGTTCAGCGAAGTGTTCGGCGCGGTCAAGGCCAACTACGTCGAGCCCATCGACGACAAGAAACTGATGCATGAGGCGATCTCGGGGATGCTCTCCGGGCTCGACCCGCATTCGGCCTTCCTCGACGCCGAAGCTTTCAAGGACATGCAGTCGACGACCCAGGGCGAATTCGGCGGCCTGGGCATCGAGGTCGGTGCCGAAGATGGGCTGATCAAGGTAATCGCTCCGATCGACGACACACCCGCGGCCCGCGCCGGCATCAAGGCCGGGGATCTGATAGTCAAGATCGACGAAAAAGTAACTCGCGGCATGACTTTGCCCGAGGCAGTCAAGCTGATGCGCGGCAAGCCGCGCACCACGATCACGCTAACGGTCGCCCGCAAAGGCGAAGACAAGCCGCTCGAGTTCAAGATCATGCGCGACGTGATCCGGCAGCAGTCGGTGCGCGCCAAGATGATCGAGCCCGGCTACGGTTTCATCCGTGTTTCCCAGTTCCAGGAGCGCACCCTCGACGATCTGGTCAAGAGCATCAATGACCTGGCCAAGCAGGGCCAGCTCAAAGGGCTGGTACTCGATCTGCGCAACGATCCGGGCGGCTTGCTGCATTCCGCAGTGGGTGTGTCCGCTGCCTTCCTGCCGCCGCGCGCCCTGGTTGTGTCGACCGACGGTCGCAACGACGACGCGCGCCGCCGCTTTGTCGCCTCGCCCGAGGATTACCTGCGGGGCCGCGGCGAAGATGCCCTGCATAAGCTCTCCCCGCTGGCGCGCACGGTGCCGATGGTAGTGCTGGTCAACGGCGCCTCCGCGTCCGCCTCGGAGATCGTGGCGGGTGCGCTGCAGGATCACAAGCGTGCGGCGGTCATCGGTACACAAACCTTCGGCAAGGGCTCGGTGCAAACGATCATTCCGCTGCGTGCGGACAGCGACGGACCGGCGGCGATCAAACTCACCACAGCGCGCTACTACACGCCCAATGGCCGTTCGATTCAGGCCAAGGGCATCGTTCCCGACCTCGTGGTCGAGGACACCCCGGAAGGCAATTTCGCCGGCTTCAATGTGCGCGAAGTTGATCTCGTTCGCCACCTTGAGACACCGAACTCCGAGGCTACGGACAAGACCGCGCCGCCCGCCGGCGCCGCCCAGCCCGCCGCCGTCGTTCCGGCAGCCGAGCCGAAAACGCCACCGGCACGTCGTTACGACTACGGCAGTGCCGAGGACTACCAGCTGCAGCAAGCCCTGAATCATTTGAAGGGCAAACCGGTTGAAGTGTCGAAACCCAAGACGGAGAACGTGGCCAAGGCTGGCCAGCGCTAGCCGGGAGTTTCGGGAACAACGGGCCGCGCTGCGGCCCGTTTTCATTGGTCATTTCGATTCAGGTTCGGGCCCGCCGTGGACGATCAGCAGCTGCTCCGCTATTCGCGACACGTTCTGCTCAATGAACTCGGGATCGAGGGCCAGGAGCGGCTGCGCGCGGCCCGCGTGCTGGTCATCGGCGCCGGCGGTCTCGGTTCGCCGGCCGCGTTTTACCTCGCATCCGCCGGTGTCGGCGAACTCACCTTGGTCGACAGCGACACGGTGGATCTGACCAACCTCCAGCGGCAGATCTTGCACACCACCGAACGCATCGGCATGCCCAAGGCGAATTCGGGAGCGATGACCCTCGGCGCGATCAATCCCGATGTCCGCGTGATCGCCAAGACCGAGCGCGTAGGCCCGGAGGAACTCGACACGCTCGTGTCCGCCGCCACTGTCGTGCTGGATTGCTCGGACAACTTCGTGACCCGGCACGCCGCGAACCGTGCCTGCGTGGCGCATCGTCGGCCACTCGTATCGGGCGCGGCGATCCGGTTCGATGGCCAGGTGGCGGTGTTCGACCTGCGCGACCCGGCTTCGCCCTGCTACGCCTGCCTGTTTCCACCGGGAGATGCCGAAGATGAACTGTGCGCGGTAATGGGCGTGTTCGCGCCGCTGACCGGAATCATCGGCACTGTGCAGGCAGCGGAAGCGCTGAAGCTCGCGGCGGGCGCAGGTCAATCCCTGAGCGGTCGTCTGCTGATGCTCGATGCCCTTAGCATGCAATGGCATTCAGTGCGGGTGCCGCGCGACCCGGCTTGCCCGGTTTGCGCCGGGCGTTGAGGGGCGGCGGGGGATGCTGGTTTCCCTCGTGGGACGTGGCCCGCCTTCGGGCGGCCGTGCGGCGAATGTGGTGGCTCCCTCGCGCTGCGCGCGGTCCCTCCATGAGGGACGTCGCCCGCCTTCGGGCGGCCGTGCGGCGGGCTAGCCGAGCAGCGCGGGCAACTGGGCGTCGAGCCCTTCGCTGGGCGACTTTCGAAAACCGGTCTTGGCGAAGCGTTGCCAGCGACCGATTACATAGGCAACGACCAGCGAGGCGCGCGCTGCCGGGTCAAACGAGGCCGGTAGTTCCTGCGCGCTGACGGCCAGGCGAAAACTTTGCCGAAGCGATGCTTCGAGCCGGTCCACCAACTGGTTCATTCGCTCCTGGAGCCGCTCATGTTCATTGACGAGGGCATCACCGATCAGCACCCTCGTCATGCCGCGGTTGGTCTGCGAGAACTCGAGCAACATGGAGACCATGGCCCGCGCCTGCTTGAGGCCCGAGGTTTCGCGAGCACTGATTTCGTTGATCAGACCAAAGATCGTCGTCTCGATGAATTCGATCAGCCCCTCGAACATCTGCGCTTTGCTGGCGAAGTGCCGATACAGCGCAGCCTCCGACACGGACAAGCGAGCGGCGAGCGCCGCAGTGGTAACGCGCTCACCCTTCGGGTCTTCCAGCATCGTCGCCAGGGTCTGCAAGATCTGCAGCCGGCGCGCGCCAGGCTTGCGGTTCGAGGTGAGCAGGCTCGAGGATTCCATGCGCTGCGGTCCGAAGTGGGAGCACGCTGCGGGGCCTTTATCGGCACGCAACGTGAACACATACTATCCCAGAAGCCCGCGCCGACGAACAGTCTTGCAGGCGTGCAAACCTAGCGCAAATCGCAGAAACAATAGGAAAGCGCCGCCGCCGGCTGCTTGTGCGCCGCAGCAATAAATCCGAGCTCGCGCCGGACCCGCTGCCCTGCTCCCGGCCATGCATCGAACACCGTCAGCCCAAGTTCCGTTTTCAGGTACGCCGCCGCCCGGCCAAAAAACAGGGACAGGTAGCGATCGAGGCCGCGCGGTGCCTGTTCCACATACTCAATTCGGTAAGACCCGAGGTTGGCCCGTTCGGCGGCGGTCTTGACCGCCAGTTCAAGCCCGCCCAGTTCGTCAATCAGGCCGCGCTCCTTGGCTTGAGCGCCCGACCAGACCCGGCCCTGAGCCACGGTGTTGATCTTCTCCGGCGTCGACTTGCGGTTTTCAGCCACCACATCGAGAAACTGCCGGTAAACATTGCCGATGCTGAGTTCGACGACCTGCCCCAGCCGCTTGTCGAGTGGGCGCGTCAGGCTGACGGCATCGGCAATCCAGGTGGTCGCGACCCCGTCAGTCTTGATGCCGACCTTGTCCAAGGTACCGCTGAAAGTTGGGACCAGGCCGAACACGCCGATCGATCCGGTAATGGTGGCGGCATCGGCAATCACCTTGTCGCCGCCCATGGCGATCCAATAGCCACCCGACGCGGCGACGTCACCCATCGACACGACGACTGGCTTGCCTGCGGACCGGGTCAGGACGAGTTGTTCGCGGATCAGCTCCGATGCCACAGCGCTGCCGCCCGGAGAGTCGACCCGAACCACGAGCGCCTTGATGTCCTCATCCTCGCGCGCGCGCTGGATCAGTGCTGCGGTGGTACGCGACCCGACCCGGCCGGCACGACCGTCGCCATCGATGATCTCGCCCTGGACCACGACGATGCCGACCGCATCGCGATCCGAGACGTCGGGAATGTGGCGCTGATAGGCGTAGATCGAGATCTGCCGAAAGGTTGACTTGTCTTCGCTGCTGCGCGGCGCTCCCTGCTCGAACATCAGGGCGCGAAATTCATCGCGTCGCTTGAGCCCGTCGACCAGGCCCTCCTTGACCACCAGCTGGGCAATGTCGCCGTCGACCGCCGTGAGCCTCTGCGGCAGATCGTTGATGGCAGCCATGATGCTGCCCGCTTTCAGCTTGCGGGCGCGCTCGACATCGGCAAGCCAGCTTCCCCACAGGTCATTCAGCAGGTAGGCATCCGCCTCCTGCGATTCAGGGGTCGGACCGGTGCGCGTGAAGGGCTCGCCGAAACTCTTGTATCGGCCCGCCTGGAAAGCGTTGACGGTCACGCCTGCCTTGTCGAGCAAATCCCTGAAGTACATGCGCCGGCCGCCGAAGCCCTTGATCAGCACGTTGCCGGCCGGGTGCAGGAAGACCTGGTCAGCGTTGGCGGCGAGGTAGTACTCCGCCTGTCCGTAGGACTCCGACCAGGCGATGATCGGCTTGCCCGCGGCGCGCACGCGTTCGAGTGCGGCCACGATTTCGCGCAAGGTGGCCGCGCCCGCCGTGCCCATCTGGTCCAGCACGAGAATCACGCGCGTGATTCGCGCGTCCTTGGCTGCCGCGTTCAGTCCCGCGACGATGTCACGCAGGCGTGTTTCGAAGCGTTCCTCACCCAGGAGTTCAGCCAGGGCCGCTTCCTGCGAACTGATCGTGTACTCCTCCACGATGTCGCCTTGCAGATTGAGCACCAGCGCGGTATCGCCCGCCAGCACTGGCGGCTTGCCGGATTCCAGCCAGACGAAAGCCAGCACGATGACCACCAGCAAAAAGATGGCATTGAGGGTGAAGCGGCGCAGAAAGTCGATCGTTCTCCAGATCGCGCCGAAGAACCGGCGGATCAGGCCTGGACGTTCCGACATGAAAACTCCTGAACAGGGATGGGTGGCGGGCGGTTCGATTCGCGCTGCGACGCGCGTTTCGATTCCACCGCAAGCTTAGCGCGCCTCAGCAGCGGATCCGGTCGGCACTTCGAACCAGCTGATGCATCGAATGAAGTCGCAAGCCGATCAGCCCCGACGTGAGGCGACGCCGTGCATGCGCCTGCGGTGGGGTGTGACAGGTCATCAACACCGTGCGAAAACCGACCGCACGGGCTGACTTCAGGTTTCTCGCGCTGTCTTCGACCAACACTGCGGCTCCGCGCCCCACTTTCTCACGCGCGAGCATGGCCTGCAGCATCAGGCGTGACGGCTTGGGACGGAAGCTGCCGTGAACTCGCATGCTTTCGATCGTGTATCTGCGGTCGATATGCCGGTGCAGTGCCAGCCCGCGCAGCACCGCCCGCGCGTAGTCGCGCGGCGCATTGCTCAACAGCACCTTGCGTCCTGGCAGACGACGCAGCACTTCGGTGAGCTGACGTTCGGCGCGCAGCAAAGGTGCGACATCGAAGTCGTGTGCCGCGCGCAGGAAGTGCCTGGGATCGACGGCATGGTGGCGCACGAGGCCGAGCAGCGTTGCGCCGTAGCGCTGCCAGTAGTGGGATCGCAGTCGATCGGCTTCGGCGCGATCTACCTCGAGATGGCGTTCGACATAGTCGGTCATCCGCGTGTCAATGGCGCGAAAGATCGCATGCGAAGCATCGTGCAGAGTGTTGTCGAGATCGAAGAACCAGACGGTGCGGCGCACGCGCCCTCGTGCGCGCTCGCGTCGCTCGATGCCTTTCTCCCGGATCACGGATCACAGATCACAGATCACAGATCACGATCCGCTCAAGGAAACGCCGGGCCGCTCCCAAGTTTCCTTGACCCCCTCGGGGGGCCTGATGCGAAGCGGCAGGTATGGGGGCATTCAATGGCTCTTGATCATCGTGCCCACGCCCTGGTCGGTCAGGATCTCGAGCAGCAGGCAATGGTCGACGCGGCCGTCGATGATGTGTACCGAGTTGACACCGCTCCTGGCGGCCTCGAGCGCCGAGGAGATCTTCGGCAGCATGCCGCCCGAGATCGTGCCGTCGGCAAACAACTCGTCGATCTGGCGAGCCGACAGCCCGGTCAGCAAGGTGCCGTTCTTGTCGAGCACACCTGGCGTGTTCGTCAGCATCACCAGTTTCTCGGCCTTCAGGATCTCGGCGATCTTTCCCGCGACGACATCGGCGTTGATGTTGTACGACATGCCGTCCTCACCAAAACCGATCGGCGAGATCACCGGAATGAAGGCATCGTCCTGCAGCGCCCTGACTACCGCCGGATTGATGGCGTCGATCAGCCCGACCTGGCCGATGTCATGGCTCTTGTTCGGATCGTCCTTGTCAGGCATGCGCATCTTGCGCGCGCGGATCAGGCTGCCGTCCTTGCCGGTCAGGCCGACGGCCTGGCCGCCGAAGGCGTTGATCAGCATCACCAGGTCCTGCTGCACCTCGCCCGCCAGCACCCACTCGACGATCTCCATCGTCTCGGCGTCGGTCACACGCATGCCCTGGATAAAGGTCGACTTCTTGCCGACCCGCTCAAGTGCCTCATCGATCTGCGGTCCGCCGCCATGCACCACCACCGGATTCATGCCGACCAGTTTCAACAACACGACATCGTGCGCGAAGGCTTCCTTGAGGTTCTGGTCGATCATGGCGTTGCCGCCATACTTGATCACGATGGTCTTGCCGTGGAAGCGCCGGATGTACGGCAGCGCCTCGGACAGGATTTCGGCTTTCAGCTGCGGGGCGATTTCAGCGCGTTCCATGAGCGGTCCGGGGGCGAGCGGCGCGCGCATCTTATATGACGCGCTCCGCGAGACCGTTCCCGTGTGATGTCTAGCTGAATGGAACCAGGCGAGGTGTCCCGCCTGAAACCTGCACGCCAGATCCGATGACCCGTGCGCGATGCTGAAGAGTGTCACTACTGCTTGTGCGCAGCCTCGCTTGCCGGGCCACGCATCGAAACCTCGACGTCGACCGGCAGCGTCACAAGGCGCCGGTCGGCCAGTTCCAGGCGCAGGTCAAGGCGAATCTTCTCGCCCGCCTTCAGTGCCTGTTTCAGGTCCATCAACATCACGTGGTAGCCGCCTGGCTTCAGCTCAACAGCCCGACCAGCCGGGAGCTCCACCGCCGGCACGGCGCGCATCCTCATCACGTTGCCGTCCATCGCCATCTCGTGAATCTCGACCAGGCCAGCGACCGGACTGGCCGCACCCAGCAGGCGCGCGCCATCCTTCGCCGTCAGGGTCATGAATGCGCCGGTCGCTGATTGCCCGGAGACGGCCGGCCGCGCCCATGCGCCCTTGACCTCGACCTGCGCGTGCGCAATCTGCACCACCAACAGCAAGGCTGCTCCAAACCACGCGTACTTCATCTCTGCTTTCCGCTCCATGAATCGTGTCCGGGGGCGATTCTAGTTGCCTGACTCAGAAGACGACCCAGGCGACAACGCGGACGGTGGCGGCGGTGCCGCACCAGGACTCAGATGCAGAGCCGCCTTTACCAGCAGTTGTGCCGACACCGGCGCTGTCATGAACACGAAGACCGTGATCAACAGTTCGTGCCACTGCGGCGCTCCGGCCCAGGCAAAGTAGGCCATCGACGCCAGCAATACGCTGCCGACACCGAGCGTGCTGGCCTTGGTTGGCCCATGCAGGCGTTTGAGGAAACCGGACAAATGCGCCAGTCCCCAAGCACCGATCAAGGCGAAGGCCGCGCCAATCATCACCAGCACGCTGAGCGCGACATCCAGCCAGAGCGGCAACCCGTTCATTCCGCGATATCTCCGCGCAGCAGATACTTGGACAACGCCACCGTGCTGATAAAGCCGAGCATGGCAATGATCAGCGCCGCTTCGAAGTACACCGCGCTGCCTTGCTGTATGCCGAACAGGATCAGGGCCGCGAGCGCGTTCACGTAGAGCGCATCGAGTGCGAGGATCCGATCCGGAAGAGTCGGGCCGACAAGAAGGCGCCAGGCAGCGAGCAGCATCGCGATCGCGAATGCACCGAAGGCCCAGGGCAGCACGATCGCGAACAGGTTCACAGGCTTGCTCCCTCGCGCTGCTCGAAGATCCGTGCCAGAGGCGCCTCGTAGCGCCGCTTGATCGAGGCGATCAGCGCGGCCTCGTCACCGACATGGAAGGCATGCACCAGTAGATAGCGACGGTCGTCGGACAGATCGGCTGACAGCGTGCCCGGCGTCATCGTGACGATTCCGGCAAGTGCGACGATCGCATGGGGATCGACGAGGTCCAGAGGCACCCAGACGAAGCCCGGCAGGATTCGATCTTCCGGACCGAGAATCCGCCGGGCGACCTGAACCGCCGACACCACGATGTCGAGCAGCACCACAGCCGCCAGTCGGATCGTGACTGCGGGAGCCGCGAGTCGCGGGACAGCCGGCTTTGAGCGATCAAGATTCAGTCGCTCGGTCCGCCAGGGCACGGCGATCGCCAGCGCAGCAGCCAGGACAATATGAGCGATCGAGAGGCTGCCATTGAGCAGCAGCCAGGTTGCGAACAGTGCAAGCGACAGCAGCGGCGCGGGAACGATGACCTGCATCATGGCTTGATCAAGCCTTCGCGCGGATTCCACAGCGGAGCGATCGGCCGCGCGCCGAGCACCGCACTGACATAGGCGCGTGGCTCAAGCAATTGCGCGGCAGCGGCCTGTGTGTAGCGAGACAGCGGCGCCGCAAATGCGCTCACCGCCAGCACGCCCACCAGCAGCAAGGCCAATGCGCCGCGTTCAGGCGCCGAAGCGCGCGCGGCGGCGGCCAGCATGCGATTGGCTTCAGTGGCTTTCCAGAACACGGTCGAGCCTGCACGGGCGAGCGCGACCATCATGCCCAGGCTCGACAGCAGCACGACCGCCCAGGTCGCGACCGTCCAGTCCGCGCCCGGGTTCGTTCCCAGAATTGCCGTGAGCAGCAAGGCCTTGCCAAGGAAGCCGCCGAACGGCGGCATGCCGGCCGCCGCAATTGCGAATACGAAGAACAATGCGCCGAGCCCGGCGCGCGAGGCAAGCGGCGCCGGGCGCATCTCGTCATCGGCCTCGCCGCGCGCGCTGGCGATCGTATCGACCAGCAGGAACAGCGCTGCCCCGATCAGGGTGCTGTGCACGAGGTAGAACAGTGCCGCGCCGATCGTGCCTTCCTGTCCTAGGCCGATTGCGAGCAGCAGTGTGCCGGCCGAGGTCACCACCAGGTATGCGGCGAGCGTGCGCAAGCGCGTTGCTGCCAGGGTGCCGAATGCTCCGAGTGTCAGCGTGCCCATCGCAAGCCACGGCAGCCAGGGCGAGGCGAGGTTTGCAACCGGACCGGCGTCGGCGCCGAAGATCAGTGTCGTCACCCGCGCGATGCAGTAGATGCCGACCTTGGTCATGATCGCGAACAGTGCGGCCACCGGTGCGCTGGCGGCGCGATAGGTGTCCGGCAACCAGAAGTACAGCGGCAATAGCGCCGCCTTGACCCCGAACACCACGAGCAGCATCAGCGCACCCGCCCGCACCAGAGTCGCACCGTCCGGTCCAAGGGCCGAGACCCGCTGCGCGAGGTCGGCCATGTTCAGCGTGCCGGTGACGCCGTACAGCAGCGCGATCGCGAACAGGAACAGGGTCGAGCCGGCCAGATTGAACACCACGTAATGAATCGAGGCCTTGAGGCGCTGCGCGCCGCCGCCGTACAGCAGCAGACCATAGGAGGCGACCAGCAGCACCTCGAAGAACACGAAGAGATTGAACAGGTCGGCAGTCAGGAAGGCGCCGGCCAGCCCCATTAACTGGAACTGCAGCAGCGCATGAAAGTGAAGCGCGCGTGCATCGTGCGGCCCCTTGCCATCATCGCCGCGCGCGTAAATCACGCTGAACACACCAATCAATGCGGTCAGGAGCAGCATCAGGGCGCTGAGGCGATCGAGAGCGAGTGCGATGCCGTAGGGGGCCTGCCAATTGCCGAGCAGATACGGCCGCACCGCGCCGTCAGAGGCAAGTGCCACGAGATAGATTGCCAGGGCGAGCTGGACCAGCACCGATGTGACCGATATCAGCGCTGCAACTCGCGGCGCGCGGCGATCGGTTAGCAGCGCGAGCGACCCGGCCACGAGCGGCAGCACGATCGGTGCGACGAGCACATGCTCAACGCTCATCGTTGCTCCGGTTCCTCGCCATCGACGTGATCGCTGCCGGTGGCATTGCGCGTGGCGAGCGCGATTGCCAGCAGCACCGCCGTCGTCGCGAAGCTGATCACGATCGCCGTCAGCACCAGTGCCTGCGGCAGCGGATCGGCATAGTTGGCCAGCGTTGGCGCGAGCCGGCCATCGATGATCGGCGGCTTGCCGATCGCGACCCGGCCCATCAGGAAGATGAAGAGGTTCACCGCATAGGACAGCAGGGTCAGCCCTAGCACGACATCGAAAGTGCGCGCGCGCAGCAGCAGGTAAACGCCGGCGGCGGTCAGGGTTCCAACAAACAGGGCGAGCGCCAGATGCATCAGCGGCCCAGTTCCCGTTCGCCGACGCGGCCGAGCGAAATCAACATCAGCATCGTCGCGCCGACGACCGCCAGGAACACGCCGAGGTCAAACGCTGCCGCCGAGGCAAGCGGTACCGCGCCGATCAACGGCAGGACAGGATAGTCATAGGTGCTCGTCAGGAAGGGATGCGAAAGCAGGCCACTGCCGATGCCGGTCGTTGCCGCAATCAGCAGACCGGCACCGATCCAGGTCCGGAAATCGATCGGCATGCGCTGCAGGGTCCACGCCATTCCATTGCCGATGAATTGCAGGGCGAGCGCAATCGCGAGCACCAGGCCGGCGATAAAACCGCCACCCGGTGCGTTGTGCCCGCGCAGGAACATGTAGATCGCAACGATCACGGCGAACGGCAGCAGCAGGCGCGACATCACCTCGAGCATCAAGGATTCGGCCCGGAATTGTGATCGCTGCCATAGTCACGCTTGCAGGCGGTGCTAACGCGCACCTGCCCCGTCACTGTCGCAACGATCAGGGCCGCCATGGCGAGCACCGTGATCTCGCCAAGAGTGTCGAAGCCCCGGAAGTCGACCAGGATCACATTGACCGCATTCGCACCGCCACCCAGGGACACGGCCGTCTCGAGGTAATACGCCGAGATCGGATAGGTCGTGATCGAATTCAGGGGCCGTCCCAGCACTGCCAGGACCAGGACCGCAACGCCCAGCCCCGCAACTGCGGCGACCGCGCATGCACGAGGCGTCGTGGCTTCGAACGCTCGGACGGACTCGATGCCGGCAACCACTTCAGCGCGAGCAACATCAGGATCACGGCCGCCAGTTCGACCAGCAACTGCGTGAGTGCGAGATCCGGTGCCGACAACGCCACGAATGTCAGCGAAACAACGAGGCCAACCGCACCGACCAGCACCAGCGCTAGCACGCGATTCCGATGCGCGACGACGACCGCGATGACGACCGCGATGACGATCGTGATGACGACGGCGAGGACAACGGCAAGTGCGATCGCGCCGGAAACCGTCCCCGGCCAGCTCGGTGCCCGAAGCTGAGTCCTGTGATCACCCTGCTTCCACCCAGCAGAGTCGAGCCCGCCAGCAGGGCCAGGACGATCAGGTAAAAGAGATACGACTGAAGGCTGCCGTTTTGCAGAGCCAGCGTCAGGTCACGCGCCCCGTGCAGAACCCGCTCGAGCATCCACGCAAAAGCTTCGCGACCGCCGCGCGGCACGTGCACGATGCGATGCAGGTTGATGAAGCGTTGCAGGCCGAAATAGAGCAGTGCTCCGCCGGCAAGCGCAATCATCGACATCACGAGTGGCGCGTTGAAGCCGTGCCAGAGCGCGAGGCTGTAGTCGGGCAATCGCGCGCCGAGGGTGGCCTGCGCACCGACTGCGAGCAGCGGTCCGATGGTCAGCGCCGGCACCACGCCGACGGCCACGCAGATAACGACCAGGATCTCGACCGGGATGCGCATGAAACGCGGCGGCTCGTGCGGCGTCTTCGTCAGCCCGACCGGTTCGCCATTGAAGAAAACGTCGTGGATGAAACGCGTGCTGTACGCGACACCGAGCACGCCGGCGATCGTGGCCGCTAAAGGCAGTAGCCACTTCATGGCCACGTGCGACTGCGTGGCTACCGCTGCGCCGAAAAACATTTCCTTGGACAGAAAGCCATTGACCAGCGGCACTCCGGCCATGGCCGCACTCGCCACCATCGCCAGAGCGCCGGTCCACGGCATGTATTTCCAGAGGCCGTTCAGCTTGCGCATGTCGCGCGTGCCGGTCTCGTGGTCGATGATCCCGGCCGCCATGAAGAGCGAGGCCTTGAATGTGGCGTGATTGAGGATGTGAAACACAGCAGCCACGACCGCAAGCGGTTCGTCCAGGCCAAACAACAGGGTGATCAGGCCGAGCTGGCTGATCGTCGAATACGCCAGCAGGCTCTTCAGGTCATGCCGGAAGATCGCCAGGGTCGCGCCAATCAGCAGGGTCGCGAGTCCGGTCAGCGAGACCAGCCAGAACCATGCATCTGAATGACCGAGCGCTGGATACAGACGCGCGAGCAGGAACACGCCGAGCTTCACCATCGTGGCCGAGTGCAGATAGGCCGACACGGGAGTCGGCGCCGCCATCGCATGCGGCAGCCAGAAGTGGAACGGGAACTGCGCGCTCTTGGTGAATGCGCCGAGCAGCACCAGCACCAGCGCCGGCACGTAGAGCGGATGCGCACGAATCACATCTCCGGCCGCGAGCACCGCATCGAGCTGGAAGCTGCCGACGATGTGGCCGATGATCAGCACGCCGCCGAGCAGCGCAAGTCCGCCGCCGCCCGTGACAGTCAGCGCCATGCGGGCACCCTCGCGCGCATCCTGACGATCGCTCCAGTAGCCGATCAGCAGGAACGAGGCGAGGCTCGTCGCCTCCCAGAACACCACCAGCAGCAAGCAGGTTGTCGGCAAGGACCACGCCGAGCATCGCGCCCATGAAGGCGAGCAGGAACTGGAAAAAGCGCGCCGCCGGATCTGCGCGATCCAGGTAATAGGCCGCATAGAGCACGACCAGCGCGCCGATACCGCAGATCAGCAGCGCAAACATCCAGGCGAGGCCGTCCATGCGAAAGCCGAAGCTCAAGCCAAGCGCCGGCACCCATTCCACCGACCAGCGCAGCACTTCGCCTGCGAACACCGCCGGCGCCGCCGCCAGCACCAGCGTGAGCGCGGCCAGAGTGAAGAGCCCTGCGCTCCACGCGGCGAACGCGCGGTGTTGGTTCGGCAGGAAGCGAGCAGCAATGCGCCGAGCAATGGCAATGACGGCAGCAGTGCCAACAGGGGGAGATTCATGCGGCGTGGTTGTCTTGAGAACCGGAAGCGGTCCTGTGCCCCGCGCGGGAGTATAGGAGCGGACCTTAGGCTGCCCGCAGCGCGAGCCCCGTCCACACCGCGACAGGTCGGCCGTCGGTGTCACACTTGAGGCTCGCCTCCTTATCAAAGACTGTCATGGCAAGCATTTGGAAGCAACCTGTCTCGATCGAAACGCTTACCAAGATTAATCATGAGACGGCGACCGCCCACCTCGGCATCGAGTTCCTGGAAGTCGGTGAGGACTTCATCCGCGCCAGAGTTCCAGTCGACTCGCGCACTCGCCAGCCCTACGGAATCCTTCATGGTGGCGTATCGGTCGTACTGGCGGAAACCCTGGGTTCGTGCGGCGCGGTTTACGCGTGTCCTCCGGGCCACCGCGCTGTAGGTTTGGACATCAACGCCAACCATCTCCGCAGCGTCAGCAGCGGCTGGGTAACTGGAACGGCGCGGCCCATCCACATCGGCCGAACAACGCATGTCTGGCAGATCGAACTCGTCAACGACGAGGGGCAGGTGACTTGTGTCTCGCGCCTGACAATGGCGATACAGGCTCCGCGCGAATGAGCGCCGCAGTGACGGCTGACCCCTCGCTCGAGCCGAGGCTCAACGGCCCAGTCTCAGCTCGAACGTCGGGCGCCAAGGTAGCCATGCCATGACTGCGAGTGAGATCAGGGAAGTTCTGCTCTGGTGTATCGGCATTAACTATGCGGTGCTGCTCGTGTGGTTCGGAGTTTTCGTCTATGCGCACGACTGGATGTATCAGCTGCATGCGCGCTGGTTCAAGCTCTCGGTTGAAACCTTTGATGCCCTGCACTACGTGGGAATGTCTATCTACAAGATTGGGGTCATCCTGCTGAACCTGGTCCCTTTCATTGCGCTCTACCTTTCGAGCTAACAGCGCGTTGACATCTGACCTACAGTTGATGCGGACACGCGCATCGGCGCGGCCTCCCGTAGCCGAAACGTCGAGCAGATTGAATCAGAGAGTCCCAGTGCCAATTCAGACCAGGATCATCGGCTCGTACCTCTCGCCGTACGTTCGCAAGGTCCTGGTCTGCCTCGATCTAAAGGGCGTTTCGTACGAGATCGATCCGATCGTGCCGTTCTACGGCAACGACGAATTCGCGCGGCTGAGTCCGGTGCGGCGCATCCCGGTGCTGATTGACGATGCCGTGACACTGTCGGACTCGACGGTGATCTGCGAGTACCTCGAAGAGCGCTATCCGGAGCCGTCGCTTTTTCCGCAAGGCCCGGCCAGCGCGCCCGCGCGCGCTGGCTCGAGGAGTTCGCCGACTCGCGCATGGGCGAGGTGTTCATCTGGCACTTCTACAACCAGCTCGTGATCAAGAAGTATGTCTGGGGCGAAGCGCCGGACGAGGAGGTGCTGCGCAAGGCGCGCGAGGAAGAGATTCCGCAGGTGCTCGACTATCTCGAACGCGAACTGCCGCCGGCCGGATTCCTGTTCGGCGCGATCACGGTGGCGGACATTGCGCTGGCCACCTTCTTCCGCAACGCGGCCTTCGCACGCTTCTCGAGTCGACGCGCAGCGCTGGCCGGTCACGGCCGCCTACATTGCTCAGCTACTGGATCTGCCCAGCTTCACCAGGCTGCGGCCGTTCGAAGCGCTGCTGCTGCAAGACGCCGATTGCGAATCACCGCGCGGCCTTGCTCGAAGCCGGCGCTCCGCTGACGGCGGAGACCCTGGGCTCATCGACTCCTCGCAAGGGGATGCTCGCCACCTGAGCAGCGTGGCGAGCCCTGGCTCAGAGCACCGACCCGGAGCACCCGACTCGGAGAGCATAAGGCCTCAGAGCACGTAGCGCGCGAGATCCTCGTTGGCGGCCAGATCGGCGAGGCGTTCATCGACGTAGGCCGCATCGATGCGCACGGTCCGCGGCGGGCCGGACACGGCGCTGCCGGCGTCGAACGACACTTCCTCGAGCAGCTTTTCGAGCACCGTGTACAGCCGCCGCGCGCCGATGTTCTCGGTCTTCTCGTTGACGGCGTAGGCGATCTCGGCGAGCCGGTGAATGCCCTCGTCGGTGAAGTCGATCGCGCAGCCGTCAGTGGCCATCAGCGCCTGGTATTGCTGGGTCAGGCTGGCATCGGTGGTCTTGAGTATCCGTTCGAAATCGTCGACGGTCAGCGAATCGAGCTCGACGCGGATCGGAAAGCGCCCCTGCAGTTCGGGAATCAGGTCCGACGGCTTGGCGAGATGGAATGCGCCGGAGGCGATGAACAGAATGTGGTCGGTCTTGACCATGCCGTACTTGGTGTTGACGGTCGTGCCTTCGACCAGCGGCAGCAGGTCGCGCTGCACGCCCTGGCGCGACACGTCGGCGCCCTGCAGCTCGGCGCGCGAAGTGATCTTGTCGATCTCGTCGATGAAGACGATGCCGTTGGTTTCGGCGTTGGCAACCGCGCGGGTCTTCAGTTCGTCATCGTTGACCAGGCGCGCGGCCTCCTCGTCGGTCAGCGTGCGCAAGGCATCGGCGACGCGCATCTTGCGCGGCTTGCGGCGTTCGCGCCCGAGGTTGTTGAACATGGCCTGAATCTGCTGCGTCAGCTCTTCCATGCCCGGCGGCGCCATCACTTCGGCAGTCGGCATCGTGGCAATCTCGACCTCGATCTCGCTATCGTCGAGCTCGCCTTCGCGCAGCTTCTTGCGAAACTTCTGGCGCGTCGTGTTCTCGTCGTCGCGACTGCCGGAGGTGAAACCGACGTCGCGCGCCGGCGGCACCAGCACGTCGAGGATGCGATCCTCGGCGGCGTCGAGTGCGCGCGTGCGCACTTTCTTCATCTCGATCTCGCGCGTCTGCTTGATCGAGATGTCGACGAGATCGCGCACGATCGTGTCGACGTCGCGACCGACGTAGCCGACCTCGGTGAACTTGGTCGCCTCGACCTTGATGAACGGCGCATCGGCCAGGCGAGCGAGCCGGCGCGCGATCTCGGTCTTGCCGACACCGGTCGGCCCGATCATCAGAATGTTCTTCGGCGTGATCTCGGTGCGCAGCGGCTCGTCCACCTGCTGACGGCGCCAGCGATTGCGCAGTGCCACCGCGACCGCACGCTTGGCGCGATCCTGGCCGACGATGTGCTTGTTGAGTTCGTGAACGATTTCTCTGGGGGTCATCATGGAGTAGGCGGCTCGTGTACGCGACCGCTGTGCGGTCGCACGTGCACCTCGCCGATTCAGTTAGGCGCGCTCCCTTGAGCGGCTCGGCGGTGGCGCGCATTACAAGGTCACGAAAGGACGTCGCACGGGATATCTCAGTCCAGCGACTCGATCGTGTGGCTCTGATTGGTATAGATGCACAGGTCGCCGGCGATCGTCAGGGCTTTCTTCACGATGTCGGCCGGCGCGAGCTCCGTATGGTCGAGCAGCGCGCGCGCGGCGGCGTGGGCGTAGGGGCCGCCGGAGCCGATCGCGATCAGGCCCAGCTCGGGCTCGAGCACGTCGCCGTTGCCGGTGATGATCAGCGAGGCTTCGCGGTCGGCAACGGCGAGCATCGCTTCGAGTCGGCGCAGGATGCGGTCAGTGCGCCAGTCCTTGGCGAGTTCGACGGCCGAGCGCACGAGATTGCCCTGGTGCTTTTCGAGCTTGGCCTCGAAGCGCTCGAACAGCGTGAAGGCATCGGCGGTCGCACCGGCAAAGCCGGCCAGAATGCGATCGTGATACAGCCGACGCACCTTGCGCGCGGTCTGCTTGACGACGATGTTGCCGAGTGTGACCTGGCCGTCGCCGCCCATGGCGACGCGCGTGCCGCGCCGGGCCGAGACGATCGTGGTGCCGTGAAAGAGTTCCATCGGGAAGCGCCGGCGCGGGCCGGCGGGAAGCCGACGATACGCCCTAGATAGGGGCGATCAGAGCCGACGCAACTGGACTTCCGCGACGGCGTCGACACCCAGCAGTGAGAACAGCGCGTCGATCAGCGTGTTCACATTGCGGAACTGCACGGTCGCCCCGGTCTGGCGGATCTTGGCCAGCAAGCTGACCAGCGAAGTCGCGGTCGAGAACTCGACCCGCTTCAGGTAGGTGCAGTCGATCGAAAGCTGCTTCTCGGTCTTGGCTGCATTCAGCAGGCGGCCAAACTGCGGCTCGCCCTCGGCGCGCAGCGTGCCGCGCCATTGCATTTCGTCTTCGGTGTAGGTAACCGCCTGCGGTACAGCCGCGCGCGGTCTTCAGGTTCGGCGGTGGCGGTTCCCACGACGGCGGCGACACCTCGTAGGTGATGCAGTACTGAATGCCGGTGTCCTCGAACTCGTGCTGCTTCATCAGCAGGCGATAAACCTCAAGCAGCAGCATCCATCCGGCATCACTCGGATCGCGGCGGCCGGGTTCGACCGCGGCGCGCAGCGGCGTGATCAGCTGATCGGCGCCCTGCACCACGAGTTCATGGCTGGCGCGCTTGAACGCGTTGACCACGCGCAGCAGCAGTTCGGCCCCAACCAGGTCGATCGCGCGCACGCTGGAGGCGTCGAGCGTCAGCGCCTGGTGATTGACCGAATGGTTCTTCAGCTGCTCGAGCACCTTGACCACATTGGCATCGATGGTCTCGGGCAAGTGAACGATCGGCGCTCCGCCAGTCGGCACCGGGGCCACACCGGGCTTGCCGGCCGGGGCCAGTAACGGCTCGTCCTTGTAGTCGATCCACGCCGGCGGCGAACTTTCAAAGCGCAGCACGTACTCGATCGTCAGGTTGTCGAAGCCCGCCTTGTCGCCGCGTTGCTGAAGCAGCTCGAACAGCATCAGCCAGGCGCGCTGGGCGGAGTCGCCGAGAGAATCGGCCTGGATCGCCGTACGCAGACCGGATTCCGCGGGCTCGATCAGGCCGTTGGCGAACAGGATCGCCGTTTCCTCGATTGCCGAGCCCGAGCCCTCGGCATGCAGCTCGATCGCATTGGCATTGCCCTGCCAGTCATCGATGGCATCCGGATCTCGAGATCGCGCACCGAGGGTCGGCGGACCGCTGTACTCGCCAGACTGCTTGGGAGGTGGCTCGACCGGCTGCTGCGAAAGTCGACCAAGCGTTGAGTTCGCGGCCGAATTGGGAAACTGGCTGCCGGCAGGGCGCATGAAATCGCGCGCCATCTCGGACTCGATCGGGTCGATCTTGGCCGCGGTTTCGATCGCAAGTGAGCGATGCGAGTCCTTGTCGGGCAAGCGTGTTATCGGTATTCGTCGGGCGCGGCTGCGGTGGCGAGCCGCATTGCGATTGACCGGGCCTGGGAGCGGTCGCCCGACCGTCTTGGCAGAGCGCGCGCCGGACTTGTCGCCGGAGGCGCGTTCGGCTCCGTCCTTTGGATCTTTCTTGAAGAAAGAAAAAACCACTCTGTGCTTCCGTTCCGAGTTCAGGTTCCGTTGAAATGCGAATGCAACCCAGTGAGTCAAACCCGCTCAGCTTCGTCCCAAGCCCCATCTCGCGCCTGAGCCGGTCGCGGGAATCACTGCCCGACGAGCATTACCGCCGGATCACCCGAAAAACATCCGGTGGCGTCCAAACTTGCACGGCGCGTCTAAGCCGCGCAAACAAGTGGCTGCAAGCCTGGATGCCGCTCGATAGTAACAACTTTCCCTATAGCGCTAACCGTCGATCTGGGGTGCTATCCCGCCTGTCGGCTACACGGGATGTCTCCCGTTTGGATGAAGTAGCCGGGACCGCCCAGTCCGCACTGCCCACCAAGCACCCCAGCGTGCCGCCTCAGTGCGGCTGCGACCGCCGCGGTCAGGCGGTAGTACAGCGCCGTAAGGGTCATCCAGCAGAACATTGAGGCGCCTGGCTTCACGCCCACCTGCCCACAGTGCCTTGGCAGCGGTAACTAACGCTGGGACGCGCAGCGTCTCAGTCTCCGTACATCTTCTGCTTCAATTCACGGCGCTGCTGCGCTTCGAGCGACAGCGTCGCAGTCGGGCGCGCGAGCAATCGCGGAATGCCGATCGGGTCGCCGGTTTCTTCGCAGTAGCCGTAGTCACCGCTGTCGATAGCAGCGATCGACTGCTGCACTTTCTTCAGCAGCTTGCGTTCGCGATCGCGCGTGCGCAGTTCGAACGCATGTTCTTCTTCGATCGTCGCGCGGTCGGCCGGGTCCGGAACGATCACCGTTTCGCGCAAATGCTCGGTCGTTTCGTCGGCGTTTTGCAGCAGCTCGCGCTCCATTTGCTGCAGGCGGTGCTTGAAGAACGCCAGTTGCGATTCATTCATGTAGTCCGCATCCGACATCTTCAACAGCTCGCCCTCGGACGGCAGGCGCTTGCCATTGACCATGACCGGCGCCTCGCTGCGGGTGGCTGAGCGCGCCAGCAGGTATTCGTGCGCGGCGGCCAGATCCTTCTTGCTCGGCTCCGGCCGCCGGCTTGGCGGCCAGCGGTGCGGCGGAGTGAGCGGTGCCGGCGCCGCCACTGGGATCATGGCCGCTCGTTCAACGCGCGCCGCCCGGGCCAGGGCCTTGGGCGACAGGCGCTTTTGCGACCGGGGCGGCGGGACTTGCAGCCCCTTTTGCGGCTGGAGCCGCCTTGACGACCGGTGCCGCCTTGGACGCCGTCACCGGCTTGGTCTGCTTCGCGGGCTTCGCTAGCGACGCTGGCTTGGCCGGCTTCTTGGCCGGCTTGACCTTGGGCGGAGTCTTCTTCCCAACCGGCTTCTTGACAGCGACTTTCTTCGCGACCGGTTTCTTCGCCGCCGGCTTCTTCGCCGCGGGCTTTGCCGACTTTCTTGGCCGGTGCCTTCTTTGCTGCAGCCATCCGCTTCTACCTCATGCCACATGGTTCGTTGGACTGGTTCGTGGGAACAGACTTCAGCGCGCCAGGCACGCTTCGAGTCCTTTGAGGATCGCTTCCTTCGGCAGGTTGCGACCGATGAAAACATCTTGCTCGAAGGCTTTTCATTGCTGCCCCACGGGCGCCCGACATCGGCTCCCATCAGCATGTGCACGCCCTGGAAGATCATGCGACGGTTGGTCCCGTCCATGAAAAGCACGCCTTTATACCGAAGCATGTCGGGCCCGTAAACCTGAGTCAGCGCTCCCATGTACTCCTCGAGCTTGGCGCGATCGAACGGCTTGCGCGACTGGAACACGAAGGCCTTGATCGCATCGTCGTGGTGGTGATGGTGGTGCTCATCCTCGTGGCCATGGTCGTGATCATGCCCGCTGATCGTCATGCACTGATCAGGCCATGCCCACCAGACTCTCCTGCCTTGGACTTCGACGCGGCCGCGTCCGGATGCTCGCCGGCCAGAAACTGCGGGTCGATGTCCAGAATCGCGTTCAGGTTGAAGCCGCGCAGATCGAGCACCTCGGCGATCGGCACCTGGCCGAAGTTCACCGCCTTGATCGGCGCGCGCGGGTTCATGCGCACCAGACGTTCCCGCAACGACTGCGCATCGCCGGCCGACACCAGATCCGTCTTCGACATCAGGATCCGATCGGCAAAGCCGACCTGGTTCTGCGCCTCTGGCTGGGCGTCGAGCGTGTCGTGCCCATGCTTGGCATCGACCACCGTGATCACCGCGTCGAGCAGGTAGTAAGAGGCGATATCGTCTTCGATGAAGAAGGTCTGCGTGACCGGCCCCGGGTTGGCCATGCCGGTTGTCTCGATGATGACGCGCTCGAAATCGAGCTCGTTCGATTGCCGCTTGGCCTTCAGATCGGTCAGGATGCGCACCAGATCACCGCGCACCGTGCAGCAGATGCAGCCGTTGTTCATCTCGACAATCTGCTCGTCGGTGTCGGCCACCAGCAACTCGTTGTCGATGCCCTCCGGTCCGAACTCGTTCTCGATGACCGCGATCTTGCGCCCGTGCTGTTCGGTCAGGATGCGATTGAGCAGAGTCGTCTTGCCGGCGCCGAGAAAGCCGGTCAGCACGGTCACCGGGACCTGGGATTGAGTCGATGCATTCATTGCAGAGGCGCCAGAACGGCCGCCATAAAAAAGGGCGCGTAGTGTAGAGGATCAAGACGACACAGTCAGCGGCGCGATCCGCGGCCCGGTTCCGGAACCATCGGTGAGAGCGCCGAACGTGCAGTGCCCGCCGGCCCGAGCAACAACGGCCCAAGCATTACCCGTCCGCGCGCTGGAGTCGCAATCCTTTCAGGTACTCGGACTCGGGGACCGTCATCATCAGCGGATGGTCGGCGCCCGCAGCCAGTCTGGCCAACAGCCAGGCATCGACCCTGGCATCGAACACGGCGCCGGCGGCGATCTTCTGGAACAGGTCCGAATCAATGGCGCCGGAACAGGAAAAGCTCAACAGCGTGCCGCCCGGCGCGAGCAAGCGCAGTGCCTGCAGGTTAATGTCCTTGTAGGCTCGCGCTGCCCGATCGACATGGTGGTGGCTGGAGGCAAACTTGGGCGGGTCGAGCACGATCAGGTCGAATTTCTCGCCAGCTGCGTTCAACCGGCGCAGCGCCTCGAAAGCATCGGCCTGTTCCCAGACTGCGGCGCCCTCGTTCAGCCCGTTGATCCGGACGTGTTCGGCCGCCAGTGCAAGCGCATCGGCCGACGAGTCAACCGAGTGCACTGACGCGGCGCCGCCGGCCAGCATCGCAATCGAGAACCCTCCCGTGTAGCAAAACAATTGAGGCCGCGCGGCGCGCGGCCCTTGTCCCGGAGCGAACTCGGCGGCAAGTTCGCGCGCGAGGCGGCGGTTGTCGCGTTGATCGATGTAGAAGCCGGTCTTGTGGCCGCGCCGGACATCGACCAGGAAACGCAATCCGTGTTCGACGATTTCGATCGCGTTCGGCCGGCTCGGCCCCACGCAATACGCCGGAGATCGCGGCCAGACCTTCGCGCGCACGGATCGCGCCGTCCGAGCGGTCGAATACCTGGGTGCAGCCGGTCGCGGCGACGAGAGCATCAACCAGAGTTTCGCGCCAGGCATCCACGCCAGCCGACTGGAACTGGGTAACCAGCTGATCGCCGTAGCGGTCAACCACCAGGCCGGGCAGCCGATCAGACTCACCGAAAACGAGGCGAACGGCATCGCTGTCCCGCGCGATCGCGCGCGCGTGCCACCACCGCGGCGTGGACTCGGCGTGCCAGCTCGCCGGCATCGATCGGCTCCGCCTCGGCAAAACTCCACACCCGCGCGCGAATCGCCGAGGCCGGCGACCACGCGCCCCAGGCCAGGAATCTGCCGTCATGCGCCTGGATCGAGACTGTGGCACCGCTACGCCGCCTTGCCATCGATCCGCGCAATCGCCGTGGCGTAAATCCACGGGTGTCGGCGCAGCAGGGACTTTTCCTTGCCCGGCTTCAGGATGATCTTCGCGCTCATTACGCGATCCGGGCCATGCGAACTGATCTGGTGGGCAACAGCGAAAGGCAGCGCGCGTCGCTCATGGCTTGCGACGTGCGCGCGGATGCGCGGCGTCGTAGGCCTTGGCGAGGTGCTGCCAGTCGAGTTTGGTGTAGATCTGCGTGGTCGCGATGTTGGCGTGGCCGAGCAGTTCCTGCACCGCGCGCAGATCGCCGCTGGATTGCAGCAGGTGCGAGGCGAACGAATGGCGCAGAACGTGCGGATGAACGTGCACGCCCAGGCCGAGGCGACGCGCGATAACCGCCAGCCGAGCTTGCACGCTGCGCGCTGCGAGCCGGGTGCCACGCGCCGAAACAAACAAGGCGCGCTCGTCACAGCCGCGCACGTCCGCGCGCCGCTCGAGCCACGCCGCAAGTGCTGCACGCGCGGGCGCGCCGATCGGCACGGTGCGCATCTTGCCGCCCTTGCCAAGGACGGTGGCTTCCCCGGCGCGCAAGTCAATCCAGCTCAACGAAGCACGCTGTGTTCGCTCGGCTGGAAACGGGCCCCAGTCGAGCGATGTGAGCTCGGACAATCGAAGACCGCTCGAATACAGAAGCTCGATCAGGGCGCGATCGCGCAATGCCTGCCATGAACCATCGGTCGGATGCGAAGCGAAGCGCACAGCCTGGTCGGCGGACAGCGCCTTCGGCAGGCGGCGCGCCCGCTTCGGGGCGCGCACGCCAGAAACCGGATTGGATTTCGCCTCGCCCCGATCAATCAGCCATTGATAGAACGAGCGCCAGGCCGAGAGCGTCCGAGCCAACGACGCCGGTGCACGACCGGCAGCATGCAACCGGGCAAGGCAGGCGCGCACCTCGGTCACGCCGAGTTCGGATAATGGTCGACCCGCAGCCAATTCTCCAAGCCGGAGCAGGTCGCGGTGATACGCCGAGAGTGTGTGCGGCGAGGCCCGTCGTTGCGTGCGCAGCTCCTCCAGGAAGCGCTGGATCGGAGCAGGCGCGCTCTCGTCAGAGTTAGCGGCGGGCATCTCAGTGCGCGTGCGATGCGCGGGCTTCATCGAGGTCCAGGACCACCCGAACTACGTCCGCAGTCGTGCGAGCGCGGCACTGGCCAGCTCGGCGATGCGCTCGAGAAACGCGGTGCCCATTGCGGCCTGGAACCTGTCCTTGTCGGGCGAGCCGAGCACCAGCAGGCCGAAGGTTGCTGGCTCGGCTCCGACTCGCAGCGGCAGCAAGGCCAGGCTCTTCACCACGCCGGCATCGGACAGCCAGGACGCCGGCTCGAAGCCAACATTGGAACCGCAGAACGGCAGCCGCATGCTGTCGGCGAGCGTCACGGTGTCGCCGCTTACCGGTCGTGCGCAATCAAGGTCGGAATAATCCGGCTGCACGCGCCACAGGCGCAGCGCGGCGAACGGAACGCTGAATACCTGTTGCAGTTCGGTCACCAGAATCGCCGGAAGATCGCCGGTATCCGAAGCCAGCAGCAAAGAACGCGTCCAAAGCACCAGTTTGTCGGCGATGGCGTCGTTTTCCTGGCCGTGGCGAACCAGTTCGGCAACCCGCGCTTCAAGACCCTTGATGCGTTCGCGCAACATCATCGACTGGCGCTCTGCCAACGAGATGGCCTGACCACTGTGCGGATGCGGCAGTTGCATGCCCGCCAGCAGCTCCGGATGCTGCTCGAAGAAATCTGCGTGTTCAGTCAGGTAGCGGGCTATGTCCTGTGCTTGCATCATTCGCCTCGTCAGATTTCAATTTCGCCGTCGTACACCTTGAGGGCGGGCCCGGTCATCAGCACCGGACGCGGCTCATTCAGATCCAACCCGCGATCAAGTCCGTCCCAGGCGATCGTAAGACGCCCGCCCCGTGTATCAACCACAACCGGAGAATCAAGCAGGCCCCGTCGGATGCCGGTGACGGCCGCAGCGCAAGCACCGGTTCCGCAGGCCAGTGTCTCGCCGGCACCGCGTTCCCAGACCCGCAGCCGGACATGGTGCCGGTCGACCACTTCCATGAAACCAGCATTGACCCGCTGCGGGAATCGGCTGTGATTCTCGATCACCGGACCGTCCTTGGTGACGTGCGCCTCGTCGACATGCGCGACCTGTTGGACGGCGTGCGGGTTGCCCATCGAAAGCACCGACATCCGGATTTCTCGGCCGTGCACGGACAGCGGCCAAACCCGGTCGAGATGCACGGAGAGAGGCGTGAGCCCTTCCGAATCGAACGGCACTGACGCCGGCTCGAACACCGGTGCGCCCATGTCGACCGTCACTTCGCCGTCCGCCTGCAGGCGTGGCTCGATGACACCCGACATCGTCTCGACTCGGATCGTAGGTTTGATGCTCAGGCCTTCGTCGTGCACGAACTTGACGAACGCCCGCGCGCCATTGCCGCACTGTTCGACCTCGCCGCCGTCGCTGTTGAAGATGCGATAACGAAAATCAACATCGGGCGCGGAGCGAGGGTTCGACGACGAGAATCTGATCGGCGCCGACCCCGAACCGTCGATCGGCCAGTGCCCGCAATTGCTCGCGCGAAAGTTCAATCTTCTGGGCCACGCCGTTCAGCATCACGAAGTCGTTGCCGGCGCCCTGCATCTTGGTAAATCGCAGTCTCATGCCCGATTATCGCCGCGGGCGACACGCTGATGCATCGGCCCGCATCAATACACACTCGGCTCGCCCGGCGGCCGGGTCTTGAAGCGCTTGTGCGACCACAGATATTGCTCGGGCAGGCGCCCGATCCAGCGCTCGATCTCCCGGTTCATGCGCGCAGTGTCCTCCTCGATCGACGCGCCAGGAAAGTCCGGCCAGGGCGGATCGAAGTGCAGCACATAGCCGTGCCGCGTCATTTCGGTGACCGCCATCACCACGCGGGCCCCGGTCAGTCGCGCAAGCCGCGACACCATCGGAATGGTGGCTGCATTGACACCGTAGAAGGGTACGAAGATTGAATTGGTGAGGCCGAGATCCACATCGGGCAGGTAGTAGAGCGGCAGATTTTCCTTCACTGTGCGGATCAGCTCGCGCATGTTGAGCCCCTGCCGCGGCATCAGTACCGGCTCGTTGAAGCGGCGTCGCGCCTTGAGCAACCAGGCATCCCAGACCGGGTTCTTCTGGCGCGAGTAAATCGAACAGCCGCGCACAAGCGTGTTGACGCGCACACCGCCGGCATCGAGCCCGAGGAAATGCGGCGCAACCATGATCAAGGGCCGATTGGCCGGATCGAACACATGCTCTGCCCCCTCCACCTTCACATAGCTTTCGATCGTCTGGCGGTCGGCGGTCCAGAGCACCGAATGATCGAGCGCGGCGCGGACAATGTTGCGGAACGCCTGTCGCCCCATGCGCAGCCGCTCCTTGTCAGTCTTGTCCGGGAAGCACAGGCGGAGGTTGGTCAACGTCACGCGGCGCCGTGGCCGCGCAATGAACCAGAAGACGTCGGACACCACCGCGGCGATTTCGGTCCGCATGCGCTGCGACAGGGTGCCGGTCAGACTGATTAGCGAGATCGCCAGACGGGCGAAGTAGGCTTTCACGGCGCCGGCGTCTCGGTCGGGGGCGGCCCAGCGCCGGCCGGCACCTTGTAGCGGTTGTAGCCCCAAAGATATTGCGCAGGACGTTCGCGAATCAGTGCTTCCAGTCCTCGATTCATGATCGCAGCGTCGTGTGCGGCCTCACCTGTCAACGGCTCCGTCAGTCGTCGGAAGTGGATGCGCCATCCACGGCCGTGCGTCAATCGTTCTCCATATACAAACAAAACGATGGCTTTGTACTGGCGCGCAAGCCGCGCCGGCAGCGTCATGGTGTAGGCCCAGCGCCCGAAAAACGGCGCCCATACCCCTTCGCCCTGCGAAGGAACCTGGTCGGGCAGGATGCCGACGACCTCGCAATCGCGCATCGCCTTCATCAGCATCCTGACCCCGCGGATCTCGGCCGGGGCGAGCTTCAGGCCTTCAGCAGCGCGGCCAGTCTCGACGATGTGTCGCAGGACGGACTTGCGAGGAATCCGGTACAGCACCGTCATCGGCCGCGTCTTCGCTTCCGGACGGAATGCGGCATAGAACTGTGCCGTGACTTCGAAACTGCCGAGATGCGGCGGCAGGAACATGACGGGGCGTCCATCCGCGAGCGCGGCATCGAGCAGCGCCATGTCCGCGACTTCCGTGCGCTCGATAATGCCGGCGCTCGGCCGCATCCAGATCCAGGGCGTTTCAAGTGCCTGCTTGCCGGCCTCGCGTGCGGCAGATCGAGTCAGGGCGGCGTCGTCATATCCGGCATGCGCCAGGTTGTCGATCAGTCGGCGTCGGTAAGTTGGTGACAGCCAGAAGACAAGTCTGCCGAGCGCGCCGCCGATCGCGTGCACAGTCGCCAATGGCAGCGCCGCGATCCGCCTGAAGAGAAATTCCAGCACTGGTTCCGTGGATAAGCGACGGCGCCTTCACCGTATAATCGCGCATCGCCGAGTTAAACGACAACTTGCGGGGCGATCCTCGACAGCATAGCCGAGGCAAATGCCGCTAAAGCGTCGCACTCCTGCGAGTGCGGCCTGCCGTCTCAATGTTCGCAAGGAGTGGACCGTGTCCAGTGACTTTCTGTTTACCTCCGAGTCTGTTTCCGAGGGCCATCCCGACAAGGTGGCCGATCAGATTTCGGACGCCATTCTCGATGCCATCTTCCGCCAGGATCCGCGTTCACGCGTAGCCGCGGAAACCCTGACCAATACCGGCCTCGTGGTGCTGGCCGGTGAGATCACCACCAACGCGCACGTCGACTACATCCAGGTTGCGCGCAACACCATCAAGCGCATCGGCTACGACAACACCGAGTTCGGCATCGACTACAAGGGCTGCGCGGTCATGGTCTGCTACGACAAGCAGAGCAATGACATCGCGCAGGGCGTCGACCACGCCTCGGATGAGTACCTTGACCAGGGCGCGGGCGACCAGGGCCTCATGTTCGGTTACGCCTGTGACGAGACGACAGAGCTGATGCCGGCGCCGATCTACTACGCACATCGTTTGGTCGAACGCCAGGCCGATCTGCGCCGCGACGGCCGCATGCCCTATTTGCGCCCGGACGCCAAGAGCCAGATCACGATGCGTTATGTCGACGGCAAGCCACACTCGATCGACACCGTAGTGTTGTCGAGCCAGCACGCGCCCGAGATGAGCGATGGCAAGCACATGAAAAAGGAGTTCATCGAGGCGGTGATCGAGCAGATCATCAAGCCGGTGCTGCCGAAGGAGTGGATCAGGAACACCCGCTATCTTGTAAACCCGACTGGCCGCTTCGTCGTCGGCGGCCCACAGGGCGACTGCGGACTGACCGGCCGCAAGATCATCGTTGACACCTATGGCGGAGCCTGTCCGCATGGCGGTGGCGCATTCTCCGGCAAGGACCCGTCGAAGGTCGATCGCTCGGCCGCCTATGCGGCGCGCTATGTCGCCAAGAACGTCGTTGCAGCCGGCATCGCGCGTCAGTGCCAGGTCCAGGTGGCCTATGCGATCGGCGTAGCAAAGCCGATGAACATCACCGTCTACACCGAAGGCACCGGTGTGATTCCGGACGAGAAGATCAGCGCACTGGTCGCCGAGCATTTTGACTTGCGGCCGAAAGGCATCATTCAGATGCTGGATCTGCTGCGCCCGATCTACGAGAAGACGGCCGCCTACGGCCACTTCGGTCGCGATGAACCCGAGTTCAGTTGGGAACGCACCGATCGTGCCGCTGCGCTGGCCGAAGCCGCGGGCATAAAGCGTCGTACCGAGTCGAAGGTCGCCGCCTCGCCCCTGCCGGTCAGCTAGTTTTCAACGCGTGGTTCGCGCGGGCGAGGATGACTTGCCCGCGCGGTTTCCCATGCAGCGACACATTCAATGCTGCTTTGCGGGCAGGCTTGGATAGTGCATGGCCTTGAGCGACGAAGTCGCTGTTGCTTCGGCCGCTGAGGCGTGCGCCTGCTCCAGCAGCCAGGCTTCGAGCGCGCGCACCGACGGCCGCTTCGCCGCCGCCGGCTCTACTACCAGAAAGTAGGCGCGCTCGGTCGCGATTTCGTCCTTCAAGGGCGCAACCAGCGCGCGCCGCTTGAGCAATGCATCGATCAGCGGCCGGCGGCCGAGCGCAACGCCCTGTCCCTGGACGGCAGCCGCGATCGCGGCGTCGTAGCTGTTGAACATCATCGAGCTCGCCGGCTCCAGGTCAGGAATATGCATCGCGCGCAGCCACAAATCCCACTCGAGCGGCAGGCCAGCGCGCGGCGCTTCAACCTGCAACAAGGTGTGCAGACTCAGGTCGGCGAGTTTCTTCAATGGACGTTGTTTGTCACGCAGCAGGCTCGGCGCGCAGACCAGCTGAATCGATTCGTCGAACAGCTGCGTTCCCACTCCGGCTTTGGTCGGCATATAGCGGATTGCGAGATCGAATCCATCGGCCGCCAGATTGCGCTGCTGCAAGGTCGCATCTATGCGAACGTCGATGCCTGGTTGCACCTTGACGAACTCGTTCAGGCGCGGAATCAACCAGAGCGAAGCAAGGCCCGGTGTGGTTGACAGTGAAAGCACCTCGCGCCGCTGCGGGGCGCGAATCTGCAGCATCGATTTGCGCAGGCTTTCAAAGGCGCCGCGCACCGCGTCGGCCAGTCGGCGACCGTCGTCGGTCAGGTCGAGCGCACGGTGGCGGCGACGAAACAATGGCGCACCAAGGTCGTCTTCAAGTGCCTTGATCTGGCGACTGATGGCCGACTGCGGTGAGAAATCGCTCATCCGCAGCCTTGGTGAACGAAAGGTGACGGGCGGCCGAATCGAAGGCCAGGAGCAATTCCAGCGGGGGCAGTCGGGAGGGGTCCTTTTGCATGCGCTGTGGGAATGCGAAGTATTCGAAATGATCGTTTGAAAGCTGGCCCGTCGAGGTAGACAGTGCGCCTCACCTGCTGCTGAATCAATGTTCTTACATTCACTGATTGCATGCAAGCGCAGGACTAGAGACAGTAGCCGAATTGAACTAAGGAGCCACCATGCCCTACGACATGCCACTCGTTCTTCGCAAGTCCGCGACCGGAGTCTGCTCCCGTCCGCTGGTCAAGAACTACTCACCGGCTGCGTCCAAACAGGCCGTGGCGAATGGAGTCGCGCAGAGCAACGCGATCAGCATGCGCCCGATCGAGCCGATGCTGCTGCTGCATCAGGAACAGGCCAAGAGCTTGCGCCTGATCGGCGAGGCCATCGGCCGCGGCTTCAGGGCGGTGACGCGCTCGTTCGTTGCCTGAGTGCACAAAGAAGCGAAGCCCGGCCTTGAGCTGGGCTTTGCCGGCGCAGCCTGCTTGAATTCAGACCCGAAAAGCCGGGGCAGGCCGCCCCGGCCGGTGCGGATCAGCACGGCACAAGGAAGGTTCATGTTCACGGACACCCTGCAGGAATCGGCAACGACCTACCGGATTCATCGCTATCCGTCAGGGCTGATCGATAGGCTTACCCTGCGCGATGGTCGATCGGTCACGCTGCGGCCGATCCTGCCGCAGGACGCCGATGCCGAGCAGGCATTCGTGTCCGCCATGTCGCCTGCCAGTCGCTATCGCCGCTTTCATCAGGGCATCAGCGAACTGTCCGAGGGGCTGCTGCGCGAGTTCACGCAGATCGACTATCGGACCCACCTCGCGCTGGTGGCCGAATCCAGCGAAGATGACGACGGAACCCTGGTCGCCGACGTTCGCTATGTCGTCAACGAGGACGGCACATCCGCAGACTTCGCGATCGCTGTCGCCGACTCGTGGCAAGGACTGGGTCTGGGGTCTGAGTTGATGCAGCGCCTGCTGCGCCATGCCCGTCGCGCTGGACTGGCAAGACTTTGCGGTGACGTGCTTTCAAACAATGAGTCAATGCTCGGACTGATGCGGCGCCTGCAGGCCCGAATCACACCCGATCTCGAAGACGACTCCCTGCAACGCGTCTGCTTCGCGCTTAATTCCAGCCCGGCTTGACTGGGTCCAGCGCTTGCCCGCTCGCGGGTGAGAGATTGGCGCGGCACACAGCTAGCGGTAGTAGTGCCCACCGCGCCAAATCCCGCCGACGGCACACGGTCTGGCGGTAACGCCACCCGTGCCTACGACCAGTACAATGCCGGCTCGCTTCGAGGAGCGTTGCGACGCGGGCCAGACTGCCTTGACGGCACACCCGCGCCAGGCTCGAAGCGCCGACTTACGGGTCGGCTGTTCCAACGGCGCTCGCTCACCTCTTTTCGACAAGGAGGGCGCGAGATGAGCGCCGTACTCAAACCCGCTGAATCAAAGGGCGATTGCGCCGTGGCCGATCTCGGCCTCGCCGACTGGGGCCGCAAGGAAATCCGCATCGCCGAAACGGAGATGCCGGGCCTGATCGCGATCCGCGACGAATACGCCAGCCAGAAGCCGCTGCGCGGCGCCCGCGTCACCGGGTCGCTGCACATGACGATCCAGACCGCCGTTCTGATCGAAACCCTGCAGGCCCTGGGTGCCGAAGTGCGCTGGGCGAGCTGCAACATCTATTCGACCCAGGATCACGCTGCCGCCGCGATCGCAGCAAGCGGCACCGCCGTCTTCGCGATCAAGGGCGAGTCACTGGCCGACTACTGGGACTACACGCATCGGATCTTCGAGTGGCCCGATGGCGGTTACTCGAACATGATCCTCGATGACGGCGGCGACGCGACCCTGCTGCTGCACCTGGGAAGCAAGGCCGAGAAGGACGTGTCGGTAATCGCGCACCCGGCCAGCGAGGAAGAAGAGTTCCTTTTCGCCTCGATCAAGGCCAAGCTCGCCAAGAACGGCTCCTGGTATTCGACGCGTCTCGCCAAGATCAAGGGCGTGACCGAAGAGACGACGACCGGCGTCAAACGCCTGTACCAGATGGCCAAGGAGGGCCGCTTGGCCTTTCCGGCAATCAACGTCAACGACTCGGTCACCAAGAGCAAGTTCGACAACCTGTACGGTTGCCGCGAATCACTGGTCGACGGCATCAAGCGCGCCACCGACGTGATGATCGCCGGCAAGGTGGCAGTTGTTGCCGGCTATGGCGACGTCGGCAAGGGCTCGGCCCAGGCGCTTCGCGCGCTGACGTGCGCAGGTCTGGATCACCGAGATCGACCCGATCTGCGCGCTTCAGGCGGCGATGGAAGGCTACCGCGTCGTGACCATGGACTACGCCGCCGACAAGGCCGACATCTTCGTGACCGCGACCGGCAACTTCCATGTGATCACACACGAGCACATGTTGCGGATGAAGAATCAGGCCATCGTCTGCAACATCGGACACTTCGACAACGAGATCGATGTGGCCTCGCTGAAGCAGTACGAGTGGGAAGAGATCAAGCCGCAGGTCGACCACATCATCTTTCCCGCGGTCGACGAAAGCCTGGCAAGCGGATCATCCTGCTCGCGCAGGGGCGGCTGGTGAATCTCGGCTGCGGCACGGGTCATCCGAGCTACGTGATGTCGAGTTCGTTTGCGAACCAGGTGATCGCGCAGATCGAACTGTTCGGCAATACCGACAAGTACCCGGTCGGCGTCTACGTGCTGCCCAAGCACCTCGACGAGAAGGTTGCGCGACTGCAGTTGAAGAAACTCGCGGCGCAGCTGACCGACCTGACGGACGCCCAGGCGCGCTACATCGGCGTGAACAAGGAAGGTCCGTACAAACCGGATCACTATAGATACTGAGCGGCGAAAAGTTTCGCACTGGGTGCATCGCGTCCGATGCACGATACTTTTCGCCGATTGGCGAGAGACGAGGGCTTGGGACGGTATTCCGCCCTCGTCCAATAACAACGGCGAAGCAAGACACTCAGGGGAATCTCATGCGTCTGCTGCTGGTTTGGGTGCTCAATGCAATAGCTCTGCTTGCAGTCGCTTATCTGTATCCGGGCGTGCAGATTCAGGACTGGAAGTCAGCGGCGATCGCGGCTCTGGTTCTGGGGCTGGCCAACACGATCGTCAAGCCGATCCTGGTGATCCTGACTCTACCGGTCACGCTGCTTACGCTGGGGCTGTTCCTGTTCGTGATCAACGCCCTGCTCTTCTGGGGCGTGTCTGAGGTGGTGGCGGGCTTCCATGTCAATGGCTTCTGGGCCGCGATGCTCGGAGCGATCCTCTACAGCGTGATCGGATGGCTGCTGTCGCAGTTGATTCCAGACCGCAAGTGACGCCGGCCCGTACCTTCAGCTTCGAGTTCTTTCCGCCCGAAGACGGCGGAAGGCGCCGAGAAACTGCGCGCGGTGCGCGCTCAGCTTGCCGCCGTGCGCCCTGGATTTTTCTCGGTCACCTTCGGCGCCGGCGGCTCGACCAAGGAGGGCACCTGGAACACCGTCATGCAGATGCACGCGGAAGGACATCCGGTGGCACCCCACATTTCGTGCATCGGTACCACGCGCGCCTCGGTGCGTGAACTGCTGTCCGGCTATCGCGACGCCGGCATTCGACGCCTGGTCGCTCTGCGCGGCGACCTGCCATCGGGTGCCGCTGGTGGCGCAGGGGATTTCAGGTTCGCCAGCGAGCTTGTCGAATTCGTTCGCCAGGAGACCGGCGATTGGTTCACGATTGAGGTGGCGGCCTATCCCGAGTATCACCCGCAGGCGCGTTCGCCCGGGGACGATATCGCCAACTTCGTGCGCAAGGTAAGAGCCGGAGCCAACTCAGGCATCACCCAGTACTTCTTCAACGCCGATGCGTACTTCCGGCTGGTAGAAGACGTCGATGCGACTCGGCTGCCATGTACCGATCGTGCCCGGCATCATGCCGATCACCAATTACACGCAGCTGGCGCGCTTTTCCGACGCCTGCGGCGCCGAGATACCGCGCTGGATTCGTCGCCGACTAGAAAGTTTCGGCGATGACCGCGCTGCCATCCGCGCGTTCGGGCTCGACGTGGTCACCGCCCTGTGCGATCAGCTGCTGGCCGCAGACGCTCCCGGCCTGCACTTCTACACCATGAACCAGGCCGAAGCGACCCTCGAACTCTGGCATCGCCTCGGTCTGCCGCGCTGACCGACACAATTGCACTTACTCGCCCCTGCGCTCAGCGTGAGCGGGCTCGACGGCCTGTGCACTGCCGGCTTCATTCGGCTGGGCGACCGCGCGAGCGCGATGCAGGATTTCTCCCGCCAGCGACATCAGGCCGACGCCCAGGACGAAGGAAAGGGCGAAGCTGACCGTCCAGCGTATCCAGCCGAGTCCATCATTTCCAAGTGTCATGACGTGCCTCCCACCAAGCTGCTGCCAGGTCGCCCTGCTTGGCAGGGCGTCCGTTTCAGGCCGCTGACTCGGTGCAGGTCCGTCCGAGCTGGTCACGAGTCCGCAATGAGCTCAGCGCGCGCCCCGCACGGTGAACCATTCCCTTGACGAACTGGTTTGCCGCCGCCATTGAACCGGCCGGGCGGACCAGTTCGACGCGCGTTGCGCCGAGGCCCTCGACCACTGCGCGACCCTCACCCTCGATTCGCACTTCGTCGCCGCTCTCGGCAAAAATGTCGCGACCGAGGCCTTCCTCAGTCAGCCAGACGCCTCCATGCAGCACGCGAATCAGCGCGCCACGCTGCGCTTCGATGACCAGCAATTGCTCGTAGCCGAGGTCGACGGTGCGAATTACTTGCGGTTCCCAGCTCATGTCATCTCCCATTCACAGAACGCATCCATTTGGATGGCTGAACGTGATTTGACGCTCGCTCGCGCTCTGGGACAAACGAAAAGTTCGCAGTTGATACATGCACAAAATGCATGTATGGTCGATCCGATGGTCATTTCCAAGCCAATCGGCGCGGCCCGCCGCCGACGCCCCCTGCCGCTTGCCGCGTTGCGTGGATTCGAATCCGCAGCACGGCACTTGTCGTTCACCTTGGCAGCCAATGAGCTGAGCCTGACGCAGTCGTCGATCAGCCGCCAGATCGCAGCGCTCGAACGCCAGCTCGGCAAACCCCTGTTTGAAAGGCACACGCGCGCGCTGGTTCTGACCGCAGCCGGCGAGCGCCTGTTTGCCGTTGCGCGGCAATCCCTGCTCGCGATCGACCGCAGTGTCGACGAAATTCGCGGCGATGGAGGCTCGCCGCGCGTGACTCTGTCAACGTATGCCTCGTTCGCCTCGCTCTGGCTGGTGCCGCGGCTGTCGGAGTTCCAGCGGGCGTTTCCGGGCGTCGACATCCGCATCGATGCCTCGGACCGCATGGTCGACCTGGAAGCCGACGGCATCGACGTCGTCGTGCGCTGGCTCAGACCTGGCGCCAGCATTCCCAGCGATGCGCCGGTATTGCAGGACGAAGACATGGCCCCCGCGATGAGCCCGCGCCTGTTGGCCGAGGTGCCGCGCGCGCGGAATCGAATTGAGAAATCCGTCCGACCTGGCCCAGGTACCGCTGCTGTCAATGGATGAAACGGTACCCAGCGCGCCGTACAGCAGCTGGGCGCGATGGTGCGAATTCGCAGGCATCCCGCCGTTCGAGCGGGGGACCGGCCTTTACTTCACCTTCATCGACCAATGCGTTCAGGCTGCGGTGCGCGGCCAGGGAATCGCCCTGGTTCGCAGCCCCTTCCTCGATGACCTCGTGGCGAGTGGAGATCTGGTGCTGCCCTTTCCCCAGCTGCGAATGCGAACCGGCTACCGCTACTTTCTGCTGATCAACCGCCAACGCGTCGGCACCGCCGCACGTCGCAGCATTTCGTGACTGGATCGCGGAGGAATTCCGGCGCGGCCCGCACCGCCAGACCTGAGAAAACCTGCGCTCTTGAGTGACCGGGCACGCAGGTTGAGACCCAATGGGCTCACAGCTCTGTAAGCTCATATTGCGATGAGCGAGTTGCTTCGTCATCTGCTTGAGTTGATGCAGGCCTGGGCGCCAGTCACTGCACGGGCGATGTTCGGTGGCCACGGCCTGTACCGCGATGGCCAGATGTTTGCTCTGGTGGCTGAGGAAACGCTCTACCTGAAGGTCGACGCCGAAACGCAGGCTCGCTTTGCGGCCGCCGGCAGCGCGCCTTTCATCTATGAAAGCGCAACTCGCCGCATTGAAGTGAGCTACTGGAGTGCGCCCGCCGAGTGCCTCGAAAACGCGGCCGCGATGCACGTTTGGAGCCAGCTGGCGTATGCCGCCGCCCTGCGCGCTGCGGCCAGGAAGCGACCAACAGCGCCGCGCATCAGTAGGTCGCAGCGTCGGTGATCACCACATCCAAAGCCAGATCATGTTCGCGCGGCGCAATGGTTGCGACCCGCGAGACCTCGAAGGCAATGCCAACACTGAGCGGCCACGGCACCATCTGCGCGAGCGTGCGATCGTAATAACCGCCGCCGTAGCCGAGCCGGAAACGCCGTTCGTCGAAGCCCACGCAAGGAATCAGCAAACAGTCGGGTTGCATCGGTCGGCCGCGCGCTGGCACTGGAATCCCGAACTCCCCTGCGCGAACCGGAGCGTCCGGGCTCCAGGAATGAAACTCGAGGACATTGCCGGCGACAACCGGCAGTGCCGCAACGCGCCGCGCGTCGTCCGCCAGCCACTGCCCGATTGCGCCGCGCAGATCCGGCTCACCGCGGATCGGCCAGAAAAAGCCGACGGCGCGCACCTCGGCTCGTTCAAGCCAGTCGCGCGCGCGCTGCCTGAGCGCCTCTTCGTTGTCGTCACGGCGCTCAAGCGCATCGCGCGCAGCAATCAATTGCTGGCGCAAGAGCCTGCGATCGGAGTTGGAGTTCAAGATCTGCCTGAATTCGGGTTGCGGCGCCACCGAACCTGCAGCGCTGCTGCCGCTACACGTGGTCTAATCTCGCCTGATGTCATTCCGAACATTTGCAGTCTATACATGGGTCCTGTGCCTTATACCGGCACTGGTATTGGCCGCGCCGGCCAAGAAGCCCGCCGCGAAGCCTGATACCGAGCTTTCGGCCGCAGATCAGACCTTTCTCCTGGCGCGTGACGCGGCGAGCAACGGCGATCGCGAGCGCCTGGCGCGACTCGCGCCGCAACTGTCGAACCACCCGCTCTACTCCTACGTCGAATACTGGCAACTGGCTGCGTCGCTTGCGGTCAGAACGACCCGCGCATATCGAGCGACCTTGACGCTTTCTTCGCCCGATATCCAAACAGCTACATTGGCGACCGCCTGCGCATGGACTGGGTGCTGGCACTGGGTGAACGCGACGATTTCAGTGCATTTGATCTCGAAGCCCGCCGCCTGGTCTGGAACACTGACGACGGTCAGTACCGCTGTTATGCCGCGCTGCGGCGCTATCGCGTGGCGGTCGCTTCGCAGCTCGAACTTGCGGCCCGGGAAGCGCGCCAGCTCTTGGCCAGTGTGCGGGATTCGGCGGGTGATGGCTGCATGGCGCTGACCGAGGCACTGCTTGCAGACGGCCGAATCTCGGTATGGGACCGAGTGCGCGCCCTGGTCGAACAGCATCAGCTGGCAACCGCCAAGCGCATCGGCGCGCGCGCTCTCGATGCAAGTGGCAAACCGGTCGATGCACGCCAGCTGAGTCTGGCAATCGATCGACCGGCGTCCTTCCTGAATGGCAACGAACGCAAGCTGACACCAAACCAGCATGAGCTGGCGATCGTCGCGATCGTGCGGCTGGCGCGCGACAGTCCCAGGAGGCCGCAGATCACGCACAGATCATCAACCTCGCTCTGACGCCCGAACAGCGCGGGATTCTCTGGGGCCGCATCGGGCACATGGCGGCGCTGCGGCTGATGCCCGAAGCCAACGAGTGGTATCGGTATGGGGGCGAACTGGTTGGAATCGGACCCGATACAGCACGCGTTGACGAGGTGCTCGAATGGCAGGCGCGCTCGGCACTGCGCGCCGGCGACTGGCTGACGGTCAAGACGACGATCGACCGCATGCCGCCGAGCTTGCGCGACGACGCCGTCTGGCTCTACTGGTATGGCCGCGCCTTGCAGGCGGAAAATCGCCCGGCGGAGGCGCAAGACCACTTTCGCAAGATCGCGACCGCAATTCAGTTTCTACGGCAAGCTCGCCGCCGAAGAACTTGGCCTGCCGATCGTCGTGCCGCCGCGGGCGCCTCAGGCGACGCCGGAAGAACTCGGGCCGATGGCAGGAAACGCCGGTTTCGCGCGTGCGCTGAAGTTCTACGAGCTCGGCCTGCGCCTGGAGGGCCATCGTGAATGGAACTGGCAGTTGCGCGGCATGAACGACCGCGAGCTGCTGGCAGCAGCCGAGTTTGCGCGTTCGCAGGCCGTGCTCGATCGCATGATCAGCACCTCCGACCGGACCCGGACCGAGTTCGATTTCACGCAGCGCTTCCCGTCGCCGTTCCGTGACGCGATGGTGCAATACACGGCACCGCTGGGACTCGACGAGAACTGGGTCTACGGCTTGATCCGGCAGGAATCGCGCTTCATTCAGGACGCGCGATCCTCGGTCGGAGCCTCCGGCCTGATGCAGTTGATGCCGGCCACTGCGCGCTACGTTGCGCGCAAGATGAACGTCGCCAACTACGCGCCCACGCGCGTCAACGAGCTCCACATCAATCTGCAGCTCGGCACCGGCTACCTGAAAATGGTGCTCGACGATCTGGACGGCAACCCCATGCTGGCCACCGCCGCCTACAACGCCGGGCCGAGCCGGCCGCGCTCCTGGCGCTCGTCGTTGCCGCGCACCGTCGAAGGTGCGGTGTTTGCAGAGACGATCCCGTTCAATGAGACGCGCGACTATGTGAAGAAGGTGATGTCGAACAGCGTTTACTACGCCGCGCTCGCCGACAGCAAGGCGCAATCGCTCAAGGCCCGGCTAGGCACGATCAGCCCCAAGTCGGCCGGCACTACGGAATTGCCCTAATTCCAACCTGGCGTTCCCGGCAAGGGAGGGAGTGGCCGCTGCGCCGCTTCCGCCTGGGCACCCACCAGCCTCCGCCGGGACAGTGTCGGAGAGCTTTACGCTGCCGCCGCTAGAACCATCTAAGTCATTGATTCTAAAGGGTGGCACTGATGTTGCTTTATTCATGTTCAGTATTCAGTTCAACGCGCAGACCCGGTGGACAGCCGGGCAAGACAGGGAACAACACGAACATGATCCGATTCCGCCGCCTCCTTGCTACCGCAGCCACCGCCGCGGTAGCAGCCGTTTCGCCGCTGGCTGCCCACGCGACGCTGACGCTGACGCTCGACGATCTCGGCGCCGCGGGCACCGATGTGACCGTGGTCGACGGCGGCGCGGGCGATGCGAACGGAATGGCGGGCGTCATCACTTACATCGGCGCTGCGGGCGCCTGGTCGATCAACGTGTCCACAGCGCTCGGCACCGGCGCGCTGGCCGATGCCGGGATCGACCTCAATTCGGTCAATTTCAGCACGGGCGCCGGCAACCTGCGCGTCGCGTTCAGCGAGACCGACATCAATGGCGGTGCTGCGGGCTCGGCGAGCTTGTCGGCGGGGGTGGGCGGAACGACCGCGGGTACGGTCGGATATGCGCTCTACGCCGACGACAGCAACGCCTTGTTTGGATTGAGTTCGCTGGTGTTTTCGGGCTCGGGAGGCACCGGGGCATTCTCGAACAGCGGCGGCGCTACGGTGGCGCTGACCGATCCGTTCTCGCTGACGATGGTGGTGGACATCCACCACTCGGGAAGGGGCGCGACGAGCTTCGATTTCGCGGCCGAGGTGCCAGAGCCCATCTCGATCGCCCTGGTGGGGGTTGCGCTGCTCGGCCTGGGAGTGGTGACACGCCGGCGCAAGGCCTGAGCGAGCGAATTGGTTTGGTGCGACAACGGCGGCTTCGGCCGCCGTTGTGCTTTTTCGAGCAACCAGGCGCCGTACGCTGCACTACACTCGCGCCCCGCTCCCACCGCAGCCACTGGATCAACCCCATGTACCGCGCTGTGCCCTGGCCGCCGTCGCGGCTCTTGCCTTGATCGCGCGTCGTGCGCTACACCGTCGACGACAGCGGCTAGTCGCGCGACCTCTGGGTGCTGCGCACCGACAAACCGGCGCGCAAGCCCGGGCCGCTGACGCCGCAGCAGGCGCCGGAGTGATCTGATCAGAGTTTCCCTAGAATCAAGCTACGTCCACCTGGACTCGCGTCTACTCTCGTCATGAAAGCTGCACGACTCCTCGTCATCGGCGGCGCCGGGTTCATTGGTCGCCATGTCGTGGCGCGCCTGGTTGAGGGCGGTGCTGCCGTCACTGTGCCGACGCGACGGCGTGGCAAGGCCAGCCATCTGATCCTGCTACCTACGGTTGAGGTGATCGAGTGCGACATCCATGATGATGCGACGTTCGCTCGGCTGATTGCAGGACAGGACACCGTCATCAATCTGGTCGGCGTGTTGCAGGGCAGTCGAGCAAGTCCCTATGGAACAGAATTTGCGCAGGCGCACGTCGAACTACCGCGTCGGATCGTCGGCCAGTGCAAGCAGGCTGGCGTGCGTCGCCTGCTGCACATGAGCGCGCTCGGCGCCGATTCGACCGGGCCATCGATGTACCAGCGCAGCAAGGGCGACGGCGAGCAATTGGTGCGGGATTCAGCGCTCGACTGGACCATTTTCCGTCCTTCGGTGGTCTTTGGCCCGGAGGATCGCTTCCTGAATCTCTTCGCGACCATGGCGGCCTGGCTGCCAATGCTGCCGATTGGCGGCGCCGAGGTGCGTTTTCAGCCTGTGTACGTAGGCGACGTCGCTGACGCATTCGTACACGCGATCGACGCTGCGGCGTGCTTCGGCAAGACTTACGAACTGGCCGGTCCGGAGATTCTCACGCTGCGTGAGTTGGTGCAGTTCGCGGTGTCGGCCTCCGGACGTCGACGGCCGGTGTTCGGTCTGCCCGATAGCGTGGCGCGGCTGCAGGCCCGGCTGATGGAACTCGCGCCAGGAGAGCCTCTGCTTTCGCGCGACAACCTCGATTCCATGCGGCGCGACAACATCGCCAGCACCCAGCCTTACGCGCCCGCGGCCGAACTCGGTTTGACGCTGCGCGGTCTGGAGTTCGCGGCGTCGTATCTCTCCGGCCGCAGCCCGCGCACACGGCTCAGCACCTTCCGCACACGCGCGCATCGCTGAGGTTCCATGGCCGAACGCAAGTACGAGATCCCGCCCGAGTTTCTCGACGCGGCCGACCGTTTCGTGACCCTTGCCAACGATCTGGGCGAACAGCATGCGCGCGACTGGGTGCGCGCTGTCCTGATGTACGCTGCAGCGCGCTACAACGCCTTTGCATGGCTGACCCGCGAAGACGGCGTCGAACAGACGATTGACCAGGCTGCTGTCTACTTCAGTGGCGAGTACGAGACCATGCTGCGCGAGAACGTCAAGGAAATGGAACGCGTCTATAGGCAGGCCCCCCCGTCCGAGTCGATGCAATGAAACCGGTGCTGGTCATCGGCAACAAGAACTACTCGTCGTGGTCATTGCGCGCCTGGCTTGCGATGGCGCAAGCTGGCATTGAATTCGATGAGCACCGGGTGCTCCTGCGGCAGAGTGAGTCGCGCGGCGCGATCCTGAAATTCTCGCCGAGCGGCAAGGTGCCCTGCCTGATGGATGGCGAGCTGACGGTGTGGGATTCGCTGGCGATCTGCGAAACGGTGAATGAACTCTACGTCAAGGGTCGCCTCTGGCCCGTCGGTGCGCAGCAACGCAGCCGGGCCCGGGCAGTCGTCGCGGAAATGCATTCCTCCTTTGTCGCCTTGCGCACGCATATGTCGATGGACATTCGCGCGCGCCTGCCGGATGCAGGGGCGGTTGCGCAACGGCGCGCGGATGTCGCCCAGGACATCGAGCGCATCCAGGAAATCTGGGGCAGCAGTCTGAATCGCAGTGGCGGGCCATTCCTGTTTGGCGAATTCTCGATCGCAGATGCATTCTTCGCACCCGTCATCACGCGTTTCGTCACCTATGGCGTGGCACTGACCGCGCCGCTGCTCGCGTACAGCCGGACCGTACTCGATCTCGAGCCCATGAAGGTGTGGACCGCTGCGGCTCAAGCGGAAACCGAAGTACTGACCGACTGATGAAGTTCTATCGCGTCGGCGGCTGCGTACGCGATGCCCTGCTCGCCAAGCTGCGCTCCGACCAGGGTGAGCCGGATGTGACGATCGGCGACCGCGACTGGGTCGTGGTCGGCGCCACACCACAGGAGATGATCGCGCGCGGCTACCGGCCGGTCGGCAAGGAGTTTCCGGTCTTTCTGCATCCGGAAACCCAGGAGGAGTACGCGCTGGCGCGCACCGAGCGCAAATCGGCGCCCGGCTACCGGGGTTTTGTGTTTCACGCAGCGCCGGATGTGACGCTCGAACAGGACCTCGCGCGCCGTGATTTGACGATCAACGCAATGGCGCTCGACGGCAGTGGCAAGCTGACCGATCCTTACGGCGGTGTGCGCGACTTGCAAGCCGGGATCATGCGCCACGTCGGTCCTTCCTTTGTCGAAGATCCGGTGCGGCTGCTCAGGGTGGCGCGCTTTGCCGCGCGCCTGCCCGAGTTCAGGATCGCGCCCGAAACCGCGGAATTGATGCGCAAGATGGTCGCGGACGGCGAGGCGGATGCACTGGTGCCCGAACGCGTCATGCAGGAGATGTCGAGGGGACTGATGGAGAGCAGGCCCTCGCGCATGATCAACGTGCTGGTCGCCAGCGGCCTGATCGATCGACTTTACAGCGAACTGCAGGACCTCGGCCCTACCAGTGCGGCCCTTGACCGTGCGGCCCAGCGCGGGCTGCTGCTGCCGGCGCGTTTTGCCGTGCTCGCCAATGCCTGTCGCTCCTCTCGCGCAGTGGCCGATTGGCTCGGCAAGCTGCGCCCGTCGCAGGAACTCGGTCAGATGGCGCGGCTGGCAGTTGAATTGCGGGACGCATTGCGCAGCGCCGAATCGTCGGTGGCGATCCTTGATGTTCTCGAGCGTGCCGATGCGTTTCGACGACCGGAACGCTTCGAGCTTCTGTTGCAGGCCTTCGAAGCGGTCGACGAGGTCTCGGCCGACCGCTTCAGGCTGGCACTGCGCGCCGCGCTCGACGTCGACGCCGGCGAACTCGCCAGCCTGCACCGCAACGATCCGGGTGAAATTCCGCGCGCAGTCCGCCAGGCGCGCGTGGTCGCGGTCGGCCGCACGCTGCACGAGGGCCTGGGCGGATCAGAACAGCCGCGCCAGTAGCATCAGCAGCAGCGACAGCAGGATCGTGCTGGTAAATGGCAGCACGTACTCGCGACCGTTGCGTGTGAAGCGCAGATCTCCTGGAAGCCGGCCGATGCCCAGGCGCTGCAGCCACGGCTGCAGCGCGGTAAGCACCAGCAAGGCGAGAAACGTGGTCAGAAGCCACTTCATGGGCGGGGAGTGTACGCAGCGATACTCAAGTGCAGGAGATGCCGGACGCACCGTCGCCTTCGCGCCATTGCAACGCCATCTCGAGTTATCAGCGACCGCTACAAGGTGTGCAGCCGGTCGCCGTGCGCAAAGCCGCGCAGCGGGTGTACGCCGCGGCCGACCGCCAGGACCTTGAAAAGCTCACCCATCTCGGCCTCCGACAGCAGGCGATGTACTTCACTTGCGCGGCGCGGGTCATTTCCGGACCGCAGCTGATCGAGCAGCCCGCAGTTGAGCAGGCCGCAGTTGAGCAAAAAATGAGCCTGCGTCGTATAGCCGAGCACGTCGAGCCCGGCGCCGTGCGCCGCGTCCGCGATCGCGGTGAAGTCGACATGCGCGGTGACATCGTTTAGTCCCGGCATCCACAATGGATCGGCGTGCGCGTGATGGCGGAAGTGGCACATCAAGGTGCCCATAAGACGCTGAGGATGGTAGTACTCGCGGCGCGGGAAACCGTAGTCGATCACGAGCAGCGCGCCGCGGGCGAGCCAGTCTCCCGCAGATCGCATCCACGCCGCCGCCGCAATGCCAAGCTCGGAGCTGAATCCGTCCGGCAGTGCGCCCAGCTCGGATTCGATTGCAGCCACCGCAGACCTCGTCGCTTCGAATGCCGGCCGCTCGCCCCAGTCCAGCGCGCCCGCCTTCACGCTGACGCCTCGTTCCATCAAGTCCCCGCCACGCTTGACGAAAATCTGCACCGGCATCACGTCGAGCACTTCGTTGGCGATCATCACGCCTTCAAAGCCGCGCGGCGGCGCCGTCAGCCACTCGACCGGATGCGCATGCAGGTATGCGCGCTGGCGCTCGGCGAGTTCGGCCGATACCTCGACGACTGAGTAGCGCTCGACGGCCTTGCCGTGCGCAGCGAGTGCTGCGATCAGTTCGCCCGCCAGCGCGCCGGAGCCCGCTCCAAACTCCAGCAGGCGCGCCGGCATCTGATCGAACAGTTCGGCGATCTGCGCTGCCAGCGCTTGCGCAAACAGAGGTGAAATCTCGGGTGCGGTGACGAAATCGCCGCCGCTGGCGGAGTCGCCCAGCTTGCGGGCGCCGCCGGCGTAGTAGCCCAGGCCAGGCGTGTACAGCACCGCCTGCATATAGCGGTCAAACGGAATCCATCCGCCATGGGCGACGATGTCCGAGCGGATCAGCTCGCCAAGGCGATCGCTGATGGCGCGCTGCTCGTGGCTCGGCTCGAGCATGGGAGAGGGAACTCGCCGGGGAGTCGCATGCAGGTCCACGCGTCGATGGTACCGGGCGGCGTGTCGACAGCGCGAATGCAAATCAGCAGACCGCTAAACTCGCGACCCTTGCCTGGAAAGCCATGGTCACTCGACGCAGGTCCCGATCTTCCAATGTTGCACTCGTCACCGGCGCTGCGCGCCGTCTTGGACGCGAGATCGCGCTCGCGCTGGCACGCGACGGCTGGGACATCGCCGTTCATTACGCGACCTCGCGCGAGGACGCGGCGCAGACGGTGGCCGAGATCGAAGCGCTGGATCGCCGCGCGGTTGCCGTCAATCGCGATCTGGCCGTGGAGTCCGGTGTGAAAAGCCTGCTCGAGGAATGTGCGCACGAACTTGGGCAGGTCAGTTGCATCGTCAACAGTGCATCGGTCTTCGAATATGACGATGCGGCAGGCTTTGGCACCGAAACTCTCCTGCGCTCCATGCGCATCAACGTCGCCGCCCCCGTGCTGCTGGCACAGTCGCTGCACGCAGACCTGTCGCCGAAGGAGCGCGGAGTGGTCATCAACCTGCTCGACCAGAAGCTGTTCAATCCCAATCCCGACTTTCTTTCCTACACCCTGTCCAAGGCGGCTTTGCAACACGCCACCGTGCTGCTGGCTCAGGCTTTCGCGCCGAAGCTGCGCGTGGTCGGCGTCGCACCCGGCCTGACGATAAAGTCGCCGGGGCAGACCGATGCCGGCTTTGCGCTCGCGCACGCGCAAACTCCGCTTGGGCAGTCGAGCACGCCGGCCGACATCGCGGACGCAGTGGCTTATCTGGCCAAGGCGCAGGCAGTGACCGGCACCTGCCTGGTTGTCGATGGCGGACAGCACCTCGCCGCGAGCGCGCGCGACATCATGTTTGCCACCGAGGCCGCGGCCAGGAAATCGTCATGATCTCCGGACTGATCGATCCGCGACTTGCCGACTGTCGTCGGCTGTTCCTGCGTAATGTGGTGGTCGCAGCGAACATTGGCGTCCATGCATTCGAGAAGGAAGGCGCGCAACGGGTCGCCCTGCACATCGACGTCTATGTCCCGCTGGCAGTATCGACACCGCGTCACGACAAGATCAGCGAGGTTGTCGACTACGACTTCATTCGCGCTGCGATCGAGCGGCGCATTTCACAGGGCCACATCAATCTGCAGGAAACCCTGGTTGACGACATCGCGCGCGCGCTGCTTGCCCACCCTGCCGTGCGCGCGGTACGTGTGGCAAGCGAGAAGCCCGACGTGTATCCGGACGTCGATGCGGTCGGCGTCGAGGTGCTGGTATTCAAGGAGGCAGAATGAACGCGCCTGAACCTGCGGTGCTTGAGCCGCGCAGCAATCCGATGCTGGCGGAGCGCATCGCCCGCGAGGACAACAAGCTGGAAAAACGCCTGGTGCGGCTGGCCGGACAGGCGATCGGCGACTACAACATGATCGAGGCCGGCGACCGCGTCATGGTCTGCCTGTCCGGTGGCAAGGACAGCTACTCCCTGCTCGACATCCTGCTCCTGTTGCGGAGCCGCGCGCCGATCGACTTCGAGATCATTGCGGTCAACCTCGACCAGAAGCAGCCTGGCTTCCCGGCCGATGTGCTGCCGAACTATCTGAGCGAGCGCGGTGTGCCGTTTCATATCGAAACGCAGGACACGTATTCAATCGTCACGCGCCTGATACCCGAGGGCAAGACGATGTGCTCGCTGTGCTCGCGCCTGCGGCGGGGCGTCCTGTATCGCCTCGCCGGCGAGCTCGGCGCGACCAGGATTGCACTCGGTCATCACCGCGACGACATCCTCGGCACCTTCTTCCTGAATCTCTTTTACGGCGGCACGCTGAAAGGGATGTCGCCGAAGCTGGTGTCGGACGACGGCCGGCACGTCGTGATCCGTCCGCTCGCTTACGTCGAGGAAAGCGACCTGGAGCGTTACGCTGAGATCAGGAAGTTTCCGATCATCCCATGCAACCTTTGCGGATCGCAGGACAACCTGAAGCGCAAGGAAGTCAAGCGCATGCTGGCTGAGTGGGAAGCGCGACACCCTGGCCGTGTGCAAAACACCTTCAATGCGCTGGCGCGGGTCGTGCCGTCGCACCTGATGGATCCGGAGCTCTTCGAGTTCAAGGCCCTTGCCGCCACAGGCACGACCGATCCGGGTGGCGATCTGGCCTTCGACGAAAGGCCGTGCACGCCACTCGACCCGATTCCGGCGGCAGACGTGATCCGCTTTGGCTAGGTCACTGGTCGACTCATAGGAGTTCGAGCGCCCGCTGGATGTCTTGCAAGAGCACCTCGGTCGGCTCGCACCCGACCGACATCCGGATAAAGCCCTCCGCCACCGAATCGCCCCAGCGCGCCCGCCGCTCGCCGCTGGTATGCACGCCGCCGAAACTGGTCGATTCGCGCATGAAAGTGCAGCCGGCGAGGAAGCGCTCGGCGGCGGCCTTGTCGGCCAGGGTCAGGGCAATCAGGCTGCCGCCGCCGCGCATCTGAGTCTGAGCAAGGGCGTGGGCCGGATGCGCGGCGAGTCCCGGGTAGCGCACGCTCTTCACCTTTGGATGGCCTGACAGGCGCTCCGCGATTGCCTGGGCGTTGGCGCTCATGCGGGCGAAACGAACTTCGAGCGTCTCGAGTCCGCGGTGAACGAGCCAGGCTTCGAACGGTCCTGGAATCGCCCCGGCGATCTTGCGCCAGTCGCGCGCGGCACCGATCAGCTCCGCGCGGCGCGAACTGACATGACCAAACAGCAGGTCGGAATGCCCATTCAGGGCCTTGGTGTCGGCCGAGATGACAATGTCGGCACCGCGATCGAGCGGGCGCTGGCCAAGCGGCGTCATTGTCGTGTTGTCGACTGCCAGCAAGGCTCCGGCGGCGCTGGCCTTCTTCGCAACCGCAGCAATATCGGCGAGATCGAGTCCCGGGTTGGATGGCGTCTCCAGCCAGACCAGGCGATAGCCGGAAAGTTCGCGTGATTCGACCTCGCGTGTCGACACCAGATCGACTTCGACACCCATCGGCAGGAGGTACTTCTCGGCGAATATCCGCACGGTGTAATAGCCGTCCGCCGGCAGAAGAACGCGGTCGCCGGCCTTCAGCGTGCCGTAGAACACCGCGGCGATCGCTGCCATGCCGGATGGAAACGTGATTGTCTCGGCGTCTTCGAGAATCGACAGCGCGTTTTCGAGCGCGGTCCAGGTCGGATTGCCCCAGCGCGCGTACTGGTAGGGTCCGGTCGGATCAGGCGCGAGACGGTAGACCGAGGTGTTGACGAGCGGAGGCGTAAAGGCCTCCCCAAAAGCGGTGGTTTGCGTCGAGTGATGCAGCGCGCGCGCGAAGCGCTCGTCGATGTCGGACATGCAGACTCCTCGTGCAGGTCTCCTACATTACCCGACCTCGTCTCTCACCTGACGCACACTGCGTATCGAAGCCGAACGAAACGCACACGTCTCCGCGCGACCGCCTACTTCCTGTGAACAGGCCATGGCTTCAACACGCCCACTTCGGCTTGTTGTCGATCGACAGCGTGAATCGCGTGCCGCCGCCTTTGGAGCTCGTGCCGGAGAGGAATTCGACACGCATGAAAAGCGCGCGTTTGGACGGAATGGTCAAGCGATACACGCGCGTGCCGCCTGGCGCTGCCGCCGTTCGGCAGTCGCCGCCGATCTGCTCGATCAGGGTCGCCGGCGAGAACTGCGCCTTCAGTGTGCGTGCGAGTCCCTTCTTGTCGAGCGGCCGGGGAAGCGAGATCTCAATGTCGAACATCATCTGACGCGCGCCGACGACCAGCGCGGTCGCCCGCCCATGACCATCGAGCGAGAAGTCACCCTCCTTCGCAACCGCGCTCGGGGTCTCTTTCAATGCGGTATCGCGCCACTTGACTCCCTTGATTGGCGCAAGCGCATTCCAGTTGTTGGCTGAATAACTCGCGGTCGCTGGTGCCGCCAGCGCTCCGGCGAAATCGCCAAGCGTCGCTGCGCCTGCCGACACCTGGAGGCCGGCCAACAGAAATCCAAGGATCCAGGCACGCATAGGTGAGCTCGCGCCCAAGGGTCATGCAGCAGGTCAGCAGATCCACAACTTGTTGCGAAGTGGCTCCATGTCGAAAGTCGTATAGCTGCCGCCGCGATCCTGGGCATCCCCCAAGATGGCGGCCCGCGACGCGGAACTCAATGCAAGACCGACGATCAGTGCGATCGCTGCGCGTGTGGGCTTCATCTCTTCGTTGTGCCTTCGGCTGGTCGATCGTCGGTGCCCGCCACCGCTACTTCGGCTGGCGCTGACTCGCCTACTTTCCTTTCCTGAACTCCGTCTTCCACAGCCGCTCCAGTTCGGACGCCACGGCAGGCGGCGGTGAACCGATCAGCGTCGATTTACCCCGCTGATAGACCTTGCCGTACACGACGTCCTGCGCTCCCGAATACAACAGCACGACGCTGTTCTCATAGCAGTCGTGGTTCTTGCAAGTGCTGACTTGGATATAGTCGGCTCCGGCCACCTTGACTGCCTTGTTCTCCGAACTCGGACCGTCCAACTTCGCCAGCCACTGCTCCTTGGACAAAGGACCAAGCGCCTTGTAGTAAGTGGCTTTCGCCTTCGGGTCATATAGCAACCCCGCAGCAGTAAGCTCAGTCAGCGCGTAGCCCTTGAAAGTCTTCGCCGTGTTTGCGCCCGAATATCCCGGTGCCGACGCCGCCGGCGCGGCCGCGCTTTGTACTGGCTTCGCCGAACCATCGCAGCGGCGGAATTTCTGCTGAGTCAGCGGCTTGCCGATCGTGGATACCACTTTCGCATCGCCATCGACCTTCAGGTAATAGCCGGACTTGTCCTCATGAATCGCAAACATCAATTGCCCGCCGGGCGCCTCGCTTACCAGCATGATCCGATACTCCGGTGGCGGGCTATTACCGTAGTACGACGTCTGCGACTCAGGCCTGGAGCCGGCGACGCGCTTGTCGCCGTGCAGGAAAACCAGCGCATCAGGGAACACCGTCGCCTTTGGCGATGCGTTGTTGCCGCAATCGATCTGATACGTGCCGCCGAAAGCCTTCATCGTGTCCGCATTGAGCCTTCCCTGCGCCCAGGCCGGCGTGCCGATCACAGCAAGGACGAGAACGACGCGGCGGATCAAACGATTCATACCTCTTCCTTCGATCGCCATGCGCGAAGCGTAGTCATTCGGTCGGTCAGACAGGAAGCAACTCGCAGACGAGCCTGCGGACGCGGCAATCGCGCGTCCCCAGCCCACTTCCTGATCGATGCCAGTCGTGAAGCTCGAAGCGCCGCCAGTGCCGACGGCGCTGCCTATCCGATCAGGCTAGAAGAAACCCGCCATCGCGTACGCGGTTTTCTTGAACATGAGTTCCTCAGCCGCCGGCAGTTCGAGGTTGGCCTGGTTTGCCGTGGTCACGATGCGCGTGCGGTACTCCTTGCGATTCGTGACTTCGGAACTGGTCTGCCGCGAGGCGCCGGCGTCCGACACCTTGGTATCAACCCGCGTGTCCTTGCGTACCAGCACGCCCTTGGCAGCCTTCTCCTGAATCTGCACGTCGCTGACCAGCATGTACGTGACATCCTTGACTGCCGCGCCCGATACCATCTCCGCGATTCCGCCGATCGCGCCCCCGGCCGCTGCGCCGCCCCACGAACGGGTGGCCGCACCGCCAATGGCCGCGCCCGCCGCAATTGCGCCGCCCTGATAACCCTGGCCCAACGCCGCCTGCGCCGCAGTCGGGCTGGCCTTCTCGAGGTTCAGCACGTAGACGACCATCAGGAATTGCGCATCGTCCGGGTTGTCGATGATCTTGTAGCCATTGTCATTCGCAGTTGTGAACTGCTCGACGACGAATTGCTTGAAGCGACGGCGATCGAACTCCATGACACCGCTCTTGATGTCCAGATAAATGGTTCGCCGATCCTTCGGCACCGGTTCGACGAAGATCGCCGTCGAGGTGCGAGCCTGCACGTCGAGGTCCTTCTTGGCGATCATGGTTGTCGTTGCCGCGCAGCCGGCCAGTGCAACTGCGACGGCCGTCAGTGCGACGATGCGTGAATAGCGGTTCATGGTGCCTCCCAGTTGCTTCGTTGAATCACGATCAGTACCAATAACGGCCGTAGTAACGGTGGTAGTAAGTGCAGTCGCCGTAGGCGCGCCATCCGTACGAGTAGATATTGGCGCAGGTGTAGCCGCGTCGCCAGTAAGTCGGCGGTGCCTGCAACGGCTTCAGGTTCTTCTCCATCGCGTTCTTGACATAGGCATCGATCTTGGCCTGGTCTTCGACCGAGAACGGTGCGTCCATCACCTGCTGGTTCAACTGGCGCTGCATCCGTTCCTGCTCCGTTTCAGGCGCGGGCGGCGGCGCGGCCTTTGACTTTGACTGAGCGAACGCGGAAGGGGCGCCCAGTGCGGATGCGAGCATCAGCGCGAAAGAGACTTGTTTCAGAGTCAGAAGTTTCATCGGCTTGCCCCCTTCAACTGGACTGCGTTGGCCGAACGCTATGAGAGTCGCCGTTATGGAAGCGTTATGCGAGCCTCGCCGACCGCGATTCAACTTCGAAGGCGACGACTCGCCGTTGTCAGCATAGCTCTGTTGATCGGGTTGCGGCTCAAAAAGCTGTCCTTGAACTCCTCTGGGACGTTGGGCAATGCGGTGCGCTCGATCCAGTCGATGCCCCGTTCCAGCGCATTGCGGGCGGCGGCGGCGTCCCCTTCAGCGCTAAAGACTTCGTAGGCAACCCACCAGGCTTCGGCCGGGTAGGTATCTGCCGGGCGCACTCCGCAGAGGTGTGCAGGCTGCTCGCGCAGCTTGGCTGCCGCAAGGCCTGTCTCCCCGGCGCGCAGCAGGTGCCGCGCACCCATCAGGCGGGCCTTGGCCGCAATGCCGAGGTATTCGGCTTCCTCAGCCGTGCGATGCACGCTCGCGCACTGGGCTACGGCGTCTACCGCCGGCAATATCAGCGCCAGATCAATCTGCGTCAGCATTCGCATATAGACATCGCCGCGCTCGCCCAGCGCTGCCAACGCCTGCCGAAAGCGGGCCTCGCCGGTACCTCCCAACGCGCGCTCGACCCGTCCCGCCAATATCTCGACACGGGCGCGTACCGAGTCGATCGAGGGGCTCGCCGTTCCCAGCGCCTGTTTCGCCCGGGCGAACTGCCCGAGGTCAATCAGCAGTCCGGCCCGGTGATTATTGGCAACCGCCGTCCAAACCGTCTGGCCGTCGGCCTCGAAGCAGGCAAGCGCTCCATCCAGGCTGTCCAACGCGTCGCGGTAGCGACCGATCATTGCGCAGTACATGCCGACGTACATGTCGATCGCCGCTCCGTGCGGGCCGCCGGTTTCGCCGATTCGGGCCCGCAGTCGCCGCGCCTGTTCGGCCAGATCGAGCGCGACGTCGACCCGGCCCAGGTTGCCCTGAACAATCGCGAGGTTGGAGGTCGAGGTTGCCTGTTCAGCGAAATCACCGACCTCGCGCGCGATCTCGATCGACTTTGCCAGCGCCTCCGCGGTCTTTCGCAGCTGGCGGGCGGAGTTGAGCACGTACGAGTAGTCGGCCCAGAACTTGCCGCGTTGATCGGCAGTACCTTCGCGCTCGACCAGATCGCGAAACGGTTCGATCAGAGGCAGCGCTTCGGCGGCGCGGTCGCCCTGTGCGAGCCCGACCGCCAGCAGGCGCGCAGCCTCGAAGCGCGGCCAGGGCGAGTCGAGCCCGCCGGCAAGGTCGAACGCTTCCCGCGCAGCCGCCTCCCCGGCTGGGTGATCTGCGGCCATCAGGCGAGTCAGCGCGCGCGCATTCAGGGCCGCCACCCGTTGCTGAATTCCGCGCGCCTCCCGCGCCAGGTTCTCGACCACCTCGTTGGCCCGCTCGACACCGCCGACCAGTATCAAGGGCTCGATGCTTTCGCAGCGCACGTCGAAGGATCGTTCCTGTTCACCGGCGCGGTCGAAGCAGTCGGCGGCAAGTCGCCAATGGGCAACCTCCTCGGCTCGCCTCGACGCATGACGAGCCGCCTTCGCGGCCGCCACGAATGCGTCGGCTGCCTTGCGCCACTGTTCCGCCTCGAACCAGTGGCGAGCAATGGCGGCCGGGGCGGCAGCGTTCGCTTCGAGATAGCCCGCAATGTCCTTGTGCAATGCGCGCGCAATCGGCGCCGGCACCGTGCGCAGGGTTGCCTCGAGAATCAGGTCATGCGCAAAGCCCTGGTCGCGAATCACCAGCGCGGATTCGAGTTCACGCCAGGCGTCGGCAATGTCGAGCGCATGCTGGCCAAGCACGGTCGCCGCCAGTTCGACGCTGAAATCCTGTCCGGCCAGGGCAGCGACCCGAGCGAGCCGCAGCGCGGCTGCGCTGAGCTGGTTGAGCCGGCGTTCGATCAACTGGCCCACGTTGGCAGGCGCCGGCAGCTTCAGTGAACTCGCATCGAACGCCGCACCACCGACCTGCATCGCCAGCAGCGTTTCGAGTATGAACATCGGATTGCCGCCGGTATGCCGCGCCATCGGCATGGCCCACGCATCGACATCGAAGCCGGGAATCGCCAGCGACTCGAGCAGGGTTCTGACGGCGTTCTCGTCGAGTGGACCGAGCCGCAGTTCGGCCAGCGAACTGGCGTCCACCTTCGCTTTCCACTCGCCGAGCAGGGCCGGAACTTCATTCGCCCGCACGGTCAGCAGCCAGGGCAGTCGCCGCCCGCTGTCCTGCGTCATCAGCCACAACAGGCACTCGACCGAGGCATCGTCGGCAAACTGCAGATCGTCGATCAGCAGTCCGCCCAGGCCGGCGTCGGCCGCGGTCCCGATCACCTGCCCAACCGCCTGCTGCAATTGCAGCGTCTGGAGCTTCGCCGCGGGCGCGGACCCGAGTTCGGGCAACAGCCGCGCCAACTCGGCCATGACCCATGCCTGCCCGGGCGCTCCCCAGCGCTCGATCAGTCCGCGCAACACGTGCGCGAGCAGCGCATAGGGGATTCGTGTGTCGCCGGGCCGCGCTCCGAACATTGCGGACGCTGGCTCCGCGGATGACCAGTCGCTGGCCAGTCGGGACTTGCCGATGCCCGGTTCGCCCGTGACGATGACCAGACGCTGTTGCTGCCATGCCTTTTCGATGGCGTTCCACTCCTGGTCGCGCCCGACCAGCCGCGGCGGTCGCAGCACCGTGACCGGTCGCGCGACCGGCGCACGCGGCAGCGGCGTCCGGCTTTCGTCGATCGTGCGCGCCAGGTCCAGCGTTTCCTGTCCGGCGGTTGCCTTCAGTTCGCGCTTGAGTACTTCGCGACATCGCTCAAACGCGGTCAGCGCAGCGGCGCGATCGCCGCGCAGATAGTGCAGGCGCATCAGCCGCCGATGCGCATGCTCAAGCAGGGGATCGTCCGCGACCAGTCGCTCCGCATAGCGCAGCGCGCGCGCGACATGCCCTTCGCTTTCGAGCCGCGATGCGGCCTCCGCCAGTGCATTGCGCCGCGCGACCGCCCATTGCTCGCGCGCAGCCGAGACCCAGTCCGCCAGCTCGAGACAGTCATCAAAGTTGAGCTTGCCGAGCAGCTCGCCGGCAGCGGCTTCCGGATCCTGCGCCAGCCGTGCTCCCAGATCGGCCAGATCGTGGCTGATGCCTTCGGCAAGTTCGAGCGTCGTGTCCGGCAGCACCACATCGCGCTGCGCGGCCTGACGCAATCGAAACAGGCGCTGTCGCAGATTGTTGCGGGCGCCCTTGTCGTCCGCCTCAGGCCACAGGCGCTGTGCGGCGTGAGCGCGGGGCGTCGGCCCGTCGATCGCCAGCATCGCCAGCAGGGCGGCCATGCGCCGCTCGAGTGCGACCGACGTGCCATCGGCCAGCTCGAGCCGCGGCGTTCCGAGCAGGATCAGCTGGATCGCGTTGCCTGCCGGTTTCTCCGGCATCGCAGGGGTTGCCCGATTCGCCATTGGCAGGTCCGCAAATCGAAATGCAAGGCGCGTGTGCAATTCATTGCGCACGCGAGCACGCGACTGTCCACGCAGCATGACCGACGGACCCGGTTTGATCAGAGGCAACCGGGATCTTGTACGGCTGGCGGCGTTATGCGCGCGTTATACCCGAGGGCGAATCGAGCCGGCGACGGAGCCGCCGGCCGCTCGATCTGGTTGAACCGCTCCGGGGCTGCGACAATGCTGGCCGCGCCAGCGGCGCCAAACAACTAGAAGTCGCAGCGACCCCACTTCCCTTTCTGGAGAGTTCCCACATGTCACGCAAACTTGGCGCCGAATTTATCGGCACGTTCTGGCTGGTCTTCGGCGGTTGCGGCTCGGCCGTGCTGGCGGCTGCCTTTCCGCAACTGGGCATCGGATTTGTCGGCGTGTCGCTGGCCTTCGGCCTGACCGTACTGACGATGGCCTATGCGGTCGGCCACATCTCCGGCGGCCACTTCAATCCGGCCGTAACGCTCGGCCTGACGGTGCGGCGGGCGCTTTCCGGGCAAGGACGATCCTGCCCTACGTGATCGCGCAGTTGCTCGGTGCGATCGCGGCGGGCGCGGTCCTGTATTGTCATCGCCAGCGGCAAGGCGGGCTGGACGCCGGGTGGCTTTGCATCGAACGGCTATGGCGACCATTCGCCGGGCGGCTATTCGCTTGGCGCGGCGCTCGTGATCGAAATCGTGCTGACCGCCGGTTTCCTGATCGTGATCCTCGGCGTCGACTCACAAGGCCGCACCGGCCGGCTTCGCGCCGATCGCGATCGGCCTTGCGCTGACGCTGATCCACCTGATCAGCATTCCGGTCACCAACACCTCGGTCAATCCGGCGCGCTCGACCGGTGTCGCCGCTGTTCGCCGAGCCCTGGGCTCTCGAGCAACTCTGGCTGTTCTGGGTCGCCCCGCTGATCGGCGGCGCCATCGGCGGACTCGATCTACCGCTGGCTCGGCGGCGAGCATCAAGCCTGACGCGGACGGCCTGGACCTGACCCGCGCGGCGTCGCTAACGCGACTGATTGCTGATGCCGCGCGGTTTCCGCTGGCCATGGCGACGCTCTGCAGCGTCGATCGAAAGCGAGGCGCCCGAGCTCGATGCCCTGGTCCGTGCGGCCACGACGATCAAGAACGATCGTGACCGCGTCGAATGGCTGCGCGGGGCGCTGCGCTGGATCGAGAAGGACCTCCGCGGACCCGACGACGAGGAAGGCATCGGCCGCGCTCTCGCTCGCGTGCGCTTCCTGGTGCAACTCGTGGAACGTGGCACCGATGCCGGAGCTGCCGTCAGATCAGTACTGACTGGCGTCATGAAGGCGCTTGATGTCGAAGAGCTGACAGCGTCCGGCGGAATTCCGCGGCGCGGCGGCTTCCTCAGAGAAGCGTACGAGCGCGTGCTGGCGCTGTTCCTGCCAATCCCGGACGTGCACCACGATGCCGCCTCCCTGACGGCTGAATTGCTGGGCGCGCCGACTACCCTGGCCTGGCTCGACCGCGTGTCGGACGTGGACGCGACCCGGCTCGCGCGGCTCTTTGTCGACGAAGTCACGCACGCGCACGTTCGCCCGCAACTGGCCGCGGCGATGCTGACCATGGCCTCGGAAGCTCAGGCGACCGGCCTGTCGGCGGATCTGCGCAGCCGGTTTGCCAACACCAGCGCAATCGCAAGCCCGTTCGGTCGCCTCGTCAGCGTAGTCGAAGCATTTCTGGCGACGCCCGACGAGACCTACGGCGCAGAACTCGACAGCCGTCGTCGCCGAGTGCATCGCCTTGCTCGAAACGCTGCCTGAGCATTTCACCGCCACCGGTGTCTCGGTCGATCTTTTCTATCGCAGCGAGCGAACCCGCGCGCACCTGTCGCGTCTGACGCGCCTCGCCGAACGTTGCACGCACCCGAGCCGCACCGGATTCTCCGCTCGGTCATCGAGGAGTGCGACGCGAGCACCAGCTGCGCGGCGTGCGCGCGCTGTGGCGCGAGAACATCCGCCTGCTGTCGCGGCGCATCGCCGAACGCAACGCGGAGGCCGGCGAGCACTACATCGCGGCGAGCCGTGCGCAGTACCGCAAGCATGCTGCTGATCAGCGCCGGCGGTGGCGCATTGATGACGATCGCCGTCTACTTCAAGTTCGCAATCGTGTCCGCGCAGCTGCCACCCTTCTGGGAAGGAATTCACCGCGTCACTCAACTATGCGGGCGTCTTCGTCCTGATCGCGCTCGTGCATTTCACCGTGGCAACCAAGCAGCCGGCGATGACGGCGCCGGCCCTGGCCGCCCAGATGCACGAGCTCGATCACCTGGCCGACTCGAAGCGTTGGTCGGCCAGTCGGCCGCGCTGGTGCGTTCGCAGGTGGCATCGGTGCTCGGCAACCTCGCCGCGGTCGTGCCAGCCGTACTTGCTGATTGCGTTTGTCTGGTCGCGTACGGACCACGATCCCGTGTCGACCGCGAAGGTGCGCGCAGTCCTGGAGGCGCACTCGATCCTCGGCCCCTCATTCATCTTTGCGACCTACACCGGCAGTGCTGCTCTGGCTGTCCGGTCTTTTCTCAGGATGGGCCGACAACGCCTTCACCCTGCGTCGCGTGCACGGAGCGATCGCCATCGACCCGCGCCTCGTCCGTCGGCTCGGCGAGTAGGGCGCGAGCAATCGTGCGGACTGGTGGCAGCAGAACATCGCCGGGCTGGCCGGCAACATCGGCCTCGGCGTGCTGCTCGGATTCACTCCCGAGATATTGAAGTTCTTCGGTCTGCCGATGGAAGTGCGGCACGTCACACTTTCCACCGGCCAGGTCGCTGTCGCAGGATTTTCGCTCGGCTCGATGCACTCCAAACCAAGCCCTTCTGGCTCGCGGTCGCGGGCGTGGTACTGATCGGAGCACTGAACGTCGGGGTCAGCTTCGCTCTCGCGCTGCGCGTTGCCATGCGCGCGGTGGATATCTCCGACGCCGACCGCGCGCAGGTCTATCGGGCGATCCGCCGCACACTTCTGTCGCACCCCGCGCAATTTCTATGGCCGCCGCGCGATTCGGCGTTTGGCCCGACGTTCGCGACCGGTACTGGCAGCACTCCGCACGACAAGGCGGGGGTTTGATTCCGGAATCGACGCGTCCGACGGTGTCAACGCCGGCACGCTGGCTGCTGATCGCGGCGGGCTCGGTTGCCCTGGTGCTCGGCATCATCGGCATCTTCACGCCGCTGCTGCCGACGACCCCTTTTGTCCTGCTCGCGGCCGCCTGTTATGCGCGGGCCTCACCGCGCCTGCATCAGCGCCTGCTGGCGAACCGGACCTTTGGCCCGATGATCCTCGAATGGGAAACTCACCGCAGCATTCCCTATCGGACCAAGATCATGGCGATCGTGCTGATGAGCGCCACGCTCGCAGCGTCGACCATCTTCTTCGTCAAGCCGCTCTGGCTGAAGGCGGTGCTTGCCATCCTGGGCGTGGTCCTGGCGGTCTGGCTGTACCGGATTCCTTCGCGCGACCGCCCGCGGCGTTGAGCCGTGTGGAGCGACTGCTTCCTGGAACATCAGTCGGCAATCGTCGAGCCTTCTCGGCCCCTCTCTTTTTCCTACGCCAACGCGAACCCCTCGTAGCCGTTTCGGGCGACTTCAGTGCACTTCTCGACGTAAGGCGGGAAACCGAACAGCGGCATGAAGATCCGGGGCTTGCCCGGAATGTTCGCCCCCAGGTACCAGGAATTGCACGACAGGAACACGGTGGTCTGCGCCACCGCATTGACATGCGCGACCCAGTCCGCTTCAGCATGTTCGGTCGCCTCGATCGTCGCCCGACCATGCGCGTCGAGATAGGCGATGCACTCGACGATCCAGTCCACATGGTGTTCGATCGACACCATCACGTTGGTGAACGCCGCCGGGCAGCCCGGGCCGATCATGTTGAAGAGGTTCGGAAATTCCGCGATCATCAGACCGAGGTAGTTGAGCGGGCCTGCGCCCCACTTCTGCTGGATTCTCATCCCGCCGCGGCCGCGCAGATCGAGCCGCATCATGGTGCCGGTAATCGCGTCAAACCCCGTCGCCAGCACCAGGGCGTCGAGCTCAAATTCACGGCCAAGGGTCTTCAGTCCGACCGGTGTGATCTCGTCAATCGGGTGCTCGCTCACGTCGACGAGCCGGACGTTGGGGCGATTGAAGGTTTCGTAGTAGCCGCTGTCGACGCACATCCGCTTGCAGCCGATTGCGTGCGTCGGTGACAGCAGGCGGGCAGTTTCCGGGTCATGCACGAGCGAGCGGATCTTGCCTCGGACAAATTCGGCGGCCAGCGCGTTCGCGCGCGCATCGGTCAGGATGTCGCCGAACGCGAGGAGGAGGCTGAGTCCCCCGATGCGCCAGCGTTCCTCGAACGCCGCCTCACGCTCTTCCGTGCCGACCGCCAGCGCCGATACCTGGCTCATCGGCCTTTCCGAACCGAAAGCGACCATTTGCTGGCGATTGCGCGCTCGAAAGCCCGCGTAGTCGGCCTTGATCCGCGCCTCGTAGGCAGGATCGAGCGGCCCGTTGTGCGCCGGGACGGAGTAGGTTGCGGCGCGCTGGAACACGGTCAGCTCGCTGGCTTGCTGGGCGATCAGCGGGATGGCCTGGACACCCGAGGAGCCCGTGCCGACGATCCCGACTCGCTGGCCGGTGAAATCCACCGATTCTTCCGGCCACTTCGCCGTGTGATACACCGGTCCGGCAAATGACTCGAGCCCCTTGAACGCCGGCGTGTTCGGGGATGACAGCGGACCACTGGCCATCACCAGGAACCGGGCCGACCATGCCTCGCCGGTATCAGCGCGGGCGTGCCAGCGTTTTGTGCTCTCGTCGAACCGGGCACCGGTGATGCGCGTGTTCAGCTGGATTTCATCGCGCAGTGCGAACCGATCCGCCACATGGTTGGCATACCGCAGCAGTTCCGCTTGTGGGGCGTAGCGCTCCGCCCAATGCCATTTCTGCTGCAGCTCGTCGGAGAATCCGAACGAATATTCCATGCTCTCGACGTCGACCCGCGCGCCCGGATACCGGTTCCAGTACCAGGTGCCGCCAACGCCGGCTGCCGCTTCGACAACCCGAGCCTTCAGACCACTCTTGCGTGCCTTGAACAACATGTACAGCCCGGCAAAACCGGCACCGACGATCAACACGTCCAGGTCCGATACGGATGCGCGCTTCGAATCGTTCATCTTCGGTCGACCCTTTCCTGGAAAGCCCAAAGCCGATCAGGTCTTGCGCAGAAGGTCCATCCTTAGAGGCGCATCAGATGGCCCGCGAGCGCTTCCGGCGCGGCCAGCATCGGCATATGACTGGTTTCCATCGTAACGACGCGCTGGCATGGCAACGCTGCGTACATCGCACGTTGCAAAGCAATCGAAATGGCGTTGTCGTTTACACACTCGACATAAACCCGCGGGATCTTTCCCCAGTTCCCGGCGCTGGTACGCACTGGCGTGGTGAACGGTGCCACCGCCTGAGGGACTACCAGCGTCCTGGCTAGCGCAAGATCGGCGTCCGTGCAGTCTGCACCGAACACCGGCCGCAGGGCTTCTTCCTTCAAGGTCGCACTGCCTTGGTCTTCGCTGAACACGACACTCGGCAATACCTGTCCCTGCGCATCCGCTTGCAGCATCTCCATCAAGGTTTGCCCATCGTGAAGTAAAAACGCCGTGACGTAAACGAGCTTTGCGACCTTGGCCGGTCTCAGCTCGGCCGCGCGCGAAATCACGATGCCACCCATGCTGTGGCCGACCAGAACCACCGGTTCCTTGCAGGCATCCAGGACTTCGCCGACCCGCTCGGCATACGCCTCCAGTGATGCCGAAGCGGTCGCTCTCTTGTCGACTCCGTGCGACGGAAGATCGAGCGCAATGACCTGGTGTCCACTTTCTTGCAGCAACGGAATGACCTTGAACCAGCACCAGGCGCCGCCCCATGCGCCATGAACCAGAACGAATGTGCTCATCGACACCTCCTGCAATGGACAAGGATCTGTTGAGCGCGCGACTGCACGCCTCTCATATTCGTCGAGCCAAGAGTAGATTGCCCATCAGCGTTTCGAGCAGCCCCTCCGCTCAAAATCCGACTTGGTCATGTAGCTCGTCACTGGAAAGTACTCACCGAGAACTGAAGATTCATCGCCCGGCTGTTGCGTTCTTCTCAACGTGGAGCCGAATCGCGCTGAAGTCGGGCGCGCAACAGCAGGAAAGCGGTTCATGAGGCTATTGGCACAGAGTTCAGATCGTCTTGGTACCGAGTTGCTGCTCAAGCCGTTTCAACGGCTCTTTGTAATACGGGCTGACTCGCGGCTGCGCAGTAAAGGCACGCTTTGCCTTCGCAGCGAATTCTTCGGCCTGCTTGCGGTTACCCGATGCTAGGGCGCAATTGCCTGCGACGGCGCGGAGTCGCGCGAGCAACGGGCTGTTTGGGCTGGTATTTGGGCTCAGGGCGCGTTCCGCTCTGAGCAGGTGAACTAAACCGATGTCATGCCGATTCGCCGTGCACATGAGATCGCCGTACAACTCGTAGGCTTCGTAATGCCACCACTCATCCTCAATCGGGTAGTCGACTCCGTTCTGGGTGAAACGGGCGGGAAGCGCTTGCTGTGCGCCGCGGACGTCTCCTGCCGTCAGGCGTACGCGCGCCAGCGCCATCGGGACTATGGCCCCGTAGTCCGTGGCCATTTTGTCTCCCGGCATGGCACCGAAGGACGGGGCCTTCGAGAGAAATGCCTCGGCTTCCCGGTGACGCCCCTGCATGGACAGGTTGAGCGCGATGTAGTACCAATCAAACGCTGCGACAGCCACATGGGACTCACCCATCTTGTTACGAATGTCCATGCGCTCTCGAAAAAGACGGTCGGCTGCTGCGTGATCGCCGAGCCCCATCTTGCACCGGCCCGCGAAGGACGCCAGGTCGAGCAGCTCTACAAGGCTTTGCGACGAGGCTCTCAGTATCGGTTCGCTCGAATCAATCAGCGGCTCGGCCAATGCATACTCGTCATTCGTCAGATAGGCCTGCCCTTTGGCGAGATCAACGTCCGCTAGAACTTCGACGGGAACTGCGGACGATTGAATCTTCAGAAAGGAGGAGACCTCCTCCAGCACCGCGATGGTTTCTTCGTAGCTTGCGGATCCCATTGCGAACTGCTCGCTTTGAAGTCGGGCCTTTACACGGGCGGCGCGAATCGAATGAACGCCTCCAAGCCCTTCCAACGTTGCAATTGCGGCATCGAAAAGTTTCCGGGCATCTGCGCCATGGTTGAGAGCATTGAGGTCCAAACCGAGACGGATCCGCATTTCTACGGCGGCGCTCGACGCCGGACCCTCCGCCTTAAGGGCCTCGGCGATCGCTTCGCGACGCATTGCCAAGGCATCGTCGAAGCGGGTCTCGTTACGCTCAAGCAGTACGCCCTCGATGTAGAGAAGCCACGCGCGGGCGACCGACTCCGCGTTGCCGCGATGTTGGAGCGCCGCTCTTGCGTCGGCGACCGTTTGCGCCGCCTCCACAGCCTTCCCATTCTGAAGCGTTGCTCGCGCCAGCAACGCCAACGCATCGGGCCGGAGCACGTCATCCTTCGAGAGCGTGTTGACGGCTTGCCGGGCGAAGTCTTCGGCGTCGTTGTCGCGTCTGGCCGCCAGCGCCGCCTCCGACAGCACCATCAGCGAGCGCGCGATCTGCGTTGCGCCTGCTTTCTGCTGGCGCAGTGTTTGAAGCTGGCGCGTCGCAAACTCGCTCGCCAGTCGATCCTGGCCGAGATCGGCGTAGACCCGACCGACTACGCCGTACAGTTCCGCCTTCATGGCGGGTTGCTTCTCGAACCGCGCCTCGATGAGCTGTGCACCGCGCTCCAGCAACACCGCCTGGGTCGGCCGGGGCGCGCCGGCGTTCATGGGTACGAACTCGTTGGAATTGACCCGGAACAGCTCCGACACGAACGCGGTCGCCAACCGTGCCCGCTCGGCCTCGTCGGCCGCTCGTTGGCCCTGCATCAGCGTCGTCGTCACGTCCGACGAGCGCCACAACAATGACCGCTGACGCCGCCATCACCGGCACCCGATGCCGTACGATCGCCTTGCGCAGCCGGTACCAAGCGCTGTCGGGCCGGGCCTCGATCGCGTCGTCCATCGAGATAGCGCTGGATGTCCGCCGCGAGTGCCTCGGCCGTCGAGTAGCGCTCGTTGGGTTCGCGCTTGATCGCCTTGGCGACGATCGCGTCGAGATCGCCTCTGCAGCTCACGAGCGAGCTTCTTGTCTGCAACGCGGCTGCTGGCCAGCGGTGCGTCGCCAGCGAGGATGGCCTCCTCCATCGCGCCCGTCGTGTTGCGCTTCAGCGTGTACGGCAGCGTGCCGGTCAGCAGCTCGTACAGCATCACGCCCAGCGAGTAGACATCGGCCGTCACGCCGAGCGGCCGGCCCGCGATCTGCTCCGGCGAGGCGTAGTTCAAGCGTCAGCACGCGCCCCTGCTCCTGGGTGAGATCCGCTCCCGCCCCGGCGTCGTCGAGCAGCTTGGCGATGCCGAAGTCGAGCAGGTGCACGTGGCCGCCGGCATCGACCAACACGTTGGCCGGCTTCAGGTCCCGGTGCAGCACCAGCCGGCCATGGGCGTAGGCCACCGCCTGCGCGACTTCGACGAAGAGCTTCAGCTTGGCCCGCAGGTCGAGCGCGTGCTCGCGGCAGTAGACATCGATCGGCTGGCCGTCGATGTACTCCATCGCGATGTACGGACGACCGTGCTCGTCGACGCCGGCGTCGTACAGGCGCGCGATGTTCGGATGTTCGAGCAGCGCACCGATGTCGCGCTCGCGCGCCATGCGCTTGCCGAGACCGGCGGCCCAGGCCAAGCGCGGCAGCTTGAGCGCCACGCGCCGCTTGTACGTGCCGTCGGCGCGCTCGGCCAGCCACACGCTGCCCATGCCGCCGCGGCCGATCTCGTGCAGCAGCAGATAGGGGCCGACGCGCTCGCCAGCGCGCGCGACTGCGTCGTCGGCATCGACCGCTTGGAAGCCTCGGCAGGACTCCAGTGTCGTGAACTCTCGGCCTGGTCGCAGCATGTCGCGCAGGCGTTGCGCCACCTTTGGCTTGGTTTGCTCGAGTTCGTGCGAGCCAAGGCTCGCGCAGCGACGGTTCAAGCGCCATGCACTTCGTCCAGCAGGCGACTCAGTTCCGCGACTTCATCCGGCCTTCATCGGCATGCGGGTTCCTCGGAAGCACAGTCGCTCCCACTGCCCCAGACGATGCAGTTCAGCCAAACCGGACATCGCAGCCCGTTTACGGTCAGTCCTTCAGCATCGCACCCAGCAGCAGACGCGCCTTGTCCCAGTCGCGCCGCACCGTGCGCTCGGTGAGCTCCAGCGCCTCGGCGATCTCGGCCTCGGTGTAGCCGCCGAAGTAGCGCATCTCGACGACCTGCGCCAGGCGCGGCTCGGCCTGGGCCAGAGCGTCCAGCGCCTCATTGACGCGCAGCACGTCTTCATTGCCGCCGTTCGCGTTGTCCAGCAGCTGGGTGCGACAGCGTGAGGCGCTCGGCGCCGCCGCCATGCCGCTCGGCCTGTCGTTCGCGCACCGAATCGATGATGACCGAGCGCATCACGCGCGAGGCGTAGGCAAAGAACGCGCGTCGGTCCTCTGCCCGCAGCTGGCCGGCGCCCAGAAACTTCAGGTACGACTCGTGCACCAGGGCGGTGGTGTCGAGGACGGTGTTGCGGCCGCCGTCGCGCAGCCGGGCGTGCGCGAGCCTGCGCAGCTCGGAGTAGGCCGCGGCGAAGAGCTCGTCGCGCGCGCCGGCATCGCCAGCGCTGACCTGGCGGATCAGCTGCGTGAGGTCGGTCATCGCAGGTCTGCTCGATCGTCGTTTACCGATCCAAGATCGCGCGTCCCCGGACGCACAAGCCATATTGAGCGCAGGTCCGACCACTAGGCAAGGGGTAAGCGCAGTACTCGACCGCGCTGGTCAAGCTTTCGGCGTGGGCATTGTTCAGGGCGGACACCTGACGGGCGAATGGCCGAATGTCCGGCTCGTGAATATTCACGTTCAGAGGCATTGAGTCGCGCAGGCACTCTCGGTACGATTTTTCAGGAGTTTCCGAGCAACTAGCTCTTACGACGTGACGCTTGCCGGAGCTGAAAACGCCACTGGAGTTCGCGACCATTTTCGGGTCGGATCGCTGTGAAATTGGAAACGGAGGACCGCTGATGAGCACCCGTACCTACACGCTTCCGGTCGAGGAGACACAGTGGCGGATTCCGGGCCACGAAGCTCACCACGGTCTTCAACTGGGAATACGACGAAGGCCGGGACAAGCTCCTGAATCTCTACGAGAAGGGCAAGGCAAGCCAGTGGAACGCGACCGACCGCGTCGATTGGTCGGTCGATGTCGATCTCGACAATCCGATGGGCTTCCCGGACGAGTTCATCCCGATCTTCGGCTCCCGCGTGTGGGATGGGCTGTCGCCGCGGGAGCGCGGCGAGGTACGGCACCACTTCGAGAGCTGGCGCTTCTCGCAGTTCCTGCACGGCGAGCAGGGGGCACTGATCTGCACCGCGAAGATTGTCCAGACCGTTCCCGACCTGGACTCCAAGTTCTACGCCGCCACTCAGGTCATCGACGAGGCGCGCCACGTCGAGGTCTACAAGCGCTACCTGCTCGAGAAGCTCGGCATGGCCTATCCGATCAACGTTCACCTCGCAACGCTGATCAGCCAGGGCGTGACGGACCGACGCTGGGACATGACCTACCTCGCAATGCAGGTGATCATCGAAGGGCTGGCGCTGGCGGCATTCAATGTCATCCGGGACGCCGCCAAGGATCCGCTCGGCCGGTCCATCAACGCCTACGTCATGCAGGACGAGGCGCGGCATGTGGCGTTCGGGCGCCTCGCTCTGCGCGACTTCTACCCGCACCTGGAACAGCACGAGCGCGACGAGCGCGAGGAGTTCTGCGTCGAGGCGCTCTACCTCATGCGCGACCGATTCCAGGCGGAAGAGGTGTGGGGTCGCTGCGGTCTACCCGTTGCCGAGTGCACGGAGTTTGTCGAGAACTCGTCGCAGATGAAGCAGTTCCGCAGCGGGCTCTTCACTCGGATCGTGCCGACGCTGAAGGATATCGGCCTGTGGGGACCTCGCATTCGAAAAGCACTTGCCGACATGGACGTGATGAAGTTTGCGGATCTTGAACTCGACGAACTGGGCCGACACGACGACCAGGTGGCGGTCGAATTCGATCGCCTCGCTGCCGCTCGCCGCGGACGCGGGGAGCATGCGATGGCTGCGGTTTGAGGCCGAGGTGCCGCGGTCCGCTTTGCCGTAATGCAGCTTGGCTGCGTCGATGGCCGCTGATCGCCATGTCGACTACTTCGCGTGCTTGCGCTGGCCCCTGCCCAGGTACTCGTGCATTCTTGCCCGCGCTTCAACCCAGGACCTTGCCTCGACTGTCCACGCAAGTTTCGCGCCTGGCTCGAGCAGACCCCGCGCGCGCTCGTTGTCTTCGGGGAAGAAGGTATAGCCCTCCCCGAGCTTCCAGAGTTCATATTTTGTCGCAGAGGTCTCGCTCATTCGCCGCTTGTCGGTCTTTTCGTGCGACCCGATTGTCTGCCGCGCTTGGCTAACGGCGGATCGTCATAACGACCGATATTCGGCGCCTTAATGCGGGATCCCGGGTAATCCGAGAGACCGTGCGCAGTGGGCGGTTCTGGTCGAGGTCGGGTGAAAACTCCTCGACGCGGGTCACGCGTGAAGAGTGGAGGTTTCAGACCGCTCGGATTGGACGATCACTTGCTTGACCGCGTCCGCAAGCTGCGATGCTGACCGGACGTGCGCACGACATCACCGTCCAGAAACGGTTCGCCCAGTTCCTTCTGCAGCAGACGCAGGTTGCGCAGATGGGCGCGGAAGTAGATATCAGCGAAATCTCCCGCCAGCGGAACCACGCCGATGGCGGCGTCGAGCAGGAGGTTGCGGACCATCTTTGCCTGGAGCCAGCGGGAGGCGCCGAGTTCGCGCGCATGCATGACCATGATCAAGCCAATCGCGGCCGAGAGCAGATCGCCGGCGACCGGCACGACACCGAGCAGCGCGTCCAGACCGACTCGCGTACGCAGTAGTGGAACCTCGATCGCTGAATCCATCAATCGAGCGATCAATGTGAGCTGCTCGCGCGCGCGACGCTTACGGTCGTTTGCACTGCTAACCGTAAACGGCGAGGTGATGGTGGCCATGGCGCCTCTTCGGGTTCGTTTCAGCGCGACATTTCTGGGCGGCGGCAGCAATATCAAGTCCGGCGACTAGCCGAGGAACAAGCGGTAGGCCGGATTGCTGGTTTCCTCCCAGTGACGGTAGCCGAGAGTAGCGAGAAACTCCTTGAACGCAGTGCGCTCGCCCTTGGGTACCTGGAGACCCACCAGCACGCGCGAGTAATCGGCGCCCTGGTTTCGATAGTGGAACATCGAAATGTTCCAACTTGGCGCCATGCTGGTCAAAAACTTCATCAGGGCGCCCGGACGTTCGGGAAACTCAAAGCGATAGATCACCTCGCCGGCCGCAAGCGCGCTCTGGCCGCCGACCATGTAGCGCACATGCTCGGCGGCGAGTTCATCGTGCGTCAGGTCCACGGTTGCGTAGCCGTGCTTCTTGAACAGCGACGCCAGCTTGACGTTGTCACCGGCACTCGCGGTACTGATGCCGACGAACACGTGCGCCTGGGTCGGATCGGAAATCCGGTAGTTGAACTCGGTCACGTTGCGCGCTCCGACCAGCTCGCAGAATCGCTTGAAGCTGCCGCGCTCCTCGGGAATCGTCACGGCGAACAGTGCTTCGCGCGCTTCGCCGACTTCGGTGCGCTCGGCCACGAAGCGCAGGCGGTCGAAATTCATGTTGGCGCCGCAGGCTATGGCCACCAGAGTTGCGCCCTTCAGCTTTTCGCGCGCCGCATAGGCCTTCATGCCGGCAATCGCCAGCGCTCCGGCCGGCTCGAGGATCGACCGCGTATCGGCGAACACGTCCTTGATCGCCGCGCAGATCGCATCCGTGTCGACCCGCACGATCTCGTCGACAAACTGGCGCGCGAGCCGAAAGGTCTCCTCACCGACCATGCGCACCGCGGTGCCGTCGGAAAAGAGCCCGACGTCATGCAACTGCACGCGGCGGCCGGCTTCGAGCGAACGCGCCATGGCGTCCGAGTCCACGGTCTGCACACCGATCACCTTGATCGACGGCTCAAGCGCCTTGATGTAGGCCGCCACGCCGGCGATCAAGCCGCCGCCGCCGACCGCGACAAACACCGCATGAATCGGGCCGTGGTCAACCGGATGGTGCTGGCGCAGGATTTCCATCGCGATCGTGCCCTGGCCCGCGATCACGTCCGGGTCGTCGAACGGATGCACGAAGCTGAGCTTCTTCCTGGCCTGCAGCTCGAGCGCGTGCGCGTAGGCATCGGAATACGAATCGCCGTGCAGTATTACTTCGGCGCCACGCACGCGCACGGCGTCAACCTTGACCTGCGGAGTAGTCACCGGCATCACGATCACGGCTCGGCAACCCAGCGCCTGCGCCGCCAGTGCCACGCCCTGCGCGTGATTGCCAGCCGACGCTGCGATCACTCCGCGCTTCAGTTCCTCGCGCGGCAAACGGGACATCTTGTTGTATGCACCGCGCAGCTTGAAGCTCTTGACCGGCTGCAGGTCCTCGCGCTTGAGCAACACGCGGTTGTGAATGCGTTCGGACAGGCGCGGCGCCTCTTCCAGCGGCGACTCGATTGCGACGTCATAGACGCGCGCCGTCAGGATGCGACGCAGGTAGTCCTGTGCAGACATTCAATGGTTCTCCAGGCGATCGCGGAAGGTATCACGCAGCGGAGTGCCGATGCTCCTGGCGGTCTGCCTGGACAATCAACTCACTCGCCGAGCGCGATGCGCGCTGCTTCCTCCGCTGTAAGCGCGCTGCCTTCGTCGAGGAGGCGCTGCAGTTCGGCGGGCTTCAATGTCGTCTGCAGCAGCTTCAGGACCGTGTCACGCGCCCGCAATTCGTTGAGTTCCCGCACATAGCCGGACTGGTGATTCAGTGCCTCGGCGCATCCGAGCACACGGGCTGCATCGGTGTGACGACCGCGCTTGAAAGTCAGCAGTGCAAAGTGATCGAGAAAGCTCCAGATCGAGCCCTGCTGGAGCAGCATCGGAGCCGCTTCCTGCGCGAGCTGCAGGGCTTCGTCCAGGCGATCGGCCACCGTCAGCGCCGCGCTGAGGTTTGCGAGCGCGAAGCTCTCCCAGTTCGCGTAGCGCTCGTTGCGGATCAGCGCGACCAGTTCGCGCCCGCGCGTGATGGCATCAGCGACGTTGCCCTCGGCAAACAGGGCATCGATCAGATTGGTCAGCGAAATGGTCGTGAACTGCGTGTCGCCGGTTGCGCGTTCAAGCTGCAGGCGCTCTTCCCACGCGGCGCGGGCCTCGGATACACGATGGCTCTCCGCAAATGCGAAGGCGCGCGCGGTCAGCATCGGGTGTTTCAATCCAAGCGGCCAGGACGGGTCGTAAAGGGCGGCCACTTCTTCCAGCAGCTTCTCGGCGCCGACCGCATCGCCCGACGAGGCGCGAAAGCGAGCGTATTCGGCCAAGGCTACATACAGAGCCGTCCGGTTGCCGATACTGCGATACAGGTCGACGGCACGCGCGGCGGACGCAAGGGCCGGCGCAGCCGCCAGCGAACGATTGCGACCCACTTCCAGATATCCGAGATGCAGGCGCGCTTCGAGCGCGGGTGGCGTCGATGGCACGATCCGGCGAATCGCGCGTTCGCAATGGCGCAGACCTTCGGCCTGCAGGCCGACATCGCGCCAGAGCCAGCTGGCGGCCCCCGCAAGTGCCACCAGGAGATCACCGTCTCCGTCCTTGCCGGCAGCCCAGTCCATGGCGGCACGGAGATTGTCGATATCCGGGGCATAGCGGTGCAGGCGCGCGCTCGTCGTCGAGGTCCAGTACTCGTCGCGCGAACGCTCGAACACGGCCAGAAGTGCCTGCGCGTGCTGTCGCAACACAATTTCGGTTTCGCCCGACGCCGCCAGTTGCTCAAGCGCGTAGGCCCGTCCGCTCTCCAGCAGTCGGTAGCGCGGTTCGATTCCTGCCTCGGCAACGACCAGCGACTTGTCGACCAGTGCGCCGAGGACTTCGAGCACCGACCATTCATCGATGGCCTCGGTCGCCGCCACCCGTTGCGCGCTCTCCAGCCCAAAGCTTCCGGCAAAGACCCCCAGACGCCTGAAAACGGCCTGCTCGTCGGTCGTCAACAACGCGTGGCTCCACTCAAGCGCGGCACGCAGAGTCTGGTGGCGTCGAAGTGCGAAGCGGGCACCGGCTGTCAACACGCGGAAGCGGTCATCGAGGCGTGCACGCAGGCCGTCGACACCCAGCAAGGGAACGCGCGCTGCTGCCAGTTCGATCGCCAGCGCAATCCCGTCCAGTCGGCGGCAGATCTCGATGACGGCGTCCAGATTGGCGGCACTGAGCGAAAACTGCGGATCGGCGGCTCGTGCCCGGGCATTGAACAGGGCCACCGCACCGACATTGCACGCCGCGTCGGCCGAAGTGCCGTCAGGCAAGGCGAGCGTGCCCAATCGATACACCTGTTCGTCGGCAAGCTTCAGTGGCTCCTGGCTGGTGGCCAGAATTCGCACCAAAGGGGCTGTCCGACGCAGGGCAGCGGCCAGTTCGGCAACCGTGTCGAGCAGGTGTTCGCAGTTGTCGAGCACAAGCAGCATTTCGCGGGTCCGCACCAACTCGGCCAAGCCGCTCGCTTGCGTTTCCGCACCGAGTTGCAAATCGAGCGCGCGAGCCACGGTGCTGATAGCCAGTGCCGGGTCGGCCACCGGCGCGAGCTCCGCCACCCAGACTCCGTCGCGATATGCGTCGCGCACGCCATACGCCGCGGCCTGCGCCAGCCGGGTCTTACCGATGCCCCCGGGGCCCACCACGCTGACCAAGGGATGGCGCTGAATCATCTCGACCAAGGCTGCGAGCTCTTCATCGCGGCCGTAGAGCGGCGGCAGTTCATCGGGCAGGTTGGTTGGGGCGTGATCCAACTTCGCAGGGGCTCGAGAAGGAGGGGCGGCGTCGACCACCGCGGCGCCTTCAAGCGCGGCCGTGAACTGATAGCCGCGCCCCGGGATCGTGGTGATCGCAGCCGGGCCGAGCAGCTTTCGCAGGGCTACAACCTGGACCTGCAGATTGTTCTCTTCGACCACGAGATTGGGCCACACAAGCTCGAGCAGCTCGCGCTTGGACACAGCGCGCTCGCGCCGCTCTACCAGGGCCAGCAGTACGTCGAACGCCCGCCCTCCCAGCTTGACCGGCGCGGCGCCGTCGAGGAGCAGGCGCGTGGCCGGCCGCAGCCGAAATCGGCTGAAACGCAGTTCTGCAGCGTCGCTGGTTCTCATGCTTGCCCGGGCTGGCCCCTACCGCTCGAAAGCAGTCGGGACAGCGGGGATCCCTTTGCTGGCTAGCTCAGTTGTCGTTTCCCGGCGCGAGCTTACTGGGATGCTGTTGATTTAAGGACGTTTAAGGCCGTCCCCAACGACCTGAATGGTGCTTCAGCCCGACGATGCGTCTGTGCCAAACGTTCCCGATCGCAGCCTTCAGCACAAGAGGAATGCACCATGAAATCGACACCAATGCAGTTGCCAACCTACGGCGAAGATTCAATGACCTTCCAACCCCATCCGATCGGCGTACGAGTCAGGCTTGCCAGTGCGATCCGCCTCCTGCTGGCGGTCGGAATAGTTGCTGTCCTGCTCGGACCCATCGTTTGGTCAGTGCACGCTCACATCGTCTTACCGTCCAACGAAGTCGCGCTTGCCAGCGAGGTCTGCGCCGAACAACAGCCGGGCGAGGCACGCAGCCAGTGCGTGCGCGGCGTTCTGGCCCAGCGTCCGGGTTCGTCCGACCTGGCACGGCAATAGTTGATCCCAACCACAATTCAATACGGAGCAGGCAATGACGGAAGATCAGGCGGGGGTGGTGGTGTCCGAGGTGTCAATGCAGGAGTGGGCAATGCTCGCGTTTCACGCGGAGCGGGCACCTCAACGCGTGTACATCACTTCCAGACCAGCAGCAGAGCGGGAGATGGAGTCGGACAACGTGGGCGGCGCGCGTACGGTCTTCTGGTTGCTGCTGGCAGGTGCGACTGCGCTGCTCGCAGCCAAACTGCTGCTCGTGTGACTGGCTTTCATGGGTGGAATTCCCCATGTCGGAATTCTTTCCACATCATGGCTTCGTCCACGTGGCCGTGAAGGCCAAAATTTAACAAATTCAATCGTTTACGGTTCGGGGCACGATTAATGCTTTCACTTGGATGGAGCGCCGGGGTCGGATCGACTTGAGTCATCGGACAGCAGTTCTCGGCAGGTTGGTTCTGAACATAGGAGTGGGGAATGATTGCCAAATTCAAGCGTATCGCCTTCTCGTCTGCTGTGTCTGTTGCTCTGCTGGCATCCACCAACGCCATGGCGGATCCGTGCCTCACCACTGCCACGGACCAGGTCGGAAATGCCGTCTTCGGCGCGACCGTTCAGACCTTCATCGACCTCGGCATCAACCCAGCCACCACCTGCATTGAGAACGGAATATGGACGAATCCGGCCAATTTCGGCCTCGGGTCGTATATGAAGGGCGCGGATGGGGTGGGCTTCGCTACCAACCCGGCTGTGCTCGGCGCCTACGGCCTCGGGGGCTCGGTTCCGGGCTCCGCCAACGCTCTCGACTTCAGTTGGGTGCAGGACGTGGGCAATACCATCGATTTCGGAGGCGGTGTAGCCGGTGGCCGCCCGTCCGCGGGCATAGTCTGGGACCTCGGCGGTCAGGCCAACCAGTTGGCCGTGTTCGTGTTCGTGGACCATGGCCCTGTGCCCGGCGAAGTGCTCGAAAACACCGCATGGTTGTCCAACGACCCGAATGCCGCCGATGGCGGCTGGACCCAGGCGTCTCTTGTTCATGTCTACGGTGCCGGCTGGTCGCCCGACCCGAACATCGCGGACGGCTTCGTCGCCGTGTATCAATTGGCTGGCGGAGCGACGTTCCGCTACGCGTCGGTCACGCACGGCGGCCCGGGCGCCGTGCTGCGTGACGGCGACAACGAGATCGATGCGGTTGGCGGACTGACCAGCGAAGGTGGCGGCGTCAAAGTGCCGGAGCCCTCGTCACTGGCCCTGATGGCCGCGGCCCTTATCGGGCTGGGACTGCGTCGGCGCGCACGTCGATAAGCACTTAGGCGGTCATCGACCTAATCACACGCAGGCCGATACAAAAAGTTCGTATCGGACTAAGCGCCCCGCACTCGGGGCGCTTTTTTTTGCCCTAGGCCCGAACGTCCTGGACTGGATGTCCTTCGGCGCGCCAGCGCACCATTCCGCCCGCTAGATTGGCGACGTCGCTGAAGCCGGCCCTTTGCAGCAGTACAACGGCCTGCGCCGAACGGGCGCCGACGCGGCATACAGCCACCACCGGACGCTCACGCGTCAGCTCCGCGTTGCGGACGGCCAACTCCGACAGAGGGATCGGCTTTGCACCACGAATGCGGCCGAGTGGCCCGTCGAATTCGTCTTTCTCGCGGACGTCGACGAGCTGCAGGCTGGCAGCGCATTCTTCGAGTGCCTGTGGCTGGATTTCCCAGAAGCCGGCAAAGGTGTACGTGAGCGGCGCCCAGGTCGGCTCGGCTGGAAGTTCTCCGTCCGACTCGGGGCGGCCGCAACGCAGGTTCGCCGGCACCGCGATGTCGATCAGTTTGGGATGCGGCAGCCCAAGGTTGTCCATGTAGCCGACGAAATCGAACTCGCCGACGGCGTCGCCGAGCCGTGGATTGAATCTCCGCTCCTCGGCCACGGTCGTCGCCATCACCCCGCGATAGTCGTGTGCCGGGTAAAGCAGACAGTGCGGCGGCAGCGTCAGGATCCGCTCCCGCGCCGAATGAAACATGGTGTGCGCATCTCCTTGCTGAAAGTCGGTGCGACCACTGCCGCGGATCAGCAGACAATCGCCGGTAAACGCCATGCTGGCGTCGTCCAACACAAAGGTGAGGCAGCCCGCGGTGTGGCCGGGCGTGGCGCGCACCTCGAGGTGCCGGTCGCCGAAGTGCACACGATCGCCGTGCACCAGGCCGCGATCGGCGCCCGTGGTACCACCGGCCGCGGCCAACATGATGGCGGCTCCGAACTGTCGCTTGAGCAGCCAGGCGCCAGTCACATGATCGGCGTGCACATGGGTTTCAAGAGTGGCCTTCAACTTGAGATCGAGCTCCCGCACCAAAGCAGCGTCTCGGCGTGCATGCTCGAACACGGGATCGATCAGCACTGCCTCGCGCGAACGCGGCTCGCCCAGCAGGTATGAGTAGGTCGAGGACTGTGGGTCGAATAGCTGGCGGAAGATCAGCATCGTGGTCACGCGCTCGAGCTGCCGGGCACCGCACGAGTCAAGGTGCGCTCGATCAGTTCGAAGCCTCCCATGCCGACCACCATTGCAGCGACAAACGCTGCTGCCTTCGCGTAGCCCGCACCCAGCGCGACGATTGCCGGACCGGGACAAAACCCCGCCAGGCCCCAGCCGATGCCAAACGCGAGGCTGCCTCCGACCAGTCGGGCATCGATGACTCGGTTCGAAGGCAGTTGCATGGGCAGACCGAGCAAACTGCTGGTCCGCTTGCGGGCCAGCGCAAACGCGAACACGCCCACGGAAATTGCACCTGCCATCACCAGTGCGAGCGACGGATCCCACGGGCCAGCGAGATCGAGGAATCCCAGGATCTTGGCCGGGTTCGCCATGCCGGAGATGATCAGACCAAGCCCGAAGACCAGCCCTACGACAAACGCAAACGCCGTGGCCATCTCAGTGCCGACCGCGGACCTGCCTGCTGACCGGTCCGTGGACCAGCGAACAGAGTGCGCGTGGGGGTTTCACTTCAGGCACCGATCATGTGTCGGACCACAAAGACGGTCGCGAATCCGGCGCCCATGAATGACAGCGTTGCAACCAGGGAGCGCGGCGACAGACGCGATAGCCCGCAGACGCCATGACCGCTGGTGCAACCGCCCGCAAAACGAGTTCCGACACCGACCAGCAATCCAGCCACGATCAGGACCGGGAGTCCGGTGTCGATGACGGCCGCGGGCCGCGCCGCGACCGCGGTAAAGATCAACGGCGCGGCCAAAAGGCCGGCGACGAAGGAGAACCGCCAAGCGCGGTCACCGGCTTGCGATCGAAGAAGTCCACCCAGGATTCCGCTGATCCCCGCGACCCGGCCGTTGACGAGCACAAACAGCGCGGCCGCAAGTCCGATCATCATGCCGCCGATAGTTGCCGACCAAGGAGTGAAGGCGTTCCAGTCGATCGTCATGAAAGTCCCGGGGGCAGTCAGGCTCAAAGACAAGCGTGTCATTCTAATGTTGAGTGATCATGAGTCGATGAAGCCGAGCATCCTTGATGCTGGGGCGGTCGCGAGTCGAAAAGAATCGTCCCAGGATGCTGAACTCGCGCGGCCGAAGCGCCCGCCCCGTACCATGATGGAATGCAGCCCTCGACTGAATCGGCCGCTTCACCCTATGCAGACCTGACTCCCGACGTCGTACTCAATGCGCTCGACGCCGCGGGGCTCGTCACCTCCGGCCAGCTGCTGGCCTTGAACAGCTATGAAAACCGGGTGTTCCAGATCGGGCTCGACGAATCGATCGATGGCCAGCATTTCGTCGTCGCCAAGTTTTACCGGCCGGGCCGCTGGAGCGACGCGCAGATCCTCGAAGAACATGCCTTCACCGAGGAACTCGAGGCGGCCGAAGTTCCTGCAGTCCCGCCGCTGCGCCTGCGCGGCAGGACTCTGCATCATGCCGTGGGGCACCGAATTGCAGTGTTTCCGCGCCGTGGTGGACGCGCGCCGAACCTCGACGACCGCACGACGCTCGAATGGCTTGGACGGTTCCTCGGTCGCATCCATGGCATCGGCAGCACGGCACCATTTGCGCAACGGCCGATGCTGGATCTCGAGTCCTTCGGAAGGGAGCCCAGCAGCTACCTGCTCGCGCACGACTGGCTGCCGCCAGAGTTGCGAGCGGTGTACCGCGGCGTCGTGGACCAGGCACTCGATGGTGTGCGCGCAAGCTTTGAACGCGCCGGTGACGTCGCGCGCCTGCGCCTGCATGGCGATGTCCACGAAGGCAATGTCCTGTGGACCGATGACGGCCCGCACTTCGTTGACTTTGACGACAGCCGCATTGGCCCCGCAGTGCAGGACCTCTGGATGCTGCTGGGCGGTCCTGAAGAGGCGCCAACACGCCTCCGGCATTTGATTGCGGGCTACGAGTTGTTTCGCGAATTCGATGAGCGCGAACTGCACCTGGTCGAGGCGTTGCGCACCTTGCGGCTGATTCATTACGCAGCGTGGATCGCGCGACGATGGACCGATCCGGCGTTTCCGGCGGCGTTTCCGTGGTTCGGCGAACCGCGCTACTGGGAAGCGCGCATCCTCGAATTGCGTGAACAGGTCGCGGCGATGTCCGAGCCGCCGCTACGCGCTTGATTGCCGCAGGGCCGGCGCGCCGTCCGCGCCGCTATCCAAGCTCTGTACGTGCACTGTCCGCCTACCAATAAGGGTCTTCGCTGCGGCGCAGCAGATACAATTCAGGCCTTGCCGAGGACCGACCGTTCGCTGCCAGTGCGCTCCCCAACGCAATGAACGCTCCCACGCCGCCGCAGGCGTTGCACACTGATTCGCCCGTGCTCGAACCACCGGTTCGGCTGCGCGAGATTCCCTACAACTACACCTCATTCTCGGATCGCGAGATCGTGATCCGGCTGCTCGGCGCCGAAGCCTGGCGTGTACTTGACGAACTGCGCAGCGAGCGTCGCACCGGACGCTCGGCGCGCATGTTGTACGAAGTGCTCGGCGACATCTGGGTCGTCCGGCGCAACCCCTATCTGCAGGACGATCTGCTCGACAATCCGAAGCGGCGCGCGGCGCTGATCGAGGCGCTGCACCATCGGCTGCGCGAGATCGAAAAGCGGCGTGAGCCAGATGACGCAGTGCGCGACGCCAAGGTCGGCACGCTGCTCGCCGCCGCGCGCAAGGCCGTGCAGGCCTTCGAGGACGAGTTCCGCCGACCTGGGACCTGCGCAAGAAAGCGCGCCGGGTGCTGGCGCGCCATACGCGCGACGACAACATCCGATTCGATGGCTTTGCGCGCGTCTCGCACGTGACCGATGCGACCGACTGGCGCGTCGAGTATCCCTTCGTCGTGCTGCAGCCGGACAACGAAAACGAGATTCCGGGACTGGTGCGCGCCTGCATCTGAACTTGGCCTGACCATCATTCCGCGCGGCGGCGGCACCGGCTATACCGGCGGTGTGATCCCGTTGACGCCGATGTCGGCCGTCATCAATACCGAAAAGCTCGAAACGCTGTCGGCGGTTGAGATGCAGACATTGCCGGGCGTCGGCAGCGCCGGTAGCGACCGTCTTTTCCGAAGCGGGCGTGGTCACCAAGCGCGTGGCCGACGCCGCGGAACGGGCCGGCTATGTGTTTGCAGTCGATCCGACCTCGGCCGATTCCTCCTGCGTGGGCGGCAACGTCGCAATGAATGCCGGCGGCAAGAAGGCGGTGCTGTGGGGCACCGCGGTCGACAACCTCGCGTGGTGGCGCATGGTCGATCCGCAGGGCAACTGGCTCGAAGTCACCCGCATCGGCCACAACCTCGGCAAGATCCACGACGCAGCACAGGCGGTGTTCGAGCTGACCTGGAAGGACGGGCGTCAGCCGGCGCAAACGGCAGCGGTATTGAAGACCGAGCGCCTGGTGCTCGACGGTGCACGCTTTCGCAAGGTCGGCCTTGGCAAGGACGTCACCGACAAGTTCCTCGGTGGACTGCCGGGCGTGCAGAAGGAAGGCTGCGACGGTCTGATCACCGCCGCGCGCTGGGTGGTGCATCGGATGCCGAAGCACATCCGCACTGTCTGCCTGGAATTCTTCGGTCAGGCGCGTGACGCGGTACCGGCGATGGTCGAGATCACGGACTACCTGGCAGCGCAACGCCGGGGCAGCGCCGGAGCCGACGCGACACGCGCGAACGGCGAGAAGTCAAAGGACGGAGTCCCCTCCCCCGTCCTGCTCGCCGGGCTGGAACACCTCGATGAGCGCTACCTGCGCGCGGTCGGCTATTCGACCAAGGCCCGGCGCGGCAACCTGCCGAAAATGGTGTTGGTCGGCGACATCGTCGGCGACGACGATGCGGCGGTGGCGCAGGCCGCCTCCGAGGTCGTGCGCCTGGCCAATGCGCGCAGCGGCGAGGGCTTCGTCGCAGTCAGTACCGAGGCGCGCCGGAAATTCTGGCTGGACCGCGCAAAGACGGCGGCGATTGCCAAACACACCAACGCCTTCAAGCTCAATGAGGATGTCGTCATTCCTTTGCCCCGCATGGGCGAATACACCGACGCGATCGAACGCATCAATATCGAACTGTCGATCGAGAACAAGCTCGAACTTCTGGACGAACTGGAGGCCTGGTTTGCGACTCCCTTCGCACTCGGCAAGACCGGCGATGTCGAGTTCGACCGCCTTTCGCGCGCGGAGATTCTCGGCGATCGCATCGAGCAGGCGCGCGAGCTGATCGCGTTTGCACGGCGGCGCTGGCGCTGGCTTCTGAGCCGCCTCGACGCCCCGCTCGCGCCATCGATCCCCGAACTGGCGCAGCTCGGACTCACGCACCTGGGCGGCGCCGCGCCCCGGGGCTGCAGCCACCCGCGTGATCGATGTCTTGCAGGACCACACGATCCGCGTGTCGTGGAAGAACGAAGTGCGGGCTGCGCTCGAAAGAATCTTCTCGGGGGCGCCTTCGCGCCGGTGCTGGCCGAGTGCGATGCAATCCATCGCCGCGTGCTGCGCGGCCGCGTGTTCGTCGCCCTGCACATGCACGCCGGCGACGGCAACGTGCACACCAACATCCCGGTCAACTCGGACAACTACGCGATGCTGCAGCGGGCCAATGCCGCCGTCGCCCGCATCATGCAGATCGCGCGCGACCTGGACGGCGTGATCTCGGGCGAACACGGCATCGGCATCACCAAGCTCGAATACCTGAGCGACGCCGAAACCGCGGATTTCCGGCGATACAAGTCCGCGATCGATCCCGAAGGTCGCTTCAATCGAGGCAAGCTGTTGCCCGGCGCCGATCTGTCGAATGCGTACACGCCGAGCTTCGGCCTGATGGGCCACGAGTCGCTGATCATGCAGCAGAGCGACATCAAGAGCATCTCCGACGCGATCAAGGACTGCCTGCGCTGCGGCAAGTGCAAGCCGGTCTGCGCGACCCACGTGCCGCGCGCCAATCTGCTCTATTCACCGCGCAACAAGATTCTGGCGACGTCGCTGCTGATCGAAGCCTTCCTGTACGAGGAGCAGACCCGGCGCGGCGTGTCGATCAAGCACTGGGACGAGTTCTCGGATGTCGCCGATCACTGCACGGTATGCCACAAGTGCGAGTCACCGTGTCCGGTCGACATCGACTTCGGCGACGTCAGCATGGCGATGCGCGACCTGCTGCGGCGCATGGGCAAGAAGAAGTTCAATCCGGGCACCGCAGCGTCGATGTTCTTCCTGAACGCGACGCGATCCGCAGACGATCAAGCTCGCGCGCACCGTGATGATCGACTGGGGTTACAAGGCGCAGCGCATCGCTGCGCGATCTGTTCAGGGCGCTCGGCCGCAGCACAGACGAAGCAGCCGCCGGCGACCACCGGCGGGCGCGCCCAGGATCACCGCAGCAGGTGATCCACTTCGTCAACAAGAAGATGCCGGGCAATCTGCCGAAGAAGACTGCGCGCGCGCTTGCTCGACATCGAGGACGTGCGCTATGTGCCGATCATCCGCGATCCGCACCGCACGACCAGCGACACCGAGGCGGTGTTCTATTTTCCCGGCTGCGGCTCGGAGCGGCTGTTCTCGCAGGTCGGCCTCGCAACGCAGGCGATGCTGTGGCATGCCGGCGTGCAGACCGTGCTGCCGCCCGGGTTACCTGTGCTGCGGCTATCCGCAGCGCGGCGCTGGCCAGTTCGACAAGGCGGAAAAGATCATCACCGACAACCGCGTGCTGTTTCATCGCGTGGCCAACACGCTGAACTACCTCGACATCAAGACAGTGGTCGTCTCATGTGGGACCTGCTACGACCAGCTGCAGGGCTATCGTTTCGATGAGATCTTCCCCGGCTGCCGCATCATCGACATCCACGAATACCTGCTGGAAAAAGGAATTCGCGTCGAGGGAGTCACCGGCGTGCGCTACCTGTATCACGATCCTTGCCATACGCCGATGAAACTGCAGGACCCGCTGAAGACCGTCAATGCACTGGTGACGACGGTCGACGCGGTGGCGATCGACCAAGAGCGATCGCTGCTGCGGCGAGTCTGGCACCTTTGCCATCGCACGGCCCGATATCTCGACCCAGGTGCGCTTCCGCAAGGAAGCCGAAGTGCGCCAGGGTGCCGCTGCGTTACGCGCCGATGGCTTTGCCGGCGAAGTCAAGGTGCTGACCTCGTGCCCGTCCTGCCTGCAGGGCTTGAAGCGCTACAACGAAGACGCGGACGTCGATGCCGACTACATCGTGGTCGAGATGGCGCGTCACGCCCTCGGAGCGGACTGGCTGCCGCAGTACGTTGCGCGCGCCAACGCTGGCGGCATCGAGCGCGTGCTGGTCTGACGCGATTCGGCAGCGGCTGACACCGGCCCGGCAAGCAGGTAAGCGTGCGGCGCGATTTCTGCAATCAAGGTCCGGCACCGGGGCGCGCAGTCGGCGCGGAAATCGGCGGTGGTCCTTGCTTGTCGAAATCGTCCTTGTCGACTGTCTTGACATTCGAAATTCGATCCCGCTTTGGCATATTGCTGCCAGTTGAATAGCTTTGGCTTTCGCGTGGTTCCACCGCCTTCATTTCGGCGTCCGTGGCGCAGCCAGAGCCGAGCAGGTTTGCCGCAAGAACGCCAGTAAGTACCAACCGCATCGTCGTTCCTGCCCAAACGAGACTTCTGCTTCCATTCATCTGGCCGCGCGTCGCGCGTTCGCCGCACCACGGACATCGAGCGTATCGTCAGGAAGCATAAGCGAGGAGAGAAGGCTCGTCATGTCCGGCCCTTCGACCACCCATGAAGAGATTGCATTACTGGCGGTCGACGTTCAGATCGGCTTCTGCCCAGGTGGCCAACTCGCCGTACCGCAGGGTGATGAGGTCGTGCCGCTCATCAATACTTTGGCGCGCCGCTTCCACAACGTGATTCTGACGCAGGACTGGCATCCGCCCGGGCACGGCTCATTCGCTTCATCGCACGTCGGACGCAAACCCTACGAGACCATCGAACTCCCCTACGGACCGCAGGTGCTGTGGCCGGATCACTGCGTGCAGGGAACGCGCGACGCAGAGTTTCACCCTGATCTGAGGATCGACCATGCCCAGCTGATTGTCCGCAAGGGTTATCGGCACGAGATCGACAGCTACTCGGCCTTCGTCGAGGCCGATCGGGCAACCAGGACCGGGCTCGACGGCTACCTTCGTGAACGCGGCATCACAACGCTTTACATCGCCGGACTTGCGACCGACTTCTGCGTGGCCTGGAGCGCGCTGGACGCGCGTGCGGCAGGCTACGAAGTGTATGTGGTTGAGGACGCCTGCCGCGGCATAGAAGTTGGAGACTCGCTGTTCGAGGCCTGGGACCGGATGATGGCGGCCGGTGTGCGGCGCATCTACTCGCACGAGGTGGCGATTTGAGCGTCGATGAGAATTCGAGCCCGGCATGCGAGCTGTGCAGTACAGAGGGTGGCCGGCGGGTGGCGGGATCGGCTCGCCTGCGCGTGGTCCTGGTCGACGAGCCTGACTATCCGGGATACGCGCGCGTGATCTGGAACCAGCATGTGCGCGAGTTGACTGATCTTGAGCCCGATGAACGCAACGAAATGATGGCAGTCGTGTTTGCGGTCGAGACGGCGATACGTGCGACTCTGGCACCGGACAAGGTCAACGTCGCAAGCCTTGGAAACCAGACCCCGCATCTGCACTGGCACGTGATCCCGCGCTTTGCCGACGACACGCACTTCCCGCATTCAGTCTGGGCACAGGCCCTACGCGGGTCGGATCCGGTGCGGCTGACCGCGCGGCGAGCTCTGCTGCCACAGCTCGAACAGGCGATCGCGGCCGTCTTTTCCGAGCTTCAACTCAGGCGCTAGGTCGACGGGCAGGGGTGTATGGATTGCGCCGGGAACTCCTTCTGAATCGCTGCCAGTTGCTGCGCGGCGGCAGCATCGACTTCGCGCAGCTGGAAGCGGGTCACGCTGATCGTCGAGGCCTTGTCAGAGACTCGCACGCCTTTCACACCCTGCTTTTCCAGCGCCGCGGCGTGCGCCTTGGCGGCGTCCTGTGCACGGAACGAACCCAGGCCCAATCCGAAGCGCTGTGCACCCTCGCCGACCACCAGAACATCCTTGACACCGAGCTTGCGCAATTCATCAGCCTGGCGATCGGCTTCCGCACGTGTCTTGAACGGCGGCATGAAGACCTGGTACCAGCCGGGCACTTCGGCCACGCGCGAACTCATCCTGGCACCCATGCCCAGTTTGGCAAGAATTGCCTCCGCGCGCGCCGCCTCGGCGCCGCTGAAGTCGCCGAATTCGACACAGGCCTGGATGCCGGCTTCGGTCGGCGCGGCGGCGCGCGGCGGCGCGCTGGTCGCCCGTTCACGCAGGGCGGCAACGTCCTTCTCGCTCAGCGCACGGAAGCGCTCAGGCTCAATCTGCAGCGAAATGCGCTCGGGTTCACGTCCGCTTTCTGCAAAGCGGCCGAAAGCGCCCTGCTGCCATGCGTACAGCGCCAGGTTGAGCAGAATGAGCAACAAGAACGCAAGCTTCATGCGATCTATTCAGGATTCGTTGCAAGCCCGCGCCAACAGTCCGCGCAGGACCAGATTATCTTCGATCATCAGTTCGATCCCCGCATCTCGCAACAGCGGCGCCAGGGTATCGGCATGCCCACCACCCAGCAGCACTAGCGGCCGGTTGCCGAGGCGCGCCGCGAAGCGCTGCAACAGGCGTTGAACGAGTCCGGCCTGCGCATCGAGCACGCCGCTGACAATCGCGTCGTCCGTGTGGTCCGGGAACGCAGCGACAGCTCCGCTTGCCTGCGGCAGACCAGCGGTACCGCGTGCGAGGCTTTCCAGCATCAGCCGCATGCCTGGCGCGATTACGCCGCCGATAAAGCGCCACCCGCCCTCGACTGCCTCCAGGCAATCCACTGTGGTCGCCGTACCTGCAGTGACAACGAGGAGCGGAACCGGCGCGGACTGGTGTGCACAGGCGCCGATCAGCGCATGCCAGCGGTCCGCGCCGAGCTGGCGCGGCTCGCGATAGGCGTTCTCGAGAGTGAAGGCGCCGCGGTAGTTCGGCTCCGACCGTAGCCACTTCAGCGGCAGCTTGCGCGTCAGCGTTGCCGCTTCGATTTCCGCCACGACGGCAACGGCGGCGACATTGCATGCAATCGCAATGTCCACCGCTGCGCGCCGCCAGCCGGCCAGCAGTCGTTCGCGCAGGCCTTCAACTCGCCCGCGATGAACTTCGACCTGCACCTGCAGCGGCTCCGCTCCCGCCGCGGCCCCGGTCTTGGCCTCGGCGAGGGCCCACTTGACCGCCGAATTGCCAACGTCGATCAGCAACAGCCGCATCTATTCGTTTTCTTTTCGTATCGATACGTCGCCGACACTGATCGCGCGCATCCCGGAATCGGTCTGCAGGACCAGGCGGCCGATCGTGTCGACCTCGACCACGCGCCCCTTGGCCACATGGCGTCCATCATCGAGGATTTCGACGACCTGGCCACGCCCTTCGAGCAAAGCGTTGAAACGGGAACGAAATGCGCCGAATCCTTCAACGATAAATCGCTCAGCAGTCTTCAGGAGCACGCAGGCCAGCGCACCGATCCACGCTTCACGCTCGGCCACAAGTTGCGCGCGAGGCAACAGGTCGGCGAGTGCGATGGTGGGCTGGTCGATCGCAAGGCGATCGTCGTCGTTCAGCCAGACGTTGATCCCGATGCCGATCACCAGAGTGGCACGACCCTCGACGTCGACCGCGATCTCGGCCAGCATTCCTCCCAGCTTGCAGCCGTCGATGCGCAGGTCATTGGGCCACTTGAGCGCCACCTCGATGCCGCGCGTCGCCAGAAACTCGGCGACACCAACCCCGCTGGCGAGAGTGACCGCAGGCAAGGCTGGTGGCAGTGGATCGAGCGGCAGGGCCACCGAGAACAACAATGCGGATCGTGGGCGCGCAATCCAAGCACGTCGCAGCCGGCCACGTCCAGCGAATTGCGCATCGGCCGCCAGCAGCCAGGGGTGGTGCGGCTGCGCCGCACGAGCACGCTGCAACAGATCCTCGTTGGTCGACCCGGTCAGTGCGACCGCTTCGACCTCGCATTCGCCGGTGTATCCGGCATCTGCAATCCAGCGCTCGATAGCTGAACCCGACAGCGCCGGCGCATTGAAACGCTCGCGCAGGTGCGGTGGAATCGGGCTGAGAGGATCCAAGCCAGTGGTTTCGTTGTGGCTGAACGACTTTAGCACCGCCCCCGTCCGACCTACCGTCGCGCGCCACTTGCATTCCCTTGTCAGTCGAGCAAGACCGAATCGACAATCCCGGCCATGGAGTTGGCCCCCTTCGGTTCTCCCTGGCGCCTGCGGTCCTCGCCGCTGGCGCGCGCGGCCGCCGTTGCTTATGTCCTGTTGCTTGCCTACTCGGGCCTCGCGCCATGGAGTGGCTGGCGCGACCTCGGGCTGGACCCCCTGGGCCTGGCTCGCGGCCCCGGTACCACGTTATGTGACGCGCTTCGATCTCATAGTCAATGTGCTCGCGTACTTGCCGCTGGGTGCCTTGATCGTGCTGGCGCTGCATCCTCGCATTCGAGGCCTGCTGGCAGTCGTGATCGCCTTGATTGCATCGACAGCACTGGCTGCCGGTGTCGAGACCTGCCAGAGTTTTCTGCCCACTCGCGTCGCCTCGAACATCGACCTGGTGGCCAATTCGCTCGGGGCGCTGATCGGAGCGGCTCTTGCGGCCCCGTTTGCCTCAAGACTGATCGAGAGTGGTCGGCTGCTCGAACTGCGGCTGCGCTGGTTCGAGCGCGATGCCCCGATTCTGCTGCTGATCGTCGTACTGTGGCCGGCCGCCCAGATCTATCCCGGACCGATGCTGTTCGGCAATGGCGATATGCAGGCGCCGGGGGCAGCGGTGGCCGAAGCCTTGGGTCTGACCTGGTTCACGATCGACGCCGCGCTGTTTGGACCGGCCGAATTCGTGCTCGCCGAGGCCTTTGTAGTGGCCGCGGCTGTACTGGCGGTCGGACTCGCGCTGGCATCAGTGATGCGACCTGCGGCACCTCGCCTGGCCCTGCTGGCGACCCTGATCGCTGTCGCGCTCGGCGCCAAGTCGCTTGCCAATGCCGTGCAGTTCGGACCCGAGCGCGCGCTGGCCTGGCTCACGCCTGGCGCCTTTGGCGGCCTCGCCATCGGCCTGCTTTCGCTTGCGGCCGCCAGTGGTGGTACCCGCCGTGCCTTGCGTGCCTTTGCGCTGCTCGCCATTCTTGTGCTGCTCGTCGCAGTGAATATCGTGCCCGAGAACCCCTACTACCTGGCCAATCTGCAGGAGTGGCGCCAGGGTCGACTGCTCAATTTCAACGCGCTGGCCCGCTGGTTATCGCTGGCCTGGCCGCTGTCGCTGCTAATCTGGCTTCTAGGGCGCCAGGCTGAACCCTGACCGTGGTCCGGGACATGGTTCCTATAATCCGCCTGTCGCAAGCATCGGCGCGCACAACGAATCTGGGCCGCCATCGGGCAGGGAGTGCCGGCCTCAATCCGAGGGCGAAATTCTTCATCGAGTGATTGAAGGTCACGGCTCCGGACCTGCCTGCGCGGACCCGGGCGGCACGACTGACAGGCGGGTCTCGCGGCTGACGGCGCGCAGCGCCCAGGGAGCAGCATGAGTCATTACCGGTACCACGTGTTCTTTTGCCTCAACGAACGTGACGACGGCTCGGCATGCTGCGCGCGCCGTGACGCCAGTGCCATGCAACAGCACGCCAAAGCACGTATCAAGGAGCTCGGGCTCAGTGGCAAAGGCAAGATCCGTATCAACAAGTCGGGCTGCCTTGATCGTTGCGACGAAGGTCCCTGCGTGGTCGTCTATCCCGAAGGGACCTGGTACACCTATGTCGACCGGCACGATGTCGACGAGATCATTGATTCGCACCTGATCGGCGGCCGGATCGTCGAACGCCTGCGGATATAGCGGCGGGATCTCGGCATGTTCCGCGAGGAGCGACGCTTCATCGACGGTCCGGCTGGACGCATCGAATTGGCGATCGATCTGCCCTCGACGACACGAAAGGGAGGCGCGGCACTCGCACTCGTGGCGCACCCTCATCCGCTGTACGGAGGCACGCTCGACAACAAGGTCACGGCGACCATCGCGCGCGCCTTTGCCGCGCTCGGCTGGCTGGCAGTGCGCATGAACTTTCGCGGAGTCGGCGCCACAGCCGGCGTACACGATGAAGGGCACGGCGAAACCGACGATTTTCTTCACCTGCTTGGCGCGATCCCTGCATTGCCCGACTTGGGCGATCGTCTCGCTCCGAAACACAAATTGGCGCTCGCGGGTTTCTCCTTCGGCAGCTACGTGGCCGCGCGCTCCGCAAAGATTCTCGCCGACCGCGGTCGACCGGCTGATCGACTCGTGCTGGTAGGCGCCGCCGCCGGCAAGTGGCCGCTGCCCGCGGTCGCGCGCGGCTCCCTGGTGATTCACGGCGAACTCGATGAAACCATCCCCCTGGCAGACGTGCTCGACTGGGCGCGGCCGCAGGACCAGCCGGTGATCGTTCTTCCCGGGGCGGACCATTTCTTTCATCGCCGACTGTCGATACTCAAAGCCCTGATAAGCGAGCACATTGTTGCCATGCAGACATTTGACGCGAGCGCGCAAAGCCTTCAGAGTCAGCGGGATTGAAGCCGGCCAACGGCAGGCCCGGCCGCGCCAGCAGGAACGGTCGACGCGCCCGGAATCGGGCGACAGGGAAACATGGACGGAACACTTGTCTTCGCAAAGACGCCCAGGGGAATCGTAGAAGTTGCAATGCGCTCCGCGCAACTTGCCATGACGGCGCGGCGCGTCCTGATCATGATCGATGGCAAGCGCAGCGTGGATGAGCTCGCCATGCTGCTGCCGCCGGGCGCGATTGACTCGGTCATAGCTCAGCTCGAGTCGGCCGGCCTGATCCAGCGGGCCAACCAGAGCGGCCCGATCGACGTTCCGACCATCAGCGGCGGGCGTGAAGATGCGATGCCAGCGCCCGCGGGCGGGGGCGGGGGCGGCGACGATCCAAATCCGATGACCCTCGATGAGGCGAAGCGGCGCGCCGTGCGCGAGCTCAACGATCGCCTGGGGCCGGATGCGGAAACGCTGAGCATGCGTATCGAGCGCTGCCGCACGATTGAAGATTTCCGTGAACGAGTTCGTGAAGCCGAGCGTTTTGTCACCGCGATGCTTGGCCCGGCGGCGGGACAGGACTACCTCCGCGCCCTGCGCCGCCGAATTTAGGCCGACTCCGGCGCATGCCGCGGGAACTCTGCCGCACGCGCCGGATCTGATCAGCGCCTGAAGTTTCGACTGAAGGCCCGGCGTCCCGGACCCGCTCCCACTTCATACTTGATCTCCGTGATTGGATTCAACCGAGATCGTTTTCTGCGCCCCCTGATCGCCTTTGTGCTGGCCGTCGCGTGTATTGGCGCGCGCGGCGAGGCGCCGCCGGCATTGGCGGCGCGCGCCTGGGTGCTGGTTGACGCCACCAGCGGTGTACAGCTCGCCGCGCATGAAGCGGTACTGAAGTTCGAACCCGCATCGTTGACCAAGCTGATGACCGCCTACGTGGTGTTCACCGCTTTGGGTGAAAAGCGCATCGGACTGGACGATCCGGTCCTGGTGTCGCGTGCAGCCTTTGCCGCACCGGGACGCGAGGGCTCGCGAATGTTCATTGAACCCAACCGACCGGTCAGCGTCGCAGAACTGCTGGCCGGCCTGCTCGTGGTATCGGGCAACGATGCTGCAGTCGCCCTGGCCGAGCACACCGCCGGCAATGTCAGGGCGTTTGTCGACCGCATGAACAGCGAAGCGCAGCGGCTCGAGATGGTCAATACTCATTTCACCAATCCGACCGGCTTTTCCGATCCGCAGCAGTATTCGACCGCGACCGATCTGGCACGCCTGGCGCAGCGGCTGCAGTACGACTTTCCGCAGTACGCGGAGTTCTTTCGCACACGCGAGTTCACCCATAACCGCATCACGCAGGCGAACCGGAATCGCCTCCTGTGGAGCGATACCACCGTGGATGGAATGAAGACCGGACACCTTGAAGCCTCGGGGTGGTCGATCGTTGCAACCGCCAGTCGCACGCGCGGCGCTTCGAACGCAAGCTTTTCGCGGCGCCTGATCGCTGTCGTGCTCGGCGCGCCGAGCGAAGCGCTGCGCGCGCAGGACGCATTGCGCCTGCTCAACTACGGCTACACCGAATTCGAAACACTGCGGCTGCATCGCCGCGGAGAGGTGCTGCTGCGGCCGGAAGTCTGGAAGGGCGACCATCGCGGAAGTGCCGATCGGACCGGAGCGCGATGTTTACGTCACCCTTCCGACTTCCGACCTGCGCTTGATCGGCAACGATGGTCTGAAATCGGCGCTTGAACGACCTGATCCGCTGCTCGCTCCGCTGCGCCAGGGTGAAACGGTGGGCCGGCTCAGGATCAGCGCCGCGGGTCGCACCTATGCGGACGTGCCGATCGTGGCACTCGAGCGCGTCGATCAGGCCGGCCTGATCGCGCGCGCGTACGATGCGATTCGTCTGTGGTGGAGGAGAACCCCGTGATGGAGTGGCAGCAGGCAACGTGTTTTCTGAATGGCGCATGGCTGCCTTTGGCCGACGCAAAGGTGTCGGTACTCGATCGTGGATTCATCTTTGGCGACGGCGTCTACGAGGTCGTCCCGGTCGATACCCTCAACGGCGTACGCGCGCCATTTCGTGCGCGCCAGCACTATCGAGCGACTGCAGCGCAGCCTGGACGGCGTGCGCATCGATCAATCCTTATTCCATTCAAGGCTGGCTCGATCTGACGGCCGAAGTCATCGACCGCCATCCGTGGCCGCGCCAGTCGGTCTATGTGCAGGTCACGCGCGGTGTCGCCAAGCGCGATCATGTATTTCCAGCCGACACTGCTCCGACCGTGTTCATCAACACCTCGCCGTGGCCCGAGATACCGGCCGAGCAGATCGAGCTCGGCATCGCCGCGGTCAGTCATCCCGACGAGCGCTGGCTGCATTGCGATCTGAAGACCACTTCCCTGCTTGGAAACGTTCTGATGAAACAGCATGCGGTGGACCAGGGAGCGTCCGAAACCATCATGCTGCGCGACGGCATGCTGACCGAAGGCTCGAGCACCAATACGATGATCGTCACAGGGGGACGACTGGTCGCACCGCGCAAGTCGGTGCAGATCCTGCCGGGAATCACGGTCGACGCGGTGCTCGACATTGCACGTGACCGTGGCATGCCGATTGAACTGCGGCCTGTGCCGGAGGCGGAACTGCGGGCGGCCGACGAAATCTGGCTCAGTTCGTCGGGACGCGAGGTCCTGGCGATCACATCTCTTGACGGCCGGCCGCTTGGCAGCGGCAAGCCGGGCCCGGCGTTTCGCAGGATGCTCGAGTGGTATCGGCAGGCCAAGATGGATGACGCCCGCTCCTGGCTGGCACGGGCGCCGCAACGCGCAGCATGAGCGGTGGCATCGGCGATGACGACTCCGGCGGCACGGGCGGCGAGCCGCGCGGCCTGGTCTTTCCCACCGATTTTCCGATCAAGGTGATGGGGCGGCGCGTCGAAGGCTATGCGCAGGCGATTGTCGAAGTCGTGCAGGCTTACGCGCCGGACTTCGATCCGTCGACGCTGGAAATGAGGACATCGAAGGACGGCAACTACCTGTCCGTGACGGCGACCATTCGTGCGACCTCGCGTGAGCAGCTTGATTCCTTGTACCGTGCACTGACCAGCCATCCACTGGTGAAAATCGTTCTGTAGCGATGCAGGTACGCAAGCTCGGGCGCGTCGACTACGGGACCACCTGGCAGGCGATGCGCGACTTCACCTCCGCACGCAAAGCCGACACCGAGGACGAACTCTGGATCGTCGAGCATCCTCCGGTGTTTACCCTTGGACAGGCGGGCCGGCGCGAACACCTGATCGCGCCGACCGACATCCCGGTGATCCAGACCGATCGTGGCGGCCAGATCACCTATCACGGGCCCGGCCAGGTGGTCGCCTATCCGCTGATCGATCTTCGCCGCCTTGGCATCTTCGTCAAGGAGCTGGTGTTCCGAATCGAGCAGTCGGTTATCCAGAGCCTGGACACCTGCGGCGTCGACGGCCGACGCGTCAAAGGTGCCCCCGGGATCTTTGTCCCGTGGCCGGTGAGCCGCGCGCCGGCACCCTTCACCGGCCTGGCCAAGATTGCAGCGCTCGGCATCAAGATTTCGCATGGCCGCAGTTACCACGGGGTGGCACTCAACGTGGCGATGGATCTGGCACCGTTCTCGATGATCGACCCCTGCGGCTACGCCGGACTGCCGACCGTCGATCTCGCAACCCTCGGCGTCGCCAGCACCTGGGATAGCGCGGCAGACCAGCTCGGTGAGCGACTGCAGGCGCACCTTTCGCCGTGAACCCGACGGCTTCATGTCTGCAGCGCTCCGTTAAACTGCGCGTGGCACTGCAGCCGACGCGCTGCGACCGACAATCATGAGCGAAACCCCGGCCCGCGACCCCTACGCCAAACTCAGAGGCGAAGCCAAGACCGGCAAGGTCCTGAAGAAGTTCGACATCAAGCTCGTGCCGGCGGGCGAAGCGCTGCGCAAACCCGAGTGGATCCGGGTCAAGGCTGGTTCGCCGTCGACCCGCTTCTACGAAATCAAGCAGATCCTGCGCGAGCACCGGCTGCACACGGTGTGCGAGGAAGCAACCTGCCCGAACATCGGCGAGTGCTTCGGCAAGGGCACTGCGACTTTCATGATCATGGGCGACAAGTGCACTCGGCGCTGCCCATTTTGCGACGTCGGCCACGGCCGCCCTGATCCACTCGACGTCGAGGAGCCGCTCAATCTGGCGAAAACGATCGCCGCACTAAAGCTGAGCTATGTCGTGATCACCTCGGTCGACCGCGACGATCTGAAGGACGGTGGTGCACAGCACTTCGTCGACTGCATTCGCACCACGCGCGAGCTGGCGCCGGCCACGAAGATTGAAGTTCTGGTGCCGGATTTCCGCGGCCGGCTTGACCGCGCGCTCGAGATCCTGGTCGCTGCGCCACCTGACGTCATGAACCACAACCTGGAAACCGTGCCGCGCCTGTACCGCGAATCGCGTCCGGGCTCGGACTACGCACACTCGCTGAAGCTACTGCAGGAATTCAAGCGGCGTGTGCCCGGAGTACCGACCAAGAGCGGCCTGATGGTCGGCCTCGGCGAGACTGACGACGAGATTTTGCAGGTGATGCGCGATCTGCGCGCGCACGAGGTCGACATGCTGACCGTCGGCCAGTACCTGGCGCCGAGCAACGCATCACCTGCCGGTGCGGCGCTATGCGCACCCCGACATCTTCAGGATGTTCGAGGCCGAGGCCGCAAACATGGGTTTCAGCGCACGCCGCCTGCGGCGCGCTGGTCCGAAGCTCGTATCACGCCGACCAGCAGGCACACGCCGCCGGCGTCGCCTGAGGGATGGAGGTCCCGGTCGCGATCGCCGGCGCAGTGACGATCGCATTCATCGTCATCCTCGGCGTTTTCGTCTATCCGTGGCTGCTCGCGAAGCGCGCCGGTGTTCTGGCGGTGGTGGCCGCGACGATTGCATTGACGCTGCTCTATTTCGTGTTTCAAAACGAGGGCGAGCCACTGACCAGGTTTGTTTTCGCCCTGCTGTGGGCACTCGCGCCGGTGGTGGCGGGTGTCATCGTCAGTCGACTTGGAAGCAAGGGCTAGGCTAGGCGATCAAGGAGCAATCGAATTGCTCTCACGCTGAATTGCCCCCTTGATCCCTGAACCCGAGATCCCGAGCCTTGCCCTCCGTTACCGGCCGAGCTTCGGCTGACCGCACAGCCGCCGGGACGCGTGCGCTCGCCGCGCTCGAACGACGCCGGAATCGCTACGGACCCGGCAGTGCGGGTACACGCCTTGAACTGCTGCGCGAGCTGGCGCCCATCTCCCTTGCCACCGCCGCACAAGTCCGGCGCTTGCACGAGCTCCTGTGTTTCCTGCGCGCCTACCCGGACGACGCCCGGGTACTGCGCCAGGTCGAACGCATGCTCGATAGCTTCGAATGGCGCACCGATCTGCGCGCGCATCGCGACGTATTGGCCTACTCCGGTATCGCCGGCACCGTTCTCTGGTTTCCGTATTACTACGCGACCGCACGCTGGCTCGCCGCGAGCTGGCCTGGCTCGCTGCGTCTTGACCGGTTTGATACCGTCGCCGAGCAATCGATTGCGAAACTGCTGCCGCTACTTGTGTCACCGATCGAAGCCCATGCCTTGCGCGAGGCGAACCTTCCCGGATACCAGGCGCTGGACCGGTTGCGGGGCGCACAGACCGACGCCGCATTCCTGATCAGACGCATCGCGGGGTTGCCCGGCAATGAGTTCACCCGCGAGGCGTTCTACGACCTGATCGACCCGAGCTGCGAGCTCGTCCCGGCGCCCGGGACGCCGTCGCGTACCCGAGCCATGTTCGCGCGCGGGCCGCGCGCCTGGCAAACCGGACCTCTGCGACGCGAGCGACCTGAGCTGCGGTACGAGCTGGCACGGGCGCCCCGCTCGATGCGCCGCGCGTCGCGCGCCGATGCCCGTGCCCTGATCGGCCTCGCCCGCGCCGCAATGGTCACGCGCGAGCGCGACCTCGATGCGTTCGAGTACGGCAACGAACGCGATGTCTGGCTGATCGACGACGGCGGCGGACTTGGCTTTGCGCTGATCGGCATGGTGCCCGAGCGCCGCCCGCCTCTGCCAGCGATCTACGGCGGCCTGACGCTGCGCAACGGCGTGCCGGTCGGCTATCACCAGGCCGATTTCACCGGTCGCGCGGCAGCGGTGTCGTTCAACACCTTCGACACGTTTCGCGGCGGCGAGTCTGCGTATGACTTCGCCCGCTATCTCGCCACCCTGAACTTCGGATTCGGGGCGACCTCTTTCAGCATCGAGCCCTATCAACTGGGCCAGGGCAACGAGGAAGGGCTGCAGTCGGGCGCCTGGTGGTTCTACTTCAAGCTGGGCTTTCGCCCGCGCGCGGCCGCAGCGCTGCGCCTGGCTGCGAGCGAAACCGCGCGCTTGCGAGGGAACCGCGCACACCGCAGCTCGGTGGACGTCCTCCAGCGCCTGGCCGGGCACCACGTCTACTTCGAGTGTTATCCAGAGCGACCGGTCCCGCAGTGGTCGCCAGTGTCGATCGGCCTGCGCATCGGAAGCTATCTGGCGCAACTCTCGGCAAGCGATCGTGCCAACGCGCTCGAGCTTGCGAGCCATCGAGCGCAGCGGGTCTGTGGGCTGACTTCGCTGCGCGGCTTCGCGAGCGGCGAGCGCCGCGTCTGGGATGCCCTTTGCCCGCTGATCGCGATCTTGCCGACGGCGGGGTGGACGCTCGCCGAGCGGAGGGCGCTGGTAGAACTGGTCCGGGCCAAGGCCGAACCATCCGAGCGCCGCTATGCGCAACTGCTGGCCGCGCACGAAAAGCTGGAACAGGCCTTGTCCCGGTTGAGTCGGAGTTCGTCCCGGACTGCATAGCCGACTGCCGGAGCCCGCTCAGGAATAGGCGGAATTCCGAGCACACCGAGTTGCTTTGCGCACAAGGAAGCCATTTATCCTTGTTCACGCTGTCCCGACACACAAGGAGCCCTCGATGCTGCCCTGGCAGGAAATCGCGCTGAAGCTCGCCGCCAGTGCGCTGTTGCTGGCGGTCGTTTTGCCCGTGATCGGATTCGCATTCGCGCCCAGCGAAACGACGCTGCGCAGCCTGCGCGTCGGCGCCGTCGTACTGTCGCTCGTCGCACTGCTCGCCGGTACGGCGGCTCTGATCGGCTGGGTCTGGCACTAGTCGCCTGTAACAGCCAATTCAGAACTGCCTTGCAGGCCGGGGCGGCCGATTGCTTTGTCGCTCGCCTTGCGAATATGCGAGAGCTATTCGACGCGGCTCGCTTCGCGCACTCGGCGCGCCCGGGCCCGCCTTTCAGTCCCGAATCGACTGTTACAGACCACTGAGCAAAAACCAGCCCTCAGGCAGCTTCGGCCGCCAACACCTGCGGCGGCAACGGTGCATCCAGCGCTGCGCAGATCATGCGCAAGGAACTCGCAGCCTTCCAGTTCGTGCGGTCGTCAACAAATGCAACTGCCGTCGCGGCCTTGATCAGGATCGGCTTGGCAAGCGGCGCCAGTTGATTCAGGCGGTCAAGCGCCGCGGACACCGAATCGAGCTGCAACGCTTCAGCTTCCACCCTGCGCGCATCGACGTCCTTCAGTTGCAAAGCGCCCGCGTTGAAGGCGTGGTCGGGCCGCTCCGGCAGGCGCACCAGCGCGACCAGCGACAGCACTTGAGAAGCTTCCTTTGCCAACTCACGAACTGCGGCGTAGCGCACCGGCACCGGGCGGCCAGCATCCGGGCCGAGCCTGCGCTTCAGTATTGAGAACAGCAGGAACTCGCGCACCGTCAGCCTGCCATCGGCCGCAATCAGCAGGTGCGCAACGCGCAGCAGTTTCGCGCGCGGCTCGGGCGGCAGGCGACGCAGCGCCGGCATCGCGACATCGGCGAGTGCCTGGCGGGCGCCGGGCGGCAGGCGCTGGATGTCTTCGTGGTAACTGTCGGCCATGCGCGCACCGTCTGCCCCGAACGTTTCAGCAATCAACGTGCGCTGCTGGGTGCGCAGTTCGATCGCCTTGTCGACCAGCAGAGCAAGGACCAGCAGCTGGGCGCGCGTGGCGTCCTGAGCAGCGGCGCGCAGTGTGGCAAGCACAGCGCGCTGCGCATCGTCGAGAGCGAAATCCGGATCGTGTTCGAGATCGTGTCGGCGGTCGAGATTGCGATCGTTCCTGCGATCGAGGGGGCGAACTGTGCCGACTTCGTTCGAGAGCTGGGACGCAGCAAACGCGCTGGCCGCCATCAGCCCGGACACCGGCGAGAACGCGGCCGGCATCGGCGCAGTCTGGCCGGAAGACTGAGTGACCGCGGCCGCCGACGGAATTGACTGAACAAACTCGATCGGTGACCGCGGCCCAGTTTCAACGCTCGGCTCGAGTCCGCCGAGTGCGAGCGCAACCGCATCTTCCGTGGCCGGCAGCAGTTCCATCGTGCGGCCGTAGATTCGGCGCACGCGCTCGTCGATCGGCGGGTGGGTGGCGAACAGGCCGCGCGCAAAGCTTGGCCGCGCAGCTCCCAGAAACAGATGTGACAGCGCCTCGGCCTGCGGGTGATTGATGCGCGTGCCGAGCCCGGTCTGCTGCGTGAGCCCGCCGATCTTGCGCAGCGCGCCGCCGATGCCGTCCGGATTGCGCGTGAATTGCACTGCGCTGGCATCGGCCAGGAATTCACGCTGGCGCGACACGCTGGCCTTGATCAGACGCCCGAAGAACACGCCGATATAGCCAAGGATCCAGAGCGCGAGCCCGCCGAGAAAGAGCACGGCGACCGCACTCCCCCCGCTGCGACCACCGCCGCCGCGACTGCGTCCGCCGATTTCGAGCAGGAAGCGCCCCGCCATGGCGACGATCAACAGGCCGAACAGCACGCCCATCAGGCGCAGGTTCAGCTTCATGTCGCCGTTCAGGATATGCGAGAACTCGTGCGCGACCACGCCCTGCAGCTCATCGCGCGACAGTCGGGTCAGCGTTCCGTGCGTGACAGTGACCACTGCATCGTTGATCGAGTGGCCGGCGGCAAAGGCGTTGATCGAGCTCTCGCCGTCCATCACGAACACGCGCGGCATCGGCACGCCCGAGGCGATTGCCATTTCCTCGACGATATTGAGCAGGCGCCGGTCGAGCAGATCCCGCGTCGACGGATCGACCTCGCGCGCGCCGACCCTGCGCGCGACAGCAACTCCACCGGCGCGCAGCCGGTTGGTCTCCAGCAGCATGCCGCCGAAAATCAGACCCAGAATCACGACGGTATTGGTAGGGTAGAAGCCGGTCGGTAGCGTCACCGGACCGACATAGCGCGCTGCGGTCGGCGCCATGAAGCCGTAGTAGATAAGTGTCGCGGCAAAGTTGACGGCGACCACCACCGCGATCACCGCAATCACAAACAGCACGATCAGCCGCTTGGTGCTGCGGCGCGCGAGCTCCTGGTGCTCGAAAAAATCCACGGCGATGGCCGCGCGCTAGTGCAACGTGCGCGGCGGCAGCACGCGCGGCGGCATGTCCGCGACGGCGCCTGGCACCAGCGCGGAAAATGACAGTCCGAACGCCGCCCGCATGTCCATGGCGTTCAGAACTGCACGCGCACTGCCTTGCGCTCTTCTTCGGTTTCGGTCGCCTGCAGCAGTTCGGCCGGCGCAAACGAGAACATGCCGGCGATGACATTGGCCGGAAACTGCTGCGCGGCGGTGTTGTAGCTCATGATCGCGTCGTTGAACGCCTGGCGCGAGAACGAGATCTTGTTTTCGGTCCCGGTCAGCTCCTCGGTCAGCTGCATCATGTTCTGATTGGCCTTGAGGTCCGGATAGGCCTCCGACAGAGCAAACAGCCTGGACAGTGCGCCGCTCAGTGCACCTTCGGCAGCGATCAGGCCCTGCATTGCGCTGGGGTTGCCCGGATCAGCGGCGGCTGCAGCATTGGCGGTGACCGCCGTATTGCGCGCCTTGATGACGTTTTCGAGCGTCTCCCGCTCGTGCTTCATGTAGCCCTTGGCGGTTTCGACCAGATTGGGTATCAGGTCGTAGCGTCGCTTCAGCTGCACATCGATCTGCGCAAATGCATTCTTGAACTTGTTGCGCAGGTTGACCAGCCGGTTATAGGCGCCAACCGCCCAGAACACGACCACTGCGACGATACCCAGCACAACGATCCAGCCCATTTCAGTCTCCTTGTTGGAACGTCCGTCTCGGCCGCGCGGCCGTGCGGAGCGGCGCACTATAAGTCAAGGCGCCGGTGACGCAATGCCTGATGTGCCCGCTGATCAGCGATGAGCCGCCGTCTGCGGCACGCCACGAACTCGGCGCGCCTATGCAGGGCGGCTACTGGCGCGTACCCGGCGCTGCGCTCGGGGCCGGCGCCGGAGTCGTGGTTGGAGGTGAGGCTGGAGTCGCAGCACGAACAGGCGCAGCGGCCGGCGCAGACGAAGGAGTCGCTGCCGGCGGCGAGGAACCGGTGCCGTCACGACGACGCTGCAGTTCCTCGGGCGAGACTATTTCGAACACCTTGACCACCTGCTGCACGCCGGAGACCTTGCTGGCCACCAGCGCGGCGATGTCCGCTTCCTTTTCGGTCACGATGCCCAGCAGATAAATAATGTGTCGCTCGGTCACGATCTCGATCGAGTTGAACGCGATCTCCCGCGTATTGATGAACGCGGTCCTCACTTTCCCGCCGAGCGCAATGTCAGCCGTCCGCTCCGACATCGATGACGGTGGCGCGATCACCAGTTCATTGATGACCAGGCGCACGCCCTGCGAGCGCTCAGAAATGGCTCCCGCCTCGGACTTGGTCGCTTCGTCCGGCACCTCACCAGTCAGCAGGACCCGCCGGTCGAAACTGTTGACGTTGATATGAACCGGCTTGGTTTTCAGCGCCGACGACAGTTCATTGGCGAGTCTCAGCTGGATCGTCTGGTCATCGACCTGGGTGCCGGTCGAGCGTCGATCGGTGCCTACATAGGCGGTGCCCGCGACGACGACGCCAACCACCAGCGGCGCACAGGCCGAAAACGAAACGACTGAAACCAGCGCAGTGAGCGCTGCTGCATAAGACTTGATTCGAAGCATCCGGGTTTCCTCAGGCGACGAACGCGTCGCGCAACCACTCGATTGTGCCATTGCCATCGATGGCCACGACGTCGAAGCGGCAGGCCGGCCAGCGCTCGCCATAGCGCTCGGCCAGCCAGCGCTGCGCTGCGCGTACGATGCGCCGACGCTTGAACGCGTCGACACTCGCTGCCGCGCCACCGCGGCTGTCGCTCGAGCGCATCCGGACCTCGACGAAAACGATGACATCACGCTCGCGAACGACGAGGTCGAGCTCGCCATCACGGTAGCGTGCGTTGCGCGCCAGCACGACACAGCCGCTTGCACCCAGATGGCGGGCTGCGGATTCTTCCGCGGCGGCCCCGGCGCGCTGCCTCGGCGTTCGCACTCCCGTAACGCGGTTACCGCCCGCTCGGTTGCTGGTCAAACGAACCTGGCGCGTGGTCGCCATCAACGCAGCTCTTCGCGTTCGATCGCGCCATTGCGAAAGATCGCGAATGCCGGCACTCGCTCCACGCGCGGGCCGAGACTGCGATCGACGCGGAGGCGGCCGGTCACCCCATCCAGTTCAAAACGGGTCTCGCCATTCATCCAGGCGAGCGCGAGTCGATAGCCGTCGATTCCGAGCGCGTACAGCCGCGCGAGATCGATCGGCAGCTGGGCGTCGCGCGGATAGATCATCACCGCCGGATGGTCGGGCTGCAGCAGCCAAGGCATGTCGACAAAGCGAATGCCCTCCAGATCGTGCGCCAGGGGCGGCAGCCGAGGGAGCCAGTTTGGGATCGCCCGCGTTCAGCATCGAAGTGCCGAACACCAGTACTGTGCGCGGAATGCGCGCGCGGATCAGGACTGCATCGCGCGCGTTGAGCGCGAGAAACACGGCTTCGACATTCGGTGCAGCCAATTGGGTGGCAGCGCGCTCGATGGTTTCGGTGCCGAGATCGATTGAAACCGGCGTTTCACCCTGCGCCCGCAAGGCGCTGATAAAGGCCTGGGCCACGCGCCTATCCAGCGCACCAGGCCCGCTCACCACGAGCAGGCGCGCCCGCGCATCGGCCCGTCGCACTCCGACAAATTCGGACAAAGCGACTCGTGCCACCCGCTGAGCTTCTGCCTCGACCGAGACGCCGACTTCGATCAGGCTGGCCGGCGCTGCCGTGTCGCGGTCGGCATAGTTGAGGGTCACCATCGGCGCCACGGCGAGATGCCCTTCGATCACCGCATTGACGGCCGTGCGCGGCAAAGGGCCGACGACGACGCGCACGCCACGCGACCGGGCTGCCGCGATTGCACGCCCGAGCTCTTCGCCTTCATCGTCGACTTCGACAACCTGCACTGTGATCGCCTGCCCGCCGGCGCCGTGGGCGGCAAAGAATCCCTGCCTCACAGCATCGGCAGCCGGCGCGAAGATTGATTTCGCGCTCGGCAGCAGCAGGAGCATTGCAGGCGGTGGTTCAGCGGCCGTGGCAGCGGGCGTCGTCTGTGCAGCCGTGGCGCATGCGACACTTGCCGCGAACACGGCGAGCGCGCCCCGAACCCAGGTCACGAACTTCGATCGCGATGAGCGAACGAGCACATTGGCAAATGTACGAAGATTGGATGGCACGGGCAGGCGTCGCGGAGCAGGATTTTCCTTCTGCTGCATTGTATGTAGTCGCCCTGCCCTTGGGTAACGCCGCCGATATCACGCTGCGTGCGATTGCAGTTCTGGCACGGGCTGATGCGATCGCCGCCGAAGACACCCGGACCACGCGTCCCTTGCTCACGCGCTTCGGCATCGAAACGCCGCTGCTGGCCGCACACCAGCACAACGAGCGCGAAGCCGCCGCCGCGATCGTCGCACGCATCGCTCAGGGCCAGCGAATCGCCCTGGTAACCGATGCAGGAACACCGGCAATCTCTGATCCCGGCGCCTTTATCGTGCGCAGCGTGCTCGATGCGGGCCAGCGCGTCATCCCCATACCGGGCGCGAGCAGCGTCGCTTCAGCCGTTTCCGTTGCAGGTCTCGCGGCACCGACGTTCCGCTTCGCCGGCTTCCTGCCGGTCACCGCCGACAAGCGCAGACATGCACTCGATGCGCTGGCCGCGCAGCCGGAGCCCTTCGTCATGTTTGAGGCCCCGCATCGCGTGCGCGCCTTGCTGGGCGAGCTTGCGGCCTGCCTTGCGCCGGAACGTCGTGTCGTGATTTGCCGTGAACTGAGCAAGAAGTTCGAGCAGATCAGTGTTCGCGCAGCGCAGGCGCTCGCCGAATTCGAGGTTCAGGAGAGGGGCGAATTCGTGATCGTGGTGGATGCAGCGCCGGCCGGGCATGCAAGTCTTGACGCCAACGTGCGGCGCCTGCTCGATCTCCTGGCGGCAGAACTGCCAGCGGCACGCGCTGCGTCCCTCGCATCCAAAGCGACCGGTGTAGCGCGCGAGGAACTCTATGAGCTGCTGAAGCGGCGCGCGGATTGAGGGCGCAGTGGACAAAAAAATCGGCCCCGCCGGGGCCTAAGTTTGGTCGAATCCGGAGTCAGCCTAGTGGCGTCGGCGTCGCCCTGCGAATGCAAGAGCAAGCAGCCCGGCGCCGAGCATTCCTAGCGTGCCTGGTTCTGGCGTGCGATAGGTTGCGGCCACATAGTCCTGCTTGCCGATGTTTACGAACTGGTAGAGCGTCCAGTGCGTGTACGCATTACCGGAATATGAACTCACATCGTCCAGCAGGTCCTGGGCCGCGATCGATACCGCCGAAGACGCCCCGGTCCACCTGAAGCTGCCCGACGACAGGTCAAGGTCACTGTCGAACACGATGTTCCAGACCGCTACCTGGAATGCGGCCGCCATCGTGGCCGACGAGAACGTGCCGAAATCGGACTTGCCGCCGTCCCAGAAATCCGCGTCTTCGTGGTTCGGGTAGGCGATGTCGAAGAGCTTTTTCAGCTCCACATCGTTGAATGTGCTGGCGGCATAGGTGACCGGGCCGGTGGCGGCATGTTCGGCCAGCTGGATGCAGAAGAAACGGAAGAAGGCCTCTGGCGGCACCGGACTGGCCGGTCCGGTCCAGAAATAACCGTCGAACTGGCCGCCGACCCCGTTGTACCCGGTCACGCGGACGCTGGCGAAGCCGCTGCCGCCGCTGGCCTTGTCGTTGCGCAGGTTGCCGTTGACAGTCGTGCCATTAGTCGGAATAGGCTCCCAGAACTCGGACGCAAGCGCCGCCGACCCAAAGGCCAAGGCAACGATTCCAAAAAGCAACTTGATTGGTTTCATGTACTTCTTGCTCAAACGTCGATCCCCTAGCCTAGGAACGCACGACCCATGCCAGATGCTGCAAGTAATTGATATCAAAGATATTAGTGAAATTGATCCGAGGCTAAATCCAGGCAATGTAAGAAAGCCCGACAACGGTTTGTGGCCTTTGGATAGTCAGCGCGCCAAAACCACGGTCGGGCGAGCAAGTGCCCGCTCGAGCTCGCCCGCCAAGGCCTGCGCGGCAGCCCGGTCCGACAACGCACCGACCAGCACGCGGTAAATGCCCTGATCGCGCTCGACCCGCGGCGTGCGCTCGGCAACAGGCCAATCGGAAACATCCAGGAACGTCAGCAGGGCCGCGGCACGTGCGGCGAGTGCCTCGGCGTTCATTTCCTGCGCGAAGGCGCCAAGTTGAACCGTCCAGCGCCCGCTCGCTCTGGGCATCGGAGGCGCAGCAGACGCTGGCGGCGATGCAGCAGGAAGCGGCGCGGACATCGCGACTGCCGAAGCCTGGCCGTTGGTCGCGCTCGCGAGCTCCGAAGGTGTCGAGCGCCGCCACTCGCCACTCGCTATCTGCGTCGTCGTGATCCGCTCGATCTCGACCTCACCCGTCCCTGCGCTGGCATAGCCGAGCTTGGTCGCCGCGGCATAGGACAGATCGATGATGCGTTCATCCTTGAACGGTCCGCGATCATTGACTCGCACGATCACGCTGCGTCCGCTGCGTACTGCCGTTACACGGACGTAGCTTGGAATCGGCAGAGTCGGATGCGCGGCCGTCATTGCCATCATGTCGTAGATCTCGCCGCTCGCCGTCCGGTTACCGTGGAACTGCTTGCCATACCAGGACGCGAGTCCGCGTTGTCGAAACGGCGTGTCGCCGGTAAGCGGCGTGTAGTTGCGGCCGAGCGCGGTGTAGGGACGATTGGCGCGCGGATGGATCGGTTCTACGCGCGGCACTGCGTCAGGGGTTGTGGCCAGATCGGCCGGAGTGCGGTCGGGCGGACCGTCGTCCTGGTAGTACACCGATTTCTTCGGCGGCGTACTGCTGCAGGACGCCAGCGCAACTACCACGACCGATGCCAGCCAACGCGCCGGCCGCCACATCAGCTTTGCACCAGTTTTCGATTGGCCGCGATTGACATCAGGATCCCGCACGCCATGCCCAGCGTGACGAGCGCCGTGCCGCCGTAGCTGATGAAGGGCAAGGGCACGCCAACGACCGGCAGGATCCCACTCACCATTCCCATGTTGACGAAGGCATACGTGAACACGATCAGGGCGATCGCCGCCGCGAGCAGGCGCGCGAACAGGGTCGGCGCATTGAGCGAAATCGCCAGGGCGCGCCAGACGATCGCGATGTACAGCAGCACCAGCACGGTATTGCCGATGAAGCCGAACTCCTCGGAGTAGACGGCGAAAATGAAGTCGCTGGTGCGTTCAGGGATGAATTCCAGATGGGTCTGCGTGCCTTGCATCCAGCCCTTGCCGGGCAGACCGCCCGAGCCGATGGCGATGATCGCCTGCAGGGTGTGAAAACCCTTGCCGAGCGGATCGGTGGTCGGATCGATCAAGGTCATGATCCGTTCTCGCTGGTAGTCGTGCAGCAGGGTCCAGGCAACCGGCAGCATGGCCAGTCCGCCCACCACCATCAAGGCGAGCCACTTCCACGGCAGGCCGGCGAAGAAGATCACGAAGCAGCCGGCTGCCAGGACAAGAATGGCCGTTCCCAGATCGGGCTGCTTGACGATCAGCGCGACCGGCACCGCCACGATCAAGGCCGCGATCACGAAATCAAAGGTTCGCAGCGACCCCTCGCGCTTGTGGAAGAACCATGCCAGCATCATCGGCAGACCGAGCTTCATGATTTCGGACGGCTGGATGCGCGCAACGCCGAGATCCAGCCAGCGTTGCGCGCCCTTGACGATGGTTCCGTTCAGTTCGGTGGCGATCAAGAGTCCAACCCCGACCAGGTAGACCGGTACCGCCAGTCGCATCAGCAGCGAGGGCGACACGTTGGCGGCGATGAACATCACCAACAGGGCAATGCCGAAGTTGCGCAGCTGATCCGTCACGCGCCAGGGAAAGTCGGCGCCGGCCGAATAGAGCGTCACCATGCCGATCACACCGAGGCACCCAACCACGCCCAGCAGCGAGGCATCGAGCACACTGAAAAACGGCCGCACGAACTGGCCGGCACGCTGGACTGCAAGGGCGCTCATCGGACTCTGGCGGCTGGATTCGCCGCTTCGGCCAATTTGCGAGGGGTCTCTTCTTCGTCAGGCCCCTCCTTCGCCGGCCCAACGGGCACCTTGCCCAGCAGGTAGTAGTCAAGCGCAAGGCGCACGATCGGTGCTGCCGCGCGCGCGCCGAAACCGCCGTTCTCGACCAAGGCGGCAATCGCGATCGTCGGCTTGTCCGCCGGTGCAAAGGCGATGAACAGCGAGTGGTCGCGGTGTCGCTCGTCAACCCGGCTCTCGTTGTACTTCTCGTTCTGCTTGATGCTGATCACCTGGGCGGTGCCGGTCTTGCCACCCGCCTTGTACGGCGCGCCGGCAAACACCGCGCGGCCGGTGCCGCTGATGTTGACGTCGACCATCGCGTCACGCACGAAGCGCATGTGCTCGGGCTTGACCTCGATCCGATAGCTTTCCTTCGGCACCGTGAGCCGCTTCTCGCCGGTCTTCGCATCCTCGATCTCCTTGACCAGGTGCGGCTTCATGACGACGCCGTCATTCGCGAGGTTTGCGGTTGCATGTGCGAGCTGCAGCAGGGTAAAGGCGTTGTAGCCCTGGCCGATGCCGATCGAGATCGTCTCGCCGGGATACCACTTCTGCTTGAAGCGCTTTTCCTTCCAGGCCGATGACGGCAGAACGCCGGTCTGCTCGCCCTCGACATCGATGCCGGTGATCTGACCGAAGCCCCAGGGCTTCATGAAGTCGTGGATCGTGTCGACGCCAAGATCGTTGGCCACCATGTAGTAGTAGATGTCGCTCGACCTGACGATCGACGCGTGCATGTTCACGGCGCCCAGCGGCACCTTGTTCGAGTCGCGGAAGACGCGATTGCCGAATACAAACGTGCCGTTGTCCTGGATCACGGTTTCGGGCCGGCGCTTGCCGGTCTCGAGTGCAGCCATGGCGAGGAAGGGCTTGTAGGTCGAACCGATCGGATACGTGCCGCGCAGCGCACGATTCAACAGGGGCTTGTCGGGATCATTGTTCAGCTCGTCCCAGCTCTTCGGGTCGATACCATCGACGAAAAGGTTGGGATCGAAGTTCGGCATCGAGACAAAGGCGAGCACGTCGCCCGTTGCCGGCTCGATCGCAATCAGCGCTCCTCTGCGGTCGCCGAAGGCGCGTTCGACCACCTTCTGCAGCCCGATGTCGACCGACAGCAGGAGGTTGTTGCCCGGCTGGGAGGCGGTCCGCTTGAGCGTGCGAACTGCCCGGCCGCCGGCCGTGATTTCGACCTCCTCGTAGCCCGTGGTGCCGTGCAGGTCCAGTTCGTACTTCTGCTCGATGCCGAGCTTGCCGATGTGTTCGGTGCCGGCATAGTTGGCTGGCTCCGGCGACTTTTCGACCCGCTCGATGACGTCGCGCGGCGAAATGCGGCCGATGTAACCGAGCAGATGCGAAGCGGTCGAGCCGAGCGGATAGTCGCGAAACAGGCGTGCGCGCAGATCGACTCCGGGAAAGCGAAAGCGCTGCGCGGTGAAGCGCGCGACTTCCTCGTCGGTAAGCCGGGTCCGGATCGGGATCGAATCGAACCGCTTGGTCTCCTCCATCAACTTGCGAAAGCGGCGCCGGTCGCGCGGCTGCACCTCGATCACCTGCGCGAGTTGATCGATCGTCTGGTCGAGATTGGCGACCTTCGACGGCGAGATCTCCAGCGTGTAGGCCGAATAATTGCGGGCAATGATCTCGCCGTGCCGGTCCTTGATCAGGCCGCGATTGGGGGTGACCGGCAGCACGGCGATGCGGTTCAGTTCAGCCCGCGCCAGGTAGTCGTCGTGTTTGGCGATCTGCAGCCAGGCAAAGCGCGCGATCAGCAGACTGAAGCAGCCAAGGACGAAGGCGGTGGCGAACAGCACCCGGACGCGGAAGTGATGCACCTCGCGCTCCGGATTGCGCATTGCAGCCGAACGCGACCCAAACGACAGTTCGGCGCCACTCGATCGACGGCGGCGCAGCCAGCGCCTACCTGCCATGGCGGCGCGCAGCTGGCGACAGGTCGGAGCAGGGAGCGGCGATCGGCCGCCTACAGCACATCAGAACCGCAATAAACACAGGAGCAGGAGCGCAGGTGCGCAGTGAGGACTGGCGCGGATTATAGGAGTCAGAGAGCGGCGCGATCGGTCGAGAAGCACACGGCTCTGCGTTGAACTTTTCCTGAGCCGCGCGCTCGGCGCAATCTTGACTCCGGGTGCCTCGCTTGGGACCTGGGCCTGGACCGACTGGAACCCTATGCGCCGCCTCAGTCAGGTCAACGGGAGCTGAGGGAAAACGCCCGCCAGTACAGGCGCCGGATCGCGATCCGACCTCCCCCGTTCGTGGCATCGGCGCTCGGCCCGTAAAGTTTCGCGTGCACCGCTCGGTGCGGATAGCTAGCATGCTCCCCGGCGGGAACTTTGCCTGCCGTCCCAACAGTGGAGGGTTCACGATGGCGCCGACACGCCGGCAAGTTGCGACGCGGATTCTGCTCGTTACTGCCGGAGCTACTGACGTTGCCGAGGTACGGGCGCTCGCCAGGGCGATCGAGCGTCAGCCGGCGGACGACAAGCGCGTGCTGCGGGTCCGCGTTTACCCCTTGTCCGAGCTGCCGCAGCAGGCCCCCGCCGCCGATGCGGCCATGCCGCTGGCGGCGGTAATCGCCTGGATCGGCGCGGGCATACCGGAACAAGCGCAGGCACATCGTCGCTTTTTCGAACAAACGGACGGGCAGTGCCGGCGCGCCGGAGTCGTGTTCCTGTCGATCGTCGATGAGGCCGCGTCTTCCGCGCTGCGCGCCTTTGCGCAGGATCATGGACTGCTGGCCCAGCGACCAGCCGGCGGACTTGATCCGCATGCTTGCGCCTATGCCATCCGGGCAGCGTTGAAAGACGCCGACCGGCGCGTCCGCACGGCGCACACGGTGAGAGCGAAAAACCCGGCGGCCGAAGCCGCGCAGGCCAGGCAGCGCGATGCACTTACCCCTGAAAGCACCAAGATCGACGTAACGACCGGACGCGCGGTCACACCCATGAAGCCGCTGCGTTTCGAGCGGCCTTTCGAGCAACCCGCCGCTTCCGCCCCAGTGGGCAGCGAGGCGGCCGAACCCGCCGCCGCCGAGCCGGCCGCAGTCCCTGGCGCAACGCGCGGCATGCCCTCACCACCCGCGACGCGCGGCTTGACCCCGCCCGAAGCAGAGTCGGCCGTCGAACCAGTGCGCCTCGGCGCCTCGGCGCCGCGCTCGCTGCAGCCAGGCGACGAGTTCACGGCGCGCTTTGTGGCCTATCTGCAGCGTGACGAAGGCGAAGTTGGAGCGCTGCTGACGCGCCTTTCGGCACGCAGCGAGCACGCGCTCAACGTGGGTGAGTGTCAGTGGAAAATCGGTACCCTGGTCACCGTGCGCGTCAGCGGCCGTCATCTGCAGGTCAGCCCGGCCGAACAGAGCTTCAAATGGGACGGCAAACGCGCCATGCTCGACTTTGACGTGACGGTCGAGCCGACGGCACCCGAATCGACCGTCGTTCTGAAGTTCGACGCCGCCGTCGACGACATCGTGATCGCCCGCGTTCGCCTTGATCTCGGCATCCGCCTCAATGGCAAGGACACGCAGGCGCAGAGCGCGACCGTGGACAGCGCGCGCACCGCGTTCGCCTCCTATTCGTCGCAGGACCGGGAACGCGTGACGGATCGCGTGGCTGCGGTGACGATCGCGACCGGCCTGAAGATCTTTCTCGACTGCATGTCCCTGAATCCGGGCGAACAATGGAAGAAGCGACTGGCGGAGGAAATCAGGGCCAGTGATCTGTTCCTGCTGTTCTGGTCGGCAGCATCAGCCACTTCGCCCTGGGTAGAGTGGGAATGGCGCACAGCGCTTGCTGAAAAAGGGCGGGATGCGATGCAGATCCATCCGCTCGAAAGTCAGGTCAAGCCGCCGGATGAACTGAAGGATCTGCATTTCAGCGATGTCCACATGCTGGTTCGCGAGGCGACCCTGGCGCAACGCGCCACGCCGCGCTGAAACGGGCAGTCCGCACCAACCAGTCAACGGAGGAAATTCATGGCCAAGCGCGCAGTGCTGATTGGAGTCAACCGCTATCGCATGCCCGGGGCTGACTTGCGCGGCTGCGTCAACGACGTCCAGAACATGCAGGGTCTGCTGACGCGGCAATTTGCCTTCGCGCCGGCCGACATCGAAACGCTTGACCGACGATGCTGCGACCAAGAAGGCCATTGAGACGTCGATCCGAAAACTCGTTGCTGCCGGCCGGCGCGGGGATGTCCTGCTGGTGCATTTCTCCGGGCACGGCTCCAACGTGCCGGACGACGACGGCGACGAAGCCGACGGGCGCGACGAGATCCTGTGTCCAGCCGATCTCGACTGGAAGGATCCGCTGCGCGACGACTGGCTGCGCACGACCTTCGACACCTTGCGTGCCGGCGTCAGCCTGACGGTCATCACCGATTGCTGTCACTCCGGCACGATGACACGCGCTTTCCTGCCGCCCGATGCGCCGGTCATCAACCGCTACCTGCCGAGCCCACTCGACCTGCTGGCGGTCGAGTCCGGCCGCAAACTGCGCGGAACGGTCCGCGGCGGACTGCGCAAGTCGGCGCCGGCGACCCGCAAGAAGCGCGACATCGTCACGGTCGATCTGCCGGAAGTTCTGATCACCGGGTGCCGCGCCGACCAGACCTCGGCCGATGCCTCGATCGATGGCAGCTTCAACGGCGCCTTGACGTACAACCTGGTCGCCTCGCTGCTCGAGGCCAAAGGGCGCCTGAGCTATCGACAGCTGCATGAGCGCGCGAGCGCACGACTGAACGCGGCCGCTTTGATCAGGTGCCACAGCTCGAGGGCGCAAAGGCGCGCCTCGAGCAGCCGTTCCTGGCGCCGCTCGAGTAGGACTTGCACAGATGAAGATCGAACTCGTCATCCCCGGCCAGTCCGAGCCCGCCGCCAAGGCGGCCATGCGCGGGGGCCCGCCGGGAGCCGAGGCCGAGCATCGCGTGACCGACCTGCTCGACGCCGTCGAGGTGGTCGAGGGGTTCAGTCTTTCGCCGTCGGCGCGGGCACGCTCCGCAACGCCGGCAAGAGTCGAAGTCAACTCCGACGACATCCTGGAAGTCGAGGTCGAAGGTGGCTTTACGCTCTGGACGTCGGTCGAGCGCTATCGCTCCGACCTGGCCGTGCTGCGGCCCGACGCAGTGCGAGGTGAGCAGGTCATGTTCGATCTGCTGCCCCGCCCAAGCGTTTCGGAGCGCGGCGTGCGCGAATGGGTTGCGAGTGCGCTGCGCATCCTGCGGCTGCCGTCTGACGACGCGCTCGCGGCCGAAGTAGCCGACCCGACCAAGTGGGCCGAGTTCCTGAGCGACTTCGGGCTCGGCCAGGTCGCGGACGCCGGCGCGTGGCTGACTACCAAGTTCCTGATCTGGCTGATCGAACGCCGAAACAAACTGGGCGAGGGTCTGTATCACTGGGCCGACGCGACACGGCCGCCGACGTCCGATGCACCGGTTGCCGTCGCCGATCTCACCGGGTTCGATGCCGAGCAAGCCATGCTCGTGTTCATCCACGGCACGGCCTCATCAACGCTCGGCAGCTTCGGTGCATTGCGTGACGCCGAGGCCGACTGGCGCGTGATCTCTGAAAGTTTCGGCGACCGTGTTTTCGCGTTCGATCACCGCACGATGAGCACGAGTCCGATCGAGAACGCGATCCGGCTGGCGCAGGCCTTGCCGGCACGCGCGCGATTGTCGCTCGTCACGCATTCGCGCGGCGGGCTGGTCGGCGACCTGCTGTGCCTGCGTGGCATCGATGCCGACGCCATCGGTCGCGTGCGGCGCGACGACGAGACGCTGGCCGAGGCCGACGCCCTTGATCGTCGCAACCTGCAGACGCTGGCCGAAGTCCTGGCGGCCAAGCAGTTCCGCATCGAACGCTTCCTGCGCTGTGCCTCGCCCGCGCGCGGCACGCTGCTTGCGTCGGAGAACACCGACCAGTTCCTGTCGGTGCTGACCAACCTCGTCGGCCTGATCCCCGGGCTGGCGGGCTCGCCGCTCTACGAAGTGGTCAAGCGCGTCACGCTGCAGGTAGCGAAGAATCGGTGGCAGCCGTCGATGCTGCCGGGCATCGAGGCGATGACGCCGACCTCGCCGCTGGTGCATTTCCTGAACGCGCAGCGTGGCGAAACGCAGGGCGCGCTTGGCGTGATCGCCGGCGACATCGAGGGCGGCCACTGGCTCAAGCGACTCGGCGTTTTCCTGACCGACCGCTTCATCTACGAGAACCGCGACAACGACCTTGTCGTCAACACCGACTCGATGTTCGAAGGGGCGCGCGCGCAAGCTGGCTCACTACGTGTTCGACCAGGGTGGCGACGTCACCCACTTCAACTACTTTCGCAACGAGCGCACGCGCGGCGCGCAATGCTGCGCTGGGTCACCGCTCAGGGCAACACGGTACCCGCCGAGTTTCGCGAGCGCACGAGAATCGTCAGATCGAGCCGGTGCCGATGCTGCGCGCGCTCACCAGGCGCGCCGGCACCGCGCAGCCGATCGTCTTCGTGTTGCCGGGCATCATGGGCTCGCACCTGACGCGTCGGCGACGACCAGATCTGGCTGCACTACCTGCGACTTGCCGCCGGCGGACTCGGCGACCTGCGCGAAATCGCCACCACCAACGTGCAGCCCGCGTCGCTGCTCGGCGACTACTACCGCGCCCTGTGCGAGTACCTGTCCGACACGCACGAAGTCATTCCGTTCGCCTACGACTGGCGGCGCTCGATCGTCGACAGCGCGGCCCTGCTTGGCGATTCGATCGAGCAGCGCGCTCGGACGCTGCGACGCAGCCGGTGCGCATTGTTGCGCACGGCATGGGCGGACTGGTGGTGCGCCAGATGATCAAGGACCGCGCCCGACACTGTGGGAGCGCGTCTGCGAGCGCGATGGCGGTCGCTTCGTGATGCTCGGCACGCCGAACCACGGCATCACACGCGATGGTGGATGCGCTGCTCGGCACGGCCGGCGACGATCGCAGCACTGGCGCTGCTCGATCTGGAGCGCAGACTCGCAGCGGCGTGATCGAGATCATGCAGGGATTTCCCGGGCATGCTGGAACTGCTGCCGCTGGGCGACGGAGCGCGCTACTTCCGAGCGCGCCACCTGGGACACGCTGCGTGCGCAGTGCGGATAGCGGCGCTTCCCGACCAGGCCCTGCTCGAGGCGGCGCACGCCGTCGCTGGCCGGCCTGCCGGAACATTTGCCGCACGCCGACGCGTGCTGTATGTCGCAGGCGCGGCGCCGCAGACAGTCAACGGTGTCGAAATCGTCGAAGGCCAGCGTCGTGCTGCAGACGACCACCGAAGGCGATGGCAGCGTCACCTACGAGTCAGGCCGCCTGCCGGGCGTGCTGACCTGGTACATGGACGTCGAGCACGGCGATCTGGCGGCGCACGAAGCTGGCTTTACCGGCGATTGCCGACCTGCTCGCACGCGGCACCACGACGCGCCTGCCAACGCTCGCCCGCGAGCAGCACGCGGCGGTGCCGTCATTTCCCGCACGCTGCCGCAACCTGTCCTGTACCCGACGTCGGCCGACCTGACCGCAGGCCTGCTCGGCAAGCGCCGCGCAGTGAACTACCGGCCACGTCCGACCAGGCGTTCCGCGTCGGTGTGATCCACGGCGACCTGCGCTATGCGCGCTACCCGATCGTGGTCGGACACTACGAAGGCGACACCATCATCGGTGCCGAGTCGCGCATCGACCAGTTGCTCGAAGGAGCGCTGTCGACGCGTTACAACCTCGGCCTCTACCCCGGCCCCGCCGGCAGCGTCTCGGTGGTGCTGCGCCAACCAACTCCCTTGCAGCGGGCGCTGAAGCTGCCGAACGGCGCGGTCGTGATCGGCCTCGGTCGCTGGGGTGAACTGACCGCCGCACAGCTGTCAAACCTGGTGCGGCGTGCTGCGCTCCAGTACGTGCTGCAGCTCGACGATGGCGCCGAACAACGGCATCGTCTCCGACGGCGATCCGATCGGTCTCAGTGTGTTGCTGATCGGCACGACTTCGACCGCCAATATTTCGACCGACGACTCGGTCGGCGCGATCCTGCGTGGCATCGTGCAGGCCAATCGGGAACTCGAAAGCCGCGTTCCAGCCGCGCGCCGAATCGACGAGATCGAGATAGTCGAGGTGTACGCAGATACGGCGATTCAGGCGGCACGCGCCGTGCGACGGCTGGCGACGCAGCTTGGCGAGGAGCTGAGCACGCAGATCGAAGCCGCGCCACTGCTCGCGCGCGGACGGAACGCACGGACTCGCCTGACACCGGTGCAGGGCCGCGAACCGTGGCGTCGCTGGGAGATCGGTGTCGTCGAATCGACCGAGCTTGCGCCGCCGCGACTTGCTCCATCGCTGGCCGAGCGGCTGAAGCGGGCAGTCCGGGAAGCACCGAGTTCCGATCCCGAGTTGTTGGCGGAGCTGACCGAACTGGCTCTCGGAGGTGGCGCAGCGCGCGCGACTTCGCGCGAGATCAAGTTCGTTTCACTGTCTGATCGCGCCCGCGCCGAGGTCATGCATCAGCAGCGCCAGCCGGAACTGATCGAGCGCCTGATCCAGGCGTCGATCAACCAGACGCGTTTTCGTCCAAACGAAGCGCGCGCGCTGTTTGAACTGCTGGTGCCGAACGACCTCAAGGATGGGCTGGCCCAGCTGTCACGCGTGATCTTTGTCGTCGACGCTGAGACCGCACAATTTCCGTGGGAACTGATGACCGACGGCAAGGAACCGCTAGCGGTCCGCATGGGGCTCGTACGACAGCTGAAAACGGCACGGTACCGGCCACACATTCGCGCCACAACGGCGCAAACCGCTTTCGTCGTTGGCGACCCTGTCGTCAGCGCTCCATTCAACCAACTGGAGGGTGCGCGCAAAGAAGCTCGCCTGGTGGCCGATCTGCTCCGCGGCAGCGAGTATTTCAAGCCCACGTACAGCGACGAGCGACTCTCCGCGCTCGAAGTGCTCGGCGGCCTGTTCGAGCAGCCATATCGCGTGATTCACCTGGCCGGCCATGGCCATTACGTGCCTCCGACCGAGGGCTCGTCGGCTCGCAGCGGCATGGTGCTCGATAACGGCGTATTTCTGACGGCGGTTGAAATCGGCCAGATGCAGCAGGTGCCGGAGCTCGTGTTTCTCAATTGCTGCTTCATCGGGCAGGTCGGTCCCGAGTCCCCGCTGGGCGGCGGCAAGGTCGAGTTCAATCGGCTCGCAGCCAGCATCTCGCGCGAATTGATAGAGATGGGGGTGCGTGCGGTCGTCGCCGCCGGATGGGCAGTCCGTGACGATGCAGCGCTGAGCTTCGCGCGCGTGTTCTACGAACAGATGCTCGACGGCCAGTCGTTCGGGCGTTCACTGCAGGAAGCGCGCAGCCTGATCTGGCAGCAATTCCCAGACTGCAACACCTGGGGCGCATATCAGGCCTATGGCGATCCCGACTTCCGGCTCAGACCGGAAGGCGATGCCGCGCGCCGCGCGAGCCTGCGCGACTACGTTGCACCGTCCGAGCTGTTAAATGTCCTGCGTGATACCCGACAGGTCGTCGGCGAATTCGACAGTGGCGAACGCAAGGGCGATGCGGCGAAATACCGCCCCGAGACAGCAAAGCGCATCTCGGAATTCATCAAGGATTGTCCGAGCGAATGGCTGGCGCAGAGCGATATCCTGGTCGAGCTCGGCCTTGCCTACGGTGAGCTGGCTGATTTCGAAACGGCGGCACGCTACCTGGCGGCGGCACTGGAAACTGACGAACTGGACAGCGCGACGACGCTGACCGCGGTTGAGAAACTTGCCAACTTCGAAGCGCGGATGGGAGAACGGCGAGCGACCGCGCCCGATGCGACGCCGGCCGAGCGCGAGCGTGGGATCGCCGCCATACAGATGGCGATCAGCCGACTGATTGCGCTCGGCGGCCTTGGGAAGACCGCCGAGAGGCTGGCGCTGCTCGCCAGCAGCTACAAGCGGCTGGCGCAGGTGCGCAAGGATCCCGGCGAGATCCGTATCGCGCTGGAGCAATGCGCGCGCTATTACAAGGATGCCCACACGCACAATGCCGAGCGCGGCCGCTTCGATCCCTATCCGGTGCTGAACTGGATCATGATCGACACGCTGCTCGGCCGCCCTGTCCTCGACTCCGACACTCTGCTGACCCGGGTCGAGGCCGCGGCGCGGGAACGATTCGCGCGCAGCAAGGACTTCTTCGATGCGGCCGCGGTCGGCGATGCGGCACTCACGCGCGCATTGCGCGTGAAGTCGCTGGCGGCCGGGGCCGACAGCGCTGTCCCCGAAGCAGATCGCATTGCCGCGCTATACGAGCAGGCGATCCGATTGGCGTCCGCGACCCCGCGCCAGATTGATTCGACGACAAAACAGATTGAGTTGCTTGAAAGAATGATCGGGCTGCTCGCCCCCGACGATGCCGGTCGACGCACGCAGACGATGTTGGCTGCGATCCGCGCACGCATGGGTGGGGAGACTATCCGATCGGGAGGTGCCGAACCACGAAGTGCAAGCCCTGCAACGCGTCCCAAGAACGGAGCGCAACGCGCGTCTCGACCGGCAGCCAAGGTCGCCGCAAAGAGCGGCAAGCGCCGTCGCAGTTCGGGAATCTCCGGCTGACCGTTGCATCGATCCGTGCGTGGCGAGTGCGCGTGCATCCGCGCCGCGTGCGCGAGGCACGTTACAACGGCCGCGTTTCGTCTCGCTCAATCGGCCGACGCTGGGGCACCAGCAGCAGCCACGACACCAGGGGCCAGAGCGCGGCGCCGACGAAACTTTCACCGAAAAAGAGCCATCCGGGCCACTCGCCGCCGACCCACATGCGGATCGCCAGCGAGGCGAGCTGGGCGATCAGAAGCAGGGGCAGCACATGCAGCGCCTGGGCGCCGAGCGGAAACCACTGGATACGCCGATGCAAAGTAATGGCGCCGTAGGACAGCACTGTGTAGGCCAGAGCGTGCTGACCAAACAGCGCGCCTTCATGCACGTCCATCAACAGGCCGAAGACGAAGGCGGCCCCCATGCCAACCCGGCGCGGCTGATGAACATTCCAGAACACCAGAGTCATGGCCAGGAAGTCCGGTACCAGCGGGTTCGCACCCCAGGGAAGGAGATTTGCGATCAGTGCCACGATCAGTGACAGCCAGATGAACAGCGGGTTCGCCGGGCGCAGCAGGTACTCGCGACGCTGATCGATGCGCCCCCCTGCGAGGCCCATCGGTTCAACCGCGCGCAGTGCGAAGGTATCGCGCAACCAGCCCTGAACTCGCTGCCGGCGGCTCACTTGCGACCTCCCCGGCGCGGCGCCGGCTCGGTCGACAGGGTCGGCGGCGCGGGCAGTCTGGCTGCCTCGACCAACAGCACCAGCAACTGCGTATGGCTCTCGACTCCCGCTAGCGGGGTCAGCACGATGCGCGCGAACTGGTCCTTGGCAGCGCGCTCGACCAGGGTCACCCGCGCGACCGGCAGGCCGGCCGGATACAAGCCGTCGAGCCCCGAGGTCACGGCGACATCGCCGTTGACGACATCGGCATTCGCCGCCATGAAACGAAGATCCAGAGTGCCGGGCTCGACGCCCCCGAATGCCACTCCGCGCAGTCCATTGCGGACAATCCGGACCGGAATCGACTGGTCCTTGTCGGTCAATAGCGTGACCTCCGACGTGGCAGGGAACACGCGCGTGACCTGGCCAACCACTCCAAGCTCGTCGATCACGGGGTTGCCTGGCCGTACACCCGCGTCGCTGCCCGCCTGCAGCACGATGCGCGGGTAAATCGGTCGCGCGATTCGTACAGAACAGCACCGAGCAGGGCGTTGTTGCCGATCGCGTCGCGTGCACCCAGCAGTTTGCGCAGACGCTGGTTCTCCTCCGCGAGTTGCTGGGACTGCAAGCGCTCCTGCGAGCGTTCGAGCGCACTGCTTTGCAGTGCTTCGTTCTCCCGCTTGAGCGTGGCCACGGTCGTGAAGTATGCGCTGACCGAGTCTGCGATCCGACTGGGCACCAGCAGTGTCCATTGCACCGGGTAAAGAACCACGCCAACGCCGACGCGCATCGTTTCGAGCACGCGGATGCGCGAGTCGATGATGATCAGTGCGATCGCCAGGAAGGAGAAGAACGCGAGCCGCGCGCGGGCAGAGACGCCCTGGTTGAACAGTGGCGGCGGACCGTAATCCATCAGTCAGGTGCGCAAGAGCTGCAGGCCTGACTCTTGCGCGATCAGCAAGAAAGCATCGGTGGCGGAGCCACACAGTTCTCCGACGTGCAACGCAGGCGAACACACGACGAGCGGACCGCGTCGTGTCCGGAATCAGCCGGTCGCGAAAATGGTGCCGAGCTTGTCGACCCGCTCGAGCGCGATGCCGCAACCGCGCACCACGCAGGTCAGCGGCTCTTCGGCCACCACCACCGGCAGACCAGTCTCTTCCATCATCAGGCGGTCGACGTCGCGTAGCAGCGCGCCGCCGCCGGTCAACATCATGCCGCGGTCGGCGATGTCGGCGCCGAGTTCCGGCGGCGTCTGCTCGAGCGCGATCTTGACGCTCGACACGATCTGGTTCAGCGGATCAGTCAGCGCCTCGAGGATCTCGTTGCTCGAGATCGTGAAGCTGCGCGGAATCCCTTCCGACAGATTGCGTCCCTTGACTTCCATCTCGCGCACTTCGGAGCCCGGAAAGGCCGAACCGATCGTCTTCTTGATCAGTTCTGCCGTCGGCTCGCCGATCAGCATGCCGTAGTTGCGACGGATGTAGTTGATGATCGCTTCGTCGAACTTGTCGCCGCCGACGCGCACCGAACCTTTGTAGACCATGCCGCCGAGCGAGATCACGCCGACCTCGGTGGTGCCGCCGCCGATATCGACCACCATCGAGCCCGATGCTTCGGACACCGGCAGACCGGCGCCGATCGCCGCGGCCATTGGCTCCTCGATCAGGTAGACCTGGCTGGCGCCGGCCGCTTCTGCCGACTCCTTGATCGCGCGTCGCTCGACCTGGGTCGATCCGCACGGCACGCAGATGATGATGCGCGGATTCGGAGCAAACAGGCTCGATGGATGAACCATCTTGATGAACTGCTTGAGCATCTGTTCGGTGACGGTGAAGTCGGCGATCACGCCGTCCTTCATCGGGCGGATCGCCTCGATGTTGCCCGGCACCTTGCCGAGCATCATCTTGGCTTCCTTGCCGACCGCCTGGATCGTGCGTTTGCCGTTGGGGCCGCCTTCCGGTCGGATCGCAACCACCGAAGGTTCGTCGAGCACGATGCCCTTGCCGCGCACGTAGATCAGCGTGTTGGCAGTACCGAGGTCGATCGCGAGGTCGTTGGAGAAATAGCTGCGGAAGAAACCGAACATGAACTGCCTTTGCAAGCTGCGTCGCGCATCGAACTGCGACACGCGACTGCGCGAGGGCGCAGAGTCGAAAAACGCGAAGGCGCGATGATAAACTAAGCGCAGCCGTGATTCGGATTGCAAGCGCTTGTTTTGCAAGGCTTACCCGCCGATACCCTGGTTACGCGAGTTCCCCATTCACGGTCGTCTTTTCGTCTCCCCCATGTCACTCGATCTGGCCCAGGTCCGACGCATCGCCCAACTGGCGCGAATCGAGATCACCGAGGAGGAAGCACGGCGCACTCTCGCCCAGCTCGAAGACATTTTCGCGATGATCGAGCGCATGCAGGCAGTCGACACCAAAGGCGTGGAGCCGATGGCGCATCCGCTCGGCGGCCAGCAACGCCTGCGCAGCGATGTCGTGACCGAGACCGACCAGCGCGCGACGAACATGGCGAGCGCACCGGCGCAGCAGGACGGACTGTTCCTCGTGCCGCGGGTCGTCGAATGAGCGCCGCCGGGCCGGCACTCGCGCATTCCTCGGTCGCCGAGCTGTCGCGCCGGCTTGCCGCGCGCGAGATCTCGGCGGTCGAGCTGGCCCGGCTCTACCTGGCTCGCATCGAGCAGCACCGCAATCTCAATGCGTTCCTGGACGTGCGGCCCGAGGTCACCCTGGCGCAGGCCGCCGCGGCCGATGCTCGCATCGCGCGCGGCGACGCCACGCCGCTGACCGGAATCCCGATCGCGCACAAGGACATCTTCGTCACCAAGGACTTCTGCTCGACCGCGTCGAGCCGGATCCTGCAGGGCTACATGAGCCCGTTCGATGCGACCGTGGTCGACAACCTGTCGCAGGCCGGCATGGTGACGCTCGGCAAGACCAACTGCGACGAGTTCGCGATGGGCTCGAGCAACGAGAACAGCGCCTTCGGCAATGTGCTGAATCCGTGGGACACCTCGGCGGTGCCCGGCGGCTCGTCGGGTGGCTCGGCCGCAGCAGTCGCGGCGCGCATGGCGCCGGTGGCGACCGCGACCGACACCGGCGGATCGATCCGCGAGCCCGCGGCCTTCAGCGGCGTCACGGGAACCAAGCCAACCTACGGCCGCCCGTCGCGCTGGGGCATGATCGCCTTCGCCTCCAGCCTCGATACGGCCGGCCTGATGACGCCTCGGCCGAAGACGCCGCGCTGGTCTTCAACCAGATGCTCGGCTTCGACCCGAAGGATTCGACCAGCGTCGACCGCCCGCGCGAGGACTACACGCGCGCTCTGGACGCTCCGGTCAAGGGCCTGAAGATCGGTCTGCCGCACGAGTTTTTCGGCGCCGGACTGCAGCCCGACGTCGAAGCGGCGGTCCGCGCTGCACTCGCGGAGTACGAGCGCCTGGGCGCGGAACTGGTCGACATCTCGCTGCCGAACGCCGAGCTCGGCATTCCGGTGTACTACGTGATCGCGCCGGCCGAGGCGTCGAGCAACCTGTCGCGCTTCGACGGCGTGCGCTACGGGCACCGTGCCGCCAACTACACGCGACCTGAGCGACATGATCGCGAAGTCACGCGCCGAAGGCTTCGGCGACGAGCCGAAGCGCCGCATCCTGATCGGCACCTACGTGCTGTCGCACGGCTACTACGACGCCTACTTCATCAAGGCGATGAAGGTTCGACGGATCATCGCCGACGAGTTCCAGCGCGCGTTTCTCGCAATGTGATCGTGATCGCCGGCCCGGTGACGACCAGCGTGGCCTTTGGCTTCGGCGAGAAGGCGGCCGATCCGGTCGCGATGTACATGGCCGATCTCTACACGGTGCCGGGCAGCCTGGCGGGCGTGCCGTCGATGAGTATTCCGTGCGGCGCCGGGCACGATGGCCGTCCGGTCGGACTGCAGCTGATGTGCAAATCATTTCGAGGAAGCCACGGATGCTCGGCGTGGCGCACGCCTATCAGCGCGCGACCGACTGGCATCGGCGCGTGCCGACGGGTGCTTGAGACCGATGTCGCAGCGCCTGCTCGAAGCCAATCAGCGCCGGGTCGACGCGGCCGCGCATGCATTCGATCGGGTCCGGGTGCTGCAGGACCGGGCCGTGCTGTTTTCTCGCTCGGTCGGCTCGAGTAGGCCGACGCCGCAAGCGAACGCTGGCGCGAGCAGCTCGCCGCCGACGCGCCGGCCGAGCTCAAGCTGCGCTTCGACTATGTGCAAGCGATCCGCACCTACTTCTCGAAGCGCTTTCACCGAAGCACTGACCAGATGCGTGCGACCCTGAGAGCGCGGCTGGCGAGCGTGCCGACCTTGTGGCGGAATGCGAGTCGGCGCTCGCCCTGTTCATGCAGCGCGAAGGCGATGTGCGGCCTGCCGCGCGCTATGCGAGTTCAGTGCTGGCGACCGCCGAAGCCACGCTGGAAGTCGCGCTATCGCGCGTTCCTCGCGCTGGCCTCGCTGCATCAGGATGCCTACGACTACGAAGAAGCGTCGCGGCTGTATCGCGAAGCCGATGTGGTCGTACGCTCACTGGACGACGACATCGCGATGGCCAGCTGGCTGCAGCGCGCCGCGTTGACGCAGGCCGCGCACGCGCGACAGGCTGCGGCGTTCGGCGAGCTCGATGCCCGGCGCTAAAGGCCGGCGGTCGAAGCTCTGGAGACAGTGCATCGCGTTTGCCGCGACGCGTCCAGAGCGGCCCGACACCACGCTCGATCATCTGCTGCTGGCCGAAATGTACGTGCTGCAAAAGCGCTACAAGCGAGGCGCTGGCGCTTGTACGACTTGCATCTGCCGAGCGCCGAAGGCGACGGCTTCCTGCACGAAGTCACCGCCGCGCTGGCCGACCGTGCGCGCTGCCGGATGGAACTCGGTGAAATCGATGCCGGCTACGCCGAGCTGGCTGACCGCGTTGCGGCGGGTCGACGAGTCGACGCCGGCCGACATTCGCGCCATCGTGCACGACAACATGGCCAGCGCGCTCGAAGCCGTGGGCCACGGCGCGCGAGGCGCGAGCAGCATCGGACGCTGGCACGCATGGCGCTGGGATACCTATGGTCACGAACAGCGCGAAGCGCGGCGCCTGTTGCAGCGGCGATCCGCGCCGCAACGCTGCACTAGGAAATAGCCGATGGCGTGGGAAGTCGTCATCGGCCTCGAAACGCACGCGCAGCTGACCACGAGCAGCAAGATCTTTTCGGGTGCATCGACCGCGTTCGGCGCCGAGCCCAATTCGCAGGCGAGCTGTGATCGACCTGGCCCTGCCCGGCACGTTGCCGGTGCTGAACCGCGGCGCGGTCGAGCGTGCGATCCGCTTCGGGCTCGCGATCGGCGCCACGGTCGCCGAGCGCAGCATCTTTGCGCGCAAGAACTACTTTTATCCCGACCTGCCGAAGGGCTACCAGATCAGCCAGTACGAGATTCCGGTCGTGCAGGGCGGCAGTCTGACGTTCGTCGTGCAGCCCAAGAGCGGCGACGCCTACATCAAGACGGTGCGGCTGACGCGCGCGCACCTCGAGGAGGACGCCGGCAAGTCGCTGCACGAAGATATCCACGGCATGAGTCGGGCATCGATCTGAATCGCGCCGGCACGCCGCTGCTGGAAATCGTGTCCGAGCCCGACATCCGCGTGCCAGCATCGCGGCGCGGCCGCCGAAGCGGTCGCCTATGCCAAGGCGCTGCACTCGCTCGTCGTCTGGCTCGGCATCTGCGACGGCAACATGCAGGAAGGCTAGCTTCCGCTGCGACGCCAACGTTTCGGTGCGGCCGGTCGGGCAGGACGAGCTCGGCACGCGCTGCGAGATCAAGAACCTGAACAGCTTCCGCTTCATGCAGCAGGCGATCGAGTTCGAGGTGCGGCGCCAGATCGAACTGATCGAGGACGGCGGCACGGTGGTGCAGGAAACGCGGCTCTACGACCCCGACCGCGACGAGACCCGCTCGATGCGCAGCAAGGAAGACGCGATGGACTATCGCTACTTCCCCGATCCGGACCTGCTGCCGCTGGCGATTGCGCACGGAATGGATCGAGCGGTGCGCGCGCGAAATGCCCGAGCTGCCCGGCGCGATGCGCGAGCGCTTCGTGCGCGAATACGGCCTGCCCGAGTACGACGCACAGACGCTGACCGCGTCGCAGCGAACTTGCCGACGTACTTCGAAGCGGTCGCCGGCGCGGTGGCCGACAAGAAGCTCGCCGCCAACTGGGTCATGGGCGAGTTCTCGGCCGCGCTGAATGAGGCCGGAGCTTGCGATTGGCGGCAGCGCCGGTCTCCGCGCGCAGCTGGCCGAGCTGGTCGACCGCGTACTCGACGGCACGATCAGCAACAAGACCGCGAAGGACGTGTTCGCCGCGCTGTGGGCGGGCGAGGCGGCAAGCGCCGATGCGATCATCGAAGCGCGCGGGTCTGAAGCAGATCTCCGACGCCGGCGCGATCGAGAGACTCGTCGACGAAGTGCTCGCAGCCAACCCGAAGTCGGTCGAGGAATTCCGCGCCGGCAAGGACAAGGCCTTCAACGCGCTGGTCGGTCAGGCGATGAAGGCCACGCAGGGCAAGGCCAATCCGCAGCAGGTCAACGAGATCCTGCGGCGGCGGCTCGCCGGCTGAGACACAAAGCGGCCCTGGCGGGCCGCTTTGCCTTACCGTTTCGTCGCCCTTACTTGGCGGCCGCCAGCGTGAAGTTCTGGCCCCCCAGTATCGAGCCGAACAGGACCGTGACCTCGCTGCCGAGCGCCGTCAGGTAACCGGTAGCCGACGCCTCGAGCCTGTACTTGCCCGCACTGGCAGCCTGCGGCCTGGAAATTCAGCGGCGTGACCATCGGGTTCGAGTAGATCAGCAGCCTGGGCGCGGCGATCGGCAGGAACAGCGAATAGTCGCCGGTGGTCGGGCTGACGTTCACACGGGCCACCTCGACCGCTGGAACCGTTCCGACGGCCTGCAGCGCACGCACCAATCCGGTCGCCGCGGCGCCGGCAGGCCCCACGTTGCCGACCACCGTGCCGGACTGCGACGTCGGCATCGTCACCGGATCCGTGCTCGAGCCCAGCGGTGGGCTGCCCCGCCACGACCGGCACAGAAGCGATGACGGAGGTCGTCATGTTCGTCCCGGTGAACACGACCTCATACGGTCCCTGCATCGCATCCACGGGGGTCAGGACGAACTGCCCGCTCATGTCCGGCTGCGTCGCCTTCATGACAACGCCGTTCTTCTGCGCGCTGACCGTCACGCCGGTCACTCCGGTCTGCACGTATCCGGCGATCGTTGCCACGGTCATCGGAACCAGCGTGAAGTTCTGATTCGGCAGTATCGAACCGAACGTGACCGTGATTTCGCTGCCGAGCTGGGTCTGGTAGTCGGTGGCCGACGCCTCGAGCTTGTACTTGCCCGCATTGGCGGCCTGCGGCTGGAAATTCAGCGGCGTGACCATCGGATTCGAGTAGATCAGCAGGCGCGGAGCCGCGGTCGGCAGGAACAGCGAATAGTCGCCGGTGAGCGGGTCGACGTTCACGTGCGCCACCTCGACCGCCGGAACCGTTCCGACAGTCTGCAGCGCGCGCACCGATCCACTGTCCCTCGCGCCGGCCGGTCCCACGTTGCCGACCACGGTGCCGGACTGCGACGTCGGCATCGTCACCGGATCCAGACTCGAGTTCAGCGTCGTCGTCTGCCCCGCCACGACCGGCACGGCGGCGATCACGGAGGTCGTCAGGTTCGTCCCCGTGAACACGACGTCATACGGTCCCTTCGTCGGATCCAGTGGAGCCAGGACGAACTGCCCGCTCGGAGTTCGGCTGGGTCGCCTTGAGCACCACGCCGTTCTTCTGCGCGCTGACCGTCACGCCCGTCAGCCCCGGTCTGCACATAGCCCGCGATCGCCGTCAGCGTCCTGGGGATGACGCTGATGACCGGCTTCAGGTTGTACCTTCCACTGTTGCCCCGCTTGACGATCGACTTGCAGGCATCGAAGTCCAGGACCAGGTCGACCAGCGTGTTCGGCTGCACGGTGAACCCGTGGATCAGCTTGAGTCCGCTCTGTGTCGCGCTCGGCGTGTCGAGCGGGATTTCCGTGCCCCCGGTCGGCACGACCGCGTTGGCCGGTGCGCCACTGCCGTTGGGTACCAGCACCAGCCGCACCTGCGTGTACTGACCCGCCGGCAACGCGATCTGGCCGAGTTCCGCCAGCACGCCGTTGGTCAGGCTCAGCAGATCGATGCGCCGTGCCGGATTCAGCACGACCTCGCTCCAGCCGCCGTCGTTGTCGGCGGCACTCGACGACGCATGCACGCGCACGCGATCGACCGTCACATAGACATGGTCATAGCCACAGGCCGGGGCATCGGTCAGCGCCACGCGCAGCGTTCCGGTACTGGGGCCAGCCGCCGGCGGAGGCGCCATCCCGTTATTTCCGCCGCCACCACCATCGCCACCGCCACCACCGCACCCGGTCAGGGCGGCAAACAGAATCGCGAGGAGCCCGGAACGGCTCCACCACACGCTGCGCTTCTGCATACGGTCCTCGCTGCCTACCATTGGCTTGATTCAATTCTATGGAGAGAAAGAGCCGGAATTTGCGCCACCCGTCAGGCTCGGAGTGCAATTCGGGCTAATCCGGACGAGCGGTCCCGTCAAGTGGCTTGGCGCCGCGTCGATTCGCGAACTATCGGCGGCAACGGTGTGGCCGCGAGAACCGCGTGAATCTGGACGCGCAGCTCAGGAAGAGCAGGTGGAGCGCAGGCGACGCAATGCCTCGTTGCTGGCCGGCAGCTTCGCAGAGTCTTCGTTGGGGAAATAGCGCGCCCCATGCGGCAACTCATTGCTGCCGGGCGGAGGCCATCCTCGTGCCACCACGACGCCCGGGACCAGGTCGTTGACCGTCACCAGTCCGGCATCGATGTCACGCTGACAGACCAGGAATACAGCGCCGGCTGCCATGGCGCGGTTGCGGATCGCAACCAGCTCATCGTTGGCGAGCTGGGACAGGGCCGCCGAGGCAGGTGGCACCGCAAGCACGAAAAAGCGGGTTCCACCCTGGTTCTGCGCGATCCCGCGCTCAACCGCGACCCTGAAGTCGAAACCTGCGCCGGCGATATACAGGCCGCCCTCCTGCTGCTGGGCCGCTGCCGGAGCAGCGCTCACAATCGCGCCCGCAAGCCAAACCCATGCAGCCACAGTCCAGCGTTTCATCGTTAGCTACTTTCCCTTGAACCGCGGGTCCATCAAGATATCGGTTTCCGGGATTGCGCTGCACCGGTCGTGCGCCCTGGGCGAGCAACTCCTTGAATCGCTTCTTCTCGCTGTCGAAGCGTTCGTTGACGCGCTGGATCTCGCCCTTGGCTTCGGTAATGATCTTCTCCTCCGCGCTGACCGCCTGCGCATTGGCCGCGATCGAGCGAGTCAGGCTATCGGGCACGGCGCGCTTCTTGTAGAACTCCTTCTCATCCTCGAGCCGCTTGCGGTCCTTCGCCAGGCTCTCGGTGCGCTCCGTGAGCGCTTGACGCTCTGTTCGGCGCCCTCGAGCGATTTCTTGCGCGCGGCCTCGATCTCCTGCTCGTTGGCATAGGCCTCGAGCAGCGAGCGATCGCGGCGCCGCTGATCCATCAGCTTGTCTTCCTCCTCCAGCTTCTTCTTGGCCTCGATCGCGCGGGCGCGCTGCTCCTCGACCGTCAGCGGCCGTGGCACCAAGCGCCGCAGCGATCCATCGCGATTGAGTTCGCGCATGTCGCTGTTCGCACACTCAGGAGGCGGCATATCACCGGAGTAGGTCCTGCCGCCGGCAACGCAGCTGTAAATGATTCCGGGTTGCGGCTGCGCGGCCACCGGCATCCCGCCGCCGTCGCGCCGGCGAGCAGCAGCAACGCGATCCAATGTCGTGCACGAACCGGGTCGTCAGGCGCCATAGCGGTGTCGATACTGTTTCACGGCGTCTCGATGCACACGGACATCGCGTGCCTGGGCCGAGTCGGATTCAAGAAAGGCGAGCAGGTCTGTCAGCGTCGCGATTGCGATCACGGGCATGCCGTAGGTTGCGGCAACTTCATCGACCGCGGAACCGGCACTCAAGGCGATCGTCGGCTCCTGACGCGCTCCATGCGATCAAGCGCGATCAACACGCCGGACGGCTTCGCACCGGCGGCTCGAATCAGTTCAACGGATTCGCGCACCGACGTCCCGGCGCTGATGACGTCGTCGACGATCACGACGCGGCCAGCCAGCGGCGCGCCGACGATCATTCCGCCTTCGCCGTGATCCTTGGCTTCCTTGCGGTTGAACGCAAACGGCACATCGATGCCGAGGTCGGCCAGCGCGACGGCAGTCGCCGACGCCAGCGTGATTCCCTTGTAGGCCGGACCGAACAGCATGTCGAAGCTCGAGTCGGCCCGCAGCGCGTGCCGCGAGCAGCGATTTGAGCGTAGAAGCCGGCGAGGCTGACCCAGCAGTGCGGCCGCGATTGAACAGTCCGGCATTGAAGAAGTACGGCGACGCCGTCCCGCCTTGGTCGACGAACTCGCCGAAGCTTCAGCACGCCGCTTGCAACGGCGAACTCGATGAACTGCTGGCGCAGAGAGCTCACGTCCGGCCGACCCGCCTGGATAACCGGATCCAATCTCGATTGTGCCGCAGGCCTCACCGCAAAAAGCGGAGAATGGCGCGCCTTTTGAGGTCCCCGAGACAGGAGGTACGATGTTTCGCGTTGTGATCGCTCAATGTCAACGGTATCCGCTCGGCGGCCGGCAAAGGGGCTGTTCCAAGTGGATGGCTCGGCGAAGCCGGACGTGGTCTGCCTGCAGGAAGTCAGGCCCATGAGACTGACATTTCGGACGCATTACGCGCTGCCAAAGAAATTTCATGCGCACTTTCACTGTGCCGAGCGCAAGGGCTATTCGGGGGCACGGCGCTCTACGCAGCGCAGCCACCGCGCTCGGTGCGATGCGGCTTTGGTGCCCCGGAGTTCGATACAGGAGGGCCGCTATCTCGAAGCCGAGTTCGAGAAGATCAACGGTGATCTCCGTCTACTTTCCGTCCGGCTCTTCTCGGACCGGACGACAGGCGTCGAAGTTTCGATTCCTGGACGTCTTCGTGCCGCATCTGACGGCGCTGCGCGAAAAGCGCAGCCAGGGTCGCGAAGTCGATGCTGTGCGGCGACGTCAACATCGCGCACCACGAAATCGACCTGAAGAACTGGCGCAGCAACCAGAAGAATTCCGGCTTTCTGCCCGAGGAGCGCGCCTGGCTGAGCACGGCTGCTTCGACCAACAGGGCTGGGTCGATGTGTTCCGCAAGCTTGATCCGCGCCCCGAGCAATACACCTGGTGGAGCAATCGTGGCCAGGCCTGGGCCAACAACGTCGGTTGGCGCATCGACTACCAGATCGCCACTCCCGGGCTCGCGGCGCAAAGCGCAGTCGACGTCGATCTACACGACAAGCGCTTCTCCGATCACGCGCCGCTGATCATCGACTACAGCGGAAGGCTTTGATGTCAAGACCGTGTCGGGTCGTCGAGGGTGCTCTCGTCTCGCTGACCCACGGTCACACTGCCTTTGCGTCACTCGCGTCGTTCGGCGCATAGGTGGGACAGTAGACTCGGCGCCGCATGTCCGATCCCGCAAAGGCGATTTCCGAGACTCCCAGGCGCAGCTGGCGTGAATCGCTCGCGGTGTACCGCGACATCGCTGTGCTGCGCATGTTCTTGCTCGGGTTCTCCGCCGGCCTGCCGCTGTTGCTGGTTTTCGGCACGCTGTCGTTCTGGCTGCGTGAAGCCGGCATCGATCTGAAGACGATCGGCTTCGTGTCCTGGGTCGCCGGTGTTTACGCGTTCAAGTGGGCATGGGCGCCCCTGGTCGATCGTGTACCGCTGCCGTGGCTGACGCGCACGCTGGGACGACGTCGCAGCTGGCTGGCGATGGCGCAAATCGTCGTGGTCGGTCGGATCTGATCGGCATGGCGCTGACGGATCCCGCAGGTGGATCTCGGCGCCATGGTGGGATTCGCGCTGCTGACCGCCTTCGCGGCCGCGACGCAGGACATAGCGCTCGACGCCTATCGCATCGAGTCGGCGCCGGTCGAGACCCAGGCTGCGCTCGCCGCCGCCTATCAGACCGGCTATCGGATCGCGATGATCTGGGCCGGAGCCGGCGTGCTCGCCATCGCCGCGTACTTCGACGTCAACGAAGCGACCTACGAGCAACTGCCGTGGCGTCTTGCGTACTTCGCAATGGCGGCGTCGATGACGGTCGGCTTCATCACCGTATTGTTTTCGCCCGAGCCGAATCCGGAACGCAGTCCGAACAGCGAATCGCAGCAACGCAATCGGGCGAACGGCCACGCGCATCGATGCATGGCCGCTGCCTGAGTGGCTGCGGCGCTGCCTGATCTGGTTGCACGAGGCGGCGATCAGTCCGTTCGTCGACTTCATCGTCCGCTATCGCTGGCAAGCCGTGCTGATCCTCGCGCTGATCGCCACCTACCGCGTATCCGACGTGGTGATGGGAGTGATGGCAAATCCGTTCTATCGCGACCTCGGATTCACCAAGGACGAAGTGGCGGCGGTGTCCAAGGTCTACGGGGTCATCATGACCCTGGTCGGCGCCTTCGTTGGCGGCCTGCTGGCGGCACGCATCGGCGTCGGGCGGACGCTATTTCTCGGCGCCTTGCTGTCGGCCGCGACCAACCTGTTGTTCGCGCTGCCTGGCGGCGCGCGGCCACGACCTTGGCTTCCTCGATCTTCACGGTCAGCGCCGACAACCTCTCGGCCGGCATCGCCAGCGCAGCCTTCATCGCCTATCTGTCGAGCCTGACCAACGTCGAGTACTCGGCCACACAGTACGCGCTGTTTTCCTCGGTGATGTTGCTGCTGCCGAAATTTCTGGCTGGCTTCTCCGGAGTCGCCGTGGAGTCGGCGGGTTATTCGAACTTCTTCGTCGGCACCGCACTTCTGGGTCTGCCTGTTCTCGTACTCGTCTGGATGGCAACACGAAACGCCTCGCTTGCTCGTTGACACTGAAAAAATACCTGCGACTTCTCGAATGAGTACAACAACAAGCATCTCTGCATCGAATTCGAACGCCACTGCGGGTTGGCGGCTCCTGATACGCATTTTCTCAGTGGTCGTCTTGCTTGTAGGCGTCGCACTCGCGCTCGGCGGAATTCGGCTCGCTCTGCTTGGAGGATCCGTCTACTACGTGATCGCCGGGGCCTGCCTGGTCGCGGCGTCGGTCCTGCTGTGGCGACAGCGCGTCGCTGGGGTGGGCGTCCTGCTGGTCGTCTTCGCCGGCACGATTGCGTGGGCGCTCTGGGAAGTCGGCATCGCGTTCTGGCCGCTGTTCGCGCGCCTCCTCTCGCCCGCGTTGTTGGTTCTGCTGGCCCTGCTCCTGGCGCCACACCTGCAAGGTTCTGGCGATCCGCGTTCATTGCGCACGAGGGCCTACTCGGTGGCAGCCTTGTTGTTCGTTTGTCTTCTGGGCGTCCTCTATCTCGTGTTCCAGCCGCACGGCGTGATCGAGGCGGGCAACGGCGGACGCGGCTTCACGGCATCCTCTGGCCAGGCGCAGGCTTCGGACTGGGCTCACTACGGACGCACGTCGGCTGGCACGCGCTTTGCACCGTTCGGACAGATCACCCGCGAGAACGTGGCGCAGCTCGAACTGGCCTGGACCTTCCAGTCGGGCGACCTGAGTCCCGGTGAAGATCAGAACACGCCGCTGCAGATTGGCGACACGATCTACACCTGCTCGCGCACCAATCGCATCGCGGCGCTCGATGCGGATAGCGGCGCGGTGCGCTGGCAATTCGACCCGAAGGCAAAGTCACCGGTGTGGCAGCGCTGCCGCGGTCTTGCGTACTACGCTGCGGCAGATGGCGATGCGTCGAAAGCCTGCACTCGCCGGATCATCCAGACGACGATTGACGCACGCCTGATCGCACTCGATGCGGCGACCGGGATGCCCTGTGAAGACTTCGGCGACAAGGGCACAGTCGACCTGTCGCAGCACATGGGCCCGTTTCCAGCCGGTTTCTATTTCCAGACATCGGCGCCAACGGTTGCGCGCAACCGGATCGTCGTCGGGGGTTGGGTTGCTGACAACCAGGCGCGTGGCGAGCCGTCAGGCGTTATTCGCGCCTTTGACGTAAACACCGGCGCGCTGGTCTGGGCGTGGGATCTCGGCAATCCTGCGATTACGCGCGAACCGCCGCCTGGCCAGACCTACACGCGCGGAACTCCCAACATGTGGTCGACGCCAAGCTACGACGACGCGCTCGGCCTGCTGTACGTGCCGCTAGGCAATGCAACCCCGGACTACTACGGCGAAGGCCGTTCGCCTGAATCCGAGCGTTATGCCTCGTCGGTCGTTGCACTCGATATCGAAACGGGGCGCGACCGCTGGCTTTTCCAGACGGTCCATCACGACCTGTGGGACTACGACATCCCGTCACAGCCGGCGCTGTATGACCAGCCGGACGGCAAGGGCGGGACCATTCCGGCACTGCTGCTGACCACCAAGCGCGGCCAGCTCTTCGTCCTGAACCGCGCGAACGGCCAGCCACTGAGTGAGGTGAAGGAGTTGCCTGTGCCCCAGACCGGGCAGGCACCCGGGGAATGGCTCGCGAAGACCCAGCCTTACTCGGTCGCCATGCCGGGGATCGGCTCCGAAGTGCTCAGCGAAGCGAAGATGTGGGGGATGACACCGCTGGATCAACTGTGGTGTCGGATCAGGTTTCGCTCGCTGCTCTATGAGGGCGACTTCACGCCGCCGAGCCTTGGCGGATCGATCCAGTTTCCCGGCAACACCGGCGGCTTGAACTGGGGCAGCGTGGCCCTGGACGCCGGCAACGGTGTCGCATTCATGAACGATATCCGGATGCCGACCATCGTGAGACTCATGCCGCCGGAGGAGGCTCGGGTCCGAATTGCGGCCCACAAAGGGCCCCCGAGCGGCCATGGCATGCCCGCGCTGCAGGAAGGCACGCCCTACGGCGTGTCGGTCGATCTGATGGTGTCGCCGCTGTTTCTGCCTTGCCTGCAGCCACCGTCCGGCACGCTGACCGCGGTAGATCTGAAACATCGTCGCATTGCATGGCAGGTGCCGATGGGTACTGCGATGGACAGTGGTCCGTTCGGCACCCGCACGCACCTGCCGGTGCCGGTTGGCATGCCGACGATGGGCGGACCGATTGCGACTGCATCGGGCCTGGTGTTCTTCGCAGGCACGCAGGACTTCTATCTGCGTGCGCTCGATGCTGCGACCGGCAAGGAGCTCTGGCGCCAGCGCCTGCCGGTCGGCGTCGGCGGCACGCCGATGACCTACGTGTCGCCGAAATCCGGGCGGCAGTACGTGCTGGTTTCTGCCGGCGGGGCGCGCGGATCACGCACGCGGGGCGACTACGTGATGGCGTTTGCACTTCCCATCGGCGCCGCTCGCTGAACCTTGTGTCGCTTTCAGCCGTTCGGCAACGCTCGTTTCGAATCGCCCATCGATCGCGCCGGACTGGACGCTACTTCTCGCCGTCCCAGTAGTCGAGATCAGTGTCCGGCGCGGTGCATGCGTCCACCTCCGAGCAGCGGACCCTCGACCGGCGCAAAGGCCAGATACTTGCCGGAATCCGGGTACTCGCACACCTCTGGATATTCCTTCGTGCTGATCGAAAGATACTTCAGCGGCGCGTTCGAGGTGTTGATGATCTGGTGCGGATAGTCTGGGCCGGGCGGAATGTCGATCACATCGCCGGCGCGGATCGGGATCATCTCTGCCGGCCACGCGCAACGTGCCCTCGCCCTCGAGGATCACGAACATCTCTTCCTGCGCATAGTGGAAGTGATAGGGACAGGAGCGCTTGCCGGGCGGCAGCGATGTCAAAACTGGCGCCCAGCTTCTGCGCAACCGTGCCCGCGCGCGGGCCGGCCACGCTGCCGCTGCGCGTGCCGTCGTACAGGGGCGCGCGCGTGGCGGTGTCGAGCGCAATCTCGTTGAAGTTGCGGATCAGCTTGGCGCGCAGCGATTCGCTCATTTCCTTGGCTCCTGAACCAGGCTAGCTTGACTCGAAACGATAGACCGCGACCGAGGCGCGCAGGCTCGGCGCAACGCGGACCGGTCCTGCCTGCCGCCATCACCGCGCGGCCCGTGATCCTGACTCCGACCTTGGCCGCAAGCAGCTCGAAGTCCTGCAGCGTGCACAGATGGATATTCGGCGTGTCGTACCACTGATAGGGAATCTCGGGTGTGACCGGCATGCGGCCCAGCAGCAGGGCGACCGCGTGTTTCCAGTGGCCGAAATTCGGAAAGCTGACGATGCCGTGCTGGCCAACCCGCGCCATCTCACGCAGCACATCCTCGACCCTGTGCATGGCCTGCAGCGTCTGCGACAGCACCACGGTGTCGAACATCTGGTCCGCGAACATGCGCAGGCCGACGTCGAGGTTGGACTGGATCACGTTGACACCGGCTTGCACGCAATCAGCGATGTAGTCGTCGGCGATCTCGATGCCGTAGCCGCGGCATTGCTTCGACTCGCGCAGATGCGCAAGCAGGGCGCCGTCACCGCAGCCGAGGTCGAGCACGCGGCTCGACGGCGCAATCCAGTCGGCGATCAGGCGCAGATCGGCACGCAAAGTCATGGGAACTGCCTCACGCGCCCACCTCCGCCGCGATCCTGTCGAAGTAGGCACGCACCACCCGGTGGTAGCGGGCAGAGTTCGCCGAAGGCGCACTACCCGCGACGCGACTACGGACCGCCCTCCCCCGACCCCTCCCCACGGGAGGGGCCGCAGCAAGATCACCGCGTGATTCTTCATGGCGCCAGCGACTGTGCGATGTTGTCGAAGTAGGCGCGCACCACGCGGTGATAGCGCGGATCATCGAGCAGGAAGGCATCGTGCCCGTGCGGTGCATCGATTTCGGCATAGGCGACATCGCGGCCGTTGGCGACCAGCGCTTCGACGATCTCGCGGCTGCGGTCGGGCGGGAACCGCCAGTCGGTGGTGAACGATCCCAGCAGAAACTTCGCCCGTGCCGGCGCAAGCGCCGCCGCCAGATCACCATCGGTGGCACGAGCAGGGTCAAAGTAATCAAGCGCGCGGGTGATCAGCAGATACGTATTGGCATCGAAGTACTCGGAAAACTTGTCGCCCTGATAGCGCAGGTAGCTTTCGACTTCGAACTCGATGCCATAGCCGAAAGCGTACGGATCGCCGACCGTCTTGCCCTGCAGCGCGCGCCCGAACTTGATCGCCATGTCCTCGCCTGACAGGTAGGTGATATGGCCGATCATGCGTGCGACCCGCAGGCCACGCTTCGGCACCACGCCATGCGCGTAAAAGTCACCGCCATGAAAGTCGGGATCGGACTGGATCGCGGTGCGCGCAACCTCGTTGAACGCAATGTTCTGGGCCGAGAGTCGCGGTGTCGAGGCGATCGCAACACAGTGCCGGATGCGCTGCGGAAACTGAATCGTCCATGACAGGGCCTGCATCCCGCCGAGCGAGCCGCCCATGACGGCCGCCCAGCATTCGATGCCGAGCACATCGGCGAGGCGCGCCTGCGTATTCACCCAGTCCTCGACCGTCACCAGGGGAAAGCTCGCTCCATAGGGCCGTCCGGTGGCCGGATCGGCCGACATCGGTCCGGTCGACCCGAAGCACGACCCCAGGTTGTTGACGCCGACGACGAAGAAGCGATTGGTGTCGATCGGCTTGCCGGGCCCGACCATGTTGTCCCACCAGCCGAGCTGATCGGGATCATTCGCGTACACCCCCGCCACGTGGTGCGAGGCGTTCAAGGCATGGCAGATCAATACGGCATTGCTGCCTTCGGCATTCAGTTTGCCGTAGGTCTCGATCATCAGCGAGTACCCGACCATCGATGCGCCGCTGGCCAGCGCGAGCGGCGCATCGAAGCGCAAGGTTTGTGGCCGGACCGCGCCCACCGAGCCGGAGGAAGTTGTCATTGCTCGCCAAACAAAAAAACCCGAGAGAGCTGGTGCCGTCTCGGGTCGAGTCGCGGATGAACCGCTTGACCTCTTTAGCGCTTATGCGAGGAGTCCTCGCGCGCCCGCAAGCGAGTCGGCAAATCGGCGCAGAGCCGGAAAGTAGGATGTTCGGTGCGGGCTGTCAAACCGGCGCGGAAAATCTCACGTGGCAGAGGCCGAGCTGTGTTCCAGCAGACGGCGGATCTTGTTCGGATCATGCTCGCGCAGCACCCGCGCGGTGGTGCGTTGCGCTTCCTTGGCCGACAGCCTGAACAGGCGCTCCTTGACCGGCAGGATCTGCGACGGGTGCATCGAGAACTGGCGCAGGCCCATGCCGAGCAGCAACTCGGTCATCTCGAGCTCGCCCGCCATCTCGCCGCAGACCGATACCGGCAGCCGCGCCCGGGTGGCGCCGCGAATCGTCTGCGCAGATCAGGCGCAGCACCGCCGGGTGCAGATGGTCATACAGATGCGCGACCGCGCTGTCGGCGCGATCGATCGCGAGCGTGTACTGAATCAGGTCATTGGTTCCGATCGAAAGGAACTTGAGTCGCTCGACAAATTGCGGCACCGACAGCGCAGCCGCGGGAACCTCGACCATGCCGCCGACCTGGATACGGCCATCGAACTTTTGCCGACGCTCCTTCAGTTGCTGCTTGGCGCGCAGCGACGAAGGCCGTGGCCTGCTCGATTTCGTGCACATGCGCCAGCATCGGCACGAGGATGCGCACGGTGCCGACTTCCGATGCGCGCAGGATCGCGCGCAACTGCGTCAGGAACAGTTCCGGATACGCCAGGCAGTAACGAATCGCGCGCAGGCCCAGCGCCGGATTCGACTCCGGGCGCGGTGCGCCGCGCCCCATGCCGAGGGTCTCGCGTGCCGCTTCGTTCAGCACCTTGTCGGCGCCGATGTCGAGCGTGCGAATCACGACCGGCTTGCCTTTCATCGCGCGCGCCACCTTGGCGTAGGCCTCGTACTGCTCGTCCTCGGTCGGCAGTTCATCGCGATCCATGAACAGGAACTCGGAGCGAAACAGGCCGATACCGTCGGCGCCTGCTTCGAGCGCATCGCGCGCATCTTCGGGCAACTCGATATTGGCCAGCAGATCGATCGCGATGCCGTCTTCGGTGCGCGCAATCCTGCTCTTGAGCTTGCGCAATTCGAGCGCGATGCTCGCCCTGCTCGCGCAGGCGCTCGACGAAATTCGGCGAGCTCCTCATCGCTCGGATTGACGATCACCGCATCCACGTCGGCGTCGATGACGACCAGATCGCCCTCTTTGATGACATCGCGCGCGCGCACCGGCGCCGACCACTGCCGGCAGTCCGAGGCTGCGCGCGAGGATCGCCGTGTGCGAGGTCGGGCCGCCGAGCTCGGTGACGAAGCCGGCGAGATCGAACTCGGCGCGATCCTTCAGATGCAGCACGTCGGCCGGCGCCAGGTCCTGCGTGACCAGCACCAAGCGCTCACCGGCAGCGAGTTTGCTGCGGCAACGCGACTCGGGTCGGCCGCCCTCGGCCAGCGCGTGCAGCACGCGCTCGACCACCTGCCGCACATCGGTCGAGCGCTCGCGTCAGATACTCGTCGTCGATCGCATCGAACTGGCGGACCACTTCCTCGAGCTGGATCGTCAGCGCCCATTCGGCGTTGATCAGGCGTGCTGCGAATCAGCTCGCGCGGCGCCTCGGCCAGCAACGGATCGTCGAGGATCAGCAGGTGCAACTCGAGAAACGCGCGCACTTCGCTCGGCGCGCCGGCCGCGATGCCGCGACCAAGCTGGTCCAGTTCCGTCGCGCACGTCATTGAAGGCGCGCGTCAGTCGGCCGATCTCGTGCAGTGACGTCGCGCCGCTCGATCGTGGTCTGGCGGACGTCGAGCTCGGACGGCGCAAGCAGATGCGCGCGGCCGATCGCGATGCCGCGCGTGACGCCGCTGCCGGCGAGCGATTCGCGCTTGCGCACGATGGTGGTTTCTGCAACCACTTACTCGAGCTCCCCGAAGTTGGACTCGATCAGGACGCCGATCGCATCGAGCGCCTGCTGTTTCGTCCGGACCGTCGGCGTCGACCGTCACGATGCTGCCCTGGCCGGCCGCCAGCATCATCACACCCATGATCGACTTTGCATTGACCCGCCGACCGTTGCGCGCAATCCAGACCTCTGCTGCGAACCGGGTCGCCAGCTGCGTGATCTGCGCCGACGGTCGGGCGTGCAGCCCGAGCTTATTGTTGATTCTGAAGTCGCTGGTGATCATTGCCCGACGCTGGAGAGGTCTGGTTCTGCAGCCCGTAGCAGCAACCTGGAGCATGCCCTGCTGGCCGCCCGCGAGCGCCTTTTCGACCACCTCCCCGAGGTGCCCGCCGCGGTAGCAGACGGCGCGCAGCAACATCGGCAGATTGACGCCAGCGATCACGGCGACACGCCCAGGATCATTCAGCCGCGTCGCGACATTGCCGGGCGTGGCGCCGAATGCATCGGTCAGCACCAGCACCCCGCCATCGCCGCGGATCTCCTCCAGGAGGGCCTGCGCTCGTGCGAGCAAGGCATCCATGTCGGCGCCCGGTTCAACGTCGAGGGCGCGCACGTCGGCACGCGCCAGCGCCGGCTCGCAGCTGTAGACATGCTCGACGCAATGTGCGAGCGCGCTCGCTAGCGGAGCGTGTGCAATGAGGAGAATTCCGATCATGGTCGCCTCATCCAGGCGCGGCCCGGCGCGCGGAGGCGCAGGTACACGCCAGATACGAAGTGCGTTTGCTCAGATGCATGCCTTTTCCAGCGCGTCGATGAACATGCCGGCCACATTGAAACCGGTCTGCTGCGCTGATCTCGACGAAACAGGTCGGACTGGTGACGTTGATTTCGGTCAGATGGTCGCCGATGACATCGAGACCGAGCAGCAACAGTCCGCGCGGCAGCAAGCTGCGGCCGATCGTCGACGCGATCACACGATCGCGTTCGCTCAAGCGGCTGCGCATGGCCCGTGCCGCCGGCCGCCAGGTTGCCGCGCGTCTCGCCGGGCGCCGGCACGCGCGCCAGGGAAAAGGGCACCGGCTCGCCGCCGATCACCAGCACGCGCTTGTCGCCGTGCGCGATCTCCGGGATGAAGCGCTGTGCCATCGCGGCGCGCGTACCCTGTGCCGTTACGGTCTCGAGGATCGATCCGGCGTTGCCGTCGCCCGGGGCAAGACGGAACACGCCGGTGCCGCCCATGCCATCGAGCGGCTTGACGACGATGTCGCCGTGCTCGGCCCAGAAGGCGCGCAGCCGCGCTATGTCGCGCGTCACCAGCGTCGGCACCGTGAACTCCGGAAACTCGAGCATCGCGAGCTTTTCGTTGTGATCGCGCAGAGCCTGCGGATCGTTGACGACGCGGGCACCCTGCGCGGCCGCGCGCGACAGCAGCAGCGTCGCATTGAGAAACTCGATGTCGAACGGCGGATCCTTGCGCATCAGCACCGCGTCGAACGAGGACGAGGGGCCTTCCGCCGCGCCGGTCTCGACGTACCAGGGATCCTGGTCCGCCGGGACCAGCAGCAGATGATGCGCCTGCGCTTCGATGCGTCCGCCGACAGCCGCCAGTTCGTCGAGCGTGCAGGCGTGAACCTCATGGCCGCGGCCCGCGGCCTCGCGCATCATCGCGACGCTCGAGTCCTTGTAGGCCTTGAGCTCGTCGAGCGGATCGACGATGAACAGCAGCGCCAGCGCCATGCCGTGTACCTGGACTCAGCCGGCGATCGCGGCCGCAACCGGCGCTGCGGACACCGGCCACGCGGTTCGCGGTGCGCTCGAGTTCGACCGCGGCCGCCGAGCAACGCCAGCCGGGCGACCACGCCGTAGGCGTAGAAGCGATTGGCTGCGCTGTCGCCCGCCTTGCCGCGCAAAGTCGGGCAGGTTGCAGCTGCCGGCGAACGGCAGCGGCGCAAACTGCATTCCGGGTGCGTTGAGGTTCTCATCGCGTGCGCGTTCGGTGTGCACGCGATAGAAGCCGCCGACCACATACCGGTCGATCATGTAGACGACCGGCTCGGCGACCGCACCGTCGACGACTTCCATGGTCGGCACGCCCTCCTGGATGATGACCTCATGCACCTCGAGGCCCTCCTTGACCACCGACATCTTGTTGCGCTGCTTGCGATTCAGACCACGCACTTCGGTCGCATCCTTGACAGTCATCACGCCCATGCCGTAGGTGCCGGCATCGGCCTTGACGACGACGTAGGGCTGTTCGTCGATGCCGTGCTCGCGATACTTGTCGCGCATCTTGTCGAGCACGAAGTCGACATTGCTCGCCAGGCACTCTTCACCGGCGCGCTCGTGGAAATTGACTTCGCCGCAACGGCCGAAGAACGGATTGATCAGCCACGGATCGATGTCGATCAGCTGCGCGAACTCGCCGGCGACGACGTCATAGGCCGCAAAGTGATTCGACTTGCGCCGCACCGCCCAGCCCGCCTGCAGCGGCGGTACCAGAACCTGATCCTCCAGCCCGCGCAGAATCGGCGGAATGCCGGCCGACAGATCGTTGTTGAGCAGGATCGCGCAGGGCGCGAAATCCGGCCACGCCGAGCTCGCTCCCCGTTGCGAACCAGCGGCTCCATCGTCAGCGCTTCGCCGTCGGGCAGCTAGATGCGCGTCGGCTCGTGCAAGTCGTCCGCGAGCGAACCGATCCGCACCTCGAGGCCGGTCTGGCGCAGGATGCGCACCAGGCGCGCGACGTTGGTCAGGTAGAACTGGTTGCGGGTATGCCGCTCCGGAACCAGCAGCAGGTTGCGCGCATCCGGACACAGCCGCTCGATCGCCGATTGCGCGGCCTGGACCGCGCACGGCAGCATCTCTTCCGACAGATTGTTGAACCCGCCGGGAAACAGGTTCATGTCGACCGGCGCGAGCTTGAAGCCGGCGTTGCGCAGATCGACCGAGCCGTAGAAAGGCGGCGTGTGGTCCTGCCATTGCAGGCGGAACCAGCGCTCGATCGCCGGCAGCGCGTCGACGATGCGTTGCTCGAGCTCCAGCAGCGGACCGGCCTGGGCGGCCGCGAGAACGGGAACAGCGGCTTGCTGCACAGTGCGCTCGCTTGACCGGCGCAGGAATCTGCCCGGGAGGCCATGGGGCGGGCAGTGTAGCGCGGGCGACTCTGCGAACTCGAGTCGCGGCGGGGCGCGGCACCGGCCACACGCCAGCGTCATTGCCAAGCGCGTCGCCCTGCAAGCGAGCGAAGAAAAACGGGCGCATGGAGCGCCCGTTGAAATCGCCGGGGCCTGCGAGCCGCCGGCGCGCTAGGAAATCATTACATCTTGTAGGCGGATTCGCCGTGATACGTCGTATCCAGACCTTCGCGCTCCTCTTCCTCGGTGACACGCAGGCCGATGATCATCTTGACGATCATCAGCGCCACGAAGCGACACCACGCGCCGACAGCATGACCGCAGTCAGCACCGCCTGGAACTGGATCCAGACCTGCGCACCGATGCCCGGGAAGTCGGCCGGATCGCCGCACTTGTTGGTGATGTAGTTGCAGATGCCGACGCCGCCGAGTGACGGCGCGGCGAACACGCCGGTCAGCAGCGCACCGACGATGCCGCCGACGCCGTGCACGCCGAACACGTCGAGTGCATCGTCCGCACCTTCAGCATCTTCTTCAGGCCGGTCACGCCCCAGAAGCAGAGCAGCGCCGGCGGCGATACCGATGACCAGTGCGCCGATGATGCCGACGAAGCCGCAGGCCGGCGTGATCGCCACCAGACCGGCGACGGCACCGGACGCGGCACCCAGCATCGACGGCTTGCCCTTGACCATCCACTCGGCGAACATCCACGTCAGCACCGCGGCGGCCGTGGCGAGCAGCGTGTTGACGAAGGCCATGCGCCGCCACGCCGTTGGCTTCGAGGTTGGAGCCGGCATTGAAGCCGAACCAGCCGACCCACAGCAGCGCGGCGCCGACCATCGTCAGCGTCAGGCTGTGCGGCGCCATCGATTCCTTGCCGTAGCCGATCCGCTTGCCGAGCACGTAGGCCGCCACCAGGCCGGCGACACCGGCGTTGATGTGCACGACCGTGCCGCCGGCGAAGTCGAGCGCGCCCTTGGCCCACAGCCAGCCGGCAGTCGCCGTAACCGCGTCGAGCGTGGCCTGGTCCTTGATCGCGTCCGGGCCGTCCCAGTACCAGACCATGTGCGCCATCGGCAGGTAGCTGAACGTGAACCAGATCACCATGAACAGCAGCACCGCGGAGAACTTCATCCGCTCGGCATAGGCGCCGACGATCAGCGCGCAGGTGATGGCCGCGAACGTGCACTGGAACGCCACGAACATCAGCTCGGGAATGTAGATGTCCTTGCTGAAAGTGGCCCCGGCCGATTCCGGAGTCACGCCGCGAGAGGAACATCTTCGAGAAGCCCCCGAAGAACGGCGGTGCCGCCCGAAAACGCCAGCGAGTAGCCGTAGATGACCCACAGCACCGAGATCAGCGAGAAGGTCACGAACACCTGCATCAGCACCGACAGCATGTTCTTCGAGCGCACCAGCCCGCCGTAGAACAGCGCCAGCCCGGGAATGGTCATCAGGATGACCATGATCGTGGCGGCGTACATGAACGCCGTGTCGCCCTTGTTGATCTTGGGCGGCTTCGGCGCATCCTTGGGCGCATCGGCAGCGAGCAGCTTGTCGGCGGCCGGCTCCGCAGCGCCCGGCGCGAGCAGCGATATCTCGACGTGGCGTGCCTTGGACGGATCGCCCTCCTTCATCCTCGCCGCGGGCCTGACGAGGAGGATCTGCCTGACGGGAGACCCGCCTTGAGCAGCGCGTCGCGCACGGTAAGCGCCCGTTTCTTGGCCAGTTCGTCGTTATGCGGGCGCTCCCCGACATTCGGTAAAACCCGACACGAGGATCCGACTGCCCGCCGTAGCCTTGGCCTGCTCTGCTGCGGCACCATCGCCTTGAGCGCAGCGTCCGACAGGTCGGCCTTGTCGAGTTCGAACGTGATCGCCACCGGCAGTGCGTCGCCGCCTGACGGGTGCAGCAACACCCCGAGCAGCGTCAGGAGCTGCCCAGATCGATAACAGTTTCTTCATGTTTGGCTCCTAACATCGGGTTAGAGAGCGTCCTTGCCGGTTTCGCCGGTTCGGATGCGGACGACCTGCTCGAGGTCATAGACGAAGATCTTGCCGTCGCCGATCTTGCCGGTGCGCGCCGAGCCTCGATCGCCTCGATTGCGCGCTCGACGATGTCGTCCGCCACGGCGGCCTCGATCTTCACCTTGGGCAGGAAGTCGACCACGTACTCGGCGCCGCGATACAGCTCCGTGTGGCCCTTCTGCCGTCCGAAGCCCTTGACCTCGGTGACCGTGATGCCCTGAACGCCAACGCCGCTCAGGGCCTCACGCACCTCGTCAAGCTTGAACGGCTTGATGATGGCTGTGATGAGTTTCATGAAGGGTGCCCTGTCAGAACGTCTTGGTGACGTAGGCACAGGACGCTCGACTTGCCAGCGCCTTCGGGAGGATTCTCGGCCGTCATGAAGAAGTTCTTCTCGCTGGTGCCGACCCAGGCCAGTCCGAAGATCCAGCCCGATCCATGTCCTAGGTGCCGCCGACCTTGTAGTCCCAGACGATGTCTCTTCGGTCCGCCCAGCTGTTCGTAGTTCTTGACGTTCTGGTAGCCGGCGTGGGCGTTGATGCCGAAGCCGTTCCCTCGAACGGATAGGAGAACGCGAAGTCGACGTACTGCGAACCCTTGGTGTTGATATTGCCGGGCAAGCCGAGTGCCGAGCTGCTCAGTCCGAAGAAGTCGGTGAACGAGTAGAAATACTTGACCGACAGCGGACCCCACGAGCCGCCGATGTAGGCCTCGAAGTTCTTCGGCCTCGAAGGCCGGGTTGTACTCGCCGGTGCCCGGGTAGTAGTAATAGATGCGCGCCGACATCGAGACCGAAATCGCCGAACGCGTGCTTGTAGCCGCCGTAGAAGTCCATCTCGATCGGCGCGCCGTTGTAGAGCGCCGACGAAACGTTCGAGTTCCAGTTGCCGAGGTAGAAGCCGGACTTGTGGGCGAAGTCGAATCCGCCCTGGATCGCGGGTTGGTAGTCGGTCTGCGTGAAGCCACGGAACCGGTAGTCGGAGAACAGGCCGACGTTGGCGGTGAGGGTGTAGTCAGGCTCCGCCTTGGCGGCCGGAGCGGGGGCCGGTGTCTGGGCCATGGCGGTACGGGCAGTGCGCAAGACAGCAGCTACCGACGCGGCGAGCAGCGCTTTTTTCATTGCGGTGTCCTTTCAGGTCAAAGTCAGACGAGCAAGAGCTCGGTGACCATTCACGCAACTTGTGTGCCAGCCGCTTTTGCCGCCAGATTCGCCTGCGAACGGTGCGTGCCGAGTTGGAAATGGTCCCAAGATGCACCTTTGTGGTGCACCGACGCCCGCTCTTGACCCGTCCGGAAGGCTCGCAAACCTGCACTGCTAGACTGACCCCGCCCGCACCTGGTCTCGGTTACCCCGCTCGCTTTGCATGGACAAGCTGTCGTTTCTCGATGAGCTGCAGGCGCGTCTGACGGCGCTGCTCGCGCAGACGCCGGCGGCCGACCTGCAGAAGAATCTGAAGGCGCTGTTGACGCAGCAGTTCGCGCGTCTCGAGCTGGTGACGCGCGAGGAATTCGACACCCAGACAAAGGTGCTCGCGCGGGCGCGCGCCCAGCTTGAAGAACTCGAGCAGCGCCTCGCTGCGCTGGAAAAGGAAAGCCGCTGAGTGGGCCTGGCGCGGCGACGATTCCGGCAGGACGTCGCGCGGGACTACTGACGAAAGCTCAGGCCGCCGCCGAGGCTTCCGACGAATTGCCCGCTTGCGCGCGACCGCGATGATCTTGGCGGCGGTTTCGAGTTGCAGGTCGGCCAGTTCGGCGTCCATCGTCGGCGCGATCGATCAAGCGCACGCTGCGGCGCTTGGCAATTTCCTTCGCACCCCTTTCATAGCCCGCCTCGGCGATCACCGCTACGCGCATGCATGCCGATCTCGCGCGCCTGCTCGATCAGCGCTGTGATGCGATCGACCGAGACATTGTCGTTCTGCACGACGAACGCATAGGCGCGCGCGGCATCGTCGCGATGACGCAGCACGAGTTCAATCGGCCACACAGCCGGCGACGCCGGCACACCGCGGTAGCCGCGCGACTCGTACCAGGCCAGCACGAGTTCGCGCAGCGGGACCTTGGCCATTGAATCCGAGCAGGAGTGGTCGCGTGGCGCAGCGATCGCCGCTTCTGCGGGCTTGGGCTGCGGACGTGCGGGAGCCGAACTCCTGGCATTTGCCGACGGTCGTCCGGAATCGTCGACCATGATCTGGGAGATCAGATCCTCGATCGGATCGAGTCCGGCCGCAGCATCTTCCGCGGGACTCAGTTCGCGCGAAGCCAAGGGCCAGCCTGGTCGTAATCAATCGGCGGCAAGTCGCGCACCCGTCCTTCGTCCACCGATGCGGCGCCCTCATTCAACGGCAGCGTGCCGGCCTGCTGGTGAGCCGCACGAATCTCGGCGGCAAGATCAAACGCAGGTTCTGCTGCGGCGGCAGGCTTGCGTGCGGACGCGGCGTCGGCTGACTTGCTGCCCGAAAGCATCACCGCCATGGCGGCGTGCTCGCGTTCAGCGGCTTCCCGTCGGAGTCGCTCCGCGCGGTGCCGCGCCCAGGCATACAACCCGCCCAGCACGAACACGACAATCACGCCGAACAGTATGGAAAACAAGGCAGGTCTCGATCCAGGGCAGCTCGGTGCAGCCCTTGGACAGCATACGGAATTGCAATGGTGACACGAGAGGTGCGCTCGACCCAAGCAAATATGGGGCCAAACACACCATTTTTCGCGGGTCCGACGAGCCCGAAGCGGACGGCCGAAGCTGACAGCGTCGATAGAATCGCGCACCTTCCGCGTCACCAGACGGCCGTCGACATGTCGCTTGCCATCGTCCGAACCCGCGGCCTGGCTGGCATGTACGCGCCGCAGGTCACGGTCGAGGTCCACCTCGCCAACGGCCTGCCGTCCTTCACGCTGGTTGGACTGCCCGACGCCGAAGTGCGCGAGTCGCGCGAACGCGTGCGGGCGGCGCTGCAGACCAGCCGCTTCGACTTTCCGAGCCGCCGCATCACCGTCAATCTGGCGCCGGCTGACCTGCCGAAGGAGTCCGGTCGCTTCGATCTGCCGATCGCCCTCGGCATCCTGGCGGCGACCGGCCAGATGCCGATGCGCACGCTCGACCAGTACGAATTCGTCGGCGAGCTCTCGCTGACCGGCGAACTGAGGCCGGTACGCGGCACTCTGGCGATGGCGTTCGCCGTGGCGCGCTCGGAGCATTCAACAGGTCCGACGCCGCGGCTTCGTTGTCCCTGACGAGAGTGCGGACGAAGCCGCGCTGGTGGGCGGCACGCCGATCTTTCCGGCCCGCTCGCTGCTGCAGGTGGTCGAGCACCTGCGCGCCGAGGCCGGCGATGCAAGCGCACGGCGCATCGTCGAGCATCAGGCCATGGTGCGCCTGACGCCGCCCACCTATCCGGATCTGTTCGACGTCAAGGGCCAGCTCGCCGGCAAACGTGCGCTGGAGATCGCAGCCAGCGGCGGCCACAGTGTCCTGATGGTTGGCCCGCCGGGCACCGGCAAGACCATGCTCGCCCAACGCTTTCGCCGGCATCCTGCCGCCGATGACTACCGACGAGGCCCTTGAATCAGCCGCCGTCCTCAGCCTCGTCGGTCAGTTCGCGCCGCAGCGCTGGGCCACCCGCATCTTCCGTTCGCCGCACCACACGGCGAGTGCCGTGGCCCTGACCGGCGGCGGCAACCCGCCGATGCCGGGCGAGATATCGCTCGCGCACCTCGGCGTGCTGTTTCTGGACGAGTTGCCTGAGTTCGATCGCCGCGTGCTTGAAACCCTGCGGCAACCGCTCGAATCGGGCCAGATCACGGTCTCGCGCGCCGCGCGCCAGGTCGACTTCCCGGCGCGCTTCCAGCTGGTTGGCGCGATGAATCCCTGCCCCTGCGGCTATCTACGGCCATCGCCAGCATCGCGTGCCGCTGCACCCCCGACATGATCTCGCGCTATCAGGACCGCATCTCCGGGCCGCTGCTCGATCGCATCGACATGCGGGTCGAGGTCTCGTCGCTGCCGGACGAAGTGCTGACGGCAATGCCGGATGGCGAACCGACGCGCTTTGTGGCCGAACGCGTGCGTACGTGCCTACGACCGGTGCGATCGCACGGCAGGGCGAAGATAAATGATCACTTGCAGGGTGCCGAACTCGAGGAAGTCTGCATGCTCGACGAGCCGGTGCAGAAACTGCTGCACGCGGCCAGCGTCCGACTCGGCTGGTCTGCGCGTGCCTACCACCGCGTGCTGAAGGTCGCGCGCACGATCGCCGATCTCGCCGGGGTCGGAGCGCCTCGAAACGCAGCACGTCGCCGAGGCGATCCAGTACCGGCGCGCGCTGCGCGAGGCGTGAGGCGCAGTCGACTCAGAACGGCTTGCCCAGGTACAGGTAGATCGAACTGTTGTCGGGGTCCGAGTAGCCGTAGCCGAGGTAGAGCACCCCGAGCGGCGTATCGACGGCGCCGTAGACCGTGCCGGTCATGTAGCTCGACTTCGGGTTCTGCTGAGACGAGCTGCGGCATCCGCGCCGCCTCGAACGCCAGCCCGGCGTAAATGCCTTCGAGCAACGGAATCTCGCGCAGCCGCGCCTGGTAGCCGATCGCGACCGTAGATGAAGCGCGGCCCGAGCAGCTGCGCCTGCGCATAGCCGGACATGTTGAGGAAGCCACCGAGCTGGAAATTCGCATAGTCGGGTATCGCGTTGTCGCCGATCGAGCCGCCACCGCGCACAGACGAACTGCAGCGAGTGTCGGCCGAAGCTCAGGCGGTTCGTCCCTGCAGCTCGTACTTGTCGTAGTTCTCGCTGGCGCCGAGCGCGGAGTCCGAGACCACCATCGAGCCCGACAGGAAGTAGCCGGAGCGGGTGAAGCTCACGCTGTCGAGCTGATCGATGCGGAAGGCCTGCGCGCAGCAGGCCGACCTTGATACCTTCGTCGGGCGGCACAAACAGTGGCCCCGATTCCAGCGTGAACTTGCGACGCCCGTAGTAGTAGCCGATGCGGGCGTCGCCGTATTCGACGAAGTTGGCGCCGAAGTCGATGCCGGCGCCATAGACCTGATCGCGCAGTTCGGCCACCTTCTGGTTGTCGACGTAGACGTCGAACGGCGTGTTGCTGTAGAGAATGCGCGGCTCGACGAAGAAGTACTGTCGCTCCGACAGCGGCTGATAGAAACTGCTCACCCAGGCGACTGTGTTGCCGAGCGAGATGTCGTTGCGCCACTCGGCGCCGTAACTGTTCATCCAGGTGTTGCGGAATGAAGCGAGCAGGTCGAAGCGCGCCTGATGGCCGAGGTCGGCTTCGAGCTGCAGGCCGAAGCGGACGTAGTCGCGGTCCCCACGACTTTTCGGTCACGTTGACGACCAGCGTCTCGCGTGCCCTCGTCCTCGCGCACCTCCGGTCGCACGGACTCGAAATCACCGCGCCCGTAGATGCGGCGCATGTCGAGATCCAGCACGTTCTGGTCGATCGGCTTGCCGACTTCCGTCTCCATCGAGCCGACGATCACCTCCTGATTCACGCGCTTGTTGCCGGCGACAACGATCGCGTCGAGCGGCGGAGCTCGGCTTCGACTCCGGAACCGACTGCCGCAGGCGCAGCGAGGCGTACTCGACCGGCGGCAACGAATACCGCTTGCAGCTTGTCGGCGACCTTGCGCGCCGCGGCCTCACCGATCGGCACGGTCTTGAGCAGATTGTCGAAGTCGCCGGCCGAGAACTCGCCGAGCTCGGGCAGGATCAGAACATCGTCGACGCTGAGCTGACCGAGCGAGATCCCGACGTTCTGCTCGGTCAGGATGTTGATCATCTGCATCGACACCCCGAACAGCCCCTGGATCTGGTCAGGCTTCAGCAGCGGCGTGCCGAGGTTGACCGCGATGATGATGTCGGCGCCCATACTGCGCGCGACATCGACGGGCAGGTTGCGCACCAGACCGCCGTCGACCAGCAGCGTGCCGTCGAAATTGAGCGGAGCCACCAGCCCCGGCACCGCCATGCTGCCGCGCATCGCCATCGGCAGCTCGCCGCGATCGAACACGAACATCTGACCGTTGCCGAGATTGGTCGCGATCGCGCGAAACGGAATCGGCAGCTCGTCGAATTTGCGAAAGCCACGGAGCTTGACCAGCTGGCGCAACTCGCCTTCGAGCGCGACGCCGCTGATCACTCCCTTCGGCAACGTCAGCCCGTCCCGGCCGACGCCGAACTGCGGCGCGGCGAGCGGCAGGAAGTCGTCCGCCTTGATCCGCATCGGCGAATCCTGGCGCGGAGGGTTGTCGGTAAAGAGCTTCTCGGTCGTGATATTCGCGACGGCCTTTTCCATTTCGGCTACCGGCATACCGGAGGCGTAGGAGCCGCCGACGATCGATCCCATGCTGGTGCCGGCGATGAAGTCGACCGGGACTCGCAACTCCTCGAGCACCTTGAGCACGCCGATGTGGGCGGCGCCGCGCGCGCCGCCGCCCGACAGCACGAGGCCGATCTTCGGTCGCCGCGGCGCCGGTTGCGGCGTTTTGCGCCGGGGGTGCGGGCGTTACCGTGGCGAGGCCTGTGCCGCGCCACGCGACGGGCACTCCGGAAGCAAGAGCAAGCACTGCAATCGCCAAACACGATCGCAGCTGCATCGAAAGCAGCATTGATTTCCTCGGAACTTGGATGGCCGGGACGCCCGGGCCGCGCGCAGTTTACGGTCTCGGCGGTCTGACTTGACGGACAAGCGCTACTGTGTTGACCGGCATCGTGAATTCCGGCCCTTTGCGACGCCGCCGGGTCGGGCCAGCGCTGCATCACGCTCTTGTAGCGCGTGTAGAAGCGGATCGCCTCTTCGCCGTAGGCGTGGTGGTCGCCGAACAGCGAGCGCTTCCAGCCACCGAACGAGTGGAAGGCCATCGGCACCGGAATCGGCACATTGATGCCGACCATGCCGGCACTGCACGCGGCGCGCAAACTCGCGCGCGGTGTCGCCGTCGGCCGTGTAAGCACGCCACGCCATTGCCGAACTCGTGGGCGTTGACCAGGTCGAGCGCCGCTGCGAGGTCAGGCACGCGCTGACCATCGACAGCACCGGACCGAAGATCTCCTCGCGATAGATCTTCATCGTCGGCTTGACCTGATCGAACAGCGTGGCACCGAGGAAGAATCCGTCTTCGCGGCCGGGCACGGTCATGCGCGCGACCGTCGCAGACCAGATGCGCACCTTCGGCAATGCCGGCCTCGATATAGCCGAGGATCTTCTCGCGATGCGTCGCGGTGACCACCGGACCCATGTCGGCGTCGGCATCCATGCCGTCGCGGATGCGCAGCGCGGCGATCCGCGGCTTCAGCTTCTCGATCAGCGCGTCGCCGACCGCACCGACCACCACGCCGACCGAAATCGCCATGCAGCGCTCGCCGGCGGAACCGTAGGCGGCGCCCGATCAGCGCATCGGCCGCCTGCATCGAGGTCGGCATCGGGCATCACGACCATGTGATTCTTGGCGCCGCCGAGCGCCTGCACGCGCTTGCCATGCGCGTGCCTTCGCGGTGGATGTATTCCGCGATCGGCGTCGAGCCGACAAAACTCACCGCCGCGATTCCCGGATGCGCGAGGATCGCGTCGACCGCGACCTTGTCGCCCTGCACGACGTTGAACGCGCCGTCCGGCAGACCCGCCTGCCGCAGCAGATCGGCGATCAGCAGTGAGGCGGACGGATCGCGCTCGGACGGCTTGAGAATGAAGGTGTTGCCGCAGACCAGCGCCAGCGGAAACATCCACATCGGCACCATGGCCGGAAAATTGAACGGCGTGATGCCGGCCACCACGCCGAGCGGCTGGCGCAGCGAGAAATTGTCGATGCCGCCGCCGATGTTGTCCGAATAGCTTGTCTTCAGCAGCTGCGGCGCGCCGCAGGCGAACTCGACGATCTCGATGCCGCGCTGAACCTCGCCGCGCGCATCGCTGAAGATCTTGCCGTGCTCGCGCGTGATGGTGCGGGCCAGCTCATCGTGGTGGCGATCCAGCAGTTCCTTGAAGCGGAACATCACGCGCGCACGATTCAGCATCGAGGTCTCGCTCCACCCGAGCCAGGCCGAGCGCGCGCTCTTGACCGCGGCGTCGACGATGGCCGCATCAGCCAGACGAACCAGTCCGGTGACCTCGCCGGTGGCGGGATTGAACACCTCGGAAGTTCGCCCTGCGGCGCCGCCGGCGAGGCGCGCCGCCGATCCAGTGCGTGATATCCGCAACCTGCTTCAGTCTTTCCCATCGCTTGCGTCCATGAACTGACGACGCATCCTCGCGCCGCCTTCGCTTTGAATCATCGCTAATTGTGCTCCCGCCTGCCGCCCGTTGCATGCCGTCCGGACGAGCTCAATCGAGCAGGGCTCCGAGGTAGTCGCGCGCCTCCGGCGTTGCCACCAGCGAATCGAAGTCGCGGTACTCGGACACCGCGCCGCGATGGACGAACACCAGGCGCTCGGCCAGTTCCCGCATCAGCTCGAGCTGCCAGCGTTCGTTCGGATGCATGCAGACGAACACCAGCTTGCCCTCGCTGCGCAGCCGACGAAAAAATCGCAGCATGAAACCGATATAGCCATCCTGCGTATTGAATTGCGGCTCGTCGAACAGGTGCACGCGCGCCTCGTCGAGTGCCGCCGGCTGTTGCAGGACCTCCGGCATCCACTCGTGAAAACGCCGCATCTGGTAGGACTGGTGATAGTGGCGCGCCAGCTGTCCGCGCTGGCTGCGCTTGACCCGATGGATCGCCTGGCCACAGACCCGGACTTCCCCGTGCGTCGGCTGATTCAAGCCCGTGATCAACTCGAACAGCGTCGTCTTTCCCGAACCGTTCGGACCGAGCACGCCAACGATCGCCGGCTGCGTCGAATCGCAAGGATGCGTTCAGCGCAAACGTCGGCGGTGCGAAGCGATGCCGCCGATACTCTTTACACAGCCCATCGACTGCCAGCAGTTCGCTCATCAGGTCCCCAGCAGCCGTTGCCGTAGTCCAGCATCACGGCGAAGTTGATCCGCCTCGCCGCTGAACGCGACCGCGCCGTGATCGAGCACCACGACGCGATCCGCCACTGCCAGCGCCGCATGAACGTTCTGCTCGACCAGCAGCACACCCAGGCCTTCTCCTTTCATCCGCTGCACCGTCCGCATCACGTCCTGCACGATCTTTGGCGCCAGGCCCTGGCTCGGCTCGTCCATCAGCACCAGTCCCGGGCTGCCGATCAGCGCGCGCGAAATCGCCACCATCTGCATCTCACCGCCCGAGAGATTCTCGCTCTCGCGCTCGAGCAGATAGCTCGAGCGCAGTGAAGATCTCGCAACAGTCGCCGATGCTCCAGGAGCGGAAGCGCGTTGCCTTGCGCGCAATCTCGAGATTGCGCCGCACGGTCAGGCTCGGGACGATGCGGCGTTCCTCCGGAACCCAGCCGACGCCGCGGCGGGCGATCGCGTGCGACTTGTCGTGCGTGATGTCAGCGCCATCGAACTCGATGCGTCCCGCGCGCGCCGGAGTCAGCCCGAGCACCGAACGCAAGGTGGTCGTCTTGCCGGCGCCGCTGGCACCGAGCAGAGCGACGACTTCGCCGGGCTGCCACGCTGAGCGAGACCTTGAACAGCACCTGGGTCTCGCCGTAGGCGGTGTCGATGGCGTCGATCCGCAGCATCAGGTCATCGCTCCATGATCAGTTCAGCGCTCCCAGATTGGAGCGCGCCACCCAGGGATCGGCGCGCAGTTCCGCCGGTGTCCCCTGCGCGATGACCTGACCCCATTGAATCACCGAAATGTGATCGGCCAGCCCGAACAGAAACGGCATGTCATGCTCGATGATCACGATCGTGACCCGCTCGCGCAGGCGTTCGATCAGGCGTGCCAGCTGGCGCGCGCCCTCCGCCCCCATGCCGGCGGTCGGCTCGTCGAGGAAGAGCAGGCGCGGTGCGGCGGCCAGGGCGACCGCGATCTCGAGTCGCCGGCGATCGCCGTAGGCGAGGCTTTTCGCCTCGAACCTTTCCTTGCCGCTCAGGCCGACCTCGGCCAGCAGCTGCTCGGACTGTGCCTGCAACGCGCTGTCCTTGCGCACTGCACCGAACGGGCGGAATGCGCGCTCGCGCAGGCCAGGCGTGGCGACGATCACATTGTCGAGCACGGACAGCGCATCGAACAGATTCATCAGCTGGAACGAACGCGAGACGCCACGCCGCGCGATCGCACTCGGGCTCAGTCCGGTGATGTCGGCACCGTCGAACAGGACCTGCCCGCGCTCAGGTCTGAATCGACCCGTCAGTACGTTGAAGCAGGTCGTCTTGCCCGCACCGTTGGGTCCGATGATCCCGGCCAGGCGCCCTTCCTCGAATGCAAGCGAGACGCCATCGAGCACGATCTGGCGACCGAAGCGTTTGTGCAGTCCACGTGCCTCGAGCAGGTTCATCAGGCGCTCCGCGCGTACGGCCGCACGCCACGCGCTCGCATTGCCCGCCAGGCACCGGCGATGCCCTCGGGCTTGAACAGCACCACCGCCATGAACAGCAGCCCGTACCAGAGCAGCCAGGCCTCGGTGTAGGCACCGAGCAGATCGCGCGCGAGGATGAAGAAGGCCGCGCCGATGACCGGTCCCCAGAAGCTGACGAGTCCGCCGCCGACCAGCACCATCATCACCACGAAGCCGGAGTTCTGCAGGCTCATGACGTTCGGATAGGCGGAGTTTTGGGCCATCGCAAACAGTGCCCCCGCCAAACCGGCCAGCGCGGCCGAGAGCACGAAAGTCGAGAACTTGACCGTCCAGACCTTGTGTCCGCAGTAGCGCGCGCGTTCCTCGTTGCCCTTGACCGCGGCCATCACACGGCCAAACGGAGCATCCATCAGTTGCCACAGGAACACGGTCACCAAAGCGAACAGCACGAGTGCGAAGTAGAACAGCGCCTCATTGCTGCGCAGACTCCAGCTGATCCAGCCCAGATCGACCGGCGGCCGCGGTATGTTGAGCAGGCCGTCTTCGCCGCCGGTCACGCTGTGCCACTTGATTGCCACGAACCAGAACAACTGGCCGAAAGCGATCGTCATCAGGGCGTAGTAGATGCCGCGCCGATGCGAAATGAAAGCCGCGACCAGAGCGCCAGTAGCAGCGGCCGCCAGCACCGCCGCGCCGAGGCCGAGCCACAGATTCGGTGCGAGGTGCTTGACTGCGAGACCAAACGCATAGGCGCCGGTCCCGAAGAAGGCGCCGTGGCCGAACGACGGCAGGCCACCCTGCCCGAGCAGCAGGTTGTACGACAGCGCAAACAAGGCCCAGATCAGGATTTCGACCGCGATGTACTGATACAGGCCGACCCCCTTGATCCACAACGGGGTCGTGGCCAGCACGGCGAGCGTGATCGCGAACGGCCAGCCGAACCGGGGTCGCGCAGGGATCAAGGAAGGCTCCGGTGTCGGCTGCTGCGGGTGATCGCCCAGTTCATCATGAGGTTCGCCCGCCACTTGCGGAACGAACATTCTATTTAGTAGACAAAACGAAATGTACGTTCTAATCTTCCCGCATACAAGCACCGGTTCGGAATTTCGAGCCGAACGATCCCGGGCTCGGCAATCCGGTTCCGGTGGGAGGAATCAGTGCAATCGCTGCAAGCGCAGCCCGCGCGCAAAGCCAGGGAGCGGAATGAGCGCCGCCAGGGTTTCGAATCCCTGATGGCAGAGATCGCCGCACGCCTGGACTCGCTGCCGCGCCAGCTGCGATCGATTGCGCAGCTGGCACTCAACGCTCCGGAGGACTTCGCGCTCGGCACCGCGGCAGGCCTGGCCAGCGCCGCCGGCGTGCATCCCTCGGCGCTGGTTCGGTTTGCCGGTGCCTTCGGCTTCGATGGCTTCGCGGCGCTGCGCCAGGTGTTTCGTTCGCATCTGGTCGGCCGCGCGCCGACCTACCGTGAGCGGATCGAATCGATGCGCCGCAAGGTGCCAGCCGCGACTGGTGCGGGCGAAGTGCTGCGCGTGCAGGTGGACGAGGCCGTGACCGGCTTGCAGCACCTTTCGCATGCACTGGACGAGCGGACTTTGCGCGCTGCAGTCGACCTGCTCGCGCGCAGCCGTCACGTCTATCTGCTGGCCGCGCGCCGTTCCTTTCCGGTCGTCAGTTATCTGGCGTATGCGCTCGCACAGCTCGAGCGGCGTGTCACGCTGCTCGACGGTGTCGGCGGCATGAATACGCAACTGTCGGCGGTGCTTGGCCGGGGTGATCTGCTGTTTGTCGTCAGCTTCCGCAATTACACGCCCGAGGTGGTCGATATTGCCCGCGCCGCCCGCGGCCGCGGCGCCGACATCATCGCAATGACCGACAGCCGCGCCTCGCCACTGGTGCCGTGTGCCTCGCTGGCACTGGTGATCGGCGACGATCACCGCTCGCCGTTTCGCTCCCTGGTCGAGCCAATCGTGCTTGCGCAATCGCTGGTCATCGCGCTCGGCCATCGAATCACCGAGACGCCTGGTCGCCGCAACGGTGGTCGCGACCGGGCCCGCAACGGAGGACGCGCATGAGTGGGACTTGCCCGTGAAGCGGTTTGATCTTGTCTGTGTCGGTCGCGCGGCAGTCGATCTCTATGGCGAGCAGATCGGTGCGCGTCTCGAGGATGTCTCCAGCTTTGCTCGTTACCTTGGCGGCTCGCCGGCGAATTCCGCGGTCGGCTGCGCCCGGCTAGGTCTGCACTGCGCAATGCTGACCCGGGTCGGCGCCGAGCAAAACGGCGAGTTCGTCCGCAAGGAACTGGCGCGAGCGGGGGTCGACGTCAGCCATGTGCTGGCAGATCCGGCGCGCCTGACTGCGCTGGTATTTCTCAGCGTCCGCGACGAGCACAACTTTCCGCTGCTGTTTTACCGCGACAACTGCGCCGACATGGCGCTGGCGCCAGAAGACTTCGACGCCTCGCTGATCGCGTCTGCACGCGCGGTCCTGATCTCCGGCACGCATCTGTCGCAGGCCACCCCCGCGCGCGGCCTGCCGCAAGGCGATCGAAGCCGCTGTCGCCGCTGGTACCCGCGTCGTGCTCGATATCGACTTTCGTCCCGTACTCTGGGGCCTTCGACCTCAGGCCGACGGCGCGACGCGCTACGTCGAGTCAGATGCCGTAACTGAGACCTTGCGCGAATTCCTGCCGTCCTGTGACCTGATTGTCGGCACCGAGGAGGAATTCGCGATCGCGGGCGGCCGCAATGAAACGGCCGCAGCCATCGACGCCGTGCGCGCGCACACGCGGGCCACGCTGGTCGTCAAGCGTGGCGCGGCTGGCTGCACGGCGTTTGCCGCGGGCGGGCCGCCGGGGCCGGGGCTTGCGGTGCCCGGCGTACCGATCGAGGTGTTTAACGTGCTCGGGGCCGGCGATGCCTTCATGGCGGGTTTCCTGTCGGGCTGGTTGCGCGATCGACCTCTGGTTGAATGTTGTCAGCGCGCCAACGCCTCCGGTGCGCTCGTGGTTTCGCGTCACGGCTGTGCGCCCGCGATGCCGACACAGCCGGAGCTGGAACACTTTCTCGCCCATGGCAGTTCGACGCCACGCCTGCGTGAAGACGCCACACTGAATCATCTGCATCGCGCCGCGCTGCGTGATGCTGACCCGTCCCCCCTGGCCATCCTCGCCTGCGATCACCGTGCGCAGTTCGAGGCACTGGCCGGCGAGAATGCGGAAGCCTCTGCCCGCATCACCACCTTCAAGCGCCTGATCACGCTCGGCGCCAGGCGCGCATTGGCCGCGCGGCCAGAGGCGCCATCGGGCGGACTCATCATCGATGACCGTTACGGCGCGAGTTTGCTGCCCGAACTCGACACCGGGTTCTGGATCGCAAGGCCGGTCGAAAGTCCGGGCCAGCGTCCGCTCGAGTTCGAAGGCGGCCGGAACATCGTATCGCTGTTGCGCGCATGGCCACGCCACCACGTCGCGAAATGCCTGGTGGCCTTCGACCCCTACGATCCCTTGCCAATGCGCCGGACCCAGATCGACCGCATGCTGGATCTGGCGGCGGCCTGCGAAGCCACCCAACGCGAACTATTGCTCGAGATCGTCCTGCCGGCCAATGCCCCGGTGGTCGAGGCCGATCGGCGCCTGCTCGACGCTGTGCGCGAAATCGGAGCTGCCGGAATCCTGCCGGACTGGTGGAAGCTTCCTGCCCCGATCGCACGCGACGGCTGGGAACGCATTGCCTCAACGGTGCGCACACTCGACCGTCAGTGTCGCGGCGTATTGGTCCTTGGTCTGGACGCACCGCTCGCCGAACTGGCGCCGCGCATCAGCGCTGCGGCAAGGCATCCGGTGTGTCGCGGATTCGCGGTCGGGCGCAGCATCTTCGGCGACGCGGCGCGGGAATGGTTCGCAGGCCGGATCGACGACGCCGCAGCGATAGAACAGATTGCGAGCCGCTATGGCGCGCTGGTCGATCTGCTCGCAGCTGCGTCCGGCCACGCGACGAGGGCATCGCCCAATCAGCAGGGAACGACTCAACTCGACGAGGACAGGCAATGGACCGGATCGGCTTCGTAGGGCTCGGCTTGATGGGCCATGGCATGGCCAGGAATCTGCTGGCCAAGGGCTATGCGCTGACGTTCAAGGCGCATCGAAACCGCGGCAATCTGGCGGATCTGCTCGCCGCCGGAGCGATGGAAGTGTCGAACCTGGCAGAAATTGCGAAGGCGAGTGACATCGTTTTCATCTGCGTGACCGGCTCGCCACAGGTCGAGGCTGTGATGGCCGGTGGCTTGCTTGGCGCCAGCCGCAGCGGTCAGATGATCGTCGACTGCTCGACCGCCGAGCCCGACTCGACCACCAGGCTGCGCGCCGCGTGTGCCGAGCGCGGAGTGCGCTTTATTGACGCTCCGCTGGCCCGCACGCCGAAGGAGGCCGAGGAAGGCCGGCTAAACACGATGGTCGGCGCCGACGAAGCGGATTTCGCGCGACTGGCGCCGGTCATGAAGGCCTTCTGCGAGAACGTGATCCATGTCGGCCCGCCGGGCAGCGGCCATGTACTGAAGCTGATCAACAACTTTCTGGCGCTGTCGATCGCGACCAGTACGGCCGAGGCCTTCGCGGCCGCAGCCAGAGCCGGCTTGCCGCTCACCAAGCTGGTCGAAGTGGTTGCTGCGGGCGGCGTCAACTCGGGTGTGTTCCGCATGATTGCCGAAGGCGCGGCGCGCGGCGACTTCACCGGCATGAAGTTTTCGATCGCCAATGGCCGCAAGGACATGAGTTACTACACCCACATGACCGAAGGCCTCGGCGTTGCGAGTTTCATCGGCGAAGCCGTGCACCAGTCTCTGGTGCAGGCCGCCGCGCTCGGTCTGGCCGACCGTTTCATTCCATCGCTGATCGAGGCGCAGGAGCAACTGAACAATTTCAAGATCGTCGCGCGGTGAGGGGCGCCGTACGACATACATGCCGCAAAGGAGGCAAGCATGAACGAGGAGACACGCAACAACGCAGCACGCCGCCGGCTGTTGAAGGCCACGGCGCTGTCGGCCGCTACCGCGGGACTCTATGGCGCGGCGCCGTTCTTCGGCCCGTGGAAGCACCACCATGCCTGGGCCCAGTCCGGACAGAAGAAGGCGCTGACGATCGGACTGACGATGGATGCCAGCGGCCAGTACGGCGCCAGCGGACAGGAGGAACGCCTCGGCGCCATGATGGCGATCAAGGAGTTCAACGCCAAGGGCGGTGTGCTGGGACGGCCGATCGAGGCGATCCACATCGACACCGAGACTACGCCGGCGACCGGCTCGCGCGTCGCCGAACGCATGATCACGCGTAACGAGGCGGCGTTCCTGATCGGTGCCCTGCACTCCGGCGTGGCCAATGCGATTTCGCAGGTGGCACAGAAGCATGGCGTCATCTACCTGAACACGAATTCGAGCAGTCCGACCGAAGCCGGCCAGAACTGCCACCGCACCAAATTCGTCTGGGACGGCAATGGCGCCAATTTTGCTTCGGCGATCGTCAAGAACGCGATCAAGGTCAACGGCAGAAACTGGCTGCTGCTGACCAATGACTATGTCTGGGGCCACGACACCTCGAAAGCCACGCGCGCGCTCGCCGAGGCCGAAGGCGCGAAGATCATCGGCGAGATCCTGATCCCGCAGAACACGCGCGATTTCACGTCCTACCTGCTGCGCGCGCAACAGATGAAGCCCGATGTGATCGCTGCGGCGGTTGGCGGCGACGACCTCAAGTCACTGCGGCAACAGGTGGTCCAGGCCAAACTGCACACGACGATTGCGTGGATCAACAACCAGCAGGACTGGCCCGATGTCTACGGCCTCGGACCCGATCAGATCTTCGGCGTGTTCGGCACTAACTGGTACTGGAGGCTCGACCTGCCGGGTGTCAAGGAGTTCGTCGCCAACTACCAGAAGACATATCCGGGCATGGCAATCAAGGTGCCTGGCAATGTCTACTACAACGGCTACATGGCCACGCGCGAGCTGCTGCGCGCGGTCGAGAAAGCCGGCACCACCAACAACATCGCAGTCATCAAGGTGCTCGAGAACATCAAGGTCTCGGCTGTCGACCGCATGCAGACATTCGACGCGTACATGAACCCGGCGACGCACCAGATGCAACAGACGATCTACATGGCAACCTACAACGACAAGCCGGCCGAGAAGGACGACATCTTCAAGATCCTGTCGGCAGTGCCACCGGCCGAGGTCGAGGACAAGGCCGCGCCCGGTGCCTGCAAGCTCGAGGCCTACGCCGACACTCCCACCTATGAGCCTTGACCAAGACCCTTGACCCAGGAGCCCTGATCAACGCGAAACCGAATCGCGCGCGAGGGCGGCGTTCAGGCAGCCGCGACCTTGCGCGCGTTCCACTCCCATGTTCGCGACCCTGGCTCCCCATCTGATCAACGGCCTCGCGCTGGGCCTGTTGTTTGCGCTGCTCGCGCTCGGCTTCATGCTGATCATCGGGCTGATGGAAACCATCAACCTGGCGCACGGCTCGTTCTTCGCGCTCGGCGCTTACGTCGCCATGACGATCGCCGCGCCGCCGCTGGCGCCCGAGGCGCTCGGCGGCTACGCAAGCTGGCCGGTCGCCGTGCGCTATACATTCGCGCTGGTCTTCGCTCCGATCGTGGTCGGCGCGAGCGGCATGGTGCTCGAGCTTGCCCTGCGCCGCACCTACGGCAAGGACCCGCTGTATGGCCTCCTGCTGACCTTCGGCGCCGCGATCGTCATCGAGGAAGCGGTGCGCCTGGTCTGGGGTTCGCATGAGCGCGTGCTGCCGGTGCCGGAATTGCTTCAGGGCCCGGTGGCGGTCGGTGACGTGTTCTTTGCCAAGTACCGTTTCTATGCCGCAGGCAGCGCGGCGCTGGCGATCGTGCTGCTATGGCTGTTCATCGAGCGCACCTCGATCGGCGCACGGATCAAGGCCGGCGCGTACGACAGTGAGCTGGTGCGGGCGCTCGGCATCAACCTGCCACGGCTACGCCTGCTGGTATTTGCAGTGGGCATTGCGCTTGCGGCCTTCGCCGGAGTCGTGCTGGCTCCGATCTGGGGCATTCGCCCGCAGGTCGGGGTCGATGCGGTGGTGCCGGCCTTTCTGATCATTGTGCTGGGTGGCGTTGGCAGTTTCTGGGGCGCCGTGCTGGCCGGCCTGCTGGTCGGTATCGTCGTGGGCCTGACCGGTGCGTTTGCCGGTGACTGGGCGATCGTCTCGATGTACATCCTTTTTATCTTCGTCGTGACTTTCCGCGCGCGCGGCCTGTTCGGGCGCAAGAGCGTGCTCGATGTCTGAACTTGCGGGGCGCAACGCGCTGGTGACCGGCGCGGCAGGGCCGATGGGACTGGCTGCGGCGCATGCCCTGGCCGCCGCCGGCTGCCGCGTTGCTCTCGTCGATCTGCCGGGCGAACGGCTCGAGCGCGCTGCCCGCGAGTGCGCACAGGCAACCGGCTTCGGCGCCGACCTGACGGCGGTCGCCGAACTGCCCGCACTGGTTGGACGCGTCGCATCGAAGCTTGGCGCAATCGACATCCTCGTCAATAACGCCGGCGTGCTGTCGAATGCGAAGTCCCAGGCCACCGATGAATCCGAATGGCGCCGCGTGCTGGCGGTCAATCTCGATGCCGCCTTCTTTCTCGCCCGCGCGCTGATCCCCGCGATGATCGAACGGCGCTGGGGCCGCATTATCAACACCAGCTCGCTGGCGGCCAAGACCGGAGGCTTGACGGCCGGCACCGCCTACGCGGTGTCCAAGGGCGCGCTAACTGCGCTCACCTTCTCGCTCGCGCGTGAACTTGCCGGCCACGGCATCACGGTCAATGGCATCGCACCGGCCTATGTACGCACACCGATGGTGACCGAACAATTGACCGAGCCGCAACGCCAGGCCTTGCTGGCGATGATCCCGGTTGGGCGCTTCTGCGAACCGGAGGAGTTCGCGCATGTTGTGCGCTTCCTGGCGGCGCCGCTGGCCGGTTTCATCACCGGCGAAATCATCGACCTCAACGGCGGCCTGCAGATGGATTGACGATGGAGCCGATCACTCCCCGCATCGATTTCGCGCGCGAACTCGCCGCGCCGTTCCGGCTCGACGGCATGGTGGCCTTCATCCCCGGTGGCTACGGCGGCATCGGCGAAGCGATTTGCTGGGCGCTTGCACTGGCAGGCGCGCTGCCGGTCGTGGTCGGGCGCAATGCCGGCAAGGCCGAGGCGCTTGCGAGCGCGATTCGCGCGCAGGGTCTCAAGGCCGACGCGCAGGTGGCGGACGCGGCAGAGATCGAATCGATGCATACCGCAGTCGATGAGGCAGCGCGACGCCACGGGCGGCTCGATCTGCTCGTCAACTGCATCGGCATCCAGCGCGAACAACGGCTTGGCGAAGTGACCGAAGCAGCGTTCGACGAGGTCTATCGGCTCAACCTGAAGTCGGCGATGTTCCTTGCCCAGGACTGCGCCCGTCACCAGATCGCCGGTCAGCGCGGCGGCGCCCAGGTGCATCTGTTGTCGGTGCGTGCGCAGCTCGGCCTGCGCGGCCGCGGTTACTCGGCCTACGGGGCGACCAAGGGCGCGCTCGTGACCCTGATCCGCCAGCATGCTGCGGAACTGGCACCACACGGCATCCGCGTCAACGGTGTGGCCCCGACGGTGGTAGCGACCGAGATGGCGCGCCACTGGCTCGAGAACGAGACTACGCATCGACAGATCCTCGATCGCATCCCGCTCGGGCGCATCGGCGAACCGAAAGATGTCGCCGGCCCGGTGCTGTTCCTGTGCACACCGGGCGCTGCCTTCGTGACCGGGCAGATCCTGTACGTCGACGGGGGCGTCACCAGCAGCCAGTAGGCCGCCCGCAATGATCCTGGCCAATGAAGTTCGTCGGGGCGACTGGACCGCTTGCGTTAAGGGTTGGCCGATGCCTGCCCGAACGCGAGGCGACGGAGGGTGCCACGCTGCTTCAAGGGCGGGCGTTGGCCAAGCCTCGAGGGAGGAAACCGCGGCTTACGGAGTGAGGGCCGTCGCCGCAGTGCTATGGGCTTTTGACGGGTGCGGGCGCGGCGCGCAGCCGGGCAGTGGGGCCTTGAAGCTCGGATGCTGCCCGGTGCAGACGCTCTGCAGATACACGGCGTCGGATTCGGGGCTGCCAAGTCTTGAAGTGGACGGTCGCACGGCGGGCCATGTCAACACGAGGGCCCGGCGGGTCGCTGAGACGTCGCCGCGAGAGGCTGCAAGACGATGGGTTGGCTTCATGAGGGTGGTGCCGGCAGCGGTGGTGCACGGATCTGCGGCGTGCGGGCGAGGATGTCGACGATCAGCATCGCGGCGCCGCAGTGGCGGCAGACGAACACGGGCGAGGCGGTGGGCGGCGTGGTGTTCACCGCCTCGTCGGTCTGCGCGGTAGTGCTCGTCGTTGGCTGCAACAGTCGACGCGCCGTGGCGAGGTGCTGAACGCGCCCGGCGTTGGCGAGCAGCCCGTAGTGGCGGATGCGATGGAAGCCGCTGGGCAGCACGTGCAGCAGGAAGCGGCGGATGAACTCGGTGGCGGCCAGCGTCATGGTCTTGTGACGCGTGCTGCCCGTGGCCCGATAGTCCTTCCATCGGAACGTGACGCCGCGATCGTCCAGGCGCAGCAATCGGCTGTTGGAGATCGCCACGCGGTGGGTGTAGCGCGACAGGTAGGTCAGGACGGCGGCGGGGCCGGCGAAGGGGCGCTTGGCGTAGACGATCCACTCGCAGCGACGCAGCGGTGCGAGCCAGTGAGCGAACGCCGCCGGATCGGCGAGAGCCGCACAGTGGTTGAACCACTGCAACCGCCCGGCACCGTGCAGCCGGAGCAGTTCCTCGCAGAAGCGGCGCCGGAACAGTCTCGATAGCACGCGCACCGGTAGGAAGAAGCCACGCCGGCAGGCGATCCACTGCTGGCCATCGGCCGCGAGGCCGCCGCCCGGAACGATGCCGTGCACGTGCGGATGGTGCGTCAACGCCGAACCCCAGGTGTGCAGCACCAGGGTGGCGCCGATGCGCGCGCCCAGGTGCTTCGGATCGGCGGCAATCGTCAGCAGGGTCTCGGCGGCGACGTCGAACAGCAGTCCGTAGATCACGGCCTTGTTCTGGTAGGCGATCTCGGCGATCGGCGCCGGCAGCGTGAACACCACGTGGTAGTACTCCACCGGCAGCAGGTCGGCCGCGCGGGCGGCGAGCCAGCGCGTGGCGGCGGGCGCCTGGCACTTCGGGCAGTGACGATTGCGGCAGGAGTTGTAGGCGATCTGGTCGCGGCCGCAGCCGGCGCAGCGCAGGACGTGGCCGCCGAGCGCCGCACTACGGCACCGCTCGATGGCCGACATGACCTTCAACTGCGTGAGGCTTACGTGCCCGCGCTGCGCCTGGCGCCAGGCCTCACCGTGTGCGTGGAAGATGTCGGCGACCTCCAGGGCCGGCCGGCCCACGGCGCGTCCCTACGGCGCCGGCAGGGTCTCCAGCGGCGAGACCACCTCGCGCAGGATCTCGGTGGCCACCTGCGTGTACAGGACCGTGGTCTCGATCTTCTTGTGCCCGAGCAGCACCTGGATGACGCGGATATCGACCTTCTGTTCCAGCAGGTGCGTCGCGAACGAATGGCGCAGGGTGTGCAGCGACACGCGCTTGTCGATCTGCGCCGCGGTGGCGGCCAGGTGGACCGCGCGGTTCAGTTGCCGCGTCGTGATCGGATCGGTCGGATCCATGCCGGGAAACAGCCACCCGCCGCACAGCATCGTGCCTTGCTGGCGAGCGACGCGCCACCAGGCACGCAGGGTCTCGAGCAGCACGGGCGACAGCAGCGCGTAGCGGTCCTTGCGGCCCTTGCCCTGTTCGACCCGCAGCGTCATGCGCTGACCGTCGACGTCGCTGACCTTCAGCGCGGCCACTTCGCTGGCGCGCAAGCCGGCGCCATAAGCGACCGACAGCGCCGCCCGATGCTTCGGATTACGCACCGCGGCGAGCAACCGCGCGACTTCCTCGCGGCTGAGCACCACCGGCAACCGGTGCGGCTCGCGCACCGCACTCATCATCGTCATCAGCTCGCCGCGCCCGAGCGTGACCTCGAAGAAGAACCGCAGACCCGTGATGGTCGCGTTGATCGTCATCGACGTGGTGCCCTGCTCGGCCATGTGCAGCTGGAATCGCCGCAGGTCCTCGGCCGTGGCCGTATCGGGCGCGCGGCCAGGAAAACCGGCGAAGCGGCGCACGGCGCGGATGTAGGCCACCTGCGTCTTGCCGTTGAGCTGGCGCATGCGCATGTCTTCAATCATGCGTCGGCGCAGCGGGCTGACCACCGGAGAAGTGGGAAGGACCATGGCTCTGCTCCTGTCGTTGATCGAGGCACGTCGCCTCGACCAACAACTTACGAAACAGAACTCAGCCGCCCGGACAGCGACAGCGGCACATCCCCGAGTGGTTCTCAATTCGCCTGGAAGCGGACCTAGACTCCTGCGGAACTTCGGTCCTGTGCTCGAAGACGGTACGGACGTCTTGTCGCCCTTGTTGGCAAACCAGGCCGCGGCTTTTGAGATGATGTCGCGCTCCAGCTTGAGCTGCCGGTTCTCGCGGCGCAGTCGGTTCAATTCCTCGCGCTCGGCGCTGGTCAGTCCCTGCTTCCCGCGCAACGGCTTGCCGCGGGCCGATGAACGGTGGTCAGCGCTTCAGCGACACCGACAGCAGCAGCCGGGCACGCTCCCAGTCGCGCCGCACGGTGCGTTCGTTCAGTTCCAGCGCGTCAGCAATCTCCTGCTCGCTGAGGCCGGCGAAGTAGCGCATCTCGACGACCTTGCGCAGGCGCGGATCGACCTTGTCGAGTTCGTCCAGCGCATCATTGATGCGGATGATGTCCTCGTCCTGGTTGCCGATCGAGCCGGCAATCTCGGTATTCAGCGTCAGATTGGCGTGGCCGCCGCCGCGTCGCTCGGCATTGCGCTTGCGCGCGAAGTCGACGATCACCGAGCGCAGCACCTGCGAGACGTAGGCCATGAAGCGGCCACGGCAGTCGAGGTCGATGCGGCCAGCGCCCTGCAGACGCAAATAGGCTTCGTGCGCCAGCGACGTCGTGTCGAGCATCGTCTGTGGACCGTTCTCGGCAAGACGGGCGCGCGCCATCCTATGGATGTCGGAGTACAGCAGTGCAAAGAGGCTGTCGAGCGCTTCGCGGTCGTTTTCGGCAATGCGGTGTAGCAGGACGGTGACGTCGCCCATCGTCGTCTTCCGGTAATCGACGGCAGGCCGCATTTTGAATGCAATAGCGCGGCCTGTGTGGCCATCTGGGCGGCAGGATTGGACGATCGATGGTTGAGTGACAAGCTAGTTGAAGACGCCGAGCCGGCGCGGTTGCTTATGAGGAACGCTGATTCACGGCGCCGGCCGCGCCGCGAGCGCACGATGCGAGGGGAGCGCGGACTTGGCCAGCACACGCCGCGCCTCGGCCATCATCCAGCGGCCGCGTTTGACCTCACCATTGGCGATCCAGGCCTGACCGAACCAGTATTCGACTTCGGCCGCGTAGACCCCCCGCGGCTGGGTACCGCTGAGCCACGCCCCATAGGCCATGCGCAGCGGCTCAAGCGCTTCCTGCGCCCGGCCGTTGGCGAGCAAGGCGCGTCCATAGGCCAGGGCCGTGTTGGGGTCGTTAGCCACCAGCCTACGGGTGCTCTTCAAGTTCTCCTGCATGGTCGCCATCGCCTCGACATTGCGCCCCCAGTCCAACTCCGCCAGTGCCTTCTCCCGCAGCGGCCGCGCCTCGCAAGCCATCAGGGCCGAGCGCTTGGTTGCGCGGCAGCGTTCGATGATCGTCTGAGCCGTGCTCACCGCTTCCGCGTAGCGCCCGTTCTGCCGCTGCGCGAAGCTCAGGCATGACCAGAAGTCACTTTGACCAGGGGTCAATCTTCCGATTTGGCTGAACTCGGTGTCAAAGCTGGCCACCATCGGCGCCGCGAACTGCTCCGCCTCTTCGGTGTCACCGCGTTGGGCGAGTAGACATACCCGGCTCATCGCAAGCCCCCGCGTCAGCCTTTCGCGCAGTGCGGGGTCGGTGATCGCCTGCGCGTTCTCGACCGCACTCTGGTAGTAACGCTCGGCCGCATGCCAATCGCGTTGGCCCATTGCCGAATCGAGCGCCTCTTCGGCCCGGCGCATCAGGTGAGTTGACGGCGGCCGCTCGCGGGCTGCGGCGATGGCATAAATATCCTCCTCAATCCTGACCGTCGTGGGGTCGTCTACAGCGTTGAGGCAGGCCCCGAGTGCTTCCAGCTGCCGCTCCAGTTGCACGCTGTTTTCCCCATGCGCCGCCCGCACTGCCGCGACCGCTTCCCACAGCTTCGACAGCATTTCGGCGCTGCGCCCGGATTCGCACAGGGCCGTCATGTGGCCGGTGTTTACATCCTGGTACTCGACGCTGGAAGTGACGCCATCCGGCCGGGCCCGCGCGTGCGCCAGCGACGTTTCGATCAGACGCTCCGCGTCCGCGCGCTCTCCGAAGATAAAGGTTCGCTCCGCATATGGGAGGACGACTTTGAGTTGTTGGCGGCTGCCGTCGCCGAAGTACCGCCTTGCCGTTTCCATGGCCTCGTTCAGAGTGTCGAAGCGCCTTGCCGGAGGCGTGAACTCAGGTACGCCGAAGTAGTTGCTCAAGTCGGTGCGGATCAACAAGGCATCGATCAGCAAATCGGCACCAGCGGCCCCCTTGGTCCGCAGGATCTTGATGGCGCCATCGAGGCTCGCCGAGGCGGCTGATGAGATGATCAGGTTGTCGTCGGCGGCACGTACGCGCGCGGTCAGCAGTTGCATGTCGTCGGCGGCAAGCACCGGCGCCGCCTCGTCGACGGCGCGCTGGTACACGCGCTGCGCGGCGGCGGTCTCGCCGCGATTCCGATACGCATCGCCCACCGTCACTCGCAGCTGCAGCAGCTGCTCGGGCGAGCCTTTGAACTCGGCATCGATACGCTGTTCGATGGTCGAGAGCATCGCCAGGTCGGCCGCCTTGGTCTGCTGCGAGGCATTCGGATCGGCCTGCCGGATCAGCGAGAGCACGAAGGTGTTGAGCGCCGTGGCCCGCTGCGCCTGCAACCGCGCTTCATTGCCCTGCCACAGCGCGATGCCCAGTCCGAGGCCAAGCGCGACCACGATGGCGCTGGCGGCGGCCACCGGGACTTTGTTGCGGGTGATGAACTTGCGCAGCCGGTAGGCACGACTGTCGGGCTGCGCCTTGACCGGCTGGCCGGCCAGGTAACTGTCCAGATCGTCGGCCAGTGCGGCCGCACTCTGGTAGCGCTCGGCAGGCTGGCGCTTCAGTGCCGTCAGCACGATGGCATCCAGATCGCCCTTGAGCGCCTTGGCGCGCGGCTTGTCGGCAGTGGCCTCACTGGGCTTGCGCAGATCGCCGCGCAGGAGCTCAGCTTCCAGCGCACGCGGCTCGGAGGCCCGATACAGCCGCGCGCCGCTCACCAGTTCGAACAGCATCACGCCCAGCGCATACACATCGGCGGTGACGGTGATTGGCAGTGCCAGCACCTGCTCCGGGGCGGCATAGGCAAGCGTCATCGGCCGGCCCGCCAGGCGCGTGAGTGCGGTCGCATCAGTGCTGGTGGCCTCGCCTTCGATGATCTTGGAGATGCCGAAGTCGAGTAGCTTGGGCAAACCGTCGGCCGTGACCAGCACGTTGGCGGGCTTCAGGTCCCGGTGGATGACAAGCTGGCCATGCGCATAGGCCACCGCCCGCACCACCTGGATGAAGAGCCGCAGGATGCTGTCGAGGTTGCGCCCCTGGCCATACGCATCGATCGGCACCCCGTCGACGTACTCGAGTGCCAGGTACGGCCGGCCTTCGGCACCGAGCCCGGCGTCGTAGAGGACTGCGATATGCGGGTGCTGCAGCCGCGCCAGGATGGTGCGCTCGCGCGCCATGCGTTCGGTCAATCCATGATCGACCCACTCGGCACGCGGCAGCTTGAGCGCCGCGGTGCGCTTCATCACGCCATCGGCGCGCTGTGCGACCCACACCGCCCCCATGCCGCCTTCGGCCAGCAGCCGCTCGAGCTGCCACGGACCGATCCGATCCCCCGCCTGCTCGCGCCGCATCGCCGCCAGCGCAGCAGCGGCGAGTTCAACCACGGGCTGAAGCGTCTCGCTGGTGCCCTGCAGCCGTGTGGCGCCGGCATCGGCCAGCAACTGCGCCAACAGCGGCTTCAGGTCGCGTGACTCGGCTGGCAAACTCGCCAGCCAGTCGGTGCGCGCCGGCTCCTCCAGATCGAGCGCATCCGCCAGCAACCGGTTCAAACGGTGCCAGTCCTCAACCGTGAGTTCGCTTTGCGTCACCATCGCACGCGCACACCTCCGTCTATCTCACAGTACGCATTACGAAGGGGAAAACGGACATCTTTCGAGCAGCCCACGCGTCAATTTACGTCTTGACGAAGGTTTCGGCATCATGGATAAGGGTACGCGCGGGACCATACAACGAGAACGCCCGGGGGAAGTTTGCTGCAACGCCGATACTGGCGTGACCACGGTTCGGAGAAGGCGCTTGTGGTTGTGGCAGGGCTCTGCCTCGTGCCATTCGGCGCGCGAGCCCAGCAGGCGTCGGCGCCTCAGCCAGCTACGACGACCACAATGGAACGTGTCGTCGTCACCGGCTCACACATTCGTCAGACCGACATCGAAGGCGCACTGCCGGTCCAGGTCATCACGCGTGATGAAATCGAGCGCAGCGGCGTGACCACGGTCGAGCAGCTGCTCGACCGAGTACCGGCCAACGTCAACGGTGTCAAAACCGCGCAGACGATCGGCAGTCAGACCCAGCCCGGCCTCGCCACCGCGAATCTGCGCGCGTTGGGCGGCGGCTCGACGCTGGTGCTGCTGAACGGCCGGCGGCTTGCCAACTACGCGTTCAACGGCGAAACGGTCGATCTCAACGCCATTCCGCTCGCGGCCATCGATCGGGTCGAAGTACTGAAAGACGGCGCCTCGGCCATCTACGGCACCGATGCAATTGCAGGGGTGATCAACTTCATCCTGCGCAAGGACTATTCCGGCGTCGATGTCAGCGTGTCGTTCGACGCCACCCAACACGGCGGAGGCAACAGTGGGCAAGCGAGCCTGACGCTCGGAACCGGCGATCCGGCGCGCGACGGCTACAACCTGTTCGGCGTCTTCAACTACCAGAAGCAGCAGGCACTGCACGGCGACGACCGGGACAGCACACAGACCAGCTACCGTCCCGATCTCGGCGTCAGCGGTCTGAGCGCATTAACGTTTCCGTCGAACATCATCGACCGGCCGGGGCGCCGCCTCCTGAACCCAACCGCCGCCACCGGCTGCGCGCCGCCGACCAGCCTGCCGGCGAACCCGCCGCCATTCCTGACGCCGGCTTGCGGCTTCGACTACGCGCCGCTCGCTGACGTGCTGCCGGAGGTTGAGCGCACCAGCGCGCTGCTGCGCGGCACGCTGCGTCTCTCACCGACCGTCGATCTGTTCGCCGAGGCGCTGGTCGCCCGCAACCGCTTCGTGACCGACATTTCACCGTACCCGCAGCCGGCGGTGCTGACTCCGTTCGGCAGCCCGATCTATCCGGCGGCTGGGCCGTATTACCCGACCGACTTCGCCGCGGCCAATGGTCTGTCTGGCGACCTGCTGTTCTCGTGGCGCGCAACCGAACTCGGCCCGCGGCACAACGAGACGACGACCGACACGCAGCGCTTCGTGCTCGGCATCGAGGGCCAGGCCGCGGGCTGGGACTACAACGCGGCAGCGGTCTACAGCGCCAACCAGCAGCAGGTCGCTTACAGCGGCAGCTACCTGTATCAGAGCAGGATCATCCCGGCGCTGCGCAGCGGACTGATCAATCCCTGGGGACCCTCCGGTCCGGAAGGCCAGGCGCTGCTGGCGTCGACCGTCTACACCGGCACGCCGCAAACGGCCGACGGGTCGACATCGCTGATCAATGCCTTCGCCTCGCGCGAGATCATGACCTTGCCCGCCGGTCCGCTGGCGCTTGCAATCGGCGCCGAGGCGCGCTCCGAGCGGCTGTCCTACGACTGGGATCCGGCGGTGCTGACCGGCGATTCACCGGTTGGCGAGCAGCTGAAGGCCATCAGCGGCTCACGCACGGTGTATGCACTGTTTGCTGAACTCAGCGTGCCGATTCTGCCCAAGCTCGAAGCTCAGCTCGCGGTGCGCTACGACGACTACAGCGATTTCGGGGCCACCACCAATCCCAAGGTGGCGGTGCGCTGGCAGCCGCTGCCCAGCCTGCTCCTGCGCGGCTCCTGGGGCACCGGCTTTCGCGCGCCGCCGCTGTACAGTCTGAGCGAACCCAGCAGCGATGGCGGCGTGGTGGCAGGCATCGAGGATCCGGTCCGATGCCCGGTCACCGGCGCGCTGGATGATTGCCTCGCAATCGTGCCGTTCGTTTCCGGCGGCAACCCGAACCTGCAGCCCGAGACCTCGATGCAGTGGAATTTGGGCGTCGTCTGGGAGCCGCTGCGCGGACTGTCGCTGGGTGTCGACTACTGGAACATCCAGCAGGACGGCGTGATCAGCCCGCTCGATCCCGGCAATTCGGCCAACTATGCGCGCTATCCGGAGCGCGTGAAGCGCGGCCCGGTCGACCCGGCATATCCGGACCTGCCGGGACCGATCGTCGGCTTCGACGCGTCGCTGCTCAACCTGGGCACAACGCAGACCTCGGGCATCGACGTGACCCTGAAGTGGGCAGCGCCGACGTACGGCTGCCGGAAACTTCAGCGTCGCGCTGCTCGGCACCTACGTACTGCAGTTCGATACTCAGATCAACGGCACCGACGTCTCGCTGCTCGGCAATGCGACCGAAGGCACGCCGGTGCCGCGCTGGCGCAGCACGCTGACTCTCGACTGGGGTCGCAGCGCCTGGGGCGCCACGCTGGCGTGGCTCTACTCCAGCGGCTACAACGAACCGACCGACGCGGTGGTGCCTTCGGTCCGCAAGGTCGGCGCCGCGCAGAGCTGGGATCTGCAAGGGCGCTACACAGGATTTTCGGGCTGGCAACTGGCCGCCGGCATCCGCAACCTGCTCGACGCGGATCCCCCGTTCACCCAGACAACCAGCTTCCAGTTCGGCTTCAACCCGCAGGTGGCGAGTCCGCTCGGACGGGTGTTCTATCTGACCGCGAGTTACTCGTTCAAGTAGGTCTCGAGTCGGTCCGGGCGTGGAAGCCGAAGCTCCCTCACCTCGCTCGTCCGTTCTCTCGCTTACCGTGCGGCAGCGATCGTCGTCGACTTGATGTGCGCTGCCAGTGTCGCTGCGCGGTCGCCGTCGGCCAGGCCGGCGACGGCGCTGAACAGCAGCAGCGTCGTACCGGCAGCAAACGTAGGCCGCCCTTTCGGAGAACGGCCCGCTCGCTCGCCCGCCGTTGCGATCAGAGCTTGCGCAGATAAGCAAGCAACGCCGGGACTTCAGCGTCCGTGAACGGACGATCGTGCACGGACGGAACCACGCCCGGCTGCGTAGTCAGCAGCGGCGCAGCGGGGGCCTGAATCGCAACGCGCTTGAAGAACTGTTTGTAGTGCTCGATCACGTCTTCGAGTGTCGCCGCGGTGTTGTTGTGGAAGTACGGCGCGGTTCGGGCGATCCCGCGCAGGCTCGGGATGTCGAAATGCTGGATGTCGCCGGGACCGCCCGCAACCGGGTAACCGGTGAGAAGCATGCGGCCCGGGTCCGAGGTCGTGACTCGCGTGACGCACGGCGGTTGGGGAGCCGCGCCGCCGCACGGCGTGCCGCTCGGCGCTACGCCGCTGTTAGTGATCTCGTAGGTCCGCACATTTTCCATCTGGCTTGCGCTGCACTGCTGAAACACGAAGCGCGGGGGATTCACCGTGTCGACCGGACGAGGACAGGTGGTGAGGATGTCGTGATAACGGACGATGGCGGTTGGCGTGCCCTGAACCCCCTGCAGGATCGGCGTGCTGCCGCTCGGATGGCCGCCGAGGTTGCCGTGGCACTGCCCGCAGGCCCGGTTGAACACTGCCTTGCCAGAGGTCTCGAGGGCGTCCAACGGAGGGTCGGGATCCGGCAGCGGGCTCGTGCCCGCGGCCATGGCGTCGGCCAGGAGCTTGACGCTCGGCGATGAGAACTGCGCGCTCTGGAAGGCCGCGAGATCGTCCACGAAGGTTGCTGGCGGCGCGGTCGTGGTCGACGCGTGCGCGATGAGTGCGCTGAGGGCTTGGTTCTGCAACGTGTCGATGCGGCCGTCAAGCTGGAAGCCACCGCTCTTGTTAGGCCCGCGCGCATACACCGGCGCGAGGTTGTCCGGGCCAGTGATCTTGACGTCGAAGATCGACGGCGTGGCGCGCCAGACGTCAGCGACGGTCTCGCTGGTTGGGAGCGCCGATGCGGGACACGGCACCGTTGCCCCGCAGTTGAGCAGCTTTACGTTCGCAGGCAGCGGAATGGTCACGCGCACCAGACCGTTTTGAGTCAGGTTTGTGAAGTCTTTCGCGGCCGCGCCGTTCACGCGGAAGTCATCGGCGTCGGTCGCACGAAACAGCGGATCGTCAGTGCCCGTCCCGATCATCGACGCAAACCGCGCCTGCGCCGTCGCAGGGGTCAGTTGGAAGTTCTCGGATTGCATGTGGCAGTCGTTACACGATCGGCCATTGCCACCCAGGCCCGCGAGAGTCCGGTCATTGAAGTTTGCCTTGCCGCGACATACCGGCGTGTCGACCGGCGCGTCCGGGGCCGTGGTGCAGCCGTTGGCGTCGAGGACGACAGCGGGCGCGGCCGGAGGTGGTGCCGCGCCGTAGTCCGAACCCCCGCATGCGGAAACGATGATGGCGCTAACGAGCACGAGCGCTCCGGCTAGCGCACTCGCGCGATCTCGGAGAAGAGATCCACCGTTCATGGCAGTTGCGGCAACAGAGTTGAGTACGTGGCTCATCGCGATGACCTTTCTCCTGAGTTGTCGCGGCGGGATGTCGCTGCAGCGCTGCTTTTCAAAGCCTTATTCACGTTCGCTCCCGAGTTCTCAATGCGTACAAAGGCGGCGGTGACCGCACAGGGACCCCTGCCAATCGAGTCAACTGACAGTTGCTGTCTCTTGGTGGAACAGACGCAACGCCACGACCAAACCGGACATTTGCGTCAATATTCACGAGCAACCGATTCACGTCAGAAGAAGGGTGAAGAAGGACGGAATCAAAGCAGTTGCGCACGACCTTCTAACGTCGGGGCTCGATATCCGATCCTCCTTTTTATCGTCGGATGAAGAGCGCTCGGACTGTCACCGGCACAGATCGCATTCGCGCAGCCTGTGTCTGCCGAGGCCGGCTGCGCGGTATTCTTAACAGATCTCCTGGCCTGGTATCGCCGGTTCAACGCTGTTACCAATGCGGACCATCGGCAGCGGCTGCCCCGCCGGTGCGCGACGCGGCATGAAGACGCTCTTTCTTATTCGCCACGCCAAGTCCAGTTGGGACGACACCGCTTTGCCCGACAAGGAACGGCCATTGAACGATCGCGGGCTGCGCGACGCACCGAGGATGGCTGAGCGATTGGCGAAACGCGACGCGAAGCCGGATTTAATCCTGTCGAGTCCCGCCGTGCGCGCCCTAAGGACTGCAGAGATCTTTGCCAATAAGCTCGACTACCAGCGCAAGGAAATCGTCGTGAGTGAGCGGCTGTACGCAGCTGAGGCGGACGACCTGCTCGATGTCATACAGCAGCTTGGCGACAGCGTGAGGCGCGTGATGTTGTTTGGTCACAATCCTGAGTTGACCGAGCTCGCGCATCGCATCTCGGGCGATATAACCCACATGCCGACCTGTGCCGTCGCTGAGTTCACGTTCGACGCGAAGTCGTGGTCAGGAATCGGCAAGATCCAGCCGGAAGTCGTACTGCTTGACTATCCGAAGAAGTCATAGGGAAAGACGCCGTCTTGGCCATTGCGGCAAGGCTATGTGTAACAGCGCAGTGCGGCCAGAAGCGGACATTTCGGACCGGGACCTAGTACTCAGCGCGACTTCTCGGCGACCCAGATCTCCTCGCTCGGCCAGTTGCGTGCCCAGGCGATCGAGGGCGTGACGTAGTAGGAGTGGGCAAGGGCATCGTCGGGCGGGTAGAGCTCGACCAGATCCACGACATAGAAGCCTGTGCGACGCAGCAGACGGAACAACTCGCCGTGTGGAAGCTGCCATTCCACTCCAAGCTCGCCTGGCCACTCCACACGGCCCAATCCCTGCTGCGGCCGCTGCAGAGTTTCAGCCGCTGTGCCTTCATTCGTTGCGCACAGAGTCGCGAGGGTGCTGTTACGGAGAAACCAAAGGCGCCCACCAGGTCGCAGTAGGCGATGCGCTTCCGGTATCCAGATGTGCGGGTCGCACCAGATGCTGGCGCCGTACTCCGAGACGGCAAGATCAAAACTCTTAGACGGAAGCGGAACGTTTTCGGCGCTCGCCTCAATCAATGGAAACTCTATCCCGAACTCGATCTGACAGCGGCGAGCCGTTGCGAGTTGCGCAGGCGTTACGTCTACACCGACCGGACGCGAACCGCGCCGCGCGAGCCAGGCAGAGACGTAGGCGGTGCCACAGCCCAGTTCGATCACGTCGAGGTCGTTGACGTCTCCGAGTGTTTTAAGCGATGCCTCGGGCACGCCAAACACGCCCCAAGTGATCTCCGCCGCCGCCCAGTCCTTGCTCGCCTGCGCGTCCGTGAAATCGGCGTTGGTTCGAGTCCAGCCCGCCCGATTACGCTTCGCATCATCGGAGATCTCTATCATCGTGCGATCCTACCTTTGACTCTGCAATGGGTCCGCTTCTGGGTGCTCGACGACATGCCGATGGCTGACGGTGCTCGAACCGGCCACTAGCCGACGTAAGCCTTCAGCTGATAGCCTGGTCTAGAGCGAACGCTTCTACTTGTCTGCTTCTAGCTCTGACGAAGCTACCGCAGCGCTACGAACTCCGATTTTCAGCCGACCATCGATCCTTAGTCAGAGTGGTCGGCTTCGAAGATTGTCCAACTAAACATTCACACGGCCGGCGCACTAGCTGAAAGCGTCGGCGAAGTTTCGACCCTCGTCAGCTTGCTTCGGTAAAGGTGAGGTACGAAGTATCCAATGCAGGCTCCGATGGCCAAAGAGGTTAGTAGCAGCTGGGGCGCCCGCTCATACCATCTGATTCCCTCCGTCGTGAATGCTGCCAACAGCTCAATTGTGATCCACTGAAAGGCGAACAAAGCTGCAGCCAAGCCCCCCGCCTCGCACATTCTTGACCAGCGTGATTGCTTCTTTGGTCCAAGCGCAAAGTCATCGGCCAACCAGGCAATGGCAAATGTAGACATCATTGTCATGAGCTGCCACGGCCAGCGTTCCGCCGTTCTTTCGATTGCGCGCTTGAAGCGTCCGTGTTCCGACAGAGCAACCAACAGATCCCCGGCGCCTTCGAAAAGAAAGCGAAACAGCAAGGCAATCAGAAAGGCGGAGACCGCAGCAGCAAGACCGGACAGAGCGTAAGCCGCCACGGGCCGATGCCCGACATGACGAATGTTGGCGAATGGCCAAATGGCTTTCGGATAGATCGCGACGATGATTGCAACGGCATAGATTATTGGGACCATCACTAGTACGCGCATGTTTGGTGGAAGCGGATTCGGATCGAAGAATCGACGGGAGACCAGCGCAATGAGCGTCATCGCTACAAAAATGAGGCCGGACACCAAGAAGACTTCATGAATGGTCAATCCGATGACACCAGGCCCCACGCTAGGAGGAATCTTGAACCCGAGTTTGGCGAGCATCGCGTTCCGTTGCGACAGGTTCCACTCTCGATCGAGTACTCCGCCGCTTAAGAAATCGCAAATGGATCTGTATGCCTGGTCAACATCCTTTCTTACCTTTTTGCGCAAGGCGGAGCTTGCGTGTGCATCCGACGGCTGATCAACTTCCCAGAAGTGCGCATCTTCGAGCAGTCCGCTCAGTGTTTCGAGACGACCTTGGATGTCGTCGAACGAACGCTTCTGCTGAGTCAAGTAACGCGAATACCCGCGGGTGCTTCTCCAGCTCTCCACTATTGCCCAGAGCGCCATTGTCCGCGCCCACTTGTAGCGAAGGGTATCCGCCGGCTCCTGAAGCCAATCCGGTATCACACCAAATTCCAACAATGCTGGTGCGACGCGGTCGAGCGTCGACGGCGCAGGGCAGAAGTCGATTGTTTGCAATTGGCTGCTGAGCAACCTGACCTCGAATGGAATGTTGCCGATTCTCTGGAACCACTTCTTGACTGCCTCGTCTATGCGCGACAGGAATTCGACGTGCGGCAACAGAGATGTCAGAACGAGTGCCGCCAGGAGCGGGCCCGGCAGCCGTTCAGAGTCCTTGAGAACCGCCTGGACCTGCAGGAAGTCCCAAAGCCATTGAAAGTTGAGGTCGGCTGCCGCTCCGCCGAGCATCAGAAAGAGTAAGAGCATCGACAGGATGTATCCGACTCGAGCGCCCCAGTAGCGCGTTCGGGTAGTGGTCGACCGCGCAGACTCTGGCTTGTCGAATCGGTCGCGAGCATAGAGGACGACGATGACTGCACCGAAGCACCACTGCAAAAGCATCGCATGATCAAGAGGCGCGGTGGCGATCATAGTCAGCACTCCTCTTCACTGGAGAAGGGTGAAGAATTCAGGCAATCTAGCCCTCGCGATTGGCGTTCGCTATGGAGTATTCACGTTTGGGGCGCTTGCGCTGGATCGTTCATCTCGCGGGCGAGCGGTTGTCCGCCAGTAGCTGCCGATATGGCGGGGATTGCGATTCGCCCCTTAGATTCTATGAAGGACTGCTCAAGCGGCGCACCGCTGAGCTACAACGGTGTTTCCAATCCTCTAGCCAAGGAGTACGGAAATGACGACACCCGAGACAGTCCTTCGCGGCAACGATACGACAACCGGCACGGAGCTGTACCTGAGCTTCGAGCTGGGCGACAAACGCTGGACACTGACGCTGAGCGACGGCCGGCGCGGGGCGAGCCGGTATACGGTGAACGCTGGGGCGCAGGCCGACGTTCTGACGTGCATCGCTAAGGCGCGGGGGCGCTGCCGGCTGCCGGGGAGCGCGCCGGTGCACAGTTGCTACGAAGCTGGCCGCGACGGCTGGTGGCTGCACCGCTGGCTGCGTGAGCAAGGAATCGACAACATCGTAGTGGACTCGGCCAGCATTGAGGTCAACCGGCACGCCAGGCGGGCCAAGACCGATCGGCTTGATGGTGACAAGCTGCTGGCGATGCTGCTGCGACACCATGCGGGCGAGCGCGTCTGGTCGGTGCTGCACGAGCCGACGGCTGAGGATGAGGACGCGCGGCGCGTGCACCGCGAGCTCGAGCGGCTGATGCATGAGCGCATTGCGCACACCAACCGCATTGGCTCGCTGCTGGTGCTGCACAACCTGCGCCCGCAGCTGGTCATCGGCGGGCGTGACTGGGCGGCCTGGTGGGAGCGTCACGGCGCCCAGGTGCCGCCGCTGCTGCGCGCGGAGATCGAGCGCGAGAGCGCGCGGCTGGCGCTGGTCAAGCAGCAGATCAGGGCGCTGGAGACTGCGCGGCGCCAGGCACTGGCCGATGGCCAGCAGCCGCTGGTGGCGCAGCTGAGCCGGTTGCGCGCCATTGGACCGCGGGGCGCCTGGGTGCTGGTCAAGGAGTTGTTCGGTTGGCGGCGCTTTGCCAACCGACGCGAGCTGGCCGGCTGCCTGGGTCTGGCGCCCACGCCCTACGCCAGCGGCGACAGCCAGATCGAGCAGGGCATCAGCAAGGCCGGTAACCGCCGTGCGCGCGCGTTGCTGGTCGAGCTCGCCTGGAAGTGGCTGAGCCTGCAGCCGACGAGCGCCCTGACCGAATGGTTCAACCGGCGCTTCGCCACTGCAGGCAAACGCATGCGGCGAGTGGGCATCGTGGCGCTGGCGCGGCGTCTGGCGATCGCGCTGTGGCGCTATCTGCAAACCGGCGAGATACCCGCCGGCGCGATGCTCAAGCCGGTCGCCGCGTGAGCTCGGGCAGCATCCGATCGACACACGGCTTGGCAGGAATCGCATCATCATGATCAAAGGTCGACGCGCCCGCAGCGTCTGCGGGTCACCGCACGGTGACCGTTCGAATAGATGGGGCGCGTCGCTAACTGGGGTTGGCCAGCGCGCTTTGCGCGCATGTTGGATGTGGTGCCGGACGTCCACGTCCGTCACGGATAGAAGTTCGTCCGAGCACTGGCTCGAACGCTCCTCACACCCCGACCTTGGACCTGATGAATGCGTTGGTCCCGCCAAACCGATACCTGCGCGGCTCCGGCCACGTGCACCGCCGTAGCAAACGGCTTGACAAAACAGTCCTCATAGAAGCAGACATTCCGACTGGTCCCCGTTCTCGTCGCGATTGTTGGCGAGTGTGAATTGTCGGCAAGCCCATCAGGGAGGATTCATCGGAGAGAGGCTGCCGCGGAGTTCACAATCCAACGAAGGCATGGCCGGAACGGTCCAATGGTAGGCAAGCTCTTCATCAGCTATCGGCGATCTGACGCCGCACACTCTGCGGGACGACTACGAGACGTCCTCGCCGGAGAATTTCCGCAGCGAGTCTTTGTAGACGTCGAAGACATTGAGCCGGGCGCTGATTTTGTGAAAACAATTGAAGCGAGTCTCCACTCGGCTGCCGCTGTAATTGCGATCATTGGTCAGAAGTGGTTAGAAGGTTCCACGTCTGGCACGAAGCTCGGCGATCCAACGGATGTGGTGACTCTGGAACTTAGAACTGCAATTCGGCTGGGCGTGCCGATCCTTCCAGTTTTGATTGACGGCACTCCGATGCCACAGAGGTCACAGCTCCCTGACGGTTTTACGACCATGCTTTCCTCAAACGCAGTATCCATACGCCACGCCAGCTTTCGACGAGACTGCGATCCGCTGATCGCATTTGCTTACAAGTCGCTCCACCTTGTACCGCCGACTACCTTAGAGAAGATGCTCGAGTGGATCGCGAGCAAGACAGGCTACGGCGATCGATTCCGTATTGACGAGAGGATGCGCAGCCTCTACGCAACGGCCGCGATGCTGATCGGCACAGTGTGCTTTCTAGCTGCAGCCGCTTCTCTCGTATTGCCTGAGGGGCCTAACAGTTTCGAGTCACTATCGTCACTTTTGAGCTCAGCCTTACTAGTCGTATTACTTGGCTTGATTGGCAAGAATTCGCAGCGCGGGCGATGGCGCGCAATTGTTGGCTCGGTCTTCGCGCTGCTCGCGTTCGCAATCTTTGTTACTCAAGCTATCCACGGCATGCTCCTGTCGCACTGACTGCGATCCCGCCCAAATGATCTGCGCGTAGTGGCAGCGGCGCCCGTAGGCAGACAGGTTTTTGCATAAGAACGATGGGCTCGCGCCGCCACCACGCCGGCGCACGCCGGCGCACGCCGGGGGCTTCACGTAGGTCCGCTTTTCAGGGCGCGCAACGTGCTGGCGGAGAGCTGCTCGCCCTGCCTGCCAAGGATGTTGCAATTGAAAGAGCAGCCGCCTCGAGTTTTATGCCACCGCCGGCGTCCGAGTTAGGGCAACCAGCCCGTTGTCTCGTTTTGCGGCGCCGGTTGTCATGGAATACGCGACTCACCCGAACGCTCGCGCCGCGCGCAGTGAGCTGTTCTTTCCACCCTTCACCTGGATCTGACAAACCCGGCTCACTTCAAACTCTGCATCGCCACGCGTGATCGCCGCGTCAAAAACTTCAAATCAGAGTTGCCGTGACGGGACCTCCGCATGAAAATCTCGGGCACCGCACACTCACTGCGAGTGCGTAGCAATGTCCTATCGCCAGTCGCAGATGAATTCCCCCAACGTCTTTGGTGCCCACATCGACGGTGCTCCACCTTCGTAGATGATCATGCGTCCGTCAGTGTTGTCGAGCACGCCGACGGCGATTTCCCCCAGCGGACCGCGGATAAAACCGGGTAATGACGTGTGCGTGTAGCCCTCATAGGCGATCTCGCCAACCATCCCGCCCGCGCCGATGCGTCCCTGAAAGCGCACATGTCCGTCACCCATGGCAGAGATAGTCTTGAACTGGCGCGTACCTGACAGCGTCGCTTGGGCGCCCATAAAGTGGCCCTGACAATTCAGGAGGCTTACTTGAGCAACGGCACTCGCGCAATAGCCGACGCCTGTAAGCCCCAAGAGGAAAAGCCCGAAGAAAGTACACCTCCTGCCGAGGTTACTTCGAAGCATCGTGCAGACAACTCCGTTGATTGACATGAATCCGTGCATGGCTAACTCCTCTCGGTCCGCAAGCCCAAAGCAACTGCTCTGACGGTAACCGCTGCTATTTTTGCGCGTGTGGCTGCGAAGCGGCAACGCGAATATCGGACAACTAGAACGAGAAGATCGCGCAGTTGCGCGAACGCCTGAGAAAAACGAAAGATGCAGAAGGCCCATCGTGGCGATCTCGTTGTCGTAGCGATAGCGGCTTGCCGTCGAGGCATTCTATTGAACGACCTTTGGACTTGGCCATTGGCGTACTGCCCGCGGCCACTAGCCGCCGCCGGCACCCGCCGCTAAACCAGCGCCAAAGCGGCCATCCGGCGGAGACGGCAGAGCAGGCGGTCTGCATGCGCTGCGGGTCGTTCAAGCGGGCGACGGAACGCGTGCGTCGATTTCCTGGGCTAGCGGTTGAGTCGGTTGCGCGTTTCCTCAAGCTGCCCCGCGAGCTGGGTGGCGACGAGGTTGCGCGCGATCGAATGGCGTACCGACGAGCCGATGCCCGTGACTTGGTCGGTGAACGTGTGGTTCACCGCGAAGACCAGCGACGCATCGGCGTACGGAATCACGCCGACCAGGGTCAGCATCGAGTTGTATTGACTTGACGCGTAGAAGTGGATTTCAGCACCCAGCGCCGACGCCGCGCCGCGGGTGCGCAGCTCCGCCGACAACGCGACCACGTTCTCGCGCTCGACGCTGCGCTCCATCCAGTAGTAGCTGCACTCCGGACCGGCCGCGGCGAGCTGTTCGAGGGCGCGCGGGAAGGCGTCGTGTAGGAACGACAGGCTGGCGAGCGCACTGCGCAGCTCGACGCGGGGATCGACGACCCGGCCGTCCTCGCGGACGTACGGCTCCACGCCTGCGACGCCGCGCGCGGCGTACGTGCGCAGGCGCGCGCCTAGGATCTCGGCGAAGACAGCGCGCGCGCGGCCGACGAGATCCGGCGCCGTTCGGTCGAGCTGCGCCAGCCGATCGCCTTCGGCGATGCTCAGATTCAGGGAGCGCCGCGGCGACTTGAGGAGCTCGGCGATGTGCTGCGAGTCGGGCAGCGGTAGCTCCGCGAACGCGGTGCTGTCGCTCGTGCCAGGTCGCAGCGCCTGGTAGCGCTTCACCTGATGAACCCGGAGAAAGGTCTCGGCGTGCAGGAACGCGTCGACCACCGCCGACGCCTCCTTCCCGCGCACGAGCAGCAGCGCGCCGGCCGCGACGATCTCGTCGGCGATCTTCTCCTGGCTCGGCAAGCCGTTGTGTACGACCGCGCCCTTCTCGAGTTCGGGCAGACGCTTGGTCGGGTCGAGGCCGAGATAACGCATCAACTCGCCCGTGAAGCGCGTGCTGTCGCCGACTTGGCCCGATGCGTAGGGGGCGGCGAGGGGGCCCAGCGAGAGCGCGAGCAAGGTGCACCGCAAGAAACGGCAGATCGGCATGGGCGAGAGCATATGCCGCTCTTGATGCTCGCGAAGACCCGACGATCGATTGGCCATGCGCAATGCCGGCGACGAACCCTTCTGACGTTTCAGCGAACCTCAGTAGCGGCCATTCGATTGCACGACCGCTTCGGGCTTGAGAACGCGTCCGCTTTGCGGCGAAGGCAATGTCAGCAACGGGTCGACGGACTAAACCGCTCGCGCGGTAGCCTTTCGATGTGCCGCTGTCGCTGTTCGGGCGGCTGAGTTCTGTTTCGTAAGTTGTTGATCGAGGCGACGTGCCTCGATCAACGACAGGAGCAGAGCCATGGTCCTTCCCACTTCTCCGGTGGTCAGCCCGCTGCGCCGACGCATGATTGAAGACATGCGCATGCGCCAGCTCAACGGCAAGACGCAGGTGGCCTACATCCGCGCCGTGCGCCGCTTCGCCGGTTTTCTTGGCCGCGCGCCCGATACGGCCACGGCCGAGGACCTGCGGCGATTCCAGCTGCACATGGCCGAGCAGGGCACCACGTCGATGACGATCAACGCGACCATCACGGGTCTGCGGTTCTTCTTCGAGGTCACGCTCGGGCGCGGCGAGCTGATGACGATGATGAGTGCGGTGCGCGAGCCGCACCGGTTGCCGGTGGTGCTCAGCCGCGAGGAAGTCGCGCGGCTGCTCGCCGCGGTGCGTAATCCGAAGCATCGGGCGGCGCTGTCGGTCGCTTATGGCGCCGGCTTGCGCGCCAGCGAAGTCGCCGCGCTGAAGGTCAGCGACGTCGACGGTCAGCGCATGACGCTGCGGGTCGAACAGGGCAAGGGCCGCAAGGACCGCTACGCGCTGCTGTCGCCCGTGCTGCTCGAGACCCTGCGTGCCTGGTGGCGCGTCGCTCGCCAGCAAGGCACGATGCTGTGCGGCGGGTGGCTGTTTCCCGGCATGGATCCGACCGATCCGATCACGACGCGGCAACTGAACCGCGCGGTCCACCTGGCCGCCACCGCGGCGCAGATCGACAAGCGCGTGTCGCTGCACACCCTGCGCCATTCGTTCGCGACGCACCTGCTGGAACAGAAGGTCGATATCCGCGTCATCCAGGTGCTGCTCGGGCACAAGAAGATCGAGACCACGGTCCTGTACACGCAGGTGGCCACCGAGATCCTGCGCGAGGTGGTCTCGCCGCTGGAGACCCTGCCGGCGCCGTAGGGACGCGTCGTGGGCCGGCCGGCCCTGGAGGTCGCCGACATCTTCCACGCACACGGTGAGGCCTGGCGCCAGGCGCAGCGCGGGCACGTAAGCCTCACGCAGTTGAAGGTCATGTCGGCCATCGAGCGGTGCCGTAGTGCGGCGCTCGGCGGCCACGTCCTGCGCTGCGCCGGCTGCGGCCGCGACCAGATCGCCTACAACTCCTGCCGCAATCGTCACTGCCCGAAGTGCCAGGCGCCCGCCGCCACGCGCTGGCTCGCCGCCCGCGAGGCCGACCTGCTGCCGGTGGAGTACTACCACGTGGTGTTCACGCTGCCGGCGCCGATCGCCGAGATCGCCTACCAGAACAAGGCCGTGATCTACGGACTGCTGTTCGACGTCGCCGCCGAGACCCTGCTGACGATCGCCGCCGATCCGAAGCACCTGGGCGCGCGCATCGGCGCCACCCTGGTGCTGCACACCTGGGGTTCGGCGTTGACGCACCATCCGCACGTGCACGGCATCGTTCCGGGCGGCGGCCTCTCGGCCGATGGCCAGCAGTGGATCGCCTGCCGGCGTGGCTTCTTCCTACCGGTGCGCGTGCTATCGAGACTGTTCCGGCGCCGCTTCTGCGAGGAACTGCTCCGGCTGCACGGTGCCGGGCGGTTGCAGTGGTTCAACCACTGTGCGGCTCTCGCCGATCCGGCGGCGTTCGCTCACTGGCTCGCACCGCTGCGTCGCTGCGAGTGGATCGTCTACGCCAAGCGCCCCTTCGCCGGCCCCGCCGCCGTCCTGACCTACCTGTCGCGCTACACCCACCGCGTGGCGATCTCCAACAGCCGATTGCTGCGCCTGGACGATCGCGGCGTCACGTTCCGATGGAAGGACTATCGGTCCACGGGCAGCACGCGTCACAAGACCATGACGCTGGCCGCCACCGAGTTCATCCGCCGCTTCCTGCTGCACGTGCTGCCCAGCGGCTTCCATCGCATCCGCCACTACGGGCTGCTCGCCAACGCCGGGCGCGTTCAGCACCTCGCCACGGCGCGTCGACTGTTGCAGCCGACGACGAGCACTACCGCGCAGACCGACGAGGCGGTCGAACACCACGCCGCCCACCGCCTCGCCCGTGTTCGTCTGCCGCCACTGCGGCGCCGCGATGCTGATCGTCGACATCCTCGCCCGCACGCCGCAGATCCGTGCACCACCGCTGCCGGCACCACCCTCATGAAGCCAACCCATCGTCTTGCAGCCTCTTGCGGCGACGTCTCAGCGACCCGCCGGGCCCTCGTGTTGACATGGCCTGCCGTGCGACCGTCCACTTCAAGACTTGGCAGCCCCGAATCCGACGCCGTGTATCTGCAGAGCGTCTGCACCGGGCAGCATCCGAGCTTCAAGGCCCCACTGCCCGGCTGCGCGCCGCGCCCGCACCCGTCAAAAGCCCATAGCACTGCGGCGACGGCCCTCACTCCGTAAGCCGCGGTTTCCTCCCTCGAGGCTTGGCCAACGCCCGCCCTTGAAGCAGCGTGGCACCCTCCGTCGCCTCGCGTTCGGGCAGGCATCGGCCAACCCTTAACGAAAGTCGCCTTCTGCCCGACGGACTTTCGCGCCGCTGAGCGACGCTGCCACGTCAAGGGTTTAGCCGCCCTCCGCTCGACGGACTTTATTCGTCAAGAAGAGCAACTCGTCCGGTCGCGTCTAGAGTACCGTCGAAGGATCTGCACCTCAATGGCGCACACGGCAGGCATGAAGCTTGCGTGCCAGTCAAGGCGGCAGCTTAGACTCCGACCGATCATCCGGTGACCGGGTCGACCCTGGCACGGCGCTCGGTAACGACGTCCGCCCAGCCGCAGGCGTTTCTGCGAGCGCCGATGACAACTCGATTGAAGGATCTCGCGTGTCGATCCACGTTGCGCTGAACCATGTCACGGACTATCGATACGATCGACGCATTGCGCTCGGACCCCAGGTCGTTCGCCTGCGGCCGGCGCCGCATTGCCGTACGCGGATCCTGTCGTACTCGCAGCGCGTCGAGCCGCTTGGGCACTTCATCAACTGGCAACAGGATCCGTTCTCGAACTATCTCGCGCGCCTGGTAATTCCCGAGAAGACCGAACACTTCCGCATCACGGTCGATGTGGTCGCCGAAATGGCGGTCTACAACCCGTTCGACTTCTTTCTTGAGCCCAGCGCCGAGCGTTTTCCGTTCCAATATGAGGCGGGCTTGCACCACGACCTGCTCCCCTACCTCGCACGCGACGAGGCAACGCCACGCTTTCGCGAGCTGCTGGCCTCGATTGACACGTCGCGCGACATGCGCACGATCGACTTCCTGGTCGGCCTCAACCAGCGCCTTCAACGTGAGATCCGCTACCTGATCCGCATGGAGCCCGGGGTCCAGACGCCCGAGCAGACACTCGTGACGGCGGCCGGATCGTGCCGCGACAGCGGTTGGCTGCTGGTTCAGTTGCTGCGTCACCTTGGATTGGCTGCGCGTTTCGTCTCGGGTTACCTGATCCAGTTGAAGCCGGACGTGAAGGCGCTCGACGGGCCGAGCGGCACCGAGGTCGACTTCACCGACCTGCATGCCTGGTGCGAGGTCTACCTGCCGGGGGCAGGCTGGATCGGCCTGGACCCGACGTCCGGACTGCTGGCCGGTGAAGGGCACATTCCGCTCGCCTGCACGCCGGAGCCCGGCAGCGCGGCGCCGGTCGACGGCGCGCTGGAGGATTGCGAGGTCACGTTCGAGCACACGATGCAGGTCACGCGGATCTTCGAAGCGCCGCGCGTCACCAAGCCCTATACCGAGGAACAGTGGGACTCGATCATCGCGCTCGGCCACCGTGTCGATGCCGACCTGAGCGCGCATGATGTTCGTCTGACGATGGGCGGCGAACCAACCTTCGTGTCGGTCGATGACCGTGACGGCGCCGAATGGAACACCGCCGCGCTCGGTCCGACCAAGCGCACGCTAGCGACCGAGTTACTGGGGAGACTTCGCGAGCGCTACGGCGCCAGGGGCTTCGTGCATTTCGGTCAAGGCAAGTGGTATCCGGGCGAACAGCTCCCGCGCTGGGCCCTGTCGTGTTTCTGGCGCGCCGATGGCGAAGCGTGCTGGCATGACCCATCACTCGTTGCCGATGAAAGCACCGATGAAGGAGAGGAAGGGAAGCACACCACGGCAGATGCACGACGCTTCATCGACGGACTGACGCGCAGGCTCGAGCTCGATTCGGCCTTTGTCCAGGCCGGCTATGAGGATGCCTGGTACTACCTGTGGCGCGAGCGCCGCCTTCCGGTCAATGTTGATCCGTTCGATGCGCGCCTGGACGATGCACTGGAGCGCGCCCGCCTGCGCCACGTGTTCGGCCAGGGACTCGACCGGCCGGTCGGCTACGTGCTGCCGCTGCGCAGGGATCCCCCGTCAAGACCGGGGCGCGCGCGGCCGAGCTGGGCCAGCAGCCCCTGGTTTTTCCGCGACGAGCGCATGTACCTGTTCCCCGGCGACTCCGCGATGGGTTATCGCCTGCCGCTCGATTCCCTTCCTTGGGCGAGCGCGGAAGACATCGCAGCGCTGCATGAACGCGATCCATTTGCGCCGCACAATCGTCTGCCCGGTGCCGCCGAGTTGCGTGCGCAGTTCGGGCCGCATCAGTTCGACGCAGCATCCGAGGTCGCCGTCACACCTGGTTTTTCGCGCGAAAGCGCGCGCAAGCCGGAGCAGTTTGAGTCCGCTCGCGGGCTGACGCGTACCGCACTGTGCGTGGAGCCGCGCAAGGGCGTGCTCTACGTCTTCATGCCGCCGCTGACCGCGCTCGAGGACTATCTCGAACTGCTTGCCGCCGTCGAAGCGACTGCAGCTGCCGAGCGGCTGCCGGTCGTGCTCGAAGGCTATCCGCCGCCGCGCGATCCGCGTTTGAAGATGTTGCAGGTGACGCCCGACCCCGGCGTGATCGAGGTGAACATCCATCCGGCCGCGAACTGGGACGAGCTGGTCGACCACACCGAGTTTCTCTACGACGCCGCGCATCAAACGCGGCTGTCCACCGAAAAGTTCATGCTCGACGGTCGGCACACCGGCACCGGCGGCGGCAATCACTTCGTGCTCGGTGGTGCCACGCCGGCCGACAGCCCGTTCCTGCGCCGGCCGGATCTGCTTGCGCAGCCTGATCGCGCTACTGGCACAACCATCCTTCGCTGTCGTACCTGTTCTCGGGACTGTTCATCGGGCCGACCAGCCAGGCGCCGCGCGTCGACGAGGCGCGCAATGATCAGCTCTACGAACTCGAGATCGCCTTTGCCGAGCTTCGACCGTCGCAGCCGTCGAGCTGGGAGACACGCCGCCGTGGCTGGTCGACCGCGCCCTGCGCAATGTGCTGATCGATGTGACCGGCAATACGCACCGCGCCGAGTTCTGCATCGACAAGCTCTACTCGCCCGACGGCCCGACCGGGCGCCTGGGTCTGCTCGAGCTGCGCGCCTTCGAAATGCCGCCGCACGCGCGCATGAGCCTGACGCAGCAACTGCTGCTGCGTGCGCTCGTCGCACGATTCTGGAAAACCCCGTACACCACGCGCCTGACGCGCTGGGGCACCGAACTGCACGATCGCTTCCTGCTTCCGACCTTCGTCGCGATGGATTTCGAGGACGTGCTGGCAGAACTGGCGCAAGCCGGCATGCCGTTTGATCCCGCATGGTTCGCGCCGCATTTCGAGTTTCGCTTCCCGTTGTTCGGAGAGATCGCGGTGCGCGGCATCGAGCTCTCGCTGCGCGCCGCGCTCGAGCCCTGGCACGTGATGGGAGAGGAAGGCGCGGTCGGCGGCACGGTCCGCTATGTCGATTCCTCGCTGGAGCGGATCGAAGCGAAGGTGACGGGGCTGAACGACAATCGCTACGTGATCACGGTCAATGGCCGGGCCTTGCCCCTGCAATCCGACCGGGCGCGTCGGCGAGTACGTCGCCGGCGTCCGCTACCGTGCCTGGCACCCGGCCTCGGCGCTGCATCCGACGATCGGCGTGCACGCGCCGCTGACGTTCGACATTGTCGACACCTGGAACGAGCGCTCGCTCGGCGGTTGCCGCTACCATGTAGCGCATCCCGGTGGCCGCAACTACGACACATTTCCGATCAATGCCTACGAGGCCGAAAGTCGGCGTCTGGCGCGCTTTGTTCGCATGGGCCACACGCCAGGTCGCGTGCGCGTCGAGCCGCCCGACTGGAACAAGGCAGCGACCCGTGAGTTTCCGTTTACGCTCGATCTGCGTCGAGCTGAGGCGTGAGCGCGATCCCGACCGTTCGTGCGAGTCCGGCCTGAACCGAACCTGTGGCCCAATCCAGTTTTCAGTTTGAACCGGTGCACGATGCGGCGGCCGAAGCCGCGCGGCGCGCCGTTGCTGCCCGGCCCGGTCACTTTGACGAACTGCGCGGCGTCGAGGCCGAAGCTGCCGGTGAACTGAGGCCGGCGTGGCGACGCTTCTTCGCGACACTGGGTGTCGCCGGATTCCGCGATCTCGATCGCCGTGCCGAGATGGTGCGGCGACAGATCGCCGACGACGGCATTACCTACAACGTCTACAGCGAGGACGCCGGCCCGGCGCGACCGTGGTCGCTCGACCTGCTGCCCTTCATCATCGAGGAACAGGACTGGGCAGAAATCGAACGCGGCGTCGCGCAGCGGGCGAGCCTGCTCGAAGCGATCGTTGCCGATGCCTACGGGCCGCAGACCCTGCTGCGTGAAGCGCTGCTGCCGCCCGCTCTGGTGCTGGGGCACCCCGGTTACCTTCGTCCGCTCGCCGGCATTGCACCGCCGGGCGGCTACCTGCAGATCGTCGCCTTCGACCTGGCACGCGCGGCAGACGGTCAGTGGTGGGTCGTATCGCAGCGTACCCAGGCCCCATCCGGACTCGGCTACGCACTGCAGAATCGTTTGGCGATCTCGCGCCTGTTTCCGGACGCGTTTCGTGAATTGCGCGTGCAGCGTCTTGCCTCGGCCTACCGCCGCTTGCTGGACACGCTGACGCGGCTCGCGCCGCAGGGCCAAGGTGCGCCGCGCATCGTGGTGCTGACGCCGGGACCGTGGAACGAAACCTACTTCGAGCACACATACCTCGCGCGCTACCTGGGATTGCCCCTGGTCGAAGGCGCCGATCTCACGGTGCGCGACGAGCGCGTCTATCTGAAGTCCATGCGCGGCCTGAAGCGCGTGCATGGCATCCTGCGCCGCCTCGATGATGTGTTCTGCGATCCGCTCGAACTGCGCCATGACTCCACTCTGGGCATTCCCGGCCTGCTGCAGGCGATCCGCGCCGGGCAGGTGCTGGTCACAAATGCGCTCGGCACGGGTTTCCTCGAATCACCGGCCCTGGCGGGATTCCTGCCCGCCATCGCACAGCGCACAGGACTCGCGCCGCTCGTTCTGCCTTCGCTCGACTCCTGGTGGTGCGGCGAGGCTGTCGCGCGCCGGCATGTACTGACGGACCTGAGTGCGGCGGTCATCAAGCCGACGTTTCCGAGCGCGGACTTCGAGGCCGTGATCGTCGCCGATACCTCGCGTGCCGAGATGGACGCCCTGCGCCTGCGAATCGAGGCCGAGCCAGACGCCTATACGGTGCAGTCGTTTCTGCCGCTGTCGGAAGTGCCGACCTGGTCGGACGGCCAGCTGGTGCCGCGCGGCGCGATGTTGCGGGTGTTCGCGATCGCCGGTGGCGGCGGCCGCTGGCACGTGGTGCCCGGCGGTTTGACCCGTATCGCCGGGGCCGACCTGCAGGTCGTCTCCATGCAACGCGGCGGCAGCAGCCTCGATACCTGGGTTCTGACCGAAGGTCCGGTCGACGAGTTCTCAATGCTGCCAACGCCGCTGACGGCAGAGCAGATCGCGGCTCGACGACGCCCGGTATCGAGCCGCGCTGCTGAGAACCTGTTCTGGATGGGCCGCTACTCCGAGCGTGCGGAATGGAATCTCCGACTCGCCCGCGCCATCCTGATCTGGCTGTCCGGACAGGACGGCGCACCGGCACCCTTTCTTGAATCGCTGGCGCGCCTGGCCGAGGACCAGGGACTGGTTCCCGCCGGCGTTCCGGCGCCGACACTCGCACCGCGCGTGTTCGAGCGGACCTTGCTGGCCGACCTCGCAAGTGCCTCCGCATCGAGCCTCGCATCGAATCTGGTCGCGCTCGAGTTCGCGGCCGCGCAGATCCGCGATCGCATCTCCCCCGAGCACTGGCGCCTGATTGCGGGCGCGCATGACGATTTCGTCGGATACATCGAGGACATGAAACGCGACGGCGACCTGACCAGCGACGAGGCGCTCAGCGCCCTCGACCTTCTCGCAGTCGGGCTGTCGGCCATCACCGGCGCGCAGACCGACCGGATGACCCGCGATGACGGTTGGCGGCTGTTGACGATCGGTCGGCAGATCGAACGCCTGACCGCATCAAGCGCCGCCCTGGCCGAAGTGTTCGGCAATCACGTCGTCGTGCAGGACGCCGGCTTCGATCTGCTGCTTGGCCTGTTCGACAGCACGATTACCTATCGCTCGCTCTATCAGCGCCAGCAGGAAGTGGCGCCGCTGATCGACCTGCTGGTGCTTGATCGGTCCAATCCACGGTCGCTCGCCTGCGCAGTTGGCGTGCTGGCAGCAGAAGTCGCGCAACTGCCGTGGGCCCAAGTCGAACATCGATCGCTGATCGAAGCCCTGCGTCCGGCCGAATTGACGCACGCCCTGCTTGATCAACTCAGTGCGCTTGATGCGAACGATGGATTCAAAGCCATGGTCGCGCTGGCGCAGCGCCTGAATCTGGGCGCACGCGAACTGTCCGACGAAATCGGGCGCCGGTTCTTCACGCTTTCGCAGGCCACCTACCAGTCGCTCGGCGGTTACCGATGAACCCAGCCGCGACCTCCGGCAGCGACTGCGTCCGCGGCCGCGAAGCCCCTGGTCCTCGAGGTAGTGCACGAAAACGAGTTCGAGTACGGCGCGTACGTTGACCTGGCCTATCACCTCGCGCACCTGCGCCCACGTGATCGACTACATCCAACTGATCGGCCGAGTCCCGGATTGGTCGAGGCCGAGCCCGAGGCAGGCTCGGCGCTCGATTCGCAGCGACTGCTCGACTTCGACCTTGCGATCACGCCCGAACCGGCGCGCGTTGCCGACGGACACGATGTCTACGGCAACGGCGTGACATGGTTCTCGCTCTATGCCCCGCACGAGTCGCTGCGGGTGCGCGCGACGAGTCAGGTCGAACTGCTGCCGCGGACCAGACTTGATCCCGCGGCAAGCGTGCCGTGGGAGCAGGCGCACGCGGAGCTCGAGTACGCCGCCGGCGCGCCGTTCCGGCCCGAGATCGAATTTGTCTTTGCGTCGCCCTTCGTGCCGCTGCACGACGCCCTGCGCAAATTTGCCGCGGCCTCATTTCCCGCCGGTCGGCCGATCCTCGAGGGCGCCATTGAACTGATGGGGCGAATCCGGCGCGACTTCACCTATGAACCGGAAAGCACCGAGATCTCGACCCCGGTGCTGGAAGCGTTCTCCGCACGGCGCGGCGTGTGCCAGGACTTTGCCCACGTGATGATTGCCGGACTGCGCGCGCTGGGACTGGCGGCCCGCTACGTCAGCGGTTACCTGCTGACCCGGCCGGTCGCGGGCCCGGATAAGCCTCGACTCACCGGCGCCGACGCTTCGCACGCGTGGGTTTCGGTGCACTGCCCGCCGTTCGGATGGGTCGACCTGGATCCGACCAACGATGTGATCGTCGATACCAGTCATGTCTGTGCGGCCATCGGCCGCGACTACGGCGACGTGATGCCTCTGCGCGGCGTGATCCGGGGCGGTGGAGCACACACCCTGAAGGTGGCCGTCAGCGTGGAGGCCAGGACCTGACGTGGACTGGGTGACGCGCAGGAGTTCCCCACTGCTGACACAGGATTCACGGTCGGTTTCTGCCGAACTGGTCGTGACTCGCCACCCAGTCCCCCTGTACGACCGCGCTCGACAATGAGGTTTCGCCGGCCAGCACCACGCCGGCACAGATCTCGGCGAACTTGTCAGCCTTGCCCGTCCCGTAGCAGCCCAGCATCTCGAGGCACTCGCGCTGCGTCGCCAGGCCGGTGCCGCCGCCATAGGTGCCGACGATCAGCGACGGCAGCGTGATCGACCAGTAGTAGTCGCCGTTCGGCAGCAACTGCGTGTACACGAGTCCGGCATGCGACTCGGACACATTGGCGACATCCTGACCGGTCGCGATGAACAGCGCGGTCAGGCCATTGGCCGCATGCGCGCCGTTGTTCGCCGATCCGGCGAGAAACGCCCCGACATTGGACACCTGGCGCATCGAGAACAGTTCAGCCGTGTCCGAGCCCATGATGCGTTTCATCGCCTCTTTGCGGATCACGGCCTCGGCGATTACGCGCTTGCCGCGGGTGACCAGCATGTTGAGCTGCGAGTGTTTCTTGTCGGTGTCCATGTTTCCCGACAGCAGGAACCTGGCGCCGCCCGGATAGTTCGCGGCGATCCATTCGCAGGCCGCCAGCGTGGCCTTGCCGGTCATGTTCTGGCCGGCCGCGTCGCCAGTCGTGTAGTTAAAGCGCAGGTGGCGCAGCGGACCGACGGCGTACTGATAGATATTGATCAGGCGACCCACCCTGGTCGTGGACTCGGCCGCATGCTGGATGTCTGCCAGGTGGGTCTGCACCCAGTGACCAAATTCGCGCGCTGCCAGCGCATCGTCGAACATGAAGACCGGCGAGCGCTGCATGTACTGCTCGACGACGGTCGTCTTCACGCCGCCGCATTCATTGAGCAGCCGCATCCCACGGTTGTAGCTGGCCACCAGCGTGCCCTCGGTCGTGGCCAAGGGTATGTAGAAGTCTCCCTGCGCGTGCTCACCGCGGATGTGCAGCGGTCCTGCGAGGCCGATCGGCACCTGGGCCACGCCCACAAAATTTTCCACATTGCCCGGCAGCGCTCCGGGGTCAAACGAAATAGCGCCCGACGTGGTCCAGAGCCGTTCCGGTGCGCTCGCGCACAAAGTCGCGACGCCGCTGCGCCATCTCGGCGCTGTAGTCGTTGGTCGGATCACGCGGTACCTTGGCGGACTCGTTCAGGCGTGCTTCGGCATGCATTGCGCCTCCTCGATACTGATCAGATCGGCCCTCAATCGATCGCCTGCAGCGCGCTGCGGATCGCCTCGACAATCTGCTCGATCTGCTTCTGTTCAATGATCAGCGGCGGGGACAGCGCAAGAATGTCTCCGGTAAAGCGCACCAGCACACCGGCCTCGAAGCACTTGACATGCGTTTCGAGCCCGCGCTTGCCGACCGCGCCCGCCCGCGGCTCGAGCTCGATGCCGCCGACCAGGCCGAGGTTGCGCACGTCGATCACGTGCCGCGCGCCCTTCAGCGAATGCAAGGCCGATTCGAAGGCCGGCGTCATCGCCTTCGCACGCGCAAACAGCTGCTCGTCAACGTAGAGCTTCTGAGTGGCGAGCAGTGCGGCGCACGCGAGCGGATGCGCGGAATACGTGTAGCCGTGCATGAATTCGATCTGCCCTTCGGGCGCGGCATTGATGATCGTGTCGTGGATCGAGTTCTTCGCGATCACCGCGCCCATCGGCACGGCCGCATTGTTGATCGCCTTGGCGCAGGTCAGGATGTCCGGCGTGATGTCGAAATAGTGCGATGCGAACGGCGCGCCCAGGCGACCGAAGCCGGTGATGACCTCGTCGAAGATCAGCAGGATGCCGTGCTTGTCACAGATCGCGCGCAGCTTCTCCAGGTAGCCCTGCGGCGGTATCAGCACACCGGCCGAGCCCGCCATCGGCTCGACGATCACGGCCGCGATGTTGCTGGCATCGTGCAGGGTGATGATGCGCTCGAGCTCGTCGGCAAATTCGGCGCCGTGCACGGGTTGGCCGCGCGAATACGCATTGCGCGCGAGATCATGCGTGGCGCGCAGATGATCGACACCCGCCATCAGTGCGCCATAGGCTTTGCGGTTGCCCGGAATGCCGCCCGTCATCGTGCCGCCGATGTTGACGCCGTGATAGCCGCGCTCCCGACCGATCAGGATCCGGCGCGCCGGCTCGCCGCGCGCGCGGTGGTAGGCGAGCGCCATTTTCAGTGCAGTGTCTGCTGACTCCGAACCAGAATTGGTGAAAAACACGCGCTGCATTCCGGCCGGCGCCAACGCCGCGATCGTGCTCGCCGCCTCGAACGCGAGTGGGTGTCCCATCGAAAACGGCGGCCCGTAGTCCATCGTCGCCGCCTGGCGCTGCACGGCCTCAACGATCGGGGCGCGGTTGTGCCCGGCATTGACACACCAGAGGCCGGCGGTGCCATCGAGCACCGGGCGGCCCTCAGGCGTCCAGTAGTACATGCCGTCTGCCCGGGCCAGCATGCGCGCGTGTTTGCCACCATCGGCCTTGAACGAGCGGTTGGCCGTGAACGGCATCCAGAAGTGTTCGAGATTGAGACTGGACGTCACCGGGTTCTCGAGTTTCATGGTCAGCTCCTTAGGGGTAGCTCCAATAAGGGCGTCAGGGCAACAGGCGGAACGAAGTGAAAAAGGTCTCCACCTCGGCGGTCGGCACTTCGCCTTCCGCGAAAATCGCTATCACCTCGAAGAGTCGATCATCGACGATGAACAGCCGCGCAGCAAGCTGCGTCGGTACTCCTCTGGGTCCGGCTCGCCCCTGAGCGGTCAGCTCTTCGCCAATGATGATTGCCGGACGGCCAGGTCGTCCCGGCAGCTTCGCCGGAGTCCGTGCAACGTCCGTGCCGGCGACATTGCGTACCAGTGCATTGCGGAAGTAGGCCAGGGTCTGCTCGACCGCGGCCGCATCCGCCACGGCGGCCGGTGGCAACCGCGCCGTGCCGACCGCGAACAGACTCGAGTCGATTCCGGTCGATGTCATCGTCAGCGCCACGCGACCGGCTGGCAACTCAAGCTCGCGCGTGACGGTCTGAGCGCGGCCCGGCAGCGCAACAACGTAGCCATCGGGTGAGCGTGTTTCGCGCCAGTCAAAGCGCGGCCCGCACCCGGCAAGGAGTGCGACCCCGAGCGCAAGACCGAGCGCGGCAGCGGATTGCATCCAGGTCTCGTCGAGGCCCTGGGAACAGGATTTGGGTTGAGCAAAGAGCCGGGGCCGACCCCCGATTCAGAGCGAGGCCGCGATCAGCGCGCCTTGCCGGCTCGCGGCGGCGGAGCCACGGCCTTCTTTTTCGCGCGGCCAGGCCGCTTCTTGCCGTAACTGCCGTTGTAGATCTTGCCTCGCCGAGTGCGTACGTCGCCTTTTCCCATGGTCCAACTCCTTCGATCCGATTCAGTATAGCGATGCCATCTGGTTGCCTGCTTGACGACCGCCTATGCAAGGTGTCATGAGCGATCCATCATCGGGGACGCGCGAAAACTCGGCACTTTTTCCCTGCACTCTGCTGCATCGTTCGACGCCGAGGACGGGTAAGGTGCTGTCAATGCGGAGGTGAACAGAGAGCGGGGAGCACCATGATTCGAGATCATTTTCCGTTTGCAGCACTGGTCCTGACCGCCCTGCCCCTGGCAGCAGGCGACGGCGCGCTGGCCATTGTGGCCGCTACCGGATTATTGGCAGCGGTGCCGCTACTCTACGGAATGGACGTCGACAGCATCGTCGATGCCACCGTGGCGCAACTGGATCAGCGCTAGCTCGACCGGGACCTCACGGCGCCTGTCTACCGGCGTTGGCCCGCCAAGCTGTGCCAACACGCAGGGGTTCTTGAATCCGGCCACCTCCGGGAATCCGCACGCCTACAATTGTCGGCCCAAGTCACGGTGTCGGTCGCTTCCTATGTCCCTGGTTGTATTTCGTTCTCGCGCTGCGGGCGAGATCTACATGTTTGCCGAGTCGGCGCAGCGGATATTTGAAATCATCGGCCGCACCGAGTCCGCGCGCGGCGTCATCACCGCCGAGCAGATGCCTGAGGCACTCGCCCGCCTGACCGCCGCTGTCGAGGCTGACAAGAAGGCGACCGAGCACGCGTCCCGACAGGTCAGTGCGCCGGATGACAGCGTCGAACCGCAGGCCCGCGGCGTGACACTCGCCCAGCGCGCCTTCCCCCTGCTTGAAATGATGCGCGCGGCGCAAAAGAAAGGTGTCGACATCACCTGGGGAGTTTGACCGGACTGGCCATTGCTTGTGCAAGACCACTGGCCGCCTGCCGGCGCTCAATGCCGCGTCGCAATCGGCAACCCCTAGAATTCCCCGCCTGTCGTTGCGCAGAACCCTGATTCCCCGATGACCGCCCCTGCTTCAACAAGCCCGCCGACAGGATTGGCGCGTCCGCTCTGGCTGGTAGCGACGGTCGCTGCGATCGCACTGATCACCGCAGCACTCGGCTACCGCACGATTGCCTTGGACCGCAAGGTCCATGCGCGTTACAAAGAGGCCACCACGCTGGCACCCATCGCGCTTGATGCCCAGCAGGCCGGCGCCGCCCTGCAGGGCGCGCAATTGCGCCAGGGCCGCGACGCCGCAGTCAGAGGCGGGCCGGACCTAAGCGGGTCCGACGCGGTTGAACTGGAGCTTCTCGCCGATGCCCTGGCGCGCAGCCTGCAGCAGTTCGAAGCGCTGCCGCTGACGTCCATTGAGAGAGTTCAACTGACGAACATCATTGAGACCGCACGATCGCTGCCGACGACTGCCGCAAAACCTTCCGCTTCGTCGTCGTCAACTCAGCCGTTCCTGGCGACCACGGAGCAGGCGCCCGCGGCGCTCGAGCAGGATCTGGCGCGCTTTCTTGCCGCAACCGGTGAGCGCATGGTGGCGCTGGCGCGCGAGGCCGAAGCGGAGCATCACTCGGCACGCGTCGATGTGATGGCGTTTTCGGTCGTCTTTCTGTTGCTCGTCTGTGCCCTGCTGGTCATGACCTTCCGTATCCAGTATTCGAACCGGCAAATGCTCAAGCGCCTGTCGCAGATGACACAGGAAGACCCGCTGACCGGAATCATGAACCGCCGCGGCCTCGATGGCTCGCTGGAGGTCGAGCTTGCGCGCGCGAAGCGCAGCCGCCAGCCATTGACGCTGGTGATGATGGATCTGGATTTCTTCAAGCGGTACAACGACCGGCGAGGCCATGCGGCAGGTGATGCGCTGTTGCGCGGGGCCGCCCAGGCCTGGGCCCGCCAGTTGCGCCCGACCGATCTGATCGCACGCTACGGCGGCGAGGAGTTCACACTGGTTCTCGCATCCTGCGGCGCCGACCAGGCCGCCCTGATGGTGGACCGGCTGCGACCCCTGGTGCCTGACCGGCAGACTTTTTCGGCCGGCATCGCCACCTGGGACGAAGGGGAAGGTGGGACCGAGTTGCTGCAGCGAGCCGACCTCGCGTTGGCGCAGGCCAAGAAGACGGGTCGCAACCGCTCGATGATCGCCGGACGCGAGCCGCAGGTGACTCTGCCGCTGCAGATGGCATGAGCGCGCCGGGCCGCCCCAAGCGCGATTCCTTGGCGCGAAGCGACAAGGTAAGCCTCGTACGCGCGCCGGGCCGCCCCAAGCGCGATTCCTTCGAGCGAAGCGAGAAGAAAGCCCACTGAGTTGATGGCCGCGCCACGCATTCTGGTCGTCGAGGACGAACCGGCGATCGCCGACACCATTGTCTACGCGCTTGCCACCGATGGCTTTGACCCGGTCTGGTGCGCGACCGGCGCCGCCGCGCTCGACGCGGTGCGGGGTGCACCGGCAGCGCTCGCTGTCCTCGATATCGGCCTGCCGGACATCAACGGTTTCGAGCTGTTCAAGCGGCTGCAGCAGGAGTTCGGCCTGCCGGCGATCTTCCTGACCGCACGCACGAGCGAGATCGACCGCGTGGTCGGACTCGAACTGGGCGCCGACGACTACGTCGCCAAGCCGTTTTCACCGCGCGAACTGGTCGCACGGGTGCGCACGGTCCTGCGCCGCGCGCAGCGGCCGGCCACCGCGCCGCATGGCGCCTTCGTGGTGGACGACGAGAAGAAGACCATTCGCTTTCGAGGTCGCTCCCTGGATCTGTCGCGCACCGAGTACCGCCTGCTCAAGGTCCTGATTGACCGCCCCGGGCGCGTGTGGTCGCGCGACGAGCTGATGCAACGCGCCTGGGATGATCCGGCCGCCGCTTTCGACCGCACGGTCGATGCTCATGTCAAAGGCCTGCGCGCCAAGTTGCGCGAGATCGACCCTGCAGCCGACCCGATCGCCACCCACCGCGGCATGGGTTACTCGCTGCGCGAAGAGTCAGACTGATTCGCGCGTGGCGATTGCATGTCGAAGCGTTCACGCGTTTTTCTTGGAGTAGTTCTTGTCTATATCGCGGCGGTGGCGTTGCTGCTCGCGCGCGTCAGTCTCGACCTTGACCCGCGTTATCGTGAATCCGCCGAGGAATCGCTGGTTGACACCGCCAACCTGCTCGCCACCCTGCTGGAGCGCCAGGCGTACAGCGGCATCCTGCAGACCGAGGAGCTTGAGCGCACCCTGCAGCACCTGTCCCGGCGCACGCTATCGGCACAGATCTTCAATGTCGAGAAGACCAAGGTCGATCTGCGTGTCTACGTGACCGACTCGAGCGGCACGGTCGTGTTCGACTCGAGTGGACGCGACACCGGCAAGGACTACCGTGGTTGGCGCGACGTGCGGCGCACCCTCGACGGCCTGTACGGCGCGCGTACCACGCTCGCCGATCCGAACGACGCGGACTCCGCCGTCATGTATGTCGGCGCGCCGATTCGCGAGCAGTTGACGCCCGGAGGCCCGGAAGCGATTGTCGGCATGGTGGCCGTCGGCAAGCCGATCGCGGCCTTTTCGCCCTTCATCGCCAATGCGCGCGAGAAACTGCTGATCGTCGGCGTCGTTGCGGTGGCCTCGTTTGCCGTGTTGCTGCTGATGGTCACGGTCTGGCTGATGCGGCCGTTCGGCCTGGTCACCGACCTGTGGCGCGCCCTGCGTTCGCGCCGCGGAGCAACGGGCGTTGCGCACTCGCTGCGCAGCGCATTTGCCGACATGCGCGATGCCCTGGCGGGCCGCAGCTATGTTGACGAGTATGTCGCTGCGCTGACGCACGAGATCAAGAGCCCGTTGGCCGCTATCCGCGGCGCCGCCGAGTTGCTGCGCGAACCGCTGCCCGAGAATGCGCGCCTGCGTTTTACCGGCAATATCGAGGAACAGGTGCTGCGGGCGCAGGATCTGGTCGAACGCATGCTGGAGTTGTCGAGCCTCGAGCGACGCCGGGCGCCACCGCCGCGCGACCCGGTGTCGCTCGCGCAGATCGCCGACGCGGTGCGCGACGAGCTGGCGCCGCTCGCCCTGCAACGCGGAGTTGAGCTCTTCATTGACGTTGATCCGGCGCTGACGGTGGCCGGCGACCGTTTCCTGTTGCAGCGTGCGCTTGCCAACCTCGTGTTGAACGCGATCGAGTTCTCGTCGCGCGAAAGCGCAGTGACGATCGACGCGCAGGACGTGCGCGGAAGGGTCGAGCTGACGGTGCGAGATCGCGGCACCGGCGTACCTGACTATGCGCGCGACCGTGTCTTCGAGAAGTTCTACTCGCTGGCCCGCCCCGATACCGGCAGGAAAGGCACCGGTCTTGGCCTGGCCTTCGTGCGCGAAATCGCCGCGCTGCACGGCGGAGCCGCCCGCCTCGCGAATCACCCCGACGGCGGAGCCATCGCAACATTGACTCTGCCACGTCCCAGCACGCGCTGAACACGGAGTCAGACGGCGCCGGCCCCTCGTTCCGCGGTCAGCAAGGCGTGCAATGCGCTGCGCAGTTTGGCCGGCGCCACCGGCTTGGTCAGCAGCAGCAATCCACTCTGCCGGACGCGCTCCAGCTCGCGCGCGCCGGTATCACCGGAAATCAGCAGGGCCGGAATCTCCCGGCAAAGTACATCACGCACGCGCGCGATGACATCGATGCCATCGTGCTCCGCGTCCAGTCGCAGGTCGGCGAGCAGGACGTCCGGTGCAAAGCCGGTGCGGATCAGTTCGAGCGCCTCGGCCAGGCCGGGCGCAGTCTGCACGGCGCAGCCCCATTGATTCAGCAAGGTGGCCGTCGCCGCCAGTATGTCGGGTTCATCGTCGACCAGCAGGACGCAACGGCCGTGGAACGGCTCGTCGCGCACGGTCTCGTTGCTGGTTGTCATGTCTGCCGCCCGATCCGCCAGCGGCAGTTCGAGCGTGAAGCGGGTGCCGCGGCCGACCACGGAGTCAAGCGTCAGTCGATGGCCCAGCAGAGTGGTCAGGCGGCGGACGATCGCCAGACCGAGCCCCAGGCCATGGCGACGATCGCGCCCCGGATTGCCGACCTGGTAGAACTCATCGAAGACCAGGGATTGCTGATCCGTCGGAATACCGACGCCGGTGTCCCGCACTTCAACGCGCACCGCCGCGCCGCGCCGGCGCGCAGCGACCAGCACTCCGCCGGTCTTCGTATAGCGCACGGCATTCGACACCAGGTTGACGAGCACACGTTCAAGCAGGACTGGGTCGGTGTCGACCACCCAGGTCGTCGGTACCAGTCGCAGGCGCAGGCCCTTGGCGGCGGCGGTGTCGCGAAACTCGGAGTCGAGCCGCTCGAACAGGGATTGCAAAGCAACCGGGCGGCGGCGCACCTCGACCGTGCCAGCGTCGAGCCGCGAAAGGTCGAGCAGCTCGTCGAACAGGCGATCGAGCGCTTCGATCGAAGCTCCGATGCGCCGCGCGAGATCGCGCGACTCGGGGTCGACTACACGCTCCTTTAGTGCCGCGGCGAACAGTCCCAGGGAATGCAGCGGCTGCCGCAGGTCGTGGCTGGCGGCAGCGAAGAAGCGTGACTTCGAGACATTCGCCCGTTCGGCCGTCATGTGCGCCGCGCCGACCTGTTCAAGACGCCGGTGCAACTCCGCATTGGCACTCGCCACGCGACCTTCGAGGTCGCGATTCAGTTCCTCGAAGTTGGCAAAGGCGCGGTGATATCGCTCGAGCAGCATCCAGCCGGCAAACAGAAGCAGTGCAACGCCGGAATAAGGTCCGAGCATCACGACGCCCCAATCAGAATCGTCCAGACTGGCGATGAAATCGCGCACACCGAACAGCACGCAGATGGAACTGATGATGAACAGCAGGGTTCCGGTCCACTCGCGCGCAAGCCATGCGTATCGCATGAGAACCACCAACGCGATCGAGACGAATACCAATACGATGCCGCGCGCTGCAGTGCTGGCCAACGCGAACTCACCCAGGAAGTAGGCGACGTAGAGCAGCGGCGCGACCACCAGAGCGAACGCCGCCGCCGCCCGTTCGAACAGGCGTGAATGCACATCGGCAAAGCGCAGGAAGAACACTGCGATCAGCATCGGATACCAGACGTAAAGCGAGATGATCAGGACCTCGAAGTTCGGTCGCGGCGGCAAGGGAACGGGCCATTGCAGCATCAGCCCCTGAACGCCCCACAACATCGAGCCTGCTGCCAGCAGCAGGAAAAGCTGGCTGTCACTGCGACCTCGGCACAGGCCGATCGACACCAGTCCGACGGCAATCAACACCGCGGCGATCACCAACGGGGCGCCGTGGTTTAGCAGCCACGAAGCCAATGCGACGCGCTCGACTGCGTCCGCACGACCGATCAAGAATGATCCAAGGACCGCCCAGCCACAGCCGCGCGGGACAAATCCGACAAGCTCCAATTGATTGGCGCCTGCCCTCAGCACGGAGACCGGCAGTCGAAACGTCGGCGCTGCCCTCGAACTGCTGCTGGTGATTGGCGGCGACGTGGCATCCCCGGTGGCATGGACCGGGGTCCCGTTAAGAGTCGCACTGAAGACAATGGTGACGCCTTCAATCATTACTGCGACTTCGTGACCCGTGCCCGGAGACTCAAAGTCAAGCAGGATCCGCACCGCGCGGGTCGAAGCGGCGCCGCCGACCGGCTCTTTCCATTCAAAGGGAAGTTTCTCGGCAGTGAGCCGACCATCGCCAGGGACTGGCGTCAGCCGCGCCACGTTGACCCGGGCAATTCCACGTTCAGCCGGTGATTGGCACGCCACGAGGACGAACAATGACAAGGCGATGACCAGCAGCCAGCTGGTCGGTTGAGCCATTGCGCGAATATTCACACTCTCATCCGTCGCCAACCGTCTTGTCGTCCGATCGACAGAGGATTATGGTGCACAGGCCATGCTTGCAGCACGTTCCGCTTCGGCACACTCCGGCCCCGCACGCCCCGGGCATGCTCCATTGCGCATCCTGCTCGCGGACGATCACGAAATGATCCGCATGGCGATGCGCACCGCGCTCGCACCGGTGGCAGAGCGCATCGAATGGCTCGAGGCATCGAACGCCAGCGAGGTCGCCGCATGCGTATCCGACGATCTTGACCTGGTCCTGCTCGACTACAACATGCCGGGCACCAATGGCACAGCCTGGATCGCGCAGCTGCGCAGCGAGCATCCGACACTGCCTCTGATCGTGGTGTCGGCCGAGGAATCGCCCGAACTGGTGCGCACCTTGATCGGCTGCGGTGTGTCCGGCTTCATTCCGAAATCGGACAGCGCGGACGTGATTCGGCAGGCCGTCATGCTGGTGCTCTCCGGTGGCACCTACGCGCCACTGCGATTGCTGAGCTCCCGTCCAGCGCGCGCGGACGGTCATGGCAAGGTTGGCGGGCTCGCCAGTCTGACGCCGCGGCAGCTTGACGTGTTGCGCAGGCTGGCGCGCGGCCTGCCAAACAAAATGATCGCGCGCGAGCTTGGGCTTTCCGAAGCTACGGTCAAGGTGCATCTACTGGCAATCTTTCGCGCGCTCGATGTGCGTAACCGGACCGAGGCCGTGATCGCTGCGCAAAAAAGACTCCAGGCGCCCAGTCCTTAGACCGCAGCGCCCGGAGTGCCAGGAAACCTAACGTAGGCCGTCGTCGGAGAACGCGACGCGATCATCGCCCGGGCTCCAGGGCAATCCTGCGCTCTTCCAGCCATTGGTCAGGCGCCGAGCATCGGCGCCGACAGTACCTTCGCAAGTTCAGCCAAGCAGACCCGCAATCTCCCCGCTGTTCAGCGTCGGGTCTTTCCACTCCTCGGCCACCGAGGGTGCAGTCCGGGTTGCCGGGGTCGTCGTTACCTCGATCGACTCCGGCGCGGCACTGGCGGCGACCCCTTTGTCGTATTCGTGGCTGGTCGCATCCGGCAGAGGCGCGGTCGGCGAGCGTTCCAGGGTCGAGAAAGTGACCACGCCGACCGCAGCAATGACGATCGAGGCGGCGACCGCACGGGCGCCGCGCATCATCCGCAGCCAGTACTGGTCCTTTTCCGAGGACAGGTATTCAGATTCAAAGTCGACTCGCATGGTGTTCTCCTGTAGATGTGGTCCGGGTTCAAGTGACGGAACGAATCCTCCGCGCTCGGGCCCCGCTCGACCATTCATCAGGGGTCGTAGTCGTCGACGCCATCCGGCTTAAGCCGAACGGCGAGGGTCTCTCTCTTCACCGCGCTTTCACAATTGCTTCCCGCAAGCTTCGCACGCGCTTCTCATACACGGCCGATCGTTCGTCTCGCCGGTTCCACGTTCATCTCGATCGCGGGCCGCTTCGAGGGAGACAGCGATGTCCGTCTTACATGTCATCCAGCAAGGATTGCTGACAGCCGCTGAACTCGTGGCTCTGCTATTCATTGCGCCGGCTTTCGCGGCCGAAGGCGTATCAGCAGCACCCCCAGCACGCAGCGCAAGCGCGCCGATTCAGGACCTGCGTGCCGCTCACCTCATCAGCGCCACCTTCGACCTGCGACTGCTCGGATCGCTGGCTGAACTGCGCTGGATCCACACTGTCGAAAATCTTGGAGAGTTGCCACTTGATCTGGCGGCCTGGTTGCCTAGCGCCGACGAGTCGATCGACGCCCTGCGCATTACGCGCGGGGCGCACTCCGTCGATCTTCTGGATGCCGCTGGCGGCTGCGGCGTCGATGTCGACGACCGAAGTGATCACGCGACGCTGGAGCGCGACGAAGCAATCGCCGATGCACTGCAACTGCCGCGCGGTGAGATCGCCACGATCGAGATCGGCGTGGTTCAAGTGCTGGAACGCCGCGGTCGCGTCTATCGTGCTGCCGCGCCTGCAGTCCCAGGGGCGCCTGCCTCGTACGCAGTGGGCACCGATGGAGCCGCGCCATACGTGGCCGTCCTCACGCCGGGAGGCGCTGCCGGAATCGGGCGGCTGACGCTGCGTCCCGTCGATGGCCCGGCCGAGATCATCGATCTCGGCCGGATCGAGGCAGGCGCCGCGGTGCTCATCGTCCCGCTGGACAAGAGGTTCGACCTTGCGGCACTGACACGCGGCGCGGTCGAGCTTGAAGTGCGCTCTGCCGAGACGATTCACTGGACGACGCTGGCCCAGCGGACCAGTTCGCCTGCGGCTGCGCCAGTGCTTGCCAGCGCTCCCCGCTGAACCGGGGCTGCGATGACAAACCCACTGCTTTGCCGCGCCGCGTTCTGCCTGTGGCTGCTTCTGCCGACGCAACTGCCTGCGCAAGTGCCAGTGACGTTCGCGGCCGCGCAGGCACCGGCCGATGACACCCATCGCAGCCTGTCACCCTACTTTGTGGTTGACAAGGGCGACACCGGCATCGAGACGCTGCCGCTTAAGTCCACCGACGGTCGACGTCAAGGTCAGCGGCGTGATCGCCGATGTCCGCGTCACCCAGACCTATCGCAACGCCGGCACGCAGCCGATCGAGGCGCGCTACGTGTTCCCGGCATCGACTCGCGCTGCCGTCTACGCGCTGACGATGCGCATCGGCGATCGAGTGGTCGCCGCGACGATCCGCGAGAAGCAGGCGGCGCGCCGCGAGTACGAAGGTCGCCAAGCGCGCAGGCAAGAGCGCGACCCTGCTCGAGCAGCACCGTCCGAACGTGTTCCAGATGTCGATCGCCAACGTGATGCCGGGCGACGAAATCGTGGTCGACCTGCGCTACACCGAGACGATCGTTCCAACCGACGGCCTCTATCGCTTCGTGTTTCCGACGTTGTCGGTCCCCGCTACAACGGTGCGCCCGGCAGGGAGAGTCATCAGCCGGAAGGCTGGATCGCGCAACCGACTCTGCGCGCCGGGCAGGCAGCACGTCACACGCTCGGAATCAAGGTCGAAATCAACGGGCCGATGCCGGTGCAGGAGTTGCGCTCGCCGTCGCACTCGACTCGTGACCCAGGGTATCGGCACACGCACTACCCAGGCCGATCTTGCCCCGGCCGCCGAACACGCCGAACCGCGACTTCGTGCTCGAGTACCGGCTGGCCGGCGGGGAGATCAGCTCCGGCGTCCTGGTGCACGAAGGTCGGGACGAGAACTTCTTCCTCGCCCTGATCGAGCCGCCGGCGCGCGTCCCGTCGTCGGCGATCGTGCCGCGCGACTACGTGTTCGTGCTCGATGTCTCGGGCTCGATGCACGGCTTTCCGATCGAGACCGCGAAGACGCTGCTGCGCGGGCTGGTCGCAAACCTGCGCCCGACCGACAGCTTCAACATCATTCCGTTCGCAGGCGGCCACTCGCTGTTTGCGCCGCGGTCTGTCCCGGCCAGCCGGGACAACGTCGACGCCGCGGTGCGCTTCATCAATGGTCAGCGAGGAAGCGGTTCGACCGAATTGCTGGCCGCGCTGCGCACCGCGCTGGCAATGCACGGCACGCGTGATCACGATGGAGATCCGGACCGCGCGCGCAGCTTTGTCGTCATCACCGACGGCTACGTGACGATCGAGAAGGAGGCGATGGATCTCGTGCGCGCCAATCTCGGCCAGGCCAATGTGTTTGCTTTCGGCATCGGCTCGTCGGTCAATCGCTTCCTGATCGAGGGCCTGGCGCGTGCCGGCCGCGGCGAAGCGTTCGTCGTGTTGAATCCGGCGCAGGCCGCGACCGAGGCCGACCGGTTCCGTGCCTATATCGAAGCGCCGGTACTGACCCATGTCAGCGTCAACTTCAACGGCTTTGAAGCCTACGACGTCGATCCGCCCGGCATTCCGGACCTGTTCGCGCAGCGACCGATCGTGATCACCGGCAAGTTTCGCGGAGCTGCATCAGGATCGATCGAGATCAGTGGCTCGGCTGCACACGGTGTCTGGACTTCGACGATCGACGTCGCCCGCAGTCGCCTGCAAGGTGAAGACAAGCGGGAAGACACGCGCGCACTGGCCCAGCTCTGGGCGCGCGGCCGCATCGCCACACTCGGCGACTATCAGAAGATCAGCAACGACACCGCGGCCGCCAAGGAGATCCTCGCGCTCGGGCTCAAGTACAGCCTGCTGACCGACTACACCTCGTTCATCGCGATCGACCGCGTAGTCCGCAATCCGAACGGCATGCAGACCAGCGTCGACCAGCCGCAGCCATTGCCTGAGGGTGTGTCCGAGCTTGCGCTGGGTGAAGTGCCGAGCACACCCGAACCTGAGTTCGCCGCGCTGACGCTGCTGGCCGGCGGTTTGGCGTGGTGGATGCGGCGGCGGCGCCATCCAGCGCAAGAGGGTGAAACCCATGCGCACTGAACTGAATGCGCGCATCGGGCGAACCTTGCCTTCGCCGATGTTCGGGCCGATGTTCAAAATGCGGGTAGATGCGAATCCCGCCGGTCCGTTCGAGCGGCGCCCTCTCCGTCACCGCTTCGATCTGCTCGGCTTATCGAGGGCGCACTGGCTGCTGGCGACGCTGCTTGCCGCACTGTGGCCACATTGGGCCTACGTCGCGCGCCGACTGACCGATGGGTCGGACGAACCCTGGGGTCTGCTCGCGCTGGTTACGGTAATGGTTCTGCTGGCGCGCGATCGCGAGCAACTCACGCTGCCTTCGCGTGCGGCGCTCGTTGCATGCGCAGTGCTCGCTGTGCTGGCCGCTTTGGCCAGCCTCGTGCTGCCCGATCTGGCGGCGGCTGCGGTCGCGATGCTTGCGCTCGGCGTCTATCTCCAACATGCAATGCGCCGCCCGGCCACTGCGCTGATCGCCCTTCTGCTGCTGGCTCTGCCCATCATTGCCTCGCTGCAGTTCTATCTAGGCTATCCGCTGCGGGTCGTGACCGCTGCGGCGGCGGCATCGCTGCTCGCTGGCGCCGGCATCGACGCCAGCGCCGCCGGCGCCTCGCTCCTGTGGAACGGCCGCACGATCCTGATCGATGCGCCCTGCGCCGGCATCGGCATGCTCTGGGTCGGCAGTTACACCGCGGCGCTGTTGTCCTACCTGAACTCGGCCGATACCCGTCGCACGCTGATCAACGCGGCCGCGGCCGCCGCACTCGTGCTGGCCGCCAACATCCTGCGCAACACGGCGCTGTTCTTTCCGGAGAGCGGGCTGGTGCACTGGCCCGCGTGGTCGCACCCGGCGATCGGACTGGTGGCATTCGCCGCCGCCATTGTTCCCGTCGTCGCCTTCACTGCCTGGAGATCACGATGAATGTTCGCAGCTTCACTGTCGGCGCCCTGCTGGTCGCGGCAGCCCTGCCTGTGCTGGCACCGCTCGGTTTGATGCCCGCATTGACTTCAGCAGGAAGAAGCACCGTCAGGGAAGAACGCGTGGCCGCGGCGGAGGAAACTCCGCAATGGCCCACGCACTTCCGCGACCAGCCGCTGACCCCACTGCCGCTGTCGGCGCTCGAGGAGCGATTCGCGCGGCGCTTTCCCGGCTCAATCGCGCGCTTCACGGACGGCGAGAACGTCCTGATCCTGCGTCACGTGACGCGGCCGACCCGTCAGCTGCATCCGGCCGAAGACTGCTTCAAGGGGCTGGGCTACACCGTCACGCGGCCCAGGCCCTTCGTCGATCAGCGCGAGCAGACCTGGAGCTGCTTCGCCGCCGAGCGCGATGGCGCGCGCGTCCGGGTGTGTGAGCGCATCCACGACCAGCAAGGCGCCAGCTGGACCGATGTCTCGGCCTGGTTCTGGGCCGCACAGTACGGCGGTGGGCCATGGTGGACCACGACCATGGTCGCCCCCGAGCGTGCGCCGTGAGACGACTCCTGTTCCGGCTCGGTGCGGCAGTGCTGGTGCTGATCGGCGCGCTGGTCACTCTGATCGTAGTAATGCTCGCCGCGAGCGGGACCCTGCGCACCGCACCTCCAGCCTGGACAACTGAACTCCACGTGCTCGGGCATCCGGTGAGCGTCAACGTCGCCGGGCTTGCGCGGCTGGCAACCGCACCCGGTGTGGGCCGTCTGCTCGACGGTCGAACTCTTGCCACGCCGGCCGGCACCCTCGTGTTTGCCCTCGAGAACTCACAGTTGATGGTCCGCTGCGCGCCCTGCACGCTGCGTCATTCCGAACTCGCGCCGCGCGCAGTGGCGATCGCGCGAGTCGAGGTCACGGTCGCGCGCAGCGGAGATCAGCTGGCCGGCGCGCTGCGGATGGATTCAGTCGAGATCCCGTTCTCCGCGCGGCTTGAATCTGAACGTATCGATCTGCACTGGACCCTGCCTTCGACCCCGATCGCGTCGATCTATCGTGTGTTTGCCGCCGCAATCCCCGAAGCGAGCCAGGCGCGCATCGAAGGCACACTTCAGGCGGAGGGTCGGCTGCATCTGCCCGAGCGAAAGAGCTCGTTGGTCTTCAGCCTGCACAACTTCAGCGTCGACGGGCTCGGCACCGAAGCGCTTCAGTCCGGCTGGTTTCGCCTGGGCTGCCCGACTGCCGATGGCCGTCCCCGCACCGTCATCACCGGCGACGGCGAGCGCACCTGGGCGGCGTCCGATGAGCTCGGCACCTTTCTTGGCCCAGCGGTCATTGCCGCCGAGGATCAGCGCTTCCATGAACATGCGGGAATCGACGAAAGCGAGATCGCCAACCTGCTCGGCACGCTCGATGGCGCGCCACAGCGCGGCGCCAGCACCATCACGCAGCAGCTCGCGCGCACGCTTTACACCGGGGCCGAGCGCAGCGCCATGCGCAAGCTGCGCGAAGCGCTTTACGCCACCGAGATGGAGCGCACTCTCAGCAAGGCGCGCATTCTTGAGCTCTATCTGAACACGGTCGACTGGGGGCCGGGCCTGTGCGGCGCGCGCAGCGCCGCCCGCGCCTACTTCAACAAGACGCCGGCGAAACTGAGCCCGATCGAAGCCGCCTGGTTGGCCGGCATTCTGCGCAATCCGCATACCGCGCACGCCGAACAGTTCACGCATCGCGTTGCGGATCGCACACGGGCCGAGTGGGTGCTCCTGCAGATGCGCGACTGGCCGCGGCGCGACCGTGTGCGTTGGTCGCGCGAGCCGCTGGCGTTCGTTGCACCCAAGCGGAGAAGCGCCGAGCGCCAGGATGCACCGCTCCCGACCATGGCACTGGGTCAACACTCGATTCCTTAGGGCCTGTTCACAGCACAGCGGATCAGCTGCAAGCGACGCTGATCGAATTCACTGACGTGCGCAGGCTGACTGAGTCCACGTACGATAGGAGCTCACCTTGCCGCGCGATTCCTGTTGCGCCACTGTTCAATGCTGCGCTGGCTTTCCCGAGTCTTTCGCACGCTCCGCACCGGATTACTGGTCCGGTTCGGCCTATGGCGCGGTCGCTGGCACTATGGCAAGGTTCACGTTCAGGACGTGTCCCTGCTGCCTCGCTGGTTCGGCAACCTGCTGGCGGTCGAGACTTGGCGTTATGGCCTGTACCAGCCAGCGGGTCTGGGCGACAGGGACTCCGCGCCGTTGATCCTGCTGTTGCACGGCTGCAAGCAGAGCGCACTGCGTTTCGCTATCGCCTCAGGATGGACTGCACACGCGGATCGGGCTCGTGTCCGGCTCCTGTGTCCGCTGCAGCGCCGTCGGGCCAATCCTTTCGGGTGCTGGAACTGGTTCACGCCGAGTGCCCAGAGGGGTGACGGCGAACTGAAGGTGGTGCTGGCCATGCTCGACGACGTGGCGACGCACATTTCCGTCGAAGCGCATACGACGGCCGCGGTCGGGCTGTCGGCCGGCGGAGCTCTGGCGGCGCTGCTCGCCTTTCATCACGCTGATCGGGTGCAGGCAGTTGTCACAGTCGCCGCGCCGCCGGTACTCGGGCCGCTAAATGTGCAGGACCCGCGCGATGTAATGAAAAACGGGCTGTGGCTATCTGCGCCGCTGCATGTCGCCCAGCTTGCGGCGTGCGCCCCACTGGCGGTCATTCACGGCCAGGCTGATGAAGTCGTCAACCCGCGCTGCGCCGATCAGCTGATCGATCAGGCCCTGCAAACCCAGCAGCATCAGACCATCTCATCTCAGGCTGGCGATGCCTCGATGCAGATCACTGACTATCGGGCCGGCGAGCAGCTCGTCGCACGTCAGATCGTCGTGACTGAGCTCAAGCACGAATGGACCGGCGGTCCGGGTGGGCATGCATTCTGCGAGAGCGGCGGCACAGCCTTGGTCGAGTTGTCCGCGCGCTTCCTGAGCGATGCGGGATTCGGGCTGCGGCCGGCCGTTGCCTAGTGTCCTGAGTCAGAGTTTGTCGCAGCAAAACCGCTCGGTTCGCGGCCAGGCGTGGTTTCAGAATTCGTCGCGCCACTCTGCGTTGAACAACTTCCAATGTCCACTTTCGCGCCGCCAGCCGGTGTCGATCTCCCAGGTCTGTCCCCGCTCGGGAAGAAGGCCTGCACCGCCGGTGGCAACGACTCGCAACTTGGCAGTGGCCCGATCGCCGGCAATGCGTACCTCGGTGACGGTCGCATTGACATTGATCTTTTCATTGCGCAAGTAAACGCCCGCGAGCACCCGCTTCGCATCCGGCTTGCCAAAGGCGCCGGACTCGCGTGTGAAGTCCTCGGTCAGTGCGTCCAGAAAGACGGCCGGCTCGCGCCGTTCGATCGCCTTCGCCATGGTTTGCACCGTGGCACGCAGTTCCTTGTCCGGGTCGCTGCGGGCACAGCCCGCCAGAAGCAGCACGGCGAAGATCGAAACCCACAGGCTCGCGAAGCACGAGCCAAGCGTCCGACCGCCGGCCTTAAACTTGCGGAAGTGCAAGCGGCCACGAGCTGCAGGCAGAATCGGCTCTGCGCGCGATTGCATTCCCTTAATCAATCGGAGAGAACATGAAACGTATTGCATCCTGGCTTTCAGTGCTGATTGTCGCGTCATTGATGGTCGCCTGTGCGACGCCGGGCCCGCAGCCAGGCGCCACCGAGATCCAGCGAGGAGTTATTGAGCAGATCAGCGCAGTCCAGATTCCCACCAATCATCACCAAGGCCTGGGCGCCGTCATCGGCGGCCTGGGCGGACTGGGAATTGGCAGCCTGATCGGCGCCGGTACCGGACGCGATGTTGCCATGGCGGTCGGCGCGATCGGCGGTGCGGTCATCGGCAACGAAGTTCAGAAGAAGAACGAGCAGCCGATCCCGGGCCAGCAGATTATCGTGCGCCTGACCAGCGGAGTGCTGGTCCAGGTGACGCAGCCACTCGGCCCCTATCTGGCCGTCGGCCAGCGCGTCTACGTCCAGGGCAGCGGCGAAAGCGCGCGGGTCGTACCACAGTAGTTAGCTGCAGTAGTTAGCTTCACTAGTCTGCCGCATTAACGTTCAGGTCGAATTGGATTCCGGGGCCGTTTCACTTCGGCCCCGGAGTCATTGGTTCAGACGCGCAGCGACGGGCATCGGTGCTATCGCTCGATGAAAGAGCAGGAACTGAGAAGCCTGATCGATCAGGTCAAGCGCGGCAGTCTGCCGCGGCGCAGGTTCGTCGAGATCATGGTGAGTGTCGGCCTGACAGCGCCGATGGCGAGCCAGATTCTCGCCTGGTCCGGTGTGGCGATGGCGCAGACGCTGCCGCCCTACAAACCGACGAAGCGCGGCGGAGGCGGCTTGCTGAAGCTGCTCTGGTGGCAGGCACCGACGTTGCTCAACCCGCACTTCGGGGTCGGCCAGAAGGACCAGGATGCGTCGCGCATCTTCTACGAACCGCTCGCCGCGTGGGATCCCGAGGGCAACCTGGTTCCGATACTCGCAGCCGAGATTCCGAGCGTGCAGAACGGCGGCGTTGCACGCGATGGCCTGTCTGTCGTCTGGAAGCTGAAGCGCAATGTGACCTGGCATGACGGCAGGCCCTTCACCGCCGACGACGCGATCTTCAACTGGGAATTTGCGGTCGACCCGGCGACCGCAGCCGTGTCAGTCGGCATCTACAAGGATGTGAGCAAGGCTGAAAAGATCGATACGCACACCGTGCGTATCGTCTTTGCCGAGCCGACGCCATTCTGGGCGCGTCCATTCGTCGGCGGCTTCGGACTGCTGATTCCAAAGCACCTGTTCGAGCCCTATCGCGGCGCCAGGTCGCGCGAGGCGCCGGCAAACCTGAAACCGGTCGGCACCGGCCCCTACCGGTTCGTCGAATTCAAGCCCGGCGACATCGTGCGCGGCGAAATCAACGCCAATTACCACGAACCGAACCGGCCGCACTTCGATGCGATCGAGATGAAAGGCGGCGGCGATGCGGTCTCGGCCGCGCGCACGGTGCTGCAGACCGGAGAGTTCGACTATGCGTGGAACGTGCAGGTCGAGGACGAGCTCCTGAAGCGCCTTGAACAGGACGGCAAGGGTCGCGTGATCATGGCGCCCGGCGGCGCCGTCGAGCACATTCTGATCAACTTCACCGATCCGTGGACCGAAGTCGACGGTGAACGCTCGAGCGCGAAGAGGCGCCATCCAATCCTGACTGATCCGGCGGTGCGCGAGGCCCTGAACCTGCTGGTTGACCGCGGCTCGATCGAGCAGCACGTCTACGGCCGCACGGGAATCGCGACGCGCAATTACATCAACAATCCCGCGCGCTTTCGCTCGCCGAATATCAAGTGGGAGTTCAGCGTCGACAAGGCGAACCAGGTCCTCGAGGCGGCCGGCTGGAAGCGTGATGCCAACGGCTTTCGCTCGAAGGACGGCAAGAAGCTCAAGTTCGTCTTCCAGACCTCGATCAACGCGCCGCGCCAGAAGTGCCAGCAGGTCATCAAGCAGGCGTGCCAGAAGGCCGGCATCGACCTGGAGCTGAAGTCGGTCATGGCTTCGGTGTATTTCTCCTCGGACGTCGGCAACCCGGATACGAGCGCCAAGTTCTATGCCGATCTGCAGATGTTCAATTACACGATGGGATCACCGGACCCCGGCTTCTTCATGAATGTGTTCTGCTCCTGGGAGATCGCATCCAAGGAAAACAAGTGGCAAGGCCGCAACATCACCCGCTGGCGCAGCGACGAATACGACAAGGTCTACGTTGCCGCCAGGAGCGAGCTCGATCCGGTGAAGCGTGCGGCACTGTTCATCCGCATGAATGAACTCGTGATTGAAAACCGCGTCGTGATTCCGCTCGTAAACCGCCCGACCGTAGGCGCGGCCTCGAACAGGCTGCGCATGTCGGTGAGCGGCTGGGATACGGACACCTGGCTGCTCAAGGACTGGTACCGAGAACCCTGAGAAGCAGCGCCCGGCTCAAGGCCCGCCAGCTACATCATTCACCAGCATCAGTTTGCCTAGCTTGCACGGCGGGCCTGTCGTCGCACGACGATCGATGGGCGCTGGCACGAGACTCCGGGGTCGGATTCCAGGCGACTTACGCCCTAGCCACTCGCCAGTGCCCGCACGATCTCCGGAGGAGCCTGCACCAGTTCGATCAGCACACCTTCGCCGCCGAGCGGAAACTCTTCATTGCCTTTCGGGTGAACGAAGCAGATGTCGTGCCCCGCCGCCCCCTTGCGGATGCCGCCGGGAGCAAACCGCAGGCCCTGCGCCGTCAGCCACTGCACCGCCGCGGCGAGATCATCAACCCACAGTCCGACGTGATTCAGCGGCGTCGTATGCACGGCCGGCTTCTTGTCGGGATCGAGCGGCTGCATCAGGTCGACCTCGACCGCATGAGGACCGGTGCCGAGCGCGCAGATGTCCTCGTCGACATTCTCGCGTTCGGACAGGAAATTGCCCGTGACGCTGAGACCGAACAAGTCGACCCACAAGGTACGCAGCCGTTCCTTGTCGTGCCCGCCGATCGCAATCTGCTGGATCCCAAGCACCCGGTACGGACGCTTGTTCATTTGACCACCTTGAACTTCACGATCGGCTGATCGACGGCAAGACTGTCGCCTTTGGCCGCCATCACGGCTTCCACCACGGTGTCGGAAGTGGCGAACAGAACATTTTCCATCTTCATCGCTTCGATCACCGCGAGCCGTTCACCGGCCTTCACTTCCTGGCCCGGCTTGACGGCGAGTTCGACCAGCAGCCCCGGCATCGGCGACAGCAGAAACGCGCTGAGATCCGGCGCCTGCTTGGCCGGCATCTTGCGCAGCAGTTCGTCGGCGCGCGGTGACATGACCTGCGCCTCGACCCGCACCCCGTTGTGCGTCAGCCGATAGCGCAGGCCGATGCGATCGACCTGCAAGGTGAACGCCCGCCCGTCGAGCGTGCCGTTGAAGCGGGTGTCGCGCAATTGCCAGTCCGTCGCCAGCCGATGGGTGCGGCCGTCGCAGCTGACGTCATAGCCACCTTCCACCGGCAGCAGGCTCGCCGCATGGCCGACATCACCGAGGCGGACCACGAAGCCACTGGCGTCCTGCACTTCGTGGCCCGGCAACTGGCCGCTGATCCCGATCGCCCGCGCTCGAATGCGCCGGTGAATAACCGCCGCCGCGCAGATCAGCAGTTCGGTGTTGTCCTCGCCGTGCTCGGCGCCCTTGAAGCCGGCCGGAAAATGCTGGGCGATAAAGCCGGTCGTGTACGGTCCGGACACGAACTGCGGATGATTCAGTAGCGCGGCCTGAAACGCGATGTTCGAGCTGATGCCGCGGATCACGAAGGCATTCAGTGCTTCGCGCATCCGCGCGATCGCATCGGTGCGGTCCGCACCGTGCACGATCAGCTTGGCGATCATTGAGTCGTAATACATCGGGATCTCGCCGCCTTCATAGACACCGGTGTCGACCCGCACGCCGAAGCTATTCGCACTTACGGCCGCTTCGAGCGTGGTGGCAGGCGGCTCGAACTTCACGAGGCGCCCGGTCGACGGCAGGAATCCACGCAGGGGATCCTCGGCGTTGATCCGGCACTCGATTGCCCAGCCCTTGCGCTGGATATCGGCCTGCTTGAACGGCAGTGGTTCGCCCGCAGCGACGCGAATCATCAGTTCGACGAGGTCAAGCCCGGTGATGCTTTCAGTGACCGGATGCTCAACCTGCAGGCGGGTATTCATTTCAAGGAAGTAGAAACTCTGGTCCTTGCCTACCACGAACTCGACGGTCCCGGCGCTTTGGTAGTTGACCGCCTTCGCGAGCGCAACTGCCTGTTCGCCCATCGCCTTGCGCGTGGCGTCCGAAATGAACGGCGACGGCGCTTCCTCGATCACTTTCTGGTGGCGGCGCTGGATCGAACACTCGCGCTCCCACAGATAAACACAATGGCCGTGGGCGTCGCCGAGCACCTGGATCTCGATATGGTGCGGCTCCTCGACGAACTTCTCGATGAAGACCCGATCGTCGCCGAAACTGGCGCGCGCCTCATTGCGACAGGACGTGAATCCTTCAAAGGCTTCCTTGTCGCTATAGGCCACGCGCAGGCCCTTGCCGCCGCCGCCCGCAGAGGCCTTGATCATGACCGGATAACCAATTTTCCCCGCGATCGAGACCGCGCGTTCGGCCGATTCGATCGCTTCGTTGTGACCCGGAATCGTGTTGACCTTCGCTCCCAGCGCCAGTTTCTTGGAGGCGATCTTGTCGCCCATGGCCGCAATCGAGCCGTGCTTGGGGCCAATGAAAATGATGCCCTGCTCTTCCGCGCGCCGGGCGAACTCCTCGTTTTCCGAGAGAAAACCGTAACCCGGATGCACCGCCTGTGCGCCGGTTTCCTTGCAAGCGCCGATGATGTGGTCCATGAGCAGGTAGGACTCGCGGCTCGGCGCTGCGCCGATATAGACCGACTCGTCGGCCAGTTCCACGTGCAGCGCGTTGCGGTCTGCCTCGGAGTAAACGGCGACAGTCTTGATGCCGAGTTTCTTCGCAGTCTTGATGACGCGGCAGGCAATCTCGCCGCGGTTGGCGATCAGAATCTTGCTGAACATGGTTCCGTCCTGGTCAGAGCGGGATGTTGCCGTGCTTGCGCCATGGATTCTCGAGTTTCTTGTCGCGCAGCATCGCAAGTGAACGGCAGATGCGCTTGCGCGTTTCGTGCGGCTGGATCACGTCATCGATGAAGCCGCGCGCGCCGGCGACGAAGGGGTTGGCAAACCGTTCCTTGTAGTCCGCTTCGCGTGCGGCAAGTCGTTCCGGATTGCCCTTGTCCTCGCGGAAGATGATCTCGACCGCTCCCTTGGCACCCATGACCGCAATCTCGGCGTTCGGCCAGGCGAAGTTCACATCACCGCGCAGATGCTTGGAGGCCATAACATCGTAGGCGCCGCCGTAGGCCTTGCGCGTGATGACCGTCACCTTGGGCACGGTGCATTCCGCATAGGCATAGAGCAGCTTGGCGCCGTGCTTGATGATGCCGCCGAACTCCTGGGCAGTGCCGGGCATGAAGCCCGGCACGTCGACAAAAGTCAGCACCGGGATGTTGAACGCGTCGCAGAAGCGCACGAAACGCGCCGCCTTGATCGAACTGCGGATATCGAGGCAGCCTGCCAGCACCAGCGGCTGGTTCGCGACAATTCCGACCGATCTCCCTTCCATGCGTCCGAAGCCCACCACGATGTTCTTCGCATGCTCGGGCTGCAGTTCGAAGAAGTCGCCGTCATCAACCGTCTTGATGATCAATTCCTTCATGTCGTACGGCTTGTTCGGATGGTCCGGGACCAGGGTGTCGAGCGAAAAGTCCAGGCGATCGGCGCGGTCCGCGGTCGGTCTTACCGGCGCCGGCTCGCGGTTATTGAGCGGCAGATAGTTGAAGAATCGTCGCAGCATCATCAGCGCTTCGACATCGTTGTCGAAGGCGAGATCGGCCACGCCGGATCGCGCGCTGTGTGTGGTTGCTCCGCCCAGTTCCTCGGCAGTGACCTCCTCGTGCGTGACGGTCTTCACCACTTCGGGGCCGGTCACGAACATATAGGAGCTGTCTTTCACCATGAAGATGAAGTCGGTCATCGCCGGGCTGTAGACCGCCCCGCCCGCACAGGGCCCCATGATCATGCTGATCTGAGGGATCACGCCCGAGGCCATCACGTTGCGCTGAAACACGTCGGCATAGCCACCGAGCGAAGCAACTCCTTCCTGGATCCGGGCGCCCCCGAATCGTTGAGCCCGATGACCGGTGCGCCGACATTCATCGCCTGGTCCATGACCTTGCAGATCTTCTCGGCATGGGCTTCGCTGAGCGCGCCGCCGAAGACCGTGAAGTCCTGGCTGAAGGCAAACACCAGGCGCCCGTTGATCGTGCCGTAGCCGGTGACCACACCATCGCCCGGAATCTTGTTTTCGGCCATGCCGAAGTCGATGCAGCGATGCTCGACGAACATGTCCCATTCCTCGAAGCTGCCATCGTCGAACAGCAGATCGAGTCGCTCGCGCGCCGTGAGCTTGCCCTTGGCATGCTGGGACTCGGTACGCTTGGTACCGCCACCAAGACGCGCCTGGGCACGCTTCTGTTCGAGCATCTGCTGGATCAGGTGCATGGCTGACTCTCCGGTTCTGATGAATGTTGCTCAGTGAAACAGGTCAGTGAAACTGGTCGAGCAGGCGGCGCGCTGCGATCGACGCGGCGAGGGTTCCGGCGCGCACCTCTGCGCTGAGCTGCGGAAGTTCCTCACGCACCGCCGGGTGAGCGCGGAATCGCGCCTTCAGACCGGCGTCGATACGCTCCCACATCCACTCCTGATCCTGCTGGTGGCGCCGTGCAATCCAGCGGCCGTTGGCCGACTGCAGTTCGCGGAAACGGGTCACTGCCTGCCAGAACTCGGCCAGACCGCCGCCATCGAGCGCGCTTGCCTGCATGACCTGCGGATGCCAGAGAGTTTCGTCATGATGAGAACGGTCCGGGTGGCCATGCAGGCCGAACAGGCGCAAGGCCGAAGCGATCTGGGCGCGCGCGCGGGTCGCGGCGGCCGCATCGAGATCTGCCTTGTTGATGACGATCAGGTCGGCGAGCTCCATCACGCCCTTCTTGATTGCCTGCAGGTCGTCGCCGGCATTCGGCAGTTGCAGCAGCACGAACATGTCGGTCATGCCTGCCACCGCGATCTCGCTCTGGCCGACGCCGACCGTCTCGACGATCACGACGTCATAACCGGCTGCCTCGCAGACCCGCATTGCTTCGCGCGTCTTCTCGGCAACGCCTCCCAGCGTACCGCTCGCCGGGCTCGGGCGGATATACGCCTGCTCGCTCATCGACAGTCGTTCCATCCGCGTCTTGTCGCCCAGGATCGACCCTCCGGACACGCTCGAAGAGGGATCCACCGCAAGGACCGCCACGCGATGGCCCTGCGCGATCAACTGCAGCCCGAGCGCTTCGATGAAGGTCGACTTGCCGACACCCGGCACGCCCGAGATACCGAGCCTGAACGACTGGCCGCTGGCGGGCAGCAGGGCATTCAGTACATCGTCGGCGCGCGCGCGGTGGTCAGCACGCGTCGACTCGAGCAGGGTAATGGTGCGCGCGATCGCCCGCCGCTGCGCTGCGCCCGGCGCGCCGACGACATCGTCGACCAGGGCCTGATCCTCGGGCTCCATCGCCTTGCCGCCGCCTTGCTACTGCTTGCCTTGAGCCGCGCGGATCTGCTCGAGCACATCCTTCGCGCTGGTCGGAATCGGCGTTCCGGGCCCATAGATGCCCTTGACGCCGGCCGCATACAGGAAGTCGTAGTCCTGCTTCGGAATCACGCCGCCGACGAAGACGACGATGCCATTGCCGCCCTGCGCATGCAGTGCGTCGATGATCGCCGGCACCAGCGTCTTGTGTCCCGCCGCGAGCGTCGATACCCCGACCGCGTGCACGTCGTTTTCAATCGCCTGGCGCGCGCATTCCTCGGGCGTCTGAAACAGCGGGCCGATATCGACGTCGAATCCGAGATCGGCGAAAGCGGTCGCCACCACCTTCGATCCGCGATCGTGGCCGTCCTGGCCAAGCTTGGCGATCATCACGCGTGGCCGCCGGCCATTGTCGCGTGCGAAGGTTTCGATCTCGTCCTTCAATTTGTCCCAGCCCATGGCCGAGTCATACGCGGCTGCATACACGCCTGTCACCTTCTGGATGTTGGCGCGGTGGCGCCCGAATATTTTCTCCAGCGCATCACTGACTTCCCCGACCGTGGCGCGCAGGCGCACCGCCTTGATCGAGAGATCGAGCAGATTGCCAGCACCCGTACGTGCGCATTCGGTCAGCGCCGCGAGCGCCGCCTGGACCTTTCCTTTATCGCGGCTGGCCCTGATCTGCTTCAGGCGCGCGATCTGGTTGTCGCGCACCATGTGGTTGTCGACTTCGAGGATGTCGACCGTGCTCTCTTCTGCCAAGCGGTACTTGTTGACGCCGACAATGACGTCCCGGCCGGAATCCACGCGCGCCTGCTTTTCGGCTGCACTCGCTTCTATCTTCAGCTTTGCCCAACCCGAGTCGACCGCCTTGGTCATCCCGCCCAGCGCCTCGACTTCCTCGATGATCGCCCAGGCCGCATCCGCCATTTGCTGGGTCAGCTTTTCCATCATGTAGCTGCCCGCCCAGGGGTCGATCACGTTCGTGATGTGGGTCTCTTCCTGGATGATCAGCTGGGTGTTGCGTGCAATGCGTGACGAGAACTCGCTTGGCAATGCAATCGCTTCGTCAAAGCTGTTGGTGTGCAGGCTTTGCGTGCCGCCGAACACCGCCGCCATTGCCTCGATCGTCGTTCGAACGACGTTGTTGTAGGGGTCCTGCTCGGTCAGGCTCCAGCCCGAGGTCTGGCAGTGGGTGCGCAGCATCAGGCTCTTTGGATTCTTCGCGCCAAAGTCCTTCATGATCCGGTACCACAGGCCGCGCGCCGCCCGCATCTTGGCGATCTCGAGATAGAAGTTCATCCCGATCGCCCAGAAAAACGAGAGTCGGCCGGCAAACTCGTCGACATCGAGCCCCTTGGCGAGCGCTGTCCTCACATACTCCATGCCATCCGCTAGCGTGAATGCCAGCTCGAGCGCCTGGTTCGCACCCGCCTCCTGCATGTGATAGCCGGAGATCGAGATCGAGTTGAACTTCGGCATCTGCTTCGCCGTGTACTCGATGATGTCGCCGATGATCCGCATCGACGGCGCGGGCGGATAGATATAGGTATTTCGGACCATGAACTCCTTGAGGATGTCGTTCTGGATGGTCCCCGACAGCTGGTCCTGCGCCACACCCTGCTCTTCGGCGGCAACCACGTAGCCAGCCAGCACCGGCAGCACCGCGCCGTTCATCGTCATCGACACCGAGACCCGGTCGAGCGGAATGCCGTCGAACAGGATCTTCATATCCTCGACCGAGTCGATCGCCACGCCGGCCTTGCCAACATCCCCGGTCACGCGCGGATGATCGGAGTCGTAGCCGCGATGCGTCGCCAGGTCGAACGCGACCGAGGCGCCCTGGCCTCCGGCTGCCAGGCCGGCCCGGTAGAACGCGTTGGACTCCTCGGCAGTCGAAAAACCCGCGTACTGCCGGATCGTCCAGGGACGCGTCGCATACATCGTCGCCTGCGGGCCGCGCACGAAGGGCGCAAAGCCCGGCAGCGTGTCCGTATTGGGCAGGTCGGCGACATCGGCCGCGGTGTAAAGCGGCTTGATGGTGATGCCCTCGGGGGTGATCCAGTTCATTGCGTCGAGCTGGCCGCCCGGCACGGTCTTCGCGGCGGCGCGCGCCCATTGGTCAAGGGTCGGCCTCTCGGCCTTGGACGGTCTGGACATGGTTCAGCTCCTGGCCCGCAGTGCAAGAGGTGCAGTCAGTGCGGTTTGGCGCGCGTGCAGTAGTGGCGCCACCGCTGCAGCATTGGCCGGCGCCAATTGTTCGCGTTCGGGTTCAAGCTTTTGCTTGCGCAGCATCATACATCATGCATAATTATGAATTCAATGTTCAGCCTCGAGTAAACACGCTCGACCGCTACCCGACATGGACCTCCCAGTCTCGCACTCGCCGCCGTCCGGCGCCACCCCGCGAGCGGTCCGGCAGACCCTGGCTCCGCGCGCCCTCTACCAGGAGGTCGCCGAGCGGCTGCGCCAGCAGATCTTTGCGCGCGAGCTCGAACCCGGCAGCTGGATCGACGAGCAGAAGCTGGCGCTGGAATATGGCATCAGTCGCACGCCGCTGCGTGAGGCACTGAAGGTGCTGGCGGTCGAAGGCCTGGTCACGATCAAGGTGCGGCGTGGCGCCTACGTGACCGAAACCTCAATCCATGACGTTGAGCAGGTCTTTCACCTGCTCGCCCTGCTTGAAAGCGATGCGGCCGGCGTGGTCGCGGCCAAGGCTAACGAGGCACAGCTTGCGGAGTTAAGCGCACTGCACGATCGACTGGAAAAGCAGGTGCGCAACCGCGAGGCGTTCTTCCAGGCCAACGAGGCGTTTCACTTCAAGCTGCTCGAGATTGACGGCAACCGCTGGCGCCAGCAGATCGTGGCCGACCTGCGCAAGGTCATGAAACTGAACCGCCAGCTGTCCCTGCTGAAGCAGGGTCGACTCGCCGACTCGCTCGCCGAGCATCGGGAATTGATGAAGGCACTGGGGCGCCGCGATGCGCGCGGCGCTGCCAGGCTGATGCGCGAGCACCTCGAAAGCGGCCTCGCGGCAGCACACGCTTGAATCAATCGGCTGGCGGGCCGCTGTCGCGTCAGAGCAGGGACTTCGGCCCTCCCGCACTGCGGCCAAGCCGCGGTCCCTTTGTACGACTCCTCTTATGTGCAGACCGTGCGCCACAGGCGCGGTCTGCGCATGTCGCCGTCGCCGCACGTGATCAGTCGCGTTTCGCCTTCTCCGTCATCGCCGCCTGCAGCTTCTTGATATCTGCCGGCGACAGTTGCGGGCGATCGACCTTGATCGTCAGCTTGTTGAACTTGGCGGTCAGGGGAAACGGCGGCCGGTAGTCGGCGTCGTTCACGCCAGTCAGCGTGTCCGAGCCGATGTCGAAGCTCTCGTCCCATTGAAGGATCATCGGCAGAGTCTTCTCCATCCGCTTCGTCGCGACCGCCTTGCCGTCCACCTTGAGCGTGCCGGTGCCGGGTTGCGCGAGGCCACTGAAGTTGTTGAATGCGAGCGTGCCCACCCCGATACCCTCGTACTTGAAGTCGAACTCGACCGTGTGCCGACCCGGCGACAGCGCCTCGGAGCCCTCCCACTTGATGCGTTCCAAGTCGACCAGGTTCCACAGGAACACCGGCTTGCCCTTCAGCAAGTAGAAGCCGTAGCCCGCGAAACGCCCGCCGGAGGTTAGGATCATTCCTTCGCCGCCGCCCTGCGGCACTTCAATGTCGGCGGTGATGGTGTACGAGGTGTTCAGCAGCAGCGGTGAGTCGCCCTGCGGCAGACCGACCATCGGTCGCGTGTAGACGAACTCCGAGCGCCCGGCGGTGATGTTCGGCCGAGGCGCGATGATGCGCGCCGCCACCGAGGCGTCCAGCGGAAACACCTGGTACTTATTCGCCTCGGAAATGAACATCTGCTTCATCTCTTTGACTTTCTGCGGGTACTTCGCTGCGACGTTCTCGCTCTGGCTGAAGTCCTGGTTCAGATTGAAGAGTTCGAGCACCTGGTTGCTCAGCGGGTCCGGGTTGGCCGGACCGAACGCCTCCCACGGCGCACGATTGACCTTCGTGCTCAGGAACCAGCCGTCGTGGTACAGCGCCCACTGGCCCATCATTTCGAAGTACTGCGTCCTGTGCCGCGAGGGCACTTTCGCATTGGCCGCGTCGAAGGTGTAGGCGAAACTGGTTCCCTCGATTGGCTTCTGTTTGATACCGTCGACGACCTCTGGCGCGCGAATGCCGGCGGCTTCGAGGATCGTCGGCACGACGTCGATCACGTGCACGAACTGCTGGCGCAGGCCGCCCTTGTCCTTGATGCGTGCCGGCCACGACACGACCATGTTCTGGTTGACGCCGCCGAGTTGCGAGGCATTTTGCTTGAACCACGAAAATGGCGCGTCGAACGCCCACGACCAGCCGGCCGACATGTGGTTGTAGGTCTGCTCGGTGCCCCAGACGTCGTAGAACTTCATCTGCACGTCGACCGGAACGCTGACGCCGTTGAAGAACGCCACCTCGTTCGGAGTCCCGGTCGGCCCGCCCTCGGCGCTGGTGCCGTTGTCGCCGTTGATGTAAATGATCAGCGTGTTGTCGAGCCTGCCCAGGTCCTCGAAAGACTGGATCACGCGCCCGATTTCGTGGTCGTTGTAGGCGGCATAGGCGGCGAAAACCTCGACCTGGCGGATGTAGAGCTTCTTCTCCTCCGCCGTCAGCTGGCCCCACTCCTTCAACACTTCCTTCGGCCAGGGTGGCAGCTTGGTGTCGTTCGGGATCACGCCGAGCTTTTTCTGGTTCTCGAAGATGCGCTCGCGCACCTTGTTCCAGCCTTCGTCGAAGAGCTTCATCTGGCTGATCTTGTCCACCCATTCCTTGGTCGGGTGGTGCGGCGCGTGCGTGGCGCCGGGCGCGTACTTGATGAAGATCGGCTTGGAGGGGTCGGTCTGGTGAATCCGCGTCATCCAGTCGATCGCCTCGTCCGCCATTCCGGTGACCAGGTTCCAGCCCGGCTTGCCGAGAAACGGATAGATCTGCGTCGTGTTGCGAAAGAGGTTCGGCTCCCACTGGTTGGCGTCGCCGCCGACGAAGCCGTAGAAGTACTCGAAACCCATGCCCGTCGGCCACTGGTCGAACGGTCCGACCTGGCTGGCCGCGAAGGCTGGCGTGTTGTGGTCCTTGCCGAACCACGAGGTGGAATAGCCGTTCTCGAGCAGCATTCGCCCGATGGTGGCCTTGTCGCGGTCGATGATGCTGTTGTAGCCAGGGAAGCCGGTCGACTGCTCGGAGATCACGCCGAAGCCGGCCGAGTGGTGATTGCGACCGGTAATCAGCGCGGCGCGCGTCGGCGAGCACAGTGCAGTGGAGAACATTCGGTTGTAGCGCAGCCCATTTGCCGCGATGCGGTCCATGGTCGGCGTTGGAACCACGCCGCCGAAGGTGCTGGGCACGCCGAAGCCGGCGTCGTCCGTGATGATCAGCAGCACGTTCGGCGCGCCCTTCGGCGGGACGACCCGCGGGGACCACCATGGTTTTGACTGCAGCGCGCCCTCCTTGATCACACCGCCGAACTTCGGATCCGGCGGCGGGAGTTGCTTGCCGTCGATTGCCGCGGTCGCACTGGGCGAGCCAGGCACACCGGTGACTTGCTGGGCAAGAAGCGATCCACTCGCCACCAGCGCTGCCGCGCCCATCGCAATAGCAAACCCGCGAAGAGTCATCATCGTTTCTTTCTCCGAATTGTTCAGGCCGAACTTGGCAATTTGGCGCAGCGATGCTCACACGACACCCGCATCGCGGTGAGCCAAACTTCGCTCCGCGGCGTCGTCCGCGAAACCAGAAAAGCCAGCAGCGGCGCAGCCAGGCGCGAGCCTGAAATGGTATCCGGAAATTCGGGATGCCCCGCCGCGTGCTTTGACCTGGCTCAAGGCTTGAGCTGAACTCGGCCCAGGTGGTGTTCCGTCGCCCCTCCGCCGGCCTCCTGGGCGGCGCACGCGGACTTCAGGCCAGGTTAGGCGCGAGCCAGCGTTCGAGCTCGCTGACGCTTTCGGATTTGCGCTGCGCGAGATCCTCCAGCTGATCGCGGCCGATGCGGCCGACGTTGAAGTACTTCGACTGCGGATGCGAGAAGTAAAAGCCGCTGACGCTCGACGCCGGACTCATCGCAAAGTTCTCGGTCAGCGCCATGCCGATCTCGCCGGCGCCAAGCACCTCGAACATCGCGCGCTTGATCGAGTGCTCCGGGCAGGCCGGGTAGCCCGGCGCCGGACGAATCCCGCGGTACTTTTCCTTGATCAGCTCTTCACTCGTCAGTGCTTCGTTCGTCGCGTATCCCCACAGATCCTTGCGTACACGCTCATGCAGTGACTCGGCAAAGGCCTCGGCCAGGCGATCGGCAATGGCCTTGAGCATGATTGCGCCGTAGTCGTCATGCTTGGCGGCGAACATGGCTTCACGCTTCTCGACTCCAATCCCACTCGTCACCGCGAACAGGCCGATGTAGTCAGCGATCCCGCTGGGTTTTCCGTCAATCAACTTCGGAGCGATGAAGTCGACTGAGGCATTGATTGGGGTTCGGCACGCCATCGAGCACCGGCTTCTTCGTCTGCTGGCGCAGGCCGTGCCAGACGAACAGCGGCTGCCCGCGCGACTCGTCCGCATAGACCTCGATGTCATCGCCGACCGAGTTCGCCGGATAGAACGCGAGCGCCGCGTTGGCAGTGAGCCAGCGCTCGGCTGATCACGCGCTCGAGCATCTTTTCACCTTCGGCGAACACCTGCCGCGCGTGCTCGCCGATCACGTCGTCGGCAAGGATGGCTGGAAACGGTCCGTGCAGATCCCAGGTCTGGAAAAACGGGCCCCAGTCGACGTACTTGGCGATCATCGCCAGGTCATAGTTCCTGAACAGCCGCCGGCCGAGAAATTTCGGGCGGGGCGCCTGACGTAGCCCGGTCCAGTCGATGCGGGTCGCGTTGGCGCGCGCCTGCGCCAGGCTGATCAGCTCCGGGCCCTTCTTGCTCGCATGCTGGGCGCGCACGCGTTCGTACTCCACCGCGAGATCGGCGATGAACTTTCCAGCCGCTTCGTCGGACACCAGGTTCTGGCAGACGCCGACCGAGCGGCTGGCGTCCGACACATAGACGACCGGTCCGGCGGTGTAATGCGGTGCGATCTTGACCGCGGTGTGCACCCGGCTGGTGGTGGCGCCGCCGATCAGCAGCGGCATCGAGAAACCCTGCCGCTGCATTTCGCGCGCGACGTGCTGCATCTCCTCGAGCGACGGTGTGATCAATCCCGACAGTCCGATCATGTCCGCCTTCTCTTCGCGGGCCGTGCTGAGAATCTTCTCGGCCGGCACCATCACGCCGAGGTTGACGACTTCGAAGTTGTTGCACTGGAGGACCACCGACACGATGTTCTTGCCGATGTCGTGCACGTCGCCCTTCACGGTCGCGATCACGACCTTGCCCTTGGCCCGGGCCTCGCCGCCGGCGGCGACATGCGCAGCCTTCTCCGCCTCGATGTAGGGCACGAGGTGCGCTACTGCCTGCTTCATCACGCGTGCGCTCTTTACCACCTGCGGCAGGAACATCTTGCCGGCACCGAACAGATCGCCGACGATGTTCATGCCATCCATCAGGGGGCCCTCGATCACTTCGATCGGGCGACCCGCCCGTGCCGCGACGGCAGCTCGACACTCCTCGGTGTCTTCGACGATATGGCTGGTGATGCCATGGACCAGCGCATGTGCCAGGCGTTTCTCGACCGGTTCCACACGCCAGGCCAGGTCCTCTTCCTTCCGTCTTGCCGCCTGCCTTGACCTGTTCGGCAAATTGCACGAGGCGCTCGCCGGCATCCGCGCGGCGATTCAGGACGACGTCTTCAACCCGCGCGCGCAATTCCGGTTCGATGTCCTCGTACACACCGAGCTGGCCGGCGTTGACGATGCCCATCGTCATGCCGGCCTTGATCGCGTGATACAGGAACACGGTGTGGATCGCCTCGCGCACGTGGTCATTGCCGCGGAAGCTGAAGCTCACGTTGCTGACTCCGCCGCTGATCTTGGCGCCCGGCAGATTCGCGCGGATCCAGCGCGTGGCCTCGATGAAGTCGACCGCGTAGTTGTTGTGCTCCTCGATACCGGTGGCGATGGCAAAGATGTTGGGATCGAAGATGATGTCTTCGGGCGCGAAGCCGACTTCTTTGACGAGGATCTCGTAGCTGCGCTTGCAGATTCCAGTCTTGCGGGCGAAGGTGTCGGCCTGGCCCTGCTCATCGAAGGCCATGACGATGACCGCCGCGCCATAGCGGCGCGCGAGCTTTGCCTGCTCGATGAACGGCGCAACGCCCTCCTTCATCGAAATCGAGTTGACGATGCCCTTGCCCTGCACACACTTGAGCCCCGCCTCGATCACGCTCCACTTGCTGGAGTCGATCATCACCGGCACGCGTGCAATGTCGGGTTCGCCGGCGATCAGATTGAGGAAACGCGTCATCGCCCGGGCCGAGTCGAGCATGGCCTCGTCCATGTTGACGTCGATGATCTGCGCGCCGCTTTCCACCTGCTGACGCGCCACGGCGACCGCTTCCTCGTACTGTTCGTTGAGGACGAGCCGCGCGAACGCCTTCGATCCGGTCACGTTGGTGCGCTCGCCGACATTGACGAAAAGGCTCGCGTCATCGATCTTCAGCGGCTCGAGTCCGGACAGCTTCATCACTCGCTCGGCAGGCCGGTACGCTGCGCGGCGCTACACCTTCAATCGCCTGTGCGATGGCACGGATGTGATCGGGCGTCGTCCCACAGCAGCCGCCAGCAATGTTGACGAAGCCCGCCTGCGCAAACTCCTTCAGCAGGCTCGAAGTCACGTCTGGCGTTTCATCGAAACCGGTGTCGGACATCGGATTCGGCAGGCCTGCATTCGGATAGCAACTGACAAAGACATCGGCGACCGTCGCCAACTCTTCTATGTAGGGACGCATCAGCGCGGCACCGAGCGCACAGTTGAGTCCGACCGCCAGTGGACGCGCGTGACGCACCGAATGCCAGAACGCCTCGACCGTCTGCCCGGAAAGTATCCGTCCCGACGCATCGGTCACCGTACCGGAAATGATCAGCGGTCGTCGTGATTCACCCTGTCCGGCGCGGCGCTCGAACTCAACCTCGACCGCGAAGATGGCCGCCTTGGCGTTCAGGGTGTCGAAGATCGTCTCGATCAGCAGCAGGTCGGCGCCGCCGTCCAGCAAGCCGCGCGCCTGCTCGCCGTAGGATGCGACCAGCTGATCGAAACTCACATTGCGCGCTCCGGGGTCGTTGACGTCGGGCGAAATCGACGCTGTCTTCGGGGTCGGGCCAAGCGCGCCGGCGACGAAGCGCGGCTTGTCCGGTGTCGAAAACTTCGCTGCGGCCGCCTTCGCGATTCGCGCCGCCTCAAGGTTCATCTCGTAGGCGAGATGTCCGAGTCGATAGTCATCCTGCGCGATCGACGTGGCGCCAAAGGTGTTGGTTTCGATCAGGTCTGCGCCGGCAGCAAGGTACTGCTCGTGGATCTCGGCGATCACGGCGGGCCGCGTCAGCACCAGCAGATCGTTGTTGCCTTTCAGATCGACCTTGTGATCAGCGAGGCGATCACCTCGAAACGCCTGCTCGTCAAGGCGATAGCGCTGCACCATCGTGCCCATCGCACCGTCCAGGATCAGGATGCGGCGGGCAAGCAGTCCGCGCAGCTTCGCTTCGACGGGAGATACGACCGTAGCAGTCGGCACCGAAACCCGGGCATCGACTGCTGCGGCAGGGAGGCGCGTGTTCATCGCGGGCCTGCTGGATTGGCAAGTTGAGGAGTGAGTTTAGTTCAGCGGCTGCGCCTGTACGCGGCCGATGGCGGCGACATCCATCGCGAAGTCCGGCCGGGCTTCACGCGCCGATCCAGCACCGGATCTCGCCAGGCCGGCGTTGATTTCACCGGGCTCCTGACGCAGGATGAAGTCCGCAGCCCGCTCGGCGATCATCACCGTCGGCGCGTTCGTATTGCCCGACACCAAGGTTGGCATCACCGAGGCATCGACCACGCGCAAGCCTTCGACGCCACGCACCCGCAGTTGCGGGTCGACGACCGCCATCGTGTCGCGCGCGAGGTCGCCCATCCGACAGCTGCCCGCCGGGTGATAGACCGTGTCTGCATGCGCGCGGATCGCGGCACGAATCTCGTCATCCGTGTGAACGTCCGCGAAATTCAGCTCGCGGCTGGTATCGCCCCCATCAAAGGAAGCAAAGGCCGGTTGCGCGAAGATGCGCCGAACCAGCTTGAAGCCTGCCACCATGGTCTCGAGATCGCTTGGCGCGGTCAGGAAACCGGGATCGATCAAGGGCGCAACGTGGACATCGCTGGCTGAAAGTCGCACGCTGCCCCGGCTTTCGGGCCGCAGCACGCAGCTATGGCAGCTCATGCCGTGGCCCCAGTGAAACTTGCGACTGTGGTCGTCGACCATGCCGATAACGAAATGAAGCTGCAGGTCAGGACGTTCGACCCCGGGCCGTGAACGCACAAAGGCGCCGGCTTCGGCAAAGTTCGATGTCAGAAAGCCGCGCCGCTCGCGCCGCCAGGCACTGATAGCCTTTAGCAGCTTGACCGACCCCGGCAACGAATAGCCAAGCAGGTCCGTCGAAGCTACGCGGCGGCAGATGATGATGTCCGGGTGGTCGTGTAGATTCGCGCCAGCGCCCGGCACATCGGCGACCAGCTTGATACCGTGCTCCGCCAAATGCGCTCCCGGCCCGACGCCGGAAACCATCAGTAGCTGCGGTGACTGCAGTGCACCCGCGGCGATGATCACTTCGCGCCGCGCACGGATGGACACTGGCGCACCGGCGCGTTCTGCTTCGACTCCGACCGCACGCGGCCCCTTGAAAACGATGCGCTGCACTTGCGTATGCATCATCACCATGAGGTTGCCGCGTCCGCGCACGGGATCGAGATAGGCACGCGCCACGCTCCAGCGTTCGCCGTTTTTCTGCGTGACTTGATAGTGACCCACGCCCTCCTGCGAAGCGCCGTTGAAATCCTGGTTCAAGGAGATCCCGGCCTGCTGAGCAGCTTCAATAAAGAGCTTGCCGAAAGGATTGGGCGAACGCAGGTCCGCGACATTCAGGGGCCCGCTTGCACCGTGCCAATCGTCCGCACCGCGCTCGTTGCCCTCCGCGCGCTTGAACCAGGGCAGTACATCGTTCCAGCCCCAGCCGGCGGCACCCTGCGCAACCCAGCCGTCGTAGTCCTCGGGCTGGCCCCGGACATAGATCATCGCGTTGATCGCCGACGAGCCGCCGAGACCGCGGCCGCGCGGTTGATAACCGCGCCGCCCGTTGAGTCCGCGCTGCGGTACGGTCTCGAATGCCCAGTTGAAATCGTTGGCGCGCCGCATGTAGGCGATCACGCCCGCCGGAACGCGATTGAGCACGCCGTCATTGGTGCCGCCCGCTTCGAGCAGCGCTACCTGAACCGAGGGATCCTCGCTCAAGCGCGCCGCCAGGACGCACCCGGCGGAGCCGCCGCCGACGATGATGTAATCGAACTCCAAGTCAGTCCTCCTGTGCGGCACGCTCGGTCCGGCGCGGCCCCGCATTGTCGCCAAAACGCATCGCAACAAAATTCGATGGGCGCTCTGGGCTTAGACCCCGGGCTCCAAACCGAGCTGCGCGCCTAAGCTGCCGCCAGGAAGGAGATCAAGCCTAACGACGCTCGACTGCGATTGAAGTGAACGATTGAAGGGCAGCAGCGGGACTGCGTCGAGACCTTCTCGGACGCGGTCAAGACTTAGCGGTCAGCAGCGGCCGGGAGAGGCCGCGAAGCGGACAGGGTTCAGTGAAGAACCTCAGTGCAGAACTACAGGCTGCTGCATCAGTCCGCTGAAGCCCTGCAGGAACTCATCGACCTGATCTGCGGTTGGACTCTGCTCGATCAGTTCCTGGACGTTGCGCCGAAACACTTCGGCATCCTGCCCGCCGAGAAAAATCTCGCGCCGGAGCGTCTTGTCCATGATCTCGTAGCCACCTAGATTGCGGCCGTCGGCGCGCTCTGCAGCTTCGAACTCGAAGACGCAGAACTGCGGGCTGTTGTAGATCATCGTGACCGACATTGCAGGAAGTCCTTTCATTGCGGCCGGTGCTATCCGCACCGGCTCGAAGCCTTACCAGCAATATCGGTTCCGCTGCCGAAGAATCAAGGTCGGTCTCGAAACTCTCTATTTGTGCGCTACTAAACGAGAGTAAACACTAACTACCTAGACGCATCGGAGGAACGCGACAGGCAGCCCGCTCGCGTCAAGCGCATCAAGCGATTTCAAGCGTCGACGTCGAGTTTCACGCCCAGACTTCCATCTGCGAGCAAGGCTCGAAGCCGTTCGAGATGGGTCGCACCGCTGACCAATAGCAACAGATTCTGGGGGCGCGCGGACCGCAGCATGCGGACCAGCGCGACGCGCAACGGAACCTGGCCGGCACAGCAGACGCAGCCGGCGGTCATTTGCGAAATCAGGACATCCTCGGGCACCGCGAGCGGCTCGAACGCCCCTTCGGCCACTACTGCGCGAACACCATTTGGGTGGGCGGCAAGCCAATGATCCACGGCCGCCTTTCTCTGCTGGCGACCATCGGCAACCACGACCGAGACGCGCGTCACATCCACCGGAGCTGACTTGTACCGGAACTCACTTGCGCCAGAACACCGGCGTGAACAGCACCAGCACCGAGAACAATTCGAGCCGGCCGATCAGCATGGCAAAGGAACACACCCAGGTCTCGAAGTCGTTCAGAACAGCGTAGTTGGTCGCGGGACCGACCTGGTTGAGGCCGGGTCCGGTGTTGTTGATGCAGGCCACGATTGCGGTGAATGCAGAAATCACATCCAGCCCCGAAAGCAGCAGCAGGAAGGTCAGCCAGAGTGTCGACGCGCCATAGACCAGCATGAAGGCGAGAACGGCGAAGATGACCTTGTTCTCGATCACGCTGTCGCCGACGACCACCGGGTTGACCGAGCGCGGATGCAGGATGCGCGTCATCTCGCGCCGCGCCTGCTTGAGCAGTATCAGGCCGCGGATCATCTTGATGCCGCCGCCCGTTGAACCGGCGCAGCTCGCGAAGCCGCACAGAAACAGCATGAACATCGGAGCAAAGATCGGCCACTGGTTGTAGTCGGTGCTGGCATAACCGGTCGTCGTCGCGATCGATACGGTGTTGAAGACGGCGTAACGCAACGCACTCGCCCAGTCGGGGTACACGTCCCTCCACAACAGGAAGCCGGCAATGAACAGGCACGACGCAGTGAGCGTGAACATATAGGCGCGAGCTTCAGGGTCGCGCCAGTAGGTCAGCAGCGAGCGTCGCCGCCAGGCGGTGAAGTGCAGCGAGAAGTTGAATCCGGCCAGCACCATGAATAACACCGCCGTGTAATCGATCAGTGCGGAATCGAAGTAGCCGAAGCTCGCATCGTGCGAGGAGAACCCACCCAGGCCCATGGTCGAACACATGTGCATGAAGGCATCGCTCCACGTCATGCCTACCAGACGATAGGAAAAGAAGCAGGCGACCGAGATCGCAAAATAAATTGCGTACAGCGCCTTGGCGGTGTCCGCGATGCGCGGAGTCAGCTTGGTCTCCTTCATCGGCCCGGCGCTTTCGGCGCGGAATGCCTGCGCGCCTCCGACGCCTAGCAGCGGGAGGATCGCGACCACGAGCACAAGGATGCCCATGCCGCCGATCCAGACCAGGAAGCAGCGCCAGACGTTGATCGAGAGCGGCAGCGCGTCCAGCCCGCTCATCACGGTAGCGCCAGTCGTTGTCAGACCCGACATCGTTTCGAAGTAGGCGTCGGTGAACGAGAGAGTCGGCAGATGCAGCATCAGCGGCAGCGTGGCGAACCCCGGCAGCACGGTCCACACCAGGGTGACCAGCAGGAAGCCATCACGCGGCTGCAACTCGCGGCGGAAACGCCGGGTCGCGAATATCAGGGCAAGGCCGGCCAGCGCGGTGATCAGCAGGGCGAGGTCATAGTCATTCAGGGCGCCATCGGCGCCGATCAGCGCGAAGCCGAGCGGCACCACCATCGTCGTCGCAAATATCAGGACGACGTAGCCGAGAACGTTCAGGACGGGAAAAATTGCGCGCGCAAACGCTTGCATTGAATTGACCACGCGAACTCTGCGGCTCGTCGGCCGCGCGCATTATGCGCTCGCGTCAAAATCCAAATGTCGCGCGGGCCGCATGGCCGCTTGCAGCAACGTTGCAGCGGCTAGTCGTTCTTGGTGCACGCATGTCGGAACTGCCGATGCGCACACCCAGGACATGAACTAGCGGCCATACAGAACGCTCGGAAGCCACAGGCCGACCTGTGGAAACATATAAAGCACGAAGATCGCGATCACCTGGATGCCCATGAACGGCATCATTCCCGCAAAGATCTGATTCAAGGTCACATGCGGCGGCGACACTCCCTTCAAATAGAAGGCGGCCATCGCGACTGGTGGCGACAGGAACGCCGTCTGAAGATTGAGCGCAACCAGCAGGCCGAAGAACAGCGGGTCGACACCGAAGTTGTCGAGCAGCGGCACGAAGATCGGCATGAAGATGACGATGATTTCGGTCCACTCGAGCGGCCAGCCGAGAATGAAGATGATGACCTGCGACAGCAGCAGGAACTCGACCTTCGACAGATTCATCGACATGACCCAGCGCTCGACCAGTTCCTGCCCGCCGAGAAGAGCGAACGCAGCCGAAAAGATCGCGCTGCCGACGAACAGCCAGCAGACCATGGCGCTGGTCTTGGCCGTCAGGAACGACGATTCCCGCACGGTTTCGTACAGCCCGGCCTGGCGGAGCACAAGCACTGACCACACCGCGACTCCGGCGATGGCCAGCACACCGAACCACATCGGTACCGGACCCAGCGTCGATTGCCCCCATCTGAACCAGATCACCGAGGCAACGAAAGGCAGCCACAACGGCACCCAGACGAGCAAGGCGCGCCGCATCTTTTCGGCCGGATAGTTGATCAGCAGATAGACGGCGGCGAGCAAGTAGCCGCCAAAGGCGCCGATCGCCGCCGCCTCGGTTGGCGTGGTCAGGCCGAATACGATCGAACCCAAGACGGCCAGGATCAGCACCACCAGCGGGAAGAACGACGCCAGCAGCATCTTGAATATCACAAGACGCTTGAGAGAAAAGATCGCATAGAAGGCCAGCAGCGCGACGAAACCCACGCCCATGGCGATCCAGTAACCGGTCGGCGCCGGTACCGAAGCGGCCTCGGCGACGGGGTTTGCCGCCGCGGGAACACTCTTGCTCGCGGCCGGCGCCACCTCCTTGGCGGCCCCCGGAGGGTCGGCCAGCGAGTCGCTCGCCGGCGGCTCCTTCACGCCATCCGATGTGGGCTCCTGCAGCCCGCCCGCGTCGCCTTTCGCTGAGGACGACTCGCCGAATTCGATCATGGCGGCATCGGACGAGACCGCCACTACCGCGGGCTGCGTGACGACGCCGTAGGCCTCGAACATCACGAAGCCGAACAGCAGCACTGGCAGCAGGGTAACGAACAGCTGCTTCAGCAGATCAGCGCTTGCCACACCAGTATTGGTGCGTCCCTTGAGCGCACCAATCAGCCCAGGCAAGGCGCGCTGCGAAACGGCATCGGACACCGCCTGCAACATCGGCGGTAGAACCACTTTACGGTCTTCCGCCGAAAGCGGCGGCGCCAGTTCCGGCTTGAGCTTGGCCAGCACAATCACATAGGCAACATACAGTCCGGCCAGCATGATTCCGGGAAAGAATGCCCCGGCGTACAGCTGCACCACCGAAACGCCTGCCGTGGCGCCGTAGACGATCAGCATCACCGACGGCGGAATGAGGATGCCAAGACAGCCCCCCGCCGTGATGACGCCGGCGCCGAGCTTGATGTTGTAGCCGGCCTTCAGCATCGCCGGGAACGCCAGCAAGCCCATCAGGGTCACGACCGCGCCGACGATGCCGGTTGCCGTGGCAAACACTGCACAGGTGACCAAGGTGGCGACCGCCAGCGAACCAGGCACCCGCGCCATGGCGAGATGCAGACTCCTGAACAGTTTTTCGATCAGGTTGGCGCGCTCGACCAGGTAGCCCATGAACACGAACAGGGGAATCGAGATCAGGACATCGTTGCTCATGACCTTGAACGTCGATTGCACCATCAGGTCGAGCGTGCGCGCAATGTCCCTGTCGTAGGAGAGCCAGGTAAAGATCACCCCCATGCCCATCAGCGTGAACGCGGTCGGGAAGCCGAGCATGATCGCCACCACGACCAGCCCCAGCATCAGCATGCCCAGATGCCCGCGCGTGATCGTGTCTGCCGTCCCCAGCACATAAAGGGCACCGACGATGAGCAGAGCCATCAGCGAGAAGCCGAACCACAGTTCCTTGCGGATCTTCATTTGGTGGCTCCACTTTCCTGGGCAAGCACGGCGGCGTCGGCGCCGAGGATGTCCTCGTCGCTGACGTGCACCATTTCCTTCAGCTTCTCGACATCGACTTCCTCGACGTCCTCCTCGCGGCTCGGCCACTCGCCATCACGGAGGCATATGTAACAGCGCACGATCTCGACGATGCCCTGCAGCAGCAGCAGAAAGCCGGCGACCGGAATCACGAACTTGAACGGGTAAATCGGTAGCGCTTCGGCAGAAAAGGTCGTCTCGCGAATTGCCAGCGCGTCATTGGCGAAGTTCCAGCCGGCATAGGTCAGCGCAATGATTCCGGGCAGGAAGAAGACGAAATACAGAATGATGTCGATCGTCGCCTGCGTGCGCGGGCGGAAGAAGCCGTACAGCACGTCGCCGCGCACATGATTGTTTTTCGCCAGCGTGTAGGCGCCAGCCATCATGAACAGGGTCCCGTACATCATGATCTGCACATCCTGGGCCCAGGCATGCGGCTTGTTCAGGATGTAGCGGGAGTACACCTCCCAGGTAATCAAAAGCGTCAAGGCCACGATAAGCCAGGCAAACAGGTGGCCGAAGAAAGTCGACAGCTTGTCGATGCCGATCAGAAGACGCTGCATGATGCCCCCGGTTCGAGCTGGCCCGGCTATGCGCGCCCGTGGCGCATCTAACCGGCAAAAAAAAGCGACGCCCGTGGGCGCCGCTGTTGTGGACTGGCGACGTGCGGGTCGCCGCGGATCGTATCAAGCTTTCTTGGCAGGAGCGGCGGCCGGCCGTCCGAAATAGTGGTTGTAGGCCATGCGGTAGTCGACGCTGTAGTCGAACTGATAACGGCACGTGCGCTCGGCAAACGCCTTCATTGAATCGGCCACTTTCTTGAAGTGGGGGTTCTCGGCCGCTTTCGCTTCGAGCATCTTGTCCCAGATGTCGAGCTGCGAGCGCAGGATCGGATCCGGCGTCTTGTAGAAGCTGACGCCGTCCTTGGTGCGCAGCGTGATGTAGTCCGCCGAGTAGCGGTCGACCGCCTTCCAGCTCATGTCGGCGCTCGACGCCTGCACCGCGTAGTCGATGATGTGCTTGAGATCCTGCGGCAGCGCGTCGTACTTGGTCTTGTTGAACAGGACTTCGAACTGTTCGCTCGACTGGTGGAAGCTCTGCAGCATGCAGACCTTGGAGACATCGGGGAAACCGAGCAGTTTGTCGGAGCTCGCGTTGTTGAACTCCGCGCCGTCCAGCAGACCGCGGTCGAGCGCCGGGACGATCTCGCCGCCAGGCAGCGGGTTGACCGCCGCGCCCATCGCCGTATACATGTCGACGGCGAGTCCGACCGTCCGGAACTTCATGCCCTTGACGTCCTCGGACTTGGTAATTGGTTTCTTGAACCAGCCGAAGGGCTGCGTCGGCATCGGGCCGTACAGGTACGACACGACGTTCATGTTGATGCTCTTGTAGATCTCCTCGAGGATCTGCTTGCCGCCACCGTAGTAGTGCCAGGCCAGAACCTGATTGGCGTCCATGCCGAACGACGGACCCGAGCCCCACAGCGCCACCGCCGAGTTCTTGCCGTACCAGTACGCCACGACGCCATGGCCGCCATCGAGCGTGCCCTTGTTGACTGCGTCGAGCAGGTCGAAAGCGCGAACCACTGCGCCCGACGGCAGCAACTCGATCTTCAGCCGGCCGGCCGCCATGTCGTTGACCTTCTTGACGAAGTCGGCCGCGAACTCGTGGAAGATGTCCTTGGACGGCCAGGTGCTCTGGAAGCGCAGCGTCGTGGTCTGCGCCCGCGACACCATCGGGAATCCGAGCGCAACGGAACCGGCGGTTGCGGCTGCAGCGCCTGACAGGAACTTGCGACGCATCGGTTTGGCGTCCTTGCTATCCGTGAAATCCATTGTGTCTCCTTGGCTAATACGATCGTTATAAGAACGCCTGCGTCTTTTGGGCGCGCGGCCGGGAAGACCCGGTCTGCCTGGCGCACGGCCTGCAGATGCACGGTCGAAGCAAATGCCGCCGACGTCGATTCTATTGCAATGAGGGAGCACGTCCACTGAAGCGCCTGCACGGAACGAACACAATCTCTCAGTTCGCTTACGCCGCACTGCAACATACAGCACGCTGCCACTGAGTTTCGTCTCAGAAGAACCCGACGCCGACGGTGAACAGGCGCTCGACGCGCGGAATGATTCGCTTGTTGGCGACGAACACGATCAGGTGATCCTCGGCCTGAATCTGCACGTCGTGATGCGCCATCAACACCTCGGCCTGCTCACCTTTGCCTCGCACCACGGCCCCGATGGTCGCCCCTTTGGGCAGTTCAATCTGATCGATGCTCTTGCCGACAATGCGCGAGCTACGCGCATCGCCGTGGACAATGATCTCGAGCGCCTCGGCGGCACCGCGGCGCAGGCTATGGGCGATCACCACGTCGCCTCGCCGGACAAAGCGCAGCAGCGCAGACAGGGTCGCGTATGACGGCGAGATCGCGATGTCGATCTGGCCGCCCTGCATGAGGTCGCCGTAGGTCTTGCGGTTGATCAGGGCGATCACGCGCCGCGCGCCCATCTTCTTGGCGAGCAGGGCACTCATGATGTTGTTCTCGTCGTCGTTGGTAGAGCGAAATGAACAGATCGCACTCCTCGACGTTCTCCTGCTCGAGCAGATCCTCGTCGGTCGCGTCGCCTTGGAGCACCAGCACATCCGCCGGCAGCTGGCGCGCCAGAAATTCGGCGCGCCGCTTGTCGGCTTCGATGATCTTGACGTTGAACGACTCGCCAATGTCGAGCCCTTCACCGGAGTCCAGCGCGCGCGCCATCCGCATGCCGATGTTGCCGCCACCGGCCAGCATGACTCGTCGCACCGGCTTGTCCATGCGCCGCAACTCGCTCATGACGGCGCGCACATGCTGCGTGGCCGCGAGGAAGAACACCTCGTCGCCCGGCTGAATCATCGTGTCCCCATCGACCGCGATGCTGCGATCGTCGCGGAACACGGCGACGATGCGCGTGTCGATAGTCGGGATGTGGTGGCGCAAGTTCCTTGATCGGGTGCGACACCAGCGGGCCGCCGGCAAAAGCCTTGACCGCGATCAGGCTGGCGCGCCCGTCGGCGAACTCGAGCACCTGCAGTGCCTCGGGAAACTCGATCAGCTTGAGCAGGTAGTCAGTGACGGTCTGCTCCGGAAAGATCACATGGGTGGCGCCAAAGCCGCCCTCGCCGATCAGGTTCGGATGCTGCTGCAGTTCGACGTTGCGCACGCGCGCGATGCGCGTGGGCACGTTGAAAAGATCGGCCGCAATCTTGCAGGCGACCAGGTTGGATTCGTCGAGCGCGGTGACCGCGATCAGCATGTCGGCATCCTGCGCGCCGGCTTCGCGCAGGATCGACGGCAGGCCGGCATTGCCGACCACGCCGCGCAGATCAAAGCGTTCCTGGAGGTCCGCAATGCGCGCCGGATCGTTGTCGATCACGGTGATGTCGTTGGCCTCGGAGACGAGGCTTTCCGCAACCGACGTGCCGACCTTGCCGGCCCCGATGATGATGATCTTCATTACACGGGAGGTGTGCCGGAGAACCGCGCCGGTTCGCGCCGGAAACCGGTCCTAGTCGTCGTATTCGTCGCGGTGCGTATACACCGGAGGCTGCGCGTGGACGGCAGCCAGTGGCTCGGTAACGACGGACGGTTCATTGGCGGCGCGCTCGCCGCGTCGGCCGCGCGAAAGTTCGATGCCGAGTTGCTTGAGCTTGCGATACAGATGGGTCCGCTCCAGCCCGGCGCGATCGGCGACGCGGGTCATGCTGTAGCTCTCGCGCGCCAGGTGGTACTCGAAGTAGACGCGCTCGAACTGGTCGCGCGCATCGCGCAAGGGCTGATCGAGCGGCACGCCGTTTTCCGCGCGCTCGACCGGAACCGCTACGGCCGCCGCCGGAAGCAGCGGCGCGACCGAAACTTCGCGATATTTGGGCACATCAATGCTCGCTGCGGCGAGTGGTGCCGGCGTCATCAGGCGGAGTGCGCAGGGTCCGCATCAGGCGCCCGCGTTCGAGACCGGAGCGCACCGCCGCCAGCAGCCGCGCCATCGCGATCGGCTTCTCAAGAAATTCCAGGGCGCCGAAGCGTGTCGCCTCGACTGCAGTGTCGATCGTGGCATGGCCCGACATCATGATCACCGGAATCGTCAGTTGTCCGAGGGCGCCCCACTCCTTGAGCAAGAGTGACGCCATCGGTGTCCGGCATCCAGATGTCGAGAAGAACCAGATCAATCGCCTCGCGGTTGCGTGCCGAGCGTGCCGCGGCAGCGTTCTCGGCCGTGATCACGGCGTGCCCCTCGTCGCTGAGGATTTCGCGACAGCAATTCGCGGATGCCGACTTCGTCATCAACGACCAGGATCGATGCCATGGTTAGCGGGGGGCGGCGCCAGGCGCCGACGGGATGAAACGGTAGCTTAGGTCAGACACGGATCAGGGCTCCTGCGAGTCGGGCTCACGCGGCATGGCGTTCGGACGGTCGATGTTCGCCGGCCGCGAGTTGCCGGAAAACGATCGTCAACGACTGCACCTGCCGCATGGCCCACGGCCGCGCCGCCCGCGCGATTGACAACCTCGATGTGCGCACCGTGTTCGTCAACGATCTTCTTCACCATGGCCAGCCCCAGACCGGTGCCGGACGGCTTGGTGGTCACATAGGGTTCAAACGCACGGCGAAGTATATTCGCCGGGAAGCCTGGCCCATTGTCCTCGACCGCGAAGCGCACCGCCCGGGCGCTGACGGTGCTCGCGGCCACCTCGACCAGCTCGGTCCGCACCGTGATGTGCGCTTCGCCGTGCGGCTCGGTGCGGCTGGCGAGTGCGTCCTGCGAGTTGGCGATCAGGTTGTGGATCACCTGGCGCAGCTGGGTTGCATCGCCTTCAATGCGAGGCAACGCGGCCGCCAGCTTCAACTCCACCGACGCGCCGCCGGCACGGTACAGCGCGGTCACCTCCTCGATCAGCGCATTCAGATCGAGCGGCAGAAGGCGCGCCGGCGGTACGCGAGCATAGTCGCGAAAGTCGTCGACCATGCGCTTCATCGCCGTGACCTGACTGACGATGGTCGAAGTGCCGCGCTTGAGCACCTCGGCGTCTCCGCCTCGGCAGCTTGTCGTAAAGTTTCATCTGCAGACGCTCGGCCGCGAGCTGGATCGGTGTCAGCGGATTCTTGATCTCGTGCGCAAGGCGTCGGGCGACTTCGCCCCAGGCCACCGCGCGCTGCGCGGAAATCACCTGCGTGATGTCGTCGAACACGACCACGTAGCCGAGCCCGTCGTCCAGCGGGAGGCGCGAGCCGCGCGCCAGCAGCATCAAGGGCTCGCCGGTGATCGACTGGCTGGCGCGCTTGATCTCGATCTGCTGTTGCCACGAATCCTTGGGCGACGCGGTCAGCGCCTGCTGGGCAGAATCCGCCGGCGAAAGCGACCCCAAGGGGCTCGCTCGACCGTCAGCCAGGGCCATCCCCGCGTGCTGTGCGAGGGACTGGCCAAGTATGCGGGTAGCGCCATGGTTGGCAGTGACGAGATGGAACTCGGTATCGAGTACGACCACCCCTGCCGACAGATTGGCCAGCACGCGTTCCAGATAAGTCTTGGCGTTCTCCAGTTGGCGCTGCTTGGTTTCGATCGCGTCGCGCGCCTCCGTCAACTGGCGCGTCATCGCATTGAACGAATGCGTCAGCAGATTCAGTTCGTCATTGCCGGGAAACTCGCGCACTGGGCGGTAGTTGCCCTCGGCGACGGACTTGGTGCCCTCGGCGAGCTGAAGCAGCGGCGCGGTCATCGAGCTGGCGAGCAGCACGCTTGAAGCAATCGCGGCGAACACCGACAGCAGCAGCGTGAGCGTCAGAGTCAGGCCGTAAATCGTCTGCAAGCCGCTGCGTGCCAGCGACAGTTCCTGATAGTCACGATAGCCGTTTTGCAACGCCTCGGCATTGGCTGCGATCGACGGTGGCACCGGCTGCACCAGCTGCAAGAAATCTCGTTTCGCTCGGCGCGGCATCATCGCCCCGAACCGAGGTGCCAGCCGACCAGGAACAGTCTCGCGCAGGCCGCCGCCATCGATCGAGGTCGGCGGGCCGCGCAGGGCCACGGGCGAAGGTATTGGAACGATGACACGCGCACGCAAGTCCCTGGCGCGGATCGGCAGCGCCCGCTTCGCCTTCAATCGTCGCCAGAACGCGCTGCGTGCGCGCCAGACGCAACTGGCTGGTCGTCGGCATCTCCGGCACCAGTTCCGACACCTGCGCACCGCTGGCACCAATCAACTGGCCGTTGGCGCTTACCAGCAGCGCCTCGCCAATGCCACCCTGCTCGCGCAGATCGATTCAACTGGGTCAACTGGCCCGATTCCGGAAGGTCGGCCAGTTCAAGCGCCCAGGCCCGCGCCTTGGCGCTGACGTCGTCCTTGAGATTGTCGAGTGCGGCACGGCCGAGGGTCAGGCCGGAATCCAGGGCCCGATCGACCCGCACGTCGAACCAGGATTCGATCGAACGCGACAGGAACTGGGTCGACACCACGTAAATCACGCACTCCGGGCAGCACGCCCATCAGCGCGAACGCGATCGCGAAGCGGCTCATCAGGCGCGCGCCGAACTGGCCGGCGCGCAGCCGCTTCACCAGCCGGCGGATCAGGGTGACGACCAGCACGAACAGCATGGCAGCGATGACGCCATTGACTGCCAGAAGTATCGGGTAGTTGCGCTCGAAGAACTGGGTGTTACCTGCGGCCGAGGCGAGCAGAAACAGCAGCACGCCGGAGACCGCGAGCGCGGCCAATAGTCCGTAGCGAGAACACTCGGGACATCTCAGGCCCCAGGCAGTGGATCGAAATGCGCGCCAGGTCGGCTCATGAACTCAACGCGCGAGTCCGGCCGGAACCGGAATCTCGCTCCAGTCCGATGCCAGGTTCCATTCGCGACTCGTGATCGCGTTGACCTGGAACGGCTTCGGCAATTGCGATACGTCGAGCCGCATCCGCACCTGCGCCTCGTACTCGTCATCGGCCCGCAGCATGACCCTTTTCGATTACTTTCCACTGCCGAACGCTCTTCAGCAGCGCCAGCGCTTCGTCGAGTGATTCGAACGACTGCGACAGGCCGCCGCGCGCCAGTCGGTAGGTGCGCGTCAGCGGACTGTAGCTACAGACGATAGGTCAGCGTGCTCGAACTGACTTTCGGATCGAACCAGTACCAGCGCTTGCGATACATCTCGAACTCGATATTGAAGTAGAGCGCAACTCCCTTTTGCACCGCATCTTCCAGCGACTGTGGCAGCTCGAATTCGAACGTCGCGTTCAGTACTGCGCCACCCGCGCCATTGCTGACGGCTTCCAAGGCTGCGGCCATGGTGCCGATTCGTTCGTCGGCCGACGCCGCACTGAGTCCGCCGAGCGCCAGCCAGGCAAACAGTGAAAAAAGTGCCGCACCCAGCGCAGGCCGCAAAGTCATTGTTTAGGGCGATTTTTCCAGCAAGGCGTAAAAGAAGCCGTCGTGCAGGGTCGGCAGCGCTGCGTCCCGTTTCCAGGCCGACGCCGGCGTCGGAGTCGGCCGCAGCAGGACGGACGGGGTGCCCACCGGCAACGGCAGCGGCACAGCATCGAGGTGCCGGCGAACAAACCGTTCGATCTGCTCGCTTCCCTTCGTCCGGGAAGCATCGAGCAAACGACGTAAAGCAATCTACCACCCACCCCCAGCAGCGGCCATAAAGCATCCAGCAATTTGCGCCTTGCAGCGTTGTCAATTGCGCAACATCGGTCGGACGACGTAGTCCACGGGATGTCAGGATGACGTCGCACGATGCCCGACGCCGTGCAGGGGGCATCGAGCAGAATTCGGTCATACAGCCGGCCGTCCCACCAAAGCTCAGGCGCCCGCGCGTCGCCGATCAGGACGCTTGCGTGGCCGCCGGTTCGACCGCAAATTGTCCGCGATGCGCTGCGCCCGAACCGCATCGATCTCGAGGGCAGTCAGCTCGAAGGTATTCAGCTCTAGCGGCGCGAGTTCGGCCAGGTGGCTGGTCTTGCCACCCGGTGCTGCGCAGGCATCGAGCACGCGCTGACCGGACCGGGCATCGAGCCACGGCGCAGCAAGCTGGGCGCCGGCGTCCTGCACCGAAACGAGGCCGCCAGCGAACCCTGGCAGCTCGCTCACCGGTTGTGGCCGGTGAACCCAGACGGCCTGCAATCCGACCTGGGTCGAATCCATGCCGAGCGCCGCCAGCTGCGCCTGATAGTCCGCAACACTGAGCCGGCTCGTATTCACACGTAGTACCAGCGGCGGCGCCTGCAGCGCGGTCGTCAGGATCTCATCGGCGTGGGCAGGATGCGCGGCTCGAACCCGGTCGATCCACCAGCGCGGTGCATTGAATCGGACCAATTCGTCGCGCATCAAATCCGCAACCAGGCTGTCATGCCGGCGTAGAAAAGTGCGCAGTACGGCGTTGACGAAGCCACTGGTTGCGGCGCTTGCGCCCTGTTCGCGCATGGCACGTACGGACTGGTCAACCACGGCGTAGTCAGCGTGACGCGATTCGATCAACTGGGCCAGGGCTACGGTCAGCAGGGCGTCCACGCTCGGGTCGGGGGCGCGCGCCGCCAGTTGCGCAATCAGTCGTTCGCACAACACTCGGTGCCGCATTGCCGCGTAGCACGTGGCCTGCACCGCCGCTCGCACCCGGTCCGGCGTGTGTGATGTAAGCGCGGTGTCAAACGCGTGATCGAGCGAATTCCCGGCGCGTACCTTCAACCATGCTGCGGCCGCGAGACGCAAGATCTCGGCGAGAGGCGGCGCGGTCGCCAACTGTTCAGGCATCCGACAGCGGATGCTCAAAGCGCTGGGCAGCACGCAGCGGAAAGCCCGCGAGGAACTCGCGCGCACTCAGCCGTTTGCCGCCGGCCCGCTGCAGTTCGGTCAGCACCAGCGTTCCACTGCCACAGGCGACCCGAATGCCGTCATGGTCGACCGCAAGCACCGTACCCGACTCGGCCACCGGACCCCCGGCTTCTGCCTCGGCGCGCCAGATTCTCAGCGTCTGGCCGGCGATCGTGCCGGTCGCCACTGGAAACGGATCAAAGGCACGCACCCGGCGCGCCAGCAGCTCTGCACTCAGGCGCCAGTCAAGCCGGGCCTCGGCCTTGCTGATCTTCCCTGCGTAGGTCACGCCAGCCTCGGGCTGCGGTGTCGGCATTAGGTCGGCTGCTTCACGAAGCGCGCGCACGATCAAGGTCGCGCCGAGCCGTGCAAGTCCGCGGTCAGTTCGCCCGCCGTCGCCGTCGCGGCGATCGGGATGGTCTCGGTAAGCAGCATCGGCCCGGTGTCGAGTCCGGCGTCCATCTGCATGATCGTGACGCCGGTCACCGCGTCACCAGCCTCAATCGCGCGCGCCACCGGCGCCGCGCCGCGCCAGCGCGGCAGGATCGAGGCATGAATATTGATGGCGCCCACGGGATGCTGGCCGCGCGTTCGAAGACCGCGTGGCAAGGCCAGCACGTCGGCCGGCAGGATCAATCCATAGGCGGCCACGACCAACACATCGGAATCGGCCGCCTTGATCTGCTCCCGCGCGGAGGCAGCATCCGCGCCCTTGCGCAGCGAGACTGGACAGGCGATCGCAATGCCCCGCTCCAGTGCCAGCGACTTCACCGCGCTCGCCGCGACCGTCAAGCCACGGCCGGCCGGGCGATCGGGTTGGGTGAGGATCAGCGGCACTGACCACCCATTTGCCGGCGCAGCGTCGAGGATCGCTTCCAGGGCCGTCGCAGCGAAAGCCGGAGTACCGGCAAAAACGATATGCATTCAGCCATTCTATGGAAGCTCCCGATTCCGGCCGCCAGTTACCATTGCGGGCATGGTCAAACATGCATATGGGTATCCGTACGACATTGCGCGGGCGCCCGGGCTGGTCCGATTGGCGCTGGAATGGCGTGCTCCGTGGGAGTATGGCGCCACCTTGATGTCAACCGCATGGTTGGAGCTTGCTCCCGTCGGGGACGGCCACCCGGTACTGGTTTTCCCGGGACTGATGGCTTCCGATGCGTCTACCCGTCCCCTGCGTCGCTATTTGCGGGGCAGGGGCTACGCAGTTCATGGCTGGGGCCTGGGTCCGAATCTGGGAGCGGTCGATGGCGTCCTCGAGCGCTGCACCGATCTGCTGCGGACGATGCGCCGCAAGTACGATCGCACGGTAAGTCTCGTCGGCTGGAGTCTCGGCGGCCTGTATGCACGTGAAATCGCCAAGTTATTTCCAAGGGACGTAAGGCTCGTGATTACCCTGGGGACACCCTTCACTGGTCATCCCAGGGCGAGCAACGCCTGGCGTCTGTACGAAATAGTCACCGGCCACAAGATCGGCGCGCCGGAGATCCATGAACCACTGCGCACGCCGCCGGCACTGCCTACCACCTCGATCTTCAGCCGCAGCGACGGGGTGGTGGCCTGGCAATGCAGTGTCGAGAAGCCAAGCCCGGTGGCGGAAAACATCGAGATCGAGGCCAGTCATTGCGGGCTGGGACTGCATGCCCTGGCCTGGTATGCGATTGCGGATCGGCTGGCCACACCCGAAGGGCAGTGGCGACCGTTCGATCGCTCAGAGGCGCCGCTGAGCTGGCTGTATCGCGACCCGGCGCGCAAGAGCTGGTTCTAGGGCCTGTTCACACTAACAACGGGAGTGCGAAAGATGGATGGCGGGATGCAGTGCAAGGCGTCGCGAGCGCCGTTGGCTGATGCCAATCAGCGAGCGGCAACACCGCAATGCGCCCGCCATCCATCTTTCCCTTCGGGTTGGGCCGAAATGCGGCGTCTGCTTTGTCGGGACGGCTTGCGAAGGGGGCCCCCCTTAGCGGCGCCGCCCTTCGCGCAGCCGTCCGCATTGCGGCCCAACGCATCTCCCGTTGTTAGTGTGAACAGGCCCTAGTCGAATCCAGAAAATCCACACATGCCTCTGATCGAAGTCAATCGTATTTCGGTAGATGTCGAGACTCATGGCGATGCCCAGGCGCCGGCGGTACTTCTCATCATGGGCCTGGCGATGCCATCGATCGCCTGGCCCGACGAATTCATCGCACCGCTGGTCGCGGCCGGCCTGCGCGTGATCCGCTTCGACAATCGCGACTGCGGAGCATCGACGAAGCTCGGCGGGCAGCGCCTGCCCAATCTGACCCTGGCGATCGTGCGCGCCCTGCTGCGGATGAAAGTTGATGCCCCGTACTCTTTGAATGACATGGCCGGCGATGCGGTCGGCGTGCTGGATTCCCTTGGCGTTACGCGCGCGCATGTAGTGGGTGCCTCGATGGGCGGCATGATTGCGCAGCAGTTGGCGGCGCTGCATCCGCAGCGCGTGCTTAGTCTGACCTCGATCATGTCCTCCACCGGCAATCCGAGCCGCAAGATTGCGTTTGGCTCGCGGAGTGCGCTCGGAGCGATCCTTGCACGTCCCAAGGCGAATCCGAGCGTCGAAGAATTGACCGCCCATCTGACCCGCGTGTTCGCGGTGATCGGCAGCCCTTCCTACCCGCCCACACCCGAACAGATGAGAGCACAGATGGAGCGCGTCGCCCGACGCGGTTACCACCCCGACGGCTCGGCTCGTCAGATGCTGGCGATACTGCGTTCGGGCGACCGGCGAGCCGCGCTCGCCGGCATCACGGCTCCAACATTGGTCCTGCACGGTGCCGACGATCCCCTGGTGCCGCTGGCCGCGGGACTCGACACGGCACGCAACATCCGCGACGCACGGTTCGAGGTGATACCCGGCATGGGGCATGACTTTGCCCCGGCGCTGCAGGCAAGGCTCGCCCGTGCCGTGCTGGAACACGTGCGCGCGACCATGCCCGTGCGCCTCGCCGCGGCAGCCTGATCGGCCGCAGCGCCCTACATCTGGCGAAACAGTCCAGCGTATTGCCGGGCCACCGGCAGTTCGCGCGCGTGATCGCGGATACGCACATAGAGCTTGCCGGCCAGGTCACAGTTCGTTCACGCGAGCTCGTTCGCGCTCCCAGCCTGCCTCGGCCTCCGCCACCAGCGCTTTCTGCTTGAAGAACTGATAGAGCACGGCTGATCATCCGACGTCCACACTGACCACCAGGCCCTGCCGGATTCGAGCAAGGCATCGCTCGGACCGGCGTCAGCCCTTTGGTTTCCTGTCAGCTTCATTGCCATGCGGAGCCGTTGGTCCGTACTGGGACCAGGTCAGATTGAAATGGACGTCAGAGAAGACACTCTACCGGTCCGACATCCGTGCGGAGGCGCAAGGGCGGCGGATCAACACCAGCGCGGCGCGAATCGCCGTCTCAACGGCGCGAAGCGTGATCCGGCCCGACACTTGCAAGTGGAACGTTCCCGGACTCAATTTCACCGGGGGACCAGATAGTCACCCGGGTCGCTCAGGCAGCGCGAACCTTGCGTTTCTTCATTCGCGCCTTGATGCGGTCCTGTTTCAGGGGAGAGAGGTACTGGACAAAGACCTTGCCGACCAGATGATCCATTTCATGCTGGACACACACGGCAAGCAGGCCCTCGCACTCGAGTTCAAACGGTTTGCCGTGGAGGTCCTGCGCACGCACCCGCACCCGTGCCGGCCGTGTGACCGCGTCGTACACCCCTGGCACGGACAGGCAGCCCTCTTCGCACTCGACCTGTTCCTCGGAGGCCCACAGGATCTCGGGGTTCACAAAGACCCTGAGCGCATTCCGTTCCTCCGAAACATCGATAACGATCAGCCGCTCGTGCACATCGACCTGGGTCGCCGCCAGACCGACTCCGGGCGCGGAATACATGGTTTCCGCCAGGTCCGCCGCCAGTTGCTGCAATCGATCGTCGAAGCGCGTAACCGGTCGGGCATGCGTCCGCAGGCGGGCATCGGGGTACTCGAGGATGGTCAATCGCGCCACTGGCACTGCTCCGAAACAGCGGCCGTATCCAGCCGCCAAAAGTCGTAAGTCCGCCGCTCCAACCCCGCTTTTCGTGACTCGCGGGCACCGCGCTTGGCCTCACACTGAGGCCTGCACCACCGTCAGTGACGGCGGCGAACGGCCAATCGGCATCGCGCCTAGTCGGGACTAGAGCTTGGGCTTATCCGTTGCTATATCAAGGCACTACCGGCAAAATCTGACGCCCTGTCTTAGATGTCGAGCTCGCTGCTTGACCGCCAGAAGCCGGCGTGCCGGGGGATTTTCGCGCATTTTCGCGCGAGTTTGCGCAAACTGAGTTCGCCGTCCGCTCGCGGGCGCGACCAGAGGGAGCTTGAATGAAGATGACCGGCTTGAGCGCCAGGGGATTGCTGACCGTCGCCGTGGTGACTACGGCGACTTCCGTCGCCATTGCCCAGGATGCGAGCACACGCTATCCGATTACTCCGGACCAGCGCAGTACGGCAGACCAGGTCGCGCAGGCCGGTGTGCCTTTGTCGGCGCTGGCGCCCGATGCGCCCGAGCGTTACACCATCAAATCGGGCGACACGCTGTGGGCGCTGTCACGCATGTACCTGACCAGCCCCTGGCGCTGGCCGGAGTTGTGGGGCATGAACAAGGACCAGATCAGGAATCCGCATCTGATCTATCCCGGACAGGAACTGCGTCTGGTGAAGGAGGGCGGCCGCGCACGCCTCGAGCTCGCCGACAGCTCCACCAGCAGCGGGCCTAGTGGCGAAGGCAAGCTCGAGCCGCGCATCCGCGAACAGGACGGCGATCGCGCCGCGATCCGCAGCATCCCGACCAATCTGCTGGAACCCTTTCTTTCGCAGCCCTTGGTGCTCGACGCAGATTCGCTGGCCGATGCGCCACGCGTGATCGCAACCCAGGAGGGGCGCGTCTACGTCGGACGCGGCGACGAAGCGTATGTGCGCGGCATCAAGAATGACGCAATCGTCAATTACAGCGTTTACCGGCCGCTGCGGCCGTTGTACGACACCGATGAATACCCCGGCCAGACTCCCAAGGACAAGGGGAAACCGATCGGCTACGAGGCGTTCTATCTCGGCTCGGTCAACGTGGTCAAGCCCGGTGAAGTCGCCAAGGTCAAGGTCGACGTCAGCAAGCAGGAAATCGGCGTTGGCGACCGCTTGTTGCCGGTCGAGCGCCAGCCGGTACTTTTTTACATTCCGAAGCGGCCGGACCAACCGGTCGAAGCGCGCGTCATTTCGATGTACGACGGCGTGCGCTATGCCGGCGGCGGCCAGATCGTCACTTTGAACCGCGGCTCGAACGAGGGCCTGGGTATCGGCGACGTGCTCCAGCTCTGGCGTGCCGGCCGCACGATCGAGGACCGTACCGCGCCCGGCAAGCAGTTCGTCAAGCTGCCGGACGAGCAGATCGGACTTGGTTTCGTTTTTCGCGTCTTTCCGGGCATTTCCTACGCCCTGATCCAGCGCGGCACTCAGCCGGTCGAACTGGGCGATCGCGCGTCCAGTCCAAGTGACACCCTGGATTTGACGACGCGTCCGGCGGCGGCCGAAACTGAAGCTGACCGCGTCCTGCGCCAGCCGCTGCGGCCACTCACGATCCAGTAGCGGCTTCGGCGCCGAGCGGGCCAGGCATGCTGGCGCCGGAACGCGCCGCCTGGCTCCGGCTCGTTCTCACCCCGGGCCTAGGGCCGCGCACGGCGCGCCATCTGCTAGCCGCGTTCGGCCTGCCGGACGCGATCTTTGCTGCCGGCCGGACGGCGCTGCAGGGCGTCGTGCCCGAAGCGTTGGCAAGCGTCCTGATCCAGCCTCAGAGTGAATCGATTGCGACCGCAATTGCTGCCGCCGAGCAATGGCTCGCAACAGGCGAGCGGCACGCGCTGGTCACCCTCGCAGACGCGGACTATCCGGCGGCGCTGCTGACGATCGACGATCCGCCACCTTTGCTGTTTGCGGTGGGCCGGCTGGAATTGCTGGCGCAGGACGCAATTGCGATCGTCGGCAGCCGCAACGCGACGCGGCAAGGCGCAGCCAATGCCGAAGCATTCGCTGCTGCACTGGTGCGCGCCGGTTATGCAATCGTCAGCGGCCTGGCGCTCGGCATTGACGCCGCTGCACATCATGGTGCACTCGAAGCCGGCGGAGCAACCATCGCCGTGGTCGGCACCGGCGTCGACGTCATCTATCCGGCCAGCCATCGCGCACTGACACAGCGCATTCGCGACCATGGACTGGTGTTGTCCGAGTTCCCTCTGGGCATACCGGCGATCGCGCACAACTTTCCGCGCCGCAATCGCATCATCGCCGGGCTTGCGCGCGGCGTGCTCGTGGTCGAGGCGGCACTGCGATCCGGTTCGCTGATCACCGCGCGGCTGGCTGCCGAGAGCGGGCGCGAAGTGTTCGCGGTTCCCGGGTCGATTCACTCACCGCTTTCCAAGGGATGCCATCGCCTGATTCGCGACGGCGCCAAACTGGTGGAATCGGCGCAGGACATTCTCGACGAACTGGGGGGCGGCAAGCTTGCAGGCACGCAGGTCGAGCTTGCGCCGGCAAACGGTCCAAACGCCGAACTGCTCGCCTTGATTGGCCACGATCCGATCGATCTCGACCGGCTCTCCTCGGTCTCGAAACGCGATGCGGGCGAACTGGCGGCCGCCTTTCTGGAACTCGAGTTGGCACAAGATATTGAGCGCCTGCCCGGTAACCGCTACCAAAGGTTGCGGTAGGGTGACCACCGGGGCTTTACAGCGGACGCGCCCTCGCATAGAGTGCGCACACGGTGTTTGACGTTCTCGTCTACCTGTACGAAAACTATGGCGCGCTGCACGCGTGCCCGGACTCCGACTCCCTTGCGAAACGCCTGACCGCCGCCGGTTTCGACGACGAAGAGATCTCCGAGGCGCTCTCCTGGTTGCAGGGGCTGCAACAGGTCACGGCCGAATCGATCGCCGTCGGCCCCGAAAGCGAGCGCGCATTTCGCATCTACGCCGTGCCGGAAATCGAGCGGCTTGGAGCCGGTGCGATCGGATTCCTGAGCTTTCTCGAGCACGCGGGACAGCTGACGCCGACCCAGCGCGAGATCGTCATCGAACGCGCGCTCGCAGTTGGCGAAAGCCCGGTTTCGCTCGAAGTACTGAAGGTGATCGTGTTGATGGTGCTTTGGAGCCAGCAGGCCGACATCGACGTCCTGCTGCTCGAGGAACTGCTCGACGACGGAGAGGAACGGGCGCTTCACTAGCATTGCCGTCCGCGCGTTTCCGGCGCGGCCCTGGGGGCTGACTTGCATCGCCCCCCCATTTCGTTGTTATCCTGAAAAAAGAGACGCACGGACACTGCGGTGCAATCCTTGCGCCCGGTGACTCCCTTTAGCACCAATGTCCAAAGCACTGATCATTGCCGAAAAGCCCTCGGTCGCCGCCGACATCGCGCGCGCGCTTGGAGGCTTCACCAAGCAAGCGGACCACTTCGAGAGCGACCGCTATGTGCTGTCGTCCGCGGTCGGGCATCTGCTCGAACTGCGCGCGCCGGAGAGCCACGACGTCAAGCGTGGCAAGTGGACCTTCACGCACCTGCCGGTGATACCACCGCACTTCGACCTGGCGCCGATCGCCCGAAGCGAAGCGCGGCTGAAGGTGCTGGCACGGCTGATCAAGCGCAAGGACGTGACGGAACTGGTCAACGCCTGCGACGCCGGGCGCGAAGGCGAGCTCATATTTCGCTACATCGTGCAGGCCACGAAGGCGCGCCAACCTGTGCGCCGCCTGTGGCTGCAGTCGATGACGCCGGCCTCGATCCGCGAGGCGTTCGAAACGCTGCGCAGCGACGACGAAATGCTGCCGCTGGCGGATGCCGCGCGCAGCCGTTCAGAGGCCGACTGGCTGGTCGGCATCAACGGCACGCGCGCGATGACCGCGTTCAACAGCAAGGAGGGCGGTTTCTATCTGACCACCGTCGGCCGCGTGCAGACGCCGACGCTGGCGATCGTTGCCGAACGCGAAGACAAGATCCGCCGCTTTGTGTCTCGCGACTACTGGGAGGTGCGCGCACAGTTCGATGCCACCGCCGGCCGTTACGAAGGCCGCTGGTTCGACCCCGCGTTCAAGAAGACCGACGACGTTGACGCGCGCGCCGAGCGACTGTGGGATGCGGACAAGGCGGCGACGATCGTCGCTGCCTGCAAGGGCAAGCCGGGCACGGTCACCGAGGAGACCAAGCCGTCGACGCAGCTGTCTCCCTTGCTGTTCGACCTGACTTCGCTGCAGCGCGAAGCGAATTCGAAGTTCGGCTTCTCGGCCAAGACCACGTTGTCGATCGCGCAAGCGCTGTACGAGCGACACAAGGTGCTGACCTATCCGCGCACCGATGCGCGCGCATTGCCCGAGGACTATCTCGGCATTGTCAGGAAGACGATGGACGCGCTTGGCGGCCGCGGCGCCCTACCGGGAGTTTGCGCGCAAGGTCGTCAAGCAGGGCTGGGTCAAGCCGAACAAGCGCATCTTCGACAACTCGAAGATTACGGATCACTTCGCGATCATTCCAACCCTGCAGACGCCGGGACATCTGTCCGAGATCGAGACCAAGCTCTACGACCTGGTCGTCAAGCGCTTCCTCGCGGTCTTCTTCCCGGCGGCGGAGTACCTGGTGACGACGCGCATCACCGAGGTGGCCGGCCACTCGTTCAAGACCGAAGGCAAGGTACTGGTCGAGCCGGGCTGGCTCGCGATCTACGGACGCGAGGCGATCGAGGAGCAGGGATCGTTGCCACGAGTCGAAGATGGCGAACAGGTGCGCACCGCGGAGATCCAGTCAGTCGCGCTCACGACCAGGCCGCCACCGCGCTATACCGAAGCCACCCTGCTGTCCGCGATGGAGGGTGCGGGCAAGCTGATCGAAGACGATGAGCTGCGCGCCGCCATGGCCGGCAAGGGTCTTGGCACGCCGGCCACGCGAGCGCAGATCATCGAGAACCTGATCGATCAGCGCTACATGGTGCGCGATGGCAAGGATCTGCGGCCAACGCGCAAGGCGTTCGATCTCATGACCCTGCTCAAGGGTCTCGATGTCGAGGAACTGACCGCGCCCGAGCTGACCGGCGAATGGGAATTCAAGCTGGCTCAGATGGAGCGCGGCAAGCTCAGGCGTGATCTTTTCATGCGCGAGATCGCCGGCATGACGAAAAAGATCGTCGAGCGCGCCAAAAGCTACCAGTCCGATACGGTGCCGATCGAGGATCCGGCACAGCTCTCGACCCCGTGCCCCAAGTGCAGCGGCAAGATGATCGAGAACTATCGCCGCTTCGCCTGCACGAAGTGCGACTTCTCGATTCCCAAACATCCGGGCAGCCGCACCCTGGAAGTCGAGGAAGTTGAAGAACTGCTGGGCGATCGAACGATCGGGCCGTTGCAGGGCTTCATCAGCAAGATGGGCCGGCCGTTCGCGGCGGTGCTGAAGATCACGCCTGAGTTCAAGCTCGAGTTCGACTTCGGCCAGTCGTCGGCAGGCGACGGAGGATCCGACGAACCCGTCGATTTCGGCGGCCAGGAATCACTCGGACCGTGCCCCAAGTGCGGCGCGCGCGTATTCGAGCAACCGATGGCCTATCTGTGCGAGAAGAGCGTCGGGCCGGAGAAAAGTTGCGACTTCCGTTCGGGCAAAGTGATCCTGCAACAGGCGATTGAGCGAGCGCAGATGGAAAAGCTGCTGGCCAGCGGGCCGCACGGATCTGTTGCGCGCCTTTGTGTCGAACCGCACGCGCCGCAAGTTTGCGGCCTACCTGGTGCGCAAGCCCGATGGCACGACCGGCTTCGAGTTCGAGCCGCGTGCCGTCAAGACCGGCGTGACTCGGCCGGCGAAACAATCGGCTGCAGCGTCCGAGGAAAGCGCACCGACCTCACCCGCGAGCAAGGGCGTGAAAGTTCGCCCCCGCAAAGCGGCTGCTTTCCCCGTTGCGAAGGAACCTGCCGTAAGGTCACCGGTCAGAAAACCGGTGTCAGGCAAAGTCGCTGCAAAAAAAACCGCGGCCAAGAAGCCGGCGGCGAAGCCGGCCAAGGTTGCTAAGGCTGTGCGCCGCAGGCGCTGAGCCGCGACGATCATGCACAGACCGGCGCGCGCTGCGTGAGACAATCGCGCGCTTTGCGCCTGCCGCTCGCCGCCGATTTCAATCGATGCCGCTGTTTGCCTGCACCATTCTCCTGTCGGCCTTCCTGCTGTTCCTGGTCCAGCCGATCATCGCCAAGCAGATCCTGCCGTGGTTCGGCGGAACATCCGCCGTCTGGACCACCTGTCTGGTGTTCTTCCAGGTCGTGCTTCTTGCCGGCTATACCTACGCTCATGTCGTGACGAGACGACTGGCGCCGCGCGCGCAGGCGCATCTGCACATCGCACTGTTGGCGCTGAGCCTCGTCTTTCTACCGATCGTCCCGAGCGCGGCCCTGAAACCGGACGCCGACACCGACGCGGCCCTGCGGATCATCGTGCTGCTCATGGCGACCATCGGCCTGCCGTACTTTCTGCTTTCCACGACCGGCCCGCTGCTGCAGAAATGGATTGCGCCACAGTTTCCCGCGAAAACGGTCTATCGGCTGTTTGCGCTGTCGAACTTCGGCTCTCTCGTGGGACTGCTGGCATTTCCGTTCGCGATCGAGCCGTTCGCCAGTTCGCGCACCCAGTCACTGGTATGGAGCGCCGGCTACGCATTGTTCGTTCTTGCCTGTGGCGTCTCGGCCTGGAAAGCCGGCCATGCATCTCCCACCAAGGTTTCACGGGTTACTCCGGCTGGTCTGCCGTCGACCCAGGCTGCGTCATCGGTCTCAACGAACGATGGGCGCCCCCGCTTTTCCGAGGTCCTGCTCTGGCTCGCTTTCTCAGTGCTGGGCTCAGTGTTGCTGCTGGCCTCAACCAGCCACATCACGCAGAACATCGCCTCTGTGCCGTTCTTGTGGGTGCTGCCGCTGTCGCTTTACCTGCTGAGTTTCGTGGTTGCCTTCGAGGGGCGCGGCGGGCGTGGCTGGTACGAGCAGAACTGGTGGCTGTTTCTGACGCTGATCATGTTGGTCGCCATGGCCGCCGGCCTGTCGGCCTCGCGCGGCGTGCTCGACGTCAGCATTGCAGTGCCGCTGTATTCCGCCGGGATGTTTCTCGCAGTGCTCTTCTGCAACGGTGAACTCGCCCATCGCAAGCCGGCACCGCGCTACCTGACTCACTTCTACCTGACGATTTCGGTTGGCGGCGCGGTGGGCGGACTACTGGTTGCCCTGGTCGCACCGCGTGTTTTTCCGACCTACTTCGAACTGCCGATCGCCCTGATCGCGGTTGGCGCGCTGGCCATCGTCGTGGTCCACCGCAATCGATGGCTGCTCGGTCCGGCCATCGTCGCAACGCTGGCGACATCCTGGTATTCATACGAATACCTCAGGTTCATCCGCGACGATGTCGTGTTCATGGAGCGCAACTTCTACGGCACGCTGCGAGTGCGAGAACAAGGGGGCGGTGAGCAGCAGGTGCGGCGCCTGTTGCATGGCGTCATTCTGCATGGCGAGCAGTTGACGATCAGCCCCTATCGGCTCGAGCCCGGCACGTACTACGCGCGCACCTCGGGCGCCGGACGCGCAATCGCGGCCCGGCAGGCGGCCGGACCAGTGCGCATCGGCGTGGTCGGGCTTGGTGTAGGCACCTTGTCTGCGTACGGCCGGGCCGGCGACACCGTTCGCTTCTATGAGCTTGACCCCGATGTACTAAGCCTGGCGCGCAGTCACTTCAGCTATCTCACGTCCACCCCGGCTCGGCTGGAGTTCGTGATGGGCGATGCGCGCCTGTCAATGGAGCGCGAACTCGCCAGCGGCGCCACACAGAAGTACGACCTGCTCGCAATCGACGCGTTTTCGAGCGACTCGATCCCCGTGCACCTGATCACGCGTGAGGCGATCGAGCTTTACATGCAGCACCTGGCGCCGGACGGCATTCTTGCGATTCACATTTCCAACCGCTTTCTCGATCTGAAGCCGGTCCTGGCCAACATCGCGCTGAAACTAGGCCTCACTGCGAGGCTCGTTACCGACTCGCCCGCCGACGATCAGCCTGGATCTCACACCGACTGGGTCCTGATCGCGGCCACGCCAGAGGCCTTCAATCACGAACAGCTCGCCGAGGCTGAGCCGCTCGAGCCAGCACCTCAGCATTCGATCTGGTCCGATCAGTTCAACAATCTTCTCGATGTGCTGAAGTCCAGTCCGCTCGAAGAGGTCAAACGACTGCTCTCCGGCTGACCGTAATCTCACGCCTCACCATTGCGCCGTCCAGGCTGGTGTCGCATTGCGATCCCTTCCCGCCGCTGCCCTTACATCGCCAAGGTCGTCATGCCTGTAATACGAAAGCCCCGAATCGTCGTACGCAACTCGCGCATCCATGGTCGCGGCATCTACGCTGCGCGCAAGCTCCGACAGGGCGAACGCATCGTCGAGTATCGAGGAGAACGGATCAGCTGGAAGGAAGCGGATCGACGCCCCGCCTCGGACCCCGACGATCCGAATCACACTTTCTTCTTTTCGCTATCGGACGGCAAGACGGTGATCGACGCCGGAGTTGAAGGAAATATTGCTCGCTGGGTCAATCATTCGTGCGCGCCCAACTGCGAAACAGAGGAAAGCGAAGACGGCCGAGTGTTCATCCAGGCAATGCGCGACATTCGACGGGGCGAGGAGCTCAACTACGATTACGGCCTCATCATCGACGAACGCATCACCCCAACGCTCAAGAAACAATACGAATGCCGCTGCGGCGCAGTCGATTGTCGCGGCACCATGCTCGCGCTCAAGAGGCGCACTCGAAAGGAAAACACATGATCACTATGTACGAAGTCTCGGTGCCGGTATTCCTCAGGGGGCTAGGCAATCTGTCCGCCATTCTGGACAAGGCTGAGACTCACGCCGAGGCGAAGAAGATCGAACCGTCGGTGCTGCTCGCTGCACGCCTTTACCCCGACATGTTTCCGCTGACGCGCCAGGTGCAGATTGCGTGTGACTTTGCCAAGGGAACGGTGGCGCGGCTGGCCGGGCAGGAGCCGCCCAAGTGGGATGACAATGAAGCATCGTTTGCCGATCTGAAGGCGCGCGTCAGCAGGACCATCGAATTTGTTCAGGGGTTCAAGGCCGCTCAATTTTCGGGCGCCGAGGAGCGTGAGGTTCAGATGAAGATCCGCGACCAGACGCTCAACTTCAAGGGGCAACCCTATCTGCTGAATATGGCTTTGCCGAACTTCTACTTCCACAGCGTGACCGCGTATGACATCCTTCGTCACAACGGAGTTGAACTTGGCAAACGCGATTTCATTGGTGCGCTTAGCTAAGGCCTGTATCGGCGAGACTTAGATGCGACTGCCGGCCCGTCTGGTAGCCCTGCTGGCCGCCGCCGCACTCGCGGCGCTGGCGGCCTCGGGCTGCGCTTCGCTGGACGAGTGGCAGCGCCAGACGATCTTCAATCCCGCGCGCGACAACCCGCGTTGGTTCAGCCCACCCTTGCCGGGAACCGAGGAATACGACATCGCAGTTGCCGGCGGCGAGTCACTCCACTTCTGGTATGTGCCGCAAGCGAATCCTGATGCTGCGCCGACCGTGCTCTACCTTCATGGAGCGCGCTGGAACCTCAACGGCAGCGTGTTCCGGATTTCACGCTGGCAGCAACTTGGATTCAACGTGCTGGCGGTCGACTACCGCGGCTTCGGCAAGAGCACCGAGATCCTGCCGTCGGAAACCAGCGCGGCTGACGACGCGCGCGTGGCACTGGCCGAACTGAAGCGGCGTCAGCCCGATTCCGCGCGCCGTTTCATCTACGGACACAGCCTCGGCGGCGCCCTCGCGATCGAGCTTGCCAGCGGATTCTCGCAACCCGATGAAGTGGCCGGCGTGATCATCGAGTCAACTTTCACTTCGATCCCCGACATCGTGCGCGAGACCAGATGGGGCTGGGTCCCGGGGCTGAGCCTCGCGGTAACGCAGCGCTTTGACTCCGCCGGAAAGATCGAAAAGGTCAGAACTCCGCTGCTCATCGTGCACGGCACGGCAGACAGCATCGTGCCCCACACGATGGCCGATGCGCTGTTTGAGCGCGCAGGCAGTTCGGTCAAGCGCGTGGTCAAGATCGAAGGCGGCACGCATTCGAGCGCTCGGGTTGGCACAGAGGAGTATCGCCAGGCGGTGCAAGCGTTCATGCTGCTCGCCGCGCCCACGATCGCAACTGCCGCCGGGACCGCAACGACCGGCCTGGACTGAGATCGCTCACGCGCCGCGCCGCCGCGGTCGTTCTTTCAAACCGGTAGCTTGTTCGATGCGCCATGGGCGCATCCCCAGTCCGAGTCCTACCGACTGCCGTTGGTCCGCCGGCAAGGTGCTGTCGAGTTCGGCGAGTTCGTTGAACTCGGCAGCCAGCCGATCCATCTTGCGCTCGAGCACGGCGAAGGATGCGCTCGACAGTTCGCGCAGTTCGAAACGGAAGCGGCCGCCGTGGCGGTCGAACTCGACTGACAGGAACTCGGCCAGCACACGCTGTCCGTGACGCGCGCGGATAGCGCCGCTCGGACGCACGCGCAGGTGGCGACTGACGCGCAGCTTGACGCGATTGCCGGGCATCAACTCGATCAGGCCCAGGCGGTCCAGTTTCGCAAGCAGGCGGGTCAGTTCGGCCGCGCCGAGTTCGAAGCGTTCAAGCACCTGCTCCGGTTGCCACTCGTGATACAGCAGATAGAAAACTCCCATGAGGCGCGGCTCAGAGGCAAGCGCGTGCTCCTGTGCTTCGGTCATCAGTTGCTCAGCGTCAGAAGCGCCGCGCGCCAGCCTGGCCAGTTCGAAAAAATCGATGTCGAGCGCGATCAGTACCTCCTCCAGACGCGCGAGCGTGAATGTGCGTTCCGAAAATAGGCGCTTGACGCTCGCTTCCGACAGCCCGATGCGGCGCGCCAGCTCAGCGTAGTTCACGCGACGACTCTTCAGCAGGCGTTTGAGCGCATCGATCAATTGAACGGTGGACATGGTCTCTCCGCCTGCGTCCGAAGGTATCGGAAAACACTACCTTACCAGCCAGGTTGCAGGCAGCGGCACGCCCCGCTCCATCGTCTGCGGGCCGCGATGTCGCGGCTTACCGCGAACGAGTGTCGAATGAGTCACGTGATCGTCGAGGCTGGCGCGACCCTGCTGCTGGCCGACCTGGTTTCCGGCATCGTGCATTGGGCTGAAGATGCCTATGCGCGGCCCGGCGCGCCTTTGATCGGTCGGCTCGCTGAGAACAACCTGCGCCACCATCACCAGCCGCGGGAGTTCCTCGCCAAATCCTGGCTGGAAAGCTCTTGGGACTTGCTGCTCGCGGCCGCTGCACTGCTTGCCATCGCGGCTTGGGGCGGCTGGCTGAACTGGCAGGTCTGGCTGTTCGCTTTCACCATCACCAACGCGAACCAGATTCATAAATGGGCTCACATGAACCGCGCTGAACAGCCGGCAACGGTTCGCTGGCTGCAGCGCCTTTATCTGCTGCAGAACGCCCGGCATCATGGCTGCCACCACGCCGGGTCGCGCAGTACACACTATTGCGTGATCACCAATTTCCTGAATCCACTGCTGGAGGAGATCGGATTCTGGTCGCGCATTGAGCGCCACATCGAGCGCTTGACCGGCATCAGGCGTCGTAGCGAAGCAGAAGAACTTGCTCTGCTCGGCTTGCCCGCTCGCAAGGCTGTCCGGACGGCGTGCTCACACTGCGCGCCTGCCACTGTCGCCTGAGCCGAAATGCGCCGGTGGCGAGCGTCGCGCGACCGAGAGTTGACGGGATCCTCAGGCGCTCGCCAGCGCGCCGGCGACTAGCGGCTGCGGTGAACGACGCTTCAACATCAGATAAATGACGAAGACCGCCGCCGCTGCAGTCAGGTGTTTCAGCGTGTGGCCGCTGACGACGCCACCGGTGAGCGCTTTGACCTCCCAGTCGAAGCGCTCCAGCAAAAAGGCAAGGCCGTAAAGTGCCGCCGCCGCATAAAACATGTTGCCATGCGAATAGCGCGACGGCAGCAGTGCGGTGGCGGTCACCGCCACCGCGATAAAGCCGGCCTGCACCACGAGGTAGGGCGTCAGGTTGCGCGTCATCGACCATCCGATAACGCTGCCGGTGGCGACCATCGCCAGAGCTACGAAGACAGCGTTTCCATGGCGCAGTTCGGCCCGGTCGGCCAGTGTTCCGGCCACCAGGCCGGCGAAGCCGAGCGCCATTGGCAGGCGGTCCCACACCAGAGTCGCGTCATTGGGATTCCAGTGGTAGTAGGCCGAACCAAATGCGGTGAGTGCGACACCCGTGAACAGTCCGGTCCACGGCAGTGTGTCCCTGGCGTCCCTAAACGCCGCCGAATTCCGCCGCCAACCCCCCAGCGTGAATGCCAGGCCGAGCCAGCCGAATAACAGGAACGGCAGATTCGACAGGACGTTCGCCGCGTACGGCAGACCCAGACAACTGCGCTGATCGGCGAAGTGATGGTAGGAAGCCGGTTGGGCAAATGCCGGCAACCAGGCGGCCGACACCAGCGGCGCCAGCAATGCAACCGCCGCCAGCAGGCTGACCAGCCGGGTCCTGTCGCGGAATTCGGACTGACCCTGGATCGTGCTCAAGACGTTCCCTCCGACGTCACAATCGACACAGCGCTGAGCGCGCCTGCGTTTGCGCATGCAAGGCTGCGCATTTGAAGAGCTCGCGGCGCCGCGTCACACAAGCCTCAGACCAGGTTGCGCAATTCGCGCAATGCCACCGAAAGCATGGCCAAATCGGCACTTTTGCTTTCGGTAAATTCGACCAGCAGGCGTCGTGTACGCGCCAGCACATTCGCCTGCGCAGCCTGCCACGGCTCAAGCCCGCCGCGCCTGAGGGCGTCGGTGGTCAACGCCCGCTGCAGCCCAGCGAGATCGTCACCAAGAGCGGCCTTGGCCATGCCTCGCCAGTAGCTGTCCGACGGCAGTGCAGACACTTGCGAGCGCAGCCGCGCCAGCCCGAGCAGGTCGCCGATCGCGAAGTAGGCCGCCGCGACCTCGTCGAACGACCTGCCGCTCGCTTCCGCCGTCTCCGTCAGGTCCAGAGCTGCAAACTGAAGTTCCGCGGCGGCCACCTGCAGGGCCACCGGCGCCGGTACCTGCGACGCCTGCAAGGCGCTGCTGCGTTGCGCGATCGGCGCATACCAGGCGGCGCCCGCTGGTGGCTTGCCTGCCAAGGCGAGCAGTGCCTCGGCCACTGGCCGGAAGCGCTTGATCGTCTCGCCCATCGGCTCGGCCAGCCGGCGCGAACGCAGGAACCAGGTGGTGGCGCGCCCCGTACGGCGCCCGAGTTCGATCAGCATCCGCGCCTGCGTCTCGTCGCTGGCAATGCCGTCGAGCGCCTCGATTGACTGCCACAGCGGCACCATTCCGAACACTTCGCGCGCCAGCAGGTAGGCGCGCACGATCTGAGGCGGGGCCGCGCCGGTGGTTTCGCCGAGCCGGTGCACGAAGGTCGCGCCGACCCGGTTGATCATGCTGTTGAGCACATGCGTGGCGATGATCTCGCGCTTCAGCGGGTGGCGTTCGATGTATGTCGCGTAGCGCTCACGCATCGCAGCCGGGAAATAGCGCGCCAGCGCGGTGCCGATCCAGGGGTCTTCGAGCAGATCGGAGGCAAGGAGCACATCCGACAGCCACATCTTCGAATAGGCGAGCACTACGGATCGCTCTGGCGCCGTCAGGGCGCCGCCGTGCGCCCGGCGTTCCTCGAATTCCTCGTCGCTTGGCAGGAACTCGAGCGCGCGGTTGAGCCGTCCCTCTTTCTCGAGAAAACGGATAAATCGTTGCTGCTGGTCGAACAGCCTCGGTCCCATGCGACCGCTGACCGACAGTGATTGGGTCTGGAAGTAGTTATCGCGCAGCACCAGCGAGGCGACTTCGTCGGTCATCTCCGCCAACTGAGCGTTGCGCTGCTTCTCGGTCAGTTCGCCTTCGGCGATCGGCAGGCTCAGCAGGATCTTGAGATTGACTTCATGGTCCGAGGTATCGACGCCGGCCGAATTGTCGATCGCGTCGGTGTAGAGCTTGACCCCGGCGAGAGCGGCCTCGATGCGACCAAGCTGGGTGCAGCCCAGGTTGCCGCCTTCGCCAATCACCTTGCATCGCAGTTCTGCGCCACTGACGCGCAGTGCGTCGTTGGCGCGATCTCCGACGTCCGCGTGGGTTTCGCGGCTCGACTTGACATAGGTGCCGATCCCGCCGTTGTAGAGCAGATCGGCGGGTGCCTTCAGGATGGCATTGACCAGCTCGGTCGGCGACAGCTTGTCGGCCTCAATGCCGAGTGCGGCGCGCGCCTGCGGCGAAAGAGGAATCGACTTCTCCGAGCGTGCCCAGACACCACCGCCAGCAGATATCAGGCCGGTGTTGTAGTCGGCCCACGACGAGCGCGGCAACGCGAACAGGCGTTCGCGCTCGGCGAAACTGGCCGCCACATCCGGCGTCGGGTCGATGAAGATATGGCGGTGATCGAAGGCCGCCAGCAGGCGGATATGCCGCGACAGCAGCATCCCGTTGCCGAACACGTCGCCCGACATGTCGCCGATTCCGACGCAGCTGAAATCGGTGGTCTGGATGTCCACGCCGAGTTCGCGAAAATGCCGTTTGACGCTTTCCCAGGCACCGCGCGCCGTGATGCCCATTTTCTTGTGGTCATAGCCGACGCTTCCCCCGGAGGCGAAGGCATCTCCCAGCCAGTGGCCATACTCGGCGCTGACCGCGTTGGCATAGTCGGAAAAGGTTGCGGTTCCCTTGTCCGCAGCCACCACCAGATAAGGATCGTCGCCGTCGTGTCGCTCGACCTGGGGCGGCGACACGATCCGGTCACCGATGCGGTTGTCGGTCAGATCAAGCAGGCCGCGCAGGTAGTTCTGGTAACACGCCACGCCTTCCTTCATGAAGGCCTCGCGGTCCGACGCAGGCGGCGCCTTCTTGAGCACAAAGCCGCCCTTTGAACCCACCGGTACGATCACGGTGTTTTTCACCATCTGCGCCTTGACCAAGCCGAGCACCTCGGTGCGAAAGTCCTCGGGCCGGTCCGACCAGCGCAGGCCGCCGCGTGCAACCCGGCCGCCGCGCAGATGCACGCCTTCGAAGCGCGTCGAATAAACGAAGATCTCGAACATCGGCCGCGGCTCCGGCAGCCCGGGGATCTTCGATGGATCCAGCTTGAACGACAGGAAGCTGCGTCGTTCGCCGGCCGCACCGCTGGCACCCTCGCCGGTCCGCCAGAAGTTGGTGCGCAGTGTCGCGAGTATCAGCGCCAGCAATTGCCGCAGCACGCGGTCTTCGCTGAGGTTCGAAACCTTGTCGAGCGCCTGGCCGATCGCATTGACCTGGCTGGCAGCACTGCCATCGTCCCGCTTGCCGGGTTCGAAGCGCAGCTTGAAAAGATGCACCAGCATGTGGGCGATGCGCGGATGCGCGGCCAGGGTCGACCCGATGAATGCCTGCGAAAGGGCAAAGCCGATCTGCCGCAGGTAGCGGGCATACGCGCGCAGGATCGTGATATCCGCTGCTGCCAGCCCGGCGCAGAGGACCAGGCGATTGAAATCGTCGTTCTCGATCTGCCCATCAAATACCTTTGCAAAGGCATCCTCGAACAGCGGAGCAATTTCCTCTGGATCGAGATCTTCGGCAACCGGCGTCTCGAACTCGAAGTCATGGATCCACAGGGTCTCGCCATCCTCCGGCGTGATCTCATACGGATGCTCGGCCAGCACACGCACTCCCATGTGCTCAAGCATCGGCAACGAGTCGGACAAGGCAACTGGTGTGCCGGCCCGGAAGACCTTGAAGCCGAGCCGATTCGGTGGCGCTTCAAGGGGCCGGTAGAGATTGAGCGCGAGCCGGCTCGGTCCGCGTACCAGTGCATCCAGGTGTCGCAGGTCGGCCACCGCACTGCGCGCAGATATGTACTCGCGATAGTCGGCCGGGAAGGCCGCACCGAAGCGTTTGTTGAGGACCGCGGCGCTCGCCTCGCCTTCTATCTCGATCAATGCCTGGCGCAAATCGTCTTCCCAGCGGCGCGCCGCATTGGCGAGCCGCGCCTCGACCACCTTGCGGTCGTAGTCCGGGATGTGGTCCGGCGTCGTGCGCACCGTGATATGGATCCGCGCCAGGATCGCATCGTTCAACAGCACGTCGAAATCCGCGTTCGAACCGTCGAACGCCTCGAGCAGGATCTTCTGGAATTTGCGGCGCAGGTCCGTGGTGTAGTTCTCGCGCGGCACAAAGATCAGGCAGGAAATGAAGCGCTCGAACGGATCGCGCCGGATGAACAGGCGGAAGCGCTGGCGCTCACCGAGCTGCAGGATGCCGTTGGCAATTTCATAGAGCTCGTCGACCGTGACCTGGAACAGCTCGTCGCGCGGATAGGTCTCCAGAATGTGAATCAGCGCCTTGCCGAGATGACTGTCGGCCGCAAGTCCCGCGCGCGTTGCCACCTGCGCCACCTTGCCGCGCACCAGAGGTACTTCTGCCACGCGCGCGTTGTAGGCCGACGAGGTCAGCAGACCGACGAATCGGTGCTCCCCGACCACGCGTCCGTTCGCGTCATAGCGCTTGATACCGAGGTAGTCGATGTAGCCCTGGCGATGCACGGTCGATCGTGAATTTGCCTTGGTGAGAAGCAGCATCGGCGAAGGGCTGGCGGCCAGTTCGCGCGCCTGACGCGGCAGCACCGCAAAGCTCGATGACTCCGACGGTGCCTGGTTGGACTCGCGCAGGATTCCGAGGCCACTGCCAGGGACCAGTTTCAGCTTGACATCGTCGTCACTGGACGCGAGATCGTGGCGCCGATAGCCGAGCAGCAGCATGTGATCCTCGGCCAGCCATTGCAGGAATGCGCGATCCTCAGCCACTTCCTCGCGCGGCAGTGGTGCGGTCGTGGAGTCGATTTCCTCGATCACCGCGCGCAGCTGCGCGATCATCGGCTTCCAGTCGTTGACCGCCGCGCGCACATCCCCCAGCACGCGCTCGAGGCCCGCCGCCAGCGCAGTGCGTGCCGCCGGATCAGCGAGGCGATCGACTTCGACATGAATGAACGATTCGCGCGCACGCTCGGGCTGTTCCTCGCGCGGCGCCAGCGCGGTCAATTGTCCGTTCTTGTCGCGCTCGACGGCAAACATCGGATGAACGATCAACTGCAGAGTCAGACCCTGGCGATTGACTTCCATCGAAGCCGAGTCCACCAGGAACGGCATGTCATCGTTGACGATTTCGATCACGGTGTGACGTGACCCCCAGCCGTGCTCGCCGGCATTTGGATTGAACACGCGGACCTTCGCCTGGCCCGGCTCGCGCTTGCGCGCGAACTGCCAGTGCGACAGCAGCGCGCCATACAGGTCTTCGGTCGCTCGCGTGCTGATGTCCTCCGGATCAACGCGCTGAAAGTAACTGCGCGCGAACACCTTGAGCAGCGGTCGCTCTCGCGCTTCGACCCGCTCATCGATCATTGCCTGCACGGCTTCGAGGCGCTCGGCCTTCAAAGCGTCGGGAGAAGTGGCCATCAAAGCTCTCCTTTGTGGCCGCGGCTTGTCCACCCGGTCCCGGGTTTCGCACGGCTCTTCTGAGCTCGCCAGTATGCCTGCGCTGGGCGACGAGGGCGTGGCCGATAATCGCCGTGCAGAATCGACCTCCATGAGCCTGCCTGCCTTCGCTCCGCGCCTGAGTTTTGTCGACGTCGAAACCACCGGAACCAGCCCGGAACGGGCGCGCGTAACCGAGGTCGGCATTGTCGCGGTCGACTTTGACGGCGAAGACACCCGGGTCACCGAGTGGTCAACGCTGGTCAATCCCGGCGTGCCGATCCCGGCCGAGATTCAGTGGCTGACCGGCATCACCAACGAGATGGTGCGCGCCGCGCCGCCCTTCGCCGAACTGGCACAGGACATCTATGACCGTCTCGACGGGGCGGTATTCATCGCTCACAACGCCCGGTTCGATTATGGCTTCCTGCGCGCCGAGTTTGCGCGCGTCGACCTCGCCTTCAACGTCAGAACCCTGTGCACCGTGCGACTTAGCCGCTTTCTGTACCCGGATCGCGCACCGCACTCGCTCGACGCCATCATCGAACGATTCGGGCTACCGGCCGAGGACCGCCACCGCGCCCTAGGTGATGCGCGCGTGCTCTGGCGTTTCCTGCAGAAACTCGCCGACAGGCACCCGCCGGCGGAACTGGAGCTCGCGCTGGCGACCCTGCTCAAGCGCCCGAGCCTGCCCGCGCATCTCGCCCCGGACGCGCTCGATGCCTTGCCCAACGCGCCTGGCGTGTATCTCTTCTACGGCCTCAATGAACATCCAATCTACGTCGGAAAGAGTGTCGATCTGCGTGCCAGGGTTGCCGGCCACTTCAACGCCGACCATCGCGCCGCGCGCGAATTGCGCCTTTCGCAGGAAGTGCACCGCCTCGAATGGGAAGAGACCGCCGGCGAACTCGGCGCGCTGCTGCGCGAATCTGAACTGATCAAGACGCGCCTGCCCGCACACAACCTGGCGCTGCGCCGCAAACTCAACCAGGTCATGATGCACTTGGATGAAACGAGGCGCCCCCGCTTCATACGCTGCGCAGATTTCAGCCCCGAAGCGCCGGGCCAGTACTACGGGCCGTTTGGTTCGCGCACCGCAACACGGCATTTCCTGGTGGAGCTCGCAGCCGGGCATGGCCTGTGCCTGCGCACAATGGGGCTCGAAAGACGCGCGAAGTCTGAAAACGATGGCCCTTGCTTCAGTTTTCAGCTGCACCGCTGCAAGGGCGCTTGCGTCGGCCAGGAATCTATCGAACAGCACAGGGCGCGCTTGACCGAGCTGCTCGCGCCGTTCGCGTTGCCGCCCTGGCCCTACGCTGGCGCGATCGCTCTGGTCGAGCGCAACGCGGATCGCTATCAGGAACAGTTCCACGTGTTTGATCGCTGGTGCTGGCTCGGCACCGCGCGCAGTCTTGGTGCGGCCCAGGAAATGGCTGGGCTCTCAGCCCGCAGCTTTGAGCCCGACGCCGCGCGACTCGCGGTCCAGGCTCTCGGAGCCGAGCCACGATGGGCGCTCGAAGTCGTCACGCTTGAGGAAACGGGCGCTGTCCGATCAAATGCTCCAATCGTGACTGGCGCAACCGACCGACTCGAATCGTCGGATATGGGAGCGAGTGGCTAGCGTGTCGCCGACTTGGAAAGTGCCTCAGCGGGTGGCACGATTTCCGGATAGCGTTCCTTGAACTTCCTCAATTCCCGATCGGCTTCCTCATCGCGGCCCTGGGCGCGAAGATCAATGATCTTCTTCAACCACTCGGCGGCAGACAGTTCCACCTTGCCTTCCACACCGCCGGCGGCGGGTTTCATGGGTGCGGCTGCTGCAGGGGCGTCGACGGCTCGCTGCCGCGCGCTTTCGTCGCGGCGCATCGCAGCGTCACTTTCACGGGGAGCGCTACCGGCTGCACTGCCGAGCGCCGGGGCGGGTACGGCCGCTTCGCTCCTGGGCAGTTGTTCGCGTGCACCCGAGGCAGCGGCCTGGGTCGCCTTTTGCGCCGGTGCCGGCGCCGACGCCGAGCCTGTCTCCTTGGCGAGTTTGGATTGTGCATCGACCGCGTCGGGTGTCGGGCGCTCCGTGCTCCCCGCGTTCGAACGCTCAGTTCCGGCATGAATCTGTTTTGAGCGATCGGATGCCGCGTCTTCGGAGGCTGAACGATTGGCCATGGGACTGCGGGCATCATCGACGCCTCGCTCGGCCGTCGCAGCGCGCCGGGCCGCTGGCGTTTCAGGCTTGCCTGCCCTTTCTGCTTCCGCCGAGGGCGCGAGATCGCGCATCGCGCCGCTCGCTGCGGGCGCAGCGATGGGCGGTGGTGCGGGCGGCGCAATTTCCTGAGTTACGCGATTTGACGAGTCCGGCGACGGCTCGGTGAAGCTCGGCATCTCGCGCTCGGTGCGTACGGCCAGCAACACCGCCAGCGTTGACAGCATCACGGCAGCTGCCGCCGCGAGCGGCCAACGCCGACGCACCCGGTGCCCCGGCAAGGCATTCGCTGCCCGCGGTTGCGCCCCGACCTGACGGGCGGCCGCGGCCAGAATTGCTGCACGCGTGGCAGCCGACGGACGTTCGTCGACCGTTTCAACCGCGGAGCGATAACGCTTCGCTGCTGCGTCTTCCGGGAGCTCGTCGTGCGGATCGCTCATTTGAGGCCCGTGCCAATTCGACCCGCCATTGATCGTCCCGGCACACGCTCGAAGATCCCGCGCAGGCCAGATGTTTCAGCCCGCTGACGGCGCATTGAGCGACTCATTGCCAGGCCTCCATTGCCGATCGCAGTTTGCTCATCGCGTAGCGCAAACGACTCTTGACCGTTTCCTGTCCCACACCGGTCATCTGCGCGATTTCATCGAGGGACAGGTCAGCCTCGACCTGCAGCAGGAACGCCTCACGCTGCACCACTGGCAAGCGCTCGACCGCGGCCAGAAACGCGCGCGCCTCGGCCCGTGACATGACCTGTACATCGGGGCGATGCGCATCGCCGGCCTCCACTTCGATACCGCCTTCATCAGGATCATTGGCCGCCTCGTCGAGGGACACCGCCGGATCGCGGCTGCGCCAGTGATCGACCAGCTTGCTGTGCGCCACCGTATAGAGCCAGGTCGAGAACTTGGCGCGCGGCTCGAAGCTGGCTGCATGCTTGATGACAGCGAACCAGGTCTCCTGCATCAGATCGTCGGCGCTGGCAGACGCTATGCCCTGGCGCAGGAAGTAGCGAAACACTGGCCGTTCGTGGCGGTCGTAAAGTTCGCCGAAGGCCCGCGCGTCTCCTGCAGCATAGGCCGCGAGCAACTCTTCGTCGCTTGCATCGCTCATCGGCGGGCATTGTGCCCCAGCCCACCGTACCGCCGTCCGAAGGCGGACGACTTCCCTCACGGAGGGACCGCGCGCATCGCGAATGAGCCACGAAGCGCCATTCGCCGTCGCCCGCGCCGCGAGCTTCAACGCCGCGGCGGGTCAGGCACGAAGCCGGCCGTGGCCGGGAACGGGTTCGGTGCATGGCGCGGCGTCGGGATCACGCCCATCGCAACCAGGTTGGCATGGCTGTCGTAGTAGATCGTGATGGTTTCGTTCGGCGTGGCCTGTGCGCGTTCGAACTCGGTATAACTCGACGGCGAGCGCTCGATCGAACCGTGACCAGTGCCGATGCGGGACTCGGTACGCGGCTCACTTCGCGCACCGGCAACCTGCTCGCGCTGTCGGCTATCGGCAGATGCTGAACTCGCTTCGTCAGCGCTCGACTTGGCGCTCGGCGCCGGGGCGCCCGAACTTGCTCCGCTGGCATCACGCGCTGGCGCATCGGAGCGTGTGACCGGTGGCACTGCTGCAGACTTCGGTTTCTCGCGAAATACCGCCACCCCGATCACTCCGACGTTGTCAGGCCGTCCCGTGCGCGCCGCGTATGAGTCGGCGAGTGATGTGAATTCAAACGCCGCCACGCGCGAGAGATTCTTGCGCCAGCCGGTGATCTGAGTGAACTGGTTGGGTGACAGAACATAACCACCCTGATCAGTCGCGGCAGTCTCGCCCGATACGACATTGACGCCGTCGATCGAGATCACGGTGAGCGCACGTTCGCCGGATCGATTGTTCAGGGCAACTGCATAACGGGCGCCGGGTTTCCCCGGCACCCACCAGCGGCCGTTGTGCCAGTAGACCGGCAGCGTTTCGCCGCTGCCGCGGTCCATGACTTGTACATCGATCAGCGAGCCGATGGCCCGGGCGGGCATCGCCAGGCTCAGGCCGGCGACAGCGGTTGCCACCGTGAGGGCAGCGGGAAGAAAGCGCAGCAGCATCGTCGTTCTCCAGGGTGAGGACGAAGCTGTAAACGCGCCGATTGGCCGGAAGGGGTTAAACCTCGGCCACGTGCCAAGCGTTTGATTCCGCTTGCCGAAACAGAGTGACCCTACACTTCTTGCATGCACGGTCGCTTGCACGAGAGGGCATTGGTCCTGTTTTCGGGCGGTCAGGACTCCACGACCTGCGTGGCGTGGGCCCTGGCGCGCTATCCACACGTCGAAACCATCGGCTTTGACTACGGGCAGCGCCACGCCGTCGAGCTCGAAGTTCGGCCTCGCATACTGGCAGAGCTGCGCGCGCGCTTCCCCGCCTGGCGCGCGCATCTCGGATCTGATCGGCTGGTCACGATGCGCGAGCTGGCAGCACTATCAGACACTTCATTGACCCAGGCCGTCGAGATCCGTCTCGGCACCAAGGGGCTGCCGAACACGTTTGTTCCGGGACGCAACCTCCTGTTCTTCATCTATGCCGCCGCAGTCGCCTATCGGCGCGATATTCCCGTGCTGGTCGGCGGCATGTGTGAAACGGATTACTCGGGATATCCCGACTGCCGTGACGACACTCTGAAAGCCTTGCAGGTCGCGCTCTCGCTTGGAATGGACCAGCGCTTCACGATCGAAACCCCGCTGATGTGGCTCGACAAGGCGAAGACCTGGCAACTGGCGCACGACCTCGGTGGCGATGACCTGGTCAATCTGATTCGGCGCGAAACCCACAGTTGCTACCTCGGCGACCGCAGCACTGCTCACGACTGGGGTGTCGGGTGCGGACAATGCCCGGCGTGCGCCCTGCGCGGCTCAGGTTGGCAGCGCTGGAAGGAAGCCGGCTCCGCCGCGGCAAGGAGCCCAACCGCAGACAACGACTGAGGCGACTTGAGCCGCTGCACCGGCTTGCTCCCCCTTGCAAGTGACGATCGCATCGATGCGCTTCGAACACCTGGTCGAGATCAACGATCCGCTGATGCCGCTGATCAGCGAAGTATCGCGCGCGCAGCTGTGGCGCGGACTGGTGCTGCGCGCCGAAGATCCCGTTCAGTTCGTACTCGGACTCGAGCACGCAACCATTGCCGCACGTGAAGAAAGCGGCGACGTAATCGTGCTCGCCCGCACGCTCGACTTCGGCAGCTTCAAGGTGCAGGACAGCGTGCGGCTGGTCGCGCCTTCGCATAGTGAGATCAACACGGAAGCCGGCGCAAGCTGGCCCGCCAGCCGGATGAGCATCACGATCGAGGAGCCGGCGCCGGAGCAGCTATACCTGCGCTTTGTCTATGAACTCGGAGGCGCGGTCGACGAGGAGCACTTGCTAGATGAAGTCACGCGTGCGCTGCGCGAGCAGGCTTACGCCAGCGCCGATCTTGATACCGTTGTGCGCATTCGCGAACTCGCGGAACAGGGGCGGCTTGGTTGAATCTGCCCGTGTCACTCAGGACGCACGACCGCGTCCGATGCCGTAATACTTCAGGCCACATTCCTCGACAAACGAAGGCTCGTACAGGTTGCGACCATCAAAGATGACGCGATCGGCGAGGGTCGAAGCGAGCCAGCGAAAATCAGGTGAGCGGAATTCGAGCCACTCGGTCACGAGCACCAGCGCTCCGGCGCCCTCGCAGGCCGCACGCGCGCTAGGCATGAATTCGATCGCAGCGTCGGACGCAAACTCGCGCCGGGCACCTTCGGTCGCAATCGGATCGTAAGCGCGCACCCGAGCGCCGGCCGCCAGCAATTCACGGATCAGTGCCAGGCTCGGGGCTTCGCGCAAATCGTCGGTATTGGGCTTGAACGCCAAGCCCCAGACCGCCAGAGTGCGGCCACGCAGGGCTCCGCCGTAGAAACGGGCGATCTTGGTGCCCAGCAGCTTCTTCTGCGCTTCATTGACTTGCTGAACGCTGGTCAGTATGTCTGCACTGGCGCCGGCGGTGTGTGCCATGTTCACGAGCGCACGCACGTCCTTCGGAAAGCAGGAGCCACCGTAGCCAACGCCGGCATAGAGAAAATTCGGACCGATGCGCGGATCGGAGCCGACGCCGCGCCGAACGAATTCGATATCCGCGCCGACGCACTCTGCCACGCGCGCGAGCTCATTCATCAGAGAAATACGCGCCGCCAGCATGGCGTTGGCCGCGTACTTGGTGAATTCCGAGGAGCGCGTATCCATTTCGATCATGCGATCCTGCTGTCGGTTGTACGGCGCATACAGTGCCCGCAGCAGACGAAATGCACGCGCATCATCCGTGCCGACCACAATGCGGTCGGGCCGGCGAAAGTCATCCAGCGCAGCGCCTTCCTTCAGGAATTCCGGATTCGACGCGACTGCAATACGCCAATCGACCCCGCGCCGAGCCAGCTCCTCGTCCAGCACCGCGCGTACCTTGTCGCAGGTGCCGACCGGCACGGTCGACTTCACGACCACGACCGCGTGTCGTCCGATCGTGCGCCCGACTGCGTGCGCGGCGGCGAGCACATGCAGCAGGTCGGCCGAACCGTCTTCGCGCGGCGGCGTGCCGACCGCGATGAAGACCACCTCCGCGTCGGACACTGCCGCAGCATAGTCCGAGGTAAATGTGATACGTCCAGCCGCGCGATTGCGCGCGACCACTTCATCGAGCCCGGGCTCGTGGATCGGGATACCGCCCGCATTCAGCAAAGCGAGCTTGACCTCGTCAACATCGATGCAGGTCACGGTGTTGCCGACATCGGCAAAGCAGGCTGCAGAAACCAGCCCGACGTAGCCGGTGCCGACCATGGCGATCTTCATGGCGTTTGGATTCCTTCGATAGGGATTGCATTGCAACGACAGGCCGGGAGCGTAGCGCGCCCGAAGCGAGCCGTAACCGGCTCAAGGCAAGGTGATGCTTCTCAGCTCGAACGGCTGTTGTTGCTGACCACGCCCCGCGCCAGTTCCGCCTCGACGCGGCGGCGCATTTCGGAGAAGGGTGCTGCGCGGGCCTCGGCAGCAAGCTGTTCGTCCGCGTCCGCGTTGTCTTCGTAAAACTGGCGCACCATCGGAATGAAGAGGTCGGTAAGGTAGGGATCGAACTGCTTGCCACGCCCGCGCGCGAGTTCGCCCAGCGCTTCCTCGATCGTGAACGAACGCCGATAAGGACGCTCATGGATCAGGGCATCAAACGCGTCGGCCAGCGCCACCATGCGCGCTGCCAGCGGTATCGCACCGCCCGAAAGACCTTCCGGATAACCCTCGCCACCCCAGCGCTCATGGTGATAGCGGGCGATCTCTTCGGCCAGCATCGCATATGGCAATCTCGACTTGCCAATCAGTTCGGCCCCCGTTTGCGCATGGGTACGGATGATCTGCCACTCACCGTCGTTTAGTGCCTTCTTCTTGCGGATCACGGTGTCAGGGATGACGACCTTGCCGATATCGTGCAGACGCGCCGCCTTCTCGATCTCGCCGCACTGCTCTTCAGCCAGACCATAGACCTTTGCCAACATGGCAGTCAGCTTGCCGACGCGGAAGGCGTGCTCGCCGTTGGTCTCTTCGCGCATTTCGACCGTCAGGGCAAGCTGTTCGAGCATCTGCTCCGGGCTCGGTCCGCGCACTACTGCCTCCATGCGCGCACGCAACTCGTCATCCTTTTCCTTCAGGTACTCCTCGGGATTTACATGCGGCAACTCGAGTCGCTCGAGATGAAGTTCCTGCGACTTCAGGATCGCGTTCTGCTGCGCCTTTCGGATCAGCATGATCAATTCGCGATGGGTCGACAGCGCCCGGTCTGGTCGATCGGACCGTTCGTAAGCCTGCACCAGTGCCTGCAGGGCCTCGCGCAGCGACGACTGGATGACGCGCGCCTTTTCCAATGCACTCATCATGCGCGATATGCCGATATCGGCTTGTCCGTTGTAGACCTCGACCAGGCCCACTGAACAGGAGGCGGCAACGTCGGCGCGCAGGGACCGTGCTTCGGGCGCCATCGCACGTGCCACATTAGCGCGTTCGGCCGCTTCAGTCGGTCGATCAAGGCCCACGAGGAGTCGGGTGTACGTCGCTTCGGCGAGAACACGAGCCGCCAACTCTTCTGGCGTACGAGGCGACGCGAGCGCCTCGATCGCCCGGGCAACACTCTCAATCCCACGTTCGTATTCGAGCAACTGCAGACTGCACATTGCCGCATTGGCCAGTGCTGCCGATCGAATTTGCCGCGCTGCCGGGTGATCAGGCGCTTCCCTGCTGAATGAAGCGGCGCGTTCGAAACAGGCCCGGGCATCGCTGAACAGCGCGGCTTCGTGGAAGGCGGATCCAATGTTGTTCCAGGCCGCCGTTACTGCCACGATGTCCTTCAACTCGTGAGAGATATCGAGTGCCTCCAGAAGACTTCGCAGCGCGTCGGTCGGATTGTTCGTGGCGACTAGCACTGCGCCCTGAATGGAAAGCGCCCGGCGCAATAGCGGTCTGAGCCCCTCCTGCCGAGCAAGCATCACCGCGAGTGCAATTGGTTCGACGGCGCTGAACAGGCGCTGACCGTGGTGGTAATACTGCCAGGCGATTTCGGTCAGGCAGGCGACCCGTCGATCGGGCGCGACCCTGAACGGAATACTGCGCAGTCGCTGCGAGGCTTGCTCAAGAAAAGCCGGCGTATCAGCGGCCGGTGCGGCAAGATTCGCTTTCAGCTCGGTTTCGAGTTGGGCGAGCTCGGCTTCCTTGTCGGCAGTGTTCAATCGGGTTCCAGCGGCCGGAAATTCGGGCGCCGCGATTGTGCACGCTCAGCAGGAAGTTTGCCAAGCGCGCAAGCGGGTGATTTTCAAGGCCTTACAGGCCTTCCACTATTCGCCCCATGCTCAGTAGTGACTGGGCCCCAAAAAAGAACCAGATAACCCTGCGGAAGGAAACCAAATGAACACGATCATCGATGCGGTTGAGACCCAAGTCGCCGAGCAAGCCGAGGCCCCGGTTGTTGAACTGAAGGCTTCCGAACTTGAGTGGGTCGGTGGCGGCACGATTTGCGTTTCGTACTAATAGCGGCTTACCGGCTGAGCCTGCGGAGCGGACCGTCGGGCTTAGCATCGCAGAATCGCGGGACTGCGCATGAGCGCGATCCCATTTACCACAAGACGCCAGTAACCAGTTCTTCCGCAACTCAACCGGCCCGACGGGGCCGGTATTTTTTTGTGCGAAACTTTAGCCTATGAACACCACCCGACTCCTCTCCCTCGCTGCCCTTGTTCTTAGCTTGGCTGCCTGCGCGACCGGCGCTTCAGTTCCCACCGGCCCAGGGCAGCTGGTGAACATCACCCTGCAACCGGTCCGCGTGCCTCCCAATCCTCAAGGGGCGATGGCGCTGTCAGTTGCTACCGGATGCACGATTGAATTCGTCGGCCGGGGACCGGCCGAACCGGTATTCCAGTTTCAAGTCCGCCCAAGCGAGAGGGTGCCGAAATTCGAGCAGTGCCTGGAGTCTTTGAAGGTGCAGCCGGGCGTCGAAGGCGTCGCCGTGGTCCGCTGATTCCACACTTCGGAACCTCCAACACGAAGCCGGCAGCCGCCGGCTTTTTCATGCGCGGACCGCACCGCTCATGCAGCTCTCAGCGGTGCCGGTTCATCCGCCAGTCGTACGATCCGGTCGACCGCTCCCACGGTATCCGGCCGATGGCTGACGATTGCCAATCCAATGCCCGTGCGTTTGAGTCCGTCAGTGATCGCTCGCTCTCGAGCCAGATCCAACTGATCAAAGGTCTCGTCCAAAAACAGTATCTGCGGCTGCCGATAGAGAGCGCGTGCGAGCAGGACGCGGCTGCGCTGGCCGCCCGACAAGGCCACGCCTAGGCTGCCTACGATGGTGTTGTACTGCATTGGCATGGTCATGATGTCCTCATCGATCATGGCCAGCCGGGCGCAATCGCGGGCGCGCTGAGGATCGTGCTGGGGGTCGAAAAAGCTGATGTTGTCTTCGATGGTGCCCACAAACAGGTGGTCGTCCTGCATGACCACCCCGATCCGGCCACGGTAGGCGGCGCGGTCCCAGTCACGTACGTCCCGCCCGGCGGCCGTCAGCATCCCCTCGGTGCGATCCAATAGTCCGGCCAGTACTTTGACGAGTGTTGTTTTTCCGGCGCCACTCGGGCCGACGATAGCGACCGTTTCGCCGGGCCGCAGGCTCAGGGACAAGCCGCGGAAGACGAATCCCTCGATGCCGTAGGCAAAGCCGAGGTCGCGCGCTTCAAGCACAAATGCCGCGCTCGGCGCGTCAGCGCGCGCGACCGCCGGCATCTCGGCCGCGGATTCGGGTTGAGCCAGCGCAATGTCTGCGACCCGATCGGCGTGCAGATCAAGCATGCGGAACTCGATTGTCTTGTCGACCAGGTTATTGACGCGCGTGATGAACAGCAATTTGAACAGCAGGAACGCAAACAGCATGCCGACCGAGAGCTGGCCGTCCAGCACCGCCGTGGCGCCGAGCCAGATAATGATGACGTTTTCAAGGCCGAAGATCAGCACATTGCCGGCGCGCTGCAGCAGTGCCAGGTTCTGCACGCGAACATCGGCATTGGTCTGGTCGACCACGTGGTTCAGGTAGGCGGAGCGCCGCTCGGATTCGCGCAGGTTGAGCTTGATCGCCATCATGCCGCGCAAGGTCTCGATGAAGTGCGTGGCTGCCTTGGCCTCGTGCACGATGCGCTCGTCGGTCGCGCGTCGCTGCGGGCCATAGAGCATCCAGCGAAGGCCGCCGTAAAGTGCCGCTGCGATCGCGACAATGAGCGTAAGCGTGGGGCTGTACCAGAACATCACCGCCAAGGTGACCAGGACCATCACGCCGTCCATTACGGTTTCGAGGAAGGTCAGGGTCAGCGTGCGCTGGATCGCGTCGACCGAGCGGAAGCGGGAGACGATGTCACCGATGTGGCGTTTTTCGAACCACGCCAGTGGCAGACGCAGCAGGCGCGCGAACAGGGTGTCCAGCAACTGAAGGTTGAGCCTTGTGCTGATATAGACGCCGAGCCAGGAACGCAGCGCGGTGATCACGGCGATCATCACGGCCAGCAATGCAAATCCGATGCCGAGCACAGCAAGCAGGTCGCGGTCGCGCCCGACGACTACGCGATCGACGACGATCTGCAGGAAAAACGGTGAAGCGATCGCCAGTACCTCCAGTACCAGCGACAGCAGCAAGACCTGCGTGATCGCACTCTTGAGCCCGGTGGCACTGCGCACCAGCTGCCAGGCAGTGATGCGCTCACGCTCGTCATGCGTCTTGAATCCTGTGGCCGGCGTGAGCTCCATCGCCACGCCGGTGTAATGGTCCGAGGCTTCTTTCAGCGTCAGGATGCGCCGGCCGCGCGCCGGATCATTGACGGTGATCCGGTCGCCATCGACCTTGGTCAGCACGACGAAGTGGTTCATGTCCCAGTGCAGGATCGCCGGCAGCTTCAGCTGCGCCAGCGATTCGAGCGCCACCTTTACGCCGCGCGCTGTCAGCGCCATGGTCTCCGCGATAGTGCTGATGTGCTTGAGGGTCACCCCCTTCATCGATGGCGCCAGCCGCAGTCGCATCGCGCCCAGATCAGTGCGGAAGCCGTGGTAACTCGCAACCATCGCCACGCAGGCGATGCCACACTCAGGCGCCTCGCTCTGAAGGATCATCGGAACCCGACGGCCGAGCATCACTGCAGCCTTCCCTTCAATGACAACACCGGTTCGAACACCCACTCCCAAACCGAGCGCTTCTCCTGGAGTATGTCCGCGTTGACCATCATTCCCGAGCGCAGCGGCAGCTTCTGCTCGCCCGCGACGACGTACTGGCCGTCCAGCTTCACGTCGACGCGATAGACCGGCTCCTTCACTTGCAGCGGTCCGACCCGTTCGCCCGGCGACCACACCGTGCGACTGACCCGCTCGACCACGCCGCGATACTGCCCGAAGCGCTGAAACGGAAATGCGTCGTAGCGAAGCACCACCGGCTGGCCGGGCTGCACGAAGCCGATCGCGCGCGTCGGCACCAGCAGTTGCGCATGCAGGCCACTACCGCGCGGTACCACGACGGCCAGCGGAGCAGCTTCCGCCACCGTTTCACCGCGTGCGACCGCGATATTGCTGAGCACGCCGCCAATAGGCGCCCGGAGAACGTTTTCGCGCCTGGCTTCCTCCTGCACACTGCCCTGCTGCAGTTCGCTGACCTGGCGCCGGATCTGCTCGAGATGTGTCTGCGTCTTCAGTTCAAGCGACGGCAGTTCGGCGCGCGACGCGCTCAGTTCACGTTCAACGCTTGAGCGCTGGCGCTTGAGCGTTTCGACCTTGACCTGCTGATCGAGCACGCTGTTACGAAACTCGATCAGTTTGGATTCCGAATAGAACTTGTCCTTGTACAGATCCTCCGCCCGCTGGAACTCATGACGCGCCGAGGCGAGCCGGGTCTCCTGGGCACGCTGTTCGGCGTTGAACTGCGCCAGTTCGCGCTCGAGGTCGGCGATCTTTCGCCTCAGGGCATCGGCCTGTTGCGTGCCAAGCAGTCGCACCTGCGCCTGCTCCTTGTCGAGCCCACCGATGCGCTCGCTGATCTCGCGCTGCACCAGTTCCGACGAGGTCCCGCCGGAGGCAGTCCCGCGCTCAAACGAGAGTCGGATCAGCGGCTGGCCGAGCTGCACCTCCTCGCCTTCCTTGGCGAGAATCTCGGCCACGATGCCCGGCTCCGACGCCAGAATGCGGGCGGCTCCGGTGTCGAGCGCAAGAAAGCCATCGACCCGCTCGCGTCGCGAATACTCGCCCCAGATTGAAAACACCACCAGCGCCGCCGCGAACACCAGGGCGAGCAGCGTGAAAACCCACAGTGGCACGGGACGGGCCAGGGACACTTCGCCGAGCAGCTTCTCGCGCTGCGCATCGATAGCCTGCTGGCGAAACAACTGCTTTGGTGGGGTGCTGGTGGGGGAGCTCATTTGCGAGCCGCATTATGGCGGCGCAAGAGCCGATCCGCGCCGATGCGGCCGCTTTCATCCCGCGCGCACGGATCGAACGTCGCGTTATATCGACATGCGCATTCAATTGCTGGCGACGGATCACGCGAATCTAGGATGTGGGTCGAGTTTCTGCGTCTCTGCGCCCTGATTCCAGCCATGCCGCGATCAATCGTCCTTGCTTTTCTCGCCCTCATTTCCGCAGGGGCCGCAAACACAGCGCGCGCCGATAGCAGCGCGCTGGCCGAGCAGACTGCACTGGCGCAGAAGCGGTCTGAGTCGGCGTTTGACGCATTGAGTGATCGCTATACCGAAATCTGGGCAAGGTTGCCGGCGGTGGATCGGGCCCAGTTCTCGGCGCAGGAACGCGCGTGGCTCAACGAAGGGCGCTGGCAGGAGCAGCGCGCCTGTGTCTCAGCTCTCGGCGGCGAATCGAGTGCACTCGCAAAGGCAATCTGCGCAGCCGAGGTGACCGAACGCCGCCTTGCGCGGCTTGCAACGTTGGTCCTGGCGCGCCACTGACTTCGACACGGCCTGCGCTGAAAGCTCAGCGCGGAAAGTACATCTTTTCCTTGTCGAGTTCGTAGCTCCAGGGCAAGCCGGAGTTCTTCCAGCCATTCAGGTTGCGCCGGCCCTTGTCGGACAGCTCACCCTCATAGCCATACAGAATGTTGTAGACGCGGGTATAACCGAGGTCGGCTAGCAGGTCGGCGGCGCGCGAGCTGCGCTCTCCCGCACGGCAGATCAGCACAATTGGATCGTTCTTCGTAAGGCCCTTGGCCTTCATTCGCCGTTCAAGCTCGGGCACGAAGTCACTGAACGGCTCAAGCTTGTAGAAGCTGCGCTTCTCGTCCCAGTCGGTCATGAATTCCTGAAACTCCACGTACGGCACCAGCGCATCCACGCCTTCGGGCATGCCGAGAAACTGCGCTTCGGCGCGGGTGCGAATATCAACGAACAGAACCTTGCCCTTTTGCGCCTTGATGAAGCGTTGCGCGTCCTTCGGCAACAGATAAAGGCCGAGCTTGGACCGCATTTCCTCCGGCACCTTCGAAGTCGGCAAACCCTGCGCCGCGGCTGAACCGGCGGCAAACAGCAACAAGGTGATCACCCAGGCGAGCGCGCGCGGCATTGAATTGAATGCTGCCATGAAATCCCGGAAGTCTTCGTCCGTTCTGCGGACGACCAATCATACGGACACGCGGGGAACTGCGCGGTATCGTCGCCCGCCATGACGCAGCATCACTCACGCGCAAGTGCCTATGCGCTGCTGGCCGGCTCGATGGCTTTGGTTGGCACCTATGTGGCCCTTTCCAAGCCCCTGACCGCCGCTATTCCCGTATTGGCCCTGGCGTTTCTGCGCTTCGCAATTGCGGCGGTGGCCATGCTGCCGTGGACGCGCACAGCTCCCGGCGAGGCGCCGTTGACGCGCGCCGAACACCGCCTGCTGTTCGTGATGTCTTTCTTCGGCAACTTTCTGTTCTCGATCTGCATGCTGAGCGGAATCATGCTGACGACCGCCACCGCAGCCGGCGTGATTCTCGCGACACTGCCGGCCGTAGTGGCAGTTCTGTCCTGGATCTTTTTGCGCGAGCTCCCCACCCGGCGCGTCGTGATTGCCGTCCTGCTCGCGGTTGGCGGTATCGCCTTGCTCCAGCTTGCGCGCGATGGCCACAGCGATCGCGGCGTGTCGCTGCTCGGCAATCTGCTCCTGTTCGGCGCCGTACTGTGTGAAGCGACCTATGTGATTGTCGCCAAGCGACTGGCAGCCACCCGCACCCCGCTGCGCGTGTCGGCACTCGTCAATCTTTGGGGCCTGGTCCTGATCGCGCCGTTCGGTCTCTGGCAACTCGCAAGCTTCGACCTCGGCAAGCTCGGAGCGCCGTTGTGGGCGCTGCTGGTGTTCTATTCGCTGGCCGCCAGCTTGTTCGCGGTGTGGATGTGGGTGGCAGGACTCAAGTCGGTGCCGGCAAACCAGGCAGGCGTTTTTACCGTGATGTTGCCCATTGCGGCTTCCTTCGTCGGAGTGATGGCGCTTGGAGAAAGCTTCACCGCAGTGCACGCCACCGCACTCGGGCTGGCTGCCGCGGGCGTGTTCCTGATCGCCACTGTGCCTGCGGGACATGCGCCATGAGCACTTCGTCCAGCGGAGCTCGGCGCGCACCGAAGTCCTCCGGCACGAGTCGGTCTGACCCGAGGAGAACGCGACGCCTGGAATACCCGGAACTAACGCTGCGCACGCGAGCGGCATGGCGACGTTGGCTTGCGAAGCATCATGCAAGCAGTCGCGGCGTCTGGTTCGTTCACTTCAAGCTTGCCAGCGGCAAGCTCGGAGTGGCTTACGGTGATTGCGTCGAGGAAGCCTTGTGCTTCGGCTGGATCGACAGCACAGTGCGCACGCTCGACGCCGAGCGTTACGCCCATCTGTTGACGCCGCGCACTGACCCGGGCAACTGGTCGCCTCTCAATCGGCGGCGCATGGAGCGACTGCAAGTGACCGGTGCGATGACGCCCGCCGGACTCGCCGTCTATCGCCCAGTTGCAGCGGCGCGACCGAACCCGCGCAGCGACTTGAACCCTCCCGATTCTCTGCAACGCGCGCTGAAGCGTCACCCGGCAGCGCGCCGGAACTTCGAGGCGCTGGCGCCCGGCTATCGGCGTCAGTACGTAACCTGGCTGGTGAGCGCAAAGCGCGAGGACACACGCGCCCGACGCCTGACCGCGGCCCTAAGCCTGCTTGCCGCCGGGCGCAAACTCGGCATGAAATAGGCAAAGCACATCCCGCGTCGGAGCGATGCATTCCATCCGCGCGCGGACCGGCGGACGCCACCTCAAGGCTTTGCCTTGCGTATTGTTCGGGCGAATGCTCCCGCTTGGCGGGACCGCACGAAGTGCATAGGGTGCACCAATGAGCTCCGAGCACCACCGTCTTGCCGAAAACCTTCCGGCCCAGGTTCGCATTGCACTTACCGTGCTGGCAATCAACGCCAAGTCGCGGCTCGCGCGACGCGGCCTGAGCGACAAGCGTCCGCCACCGTTGGTCGCCGTGATCACCAGTCCACACGCGGAAGCCCGTGCCGCAGCGGTCGCAGTGATCGCGCGCCATCTCGGTGCACCGGTGCAGCGGGTGGACTGGACCCGGCTGCTGAGCCATTACTCGCACGAGACTGAGCTCAATCTCGAACGCATGTTCAGCGCTGCCGAGCATGCCGGCGTGTTTCTGCTGTTCGACGAGTCCGATGCTTTGTTCGACCAGCTCGGTCGTCCAATCGGCAACGACGCGCGCGAACACGAGGCCAACAATGCGGCGCTGCTCGAGCGAATCGCGCGCTTCGACGGCCCGCTTGCTTTCACCGCCAGCCACCGACGACATCTCGATCCGCGCCTGCTCGCAATCGCCGAGTCGGTAATCGACCTGACCGGCAACGTGCCATCCAAGGTTTGAGCTGTCGCTCCGGCTTGGGGCCCGGCCGTGTTCATGTCACAAGCCGATGCAGGCCGCTGGCTTGCGACAATCGGCGCTATGACGCTTGCATCCCTGCTTGACGCCGAACTGGCATTCGGCCTTCACCCCCTGCTCGATTGCGCCAGCCTGACCGTGGTCGAAGGTGATCGCATCGGTTTGATCGGCCGCAACGGGACCGGCAAAAGCTCGCTTCTCAATGTGATCGCCGGCCGCATCGAGCTTGACGGCGGCGTGATCAAGCGTCGCGACGGCCTCGGCATCGCCCTGGTTGAACAGGAGCCGGCGCTGCCGCCGGCTTCGACGCTGCGCGAGAGCCTTGCCGCGCGCGGCCACTTTGAGCAGCTTGCGGACGATCGTGAGCGCTGGCGTATCGAGGCGAAGCTCATCGAGCAGCTCCACCGGTTCGGGCTCGACGAGGCCAGAGATCCGTCAGCCCTGTCGGGCGGTGAGCGCAAACGCGGAGCCCTGGCCCTGGCGTTTGCACTGGGGCCGGAGTTGCTGCTGCTGGATGAGCCCACCAATCATCTCGATCTCGATGCCATCATCCAGCTCGAGGAGACGCTGGCGCGCGGACCAACCCTGATCGTGATCACCCACGACCGCGCATTTCTCGACCGCGTCACGACCCGCATCGTCGAGCTCGACCGCGGCCTGCTGCGCTCCTACCCCGGCAACTACAGCGCGTGGGAAACGCGCCGCGAAGTCGAACTGGCGGCCGAGGCCAGCGCCGCGCGCAAGTTCGACCAGTTCTGGGCCCAGGAAGAAGCCTGGATCCGCAAAGGCATCGAAGCTCGCCGCACGCGCAACGCCGGTCGCGTGGCACGACTCGAGACGCTGCGCAACGACCGCGCAGCGCGCCGCGAACGGCTCGGCAAGGTCAAGTTGACGCTCGATGCGGGCGAACGCTCGGGCAAGCTGGTGGCCGAACTCACCGACGTGAGCAAGTCGTTTGGTGAGCTGCGCGTGGTCGAACGATTGACGGCGCGCGTGATGCGCGGCGACCGCATCGGGCTGATCGGCCCCAATGGCGCGGGCAAGACCACGCTGATCAAACTGGTGCTCGGGGCGCTGGCGCCGGATACGGGCAAGGTGCGGCTTGGCACCCGGGTGCAGGTTGCCTATTTCGACCAGATGCGCGAGTCGCTGGATCCGGAACGCACGCTGGTCGAGACCATCAGCCCGGGTTCGGACTGGATCGAGATCGGAACCCAGCGCAAGCACGTGATGACCTACCTCGGTGACTTCCTCTTCCCACCACAGCGCGCCAACGTGCCGATCAAGACGCTGTCGGGCGGAGAGCGCAACCGCCTGCTGCTCGCTCGCCTGTTTGCCCAACCGGCCAATCTGCTGGTACTCGACGAGCCAACCAACGACCTGGACATCGAGTCGCTCGAGCTGCTCGAGTCCACGCTGCAGGAATACGCCGGGACCCTGCTCCTGGTCAGCCACGATCGCGCCTTACTCGACCACGTTGTCACTCAGACCTGGGTGGCCGAGGGCGGGGGGCGCTGGACCGAGTACGCCGGTGGTTACAGCGATTGGATCGCCCTGCGACGCGACACTGTTCCGGCCGTCGCTGCGCCGCCCAAGCCCGAGATCAGCCGCGACGTCCCGCAGCGAGCCATGCGCATGAAGTTGTCGTTCAAGGAGCAACGCGAACTCGAATCTCTGCCGGGCACGATCGAAGCCCTGGAACACGAACAGCATGCACTGACAGCGCGCATGAGCGGCGCTGACTATCACCGCCAGGACGCCTCGGGGCTGAAAGCTGATCGAGCCCGCGCCGAAGCGATTGAACATGAGCTGGCCGCGAGTTTCGAACGCTGGGCCCTGCTCGAGGCGAAGTCAATCGCGGCACGCTGAGCAATCCGCAACGCTGCAAGCTACTGCGTGCGTTCCGGGTGCGCCGGGGTGTGTTCGGCGGCGCGTTCCGGTCCAGTGGCGCCTTCCCTGCGCCGATGCATCTCGGCAGCTAGTGCTTCGAACTGCAGGCGCGTTTCGTTGCGCAGTAGCTCTGTCAATGCGAAATCCGGCAACCACGACTGGGGCACCAGTTCGATGTGATGCCGTATCTCGGTACCGCCCTTGACTGCGGCCAGGCGAGTCTGGGTATCGGCGCGCGGAATTGTCCCGGACACAACGCGCGAGCTCACCAGGCTGAGCGGCGTGAGTTCGATCTCACGCACCGTGTGGAAGCGACTCGACAGCGGCCCCCAGCGCATCACGCCATGCTGCTCGACCTGCATTCGCGGGCCGCTGCGCGCGATCACTCGACTCACTTCCAGGTCGGGCACATATTTGCTCATCGCATCGAAATCCGTGAGCACCTCCCAGGCCTGGGCGAGGGGCACTGGCGCAATCAATATGGCATCAATCACGAACACCTCGCCCTTGCTCACGACCGTGATGCGCGGCAAGGACTCCAGATGTTCCTGGGCACTGGCAGTGCCGGCGCAGCTTGCGACGAAGAAGCCGGCCCCGACGGCGAGCAGCCCGCCAAGAGCGGCCGCATATGCCGCGGCTCTCATTGCGATCGGGTCATCGGCACGAACCGCACTTCGATGGTCTGACGAGTGATTGCCCGGCCGTCCACGTCCTTACGCAGTACCAACAATTGCTGCGAGCCGCGCGTGCCGACCGGGATCACGATCCGACCGCCGCGCTTCAGTTGCGACATCAGGGCCTTTGGCACGTGGTCAGGCGCTGCGGTCACGATGATCGCGTCGAACGGCGCCACCTCGGGCCAGCCGGCATAGCCGTCGCCGACGCGGAATTCGATGTTGCGATAACCAAGTCCGCCCAGCAGGATGCGCGCGCGCTCGGCCAGCGGTTCGACGATCTCGATTGTGTAAACACGACCCGCGCACTCAGCGAGAACGGCCGCCTGGTAACCCGAGCCCGTGCCGACTTCCAGTACCGAGTCGCCCGGCGTCAGATCAAGCAACTCGGTCATCAGGGCCACGATGAAGGGCTGCGAAATCGTCTGTCCATGGCCGATCGGCAAGGGTCGATTGTCCCAGGCGCGCGCCGCAAATTCCGGCGGCACGAAACGATCGCGAGGAACGCGCTCCATCGCCTGCCGCACCAGCGGGCCCATTGCCTCGCGACCCGTACTGTCGCGCGTGGCGTAGAAGTCGGCCTCGATTGCTTCGAGCATTCGCTGGTGCGCAGTCAGATTCCCGGCCGGTGCCGCAAGCGGAGAGCCTAAATGCGCTGCCGGGAGGCTCAAGAGCGCACTCAGCAAGGTGCGGCGGGTCATCACCATGCATCGAAGCATGATGCCAAGCGAGGAGGACGGCAACGCCGCAATCTGGCCGACCGGGTAAGCTGTTGTCATGTCCAGCCGCACAATCAATCTCGACGACACGCTGTACGACTATCTGCTCGGCGTTTCGTTGCGCGAGCACCCCGAGCTCGCCGCGTTGCGTGCGGCAACTGCACCGCATGCGATGGCGCGGATGCAGATCTCGCCCGAGCAGGGACAACTGATGGCGTTGCTGGTGCGTGCGATCGGCGCACAGCGCACGATCGAGGTGGGCACCTTCACCGGTTACAGCGCACTGGCGGTAGCTCTGGCGCTGCCCGCCAATGGCCAGGTGCTGGCCTGCGACATCAGCGAGGAATTCACCGCGATTGGACGACCCTTCTGGCAACGTGCCGGCGTGGCGCACAAGATCGAACTGGTGATCGCACCCGCTCTGGCGACCCTCGACGCTCGCCTCGCCGCGGGCGCCGCCGGCAGTTATGACTTTGCCTTCATCGATGCCGACAAGTCCAACTACTCCGCGTACTTCGAACGCTGTTTGCAACTATTGCGAAGCGGCGGCCTGATCGCAATCGACAATGTGCTGTGGAGCGGGCGCGTCGCCGTCCCGGCGCAGGATGAGGACACCGCCGCGCTGCAGAAACTCAACCTCGCTCTGCATCACGACGACAGGGTCGACCTGTCGATGCTGCCGATCGGTGACGGCCTGACGCTCGCGCGCAAGCGCTAAGTCCTCACTCGACCAGCCGCGTCACCCACTCGGCCACCAGTGCCGGACGCTCTTCGCGATGGCGCTCGAGCACGACATCCCAGTGCAACTGCATGCCGTCAGGCAGGCGGGTGGCGCGTGCCAACGAGAAACGGCCGCGCAGCAGACTGCCAGCCGGCACTGGGGATACGAAGCGCACACGATCGAAGCCGATGTTCAATCCAGCGCGAGCCCCGGTGATCCGGAGACAGTTCTCGATGTACATCGTCAGCAGCGACAGGGTCAGAAAGCCGTGTGCAACCGTGCTGGGGCGGCCCTGGGGATCGAGGAAGGGCGACTCACGCGCCGCCCGTTCGGTGTCGACATGAATCCACTGCGCATCGCGGGTGGCCTCGGCAAACTCGTCGATGATGGGCTGCGTGATGGCGAACCAGTCGCTGACGGCCACTTCACGGCCGACGTGGCGCGGCAGGTCGTTGAGCGCGATCGAGGTCAACATGCTTGCGCCCGGGAAGCGGCGCGCTCGAGGGCTGCGAGCAGGCAGTTCTGACAGCGACACGCGACGCGCGCATCCAGAGCGGTCGCGGGCAAGGCAGGCAAGCGCGCGCACCAGCATCCCTCGGCATCGCTGATTCCGCAGCGAAACTCGGTGCCGCAGGTCGAGCAAATGCAAGTGGACATCGCACGCGAAGTCGTCGCCATCGGCAGCGGGTGCCCCGGTCGCGGCAGGTATCGACCGCGGTCCCGAAACAAAGACTCGGCCCGAGGATAGCGCGGACGGCCCTTCGCAACGCCGCCGGTGCCCTTTGAGCCATGCAACGGCGCCATGCCGCGAGAGCGTGCTACTACCTGTAACAAAGTCGTCCGCCGGTCGCCTTCATGTCGGCGTAAAGTCAAGTTGCACCGTTGAGCCAGAAGGAGAAAGCGATGAGACCTCTGCCAGGAATCGCTGCGTTGGCCGCAACGTTTGTCATCGGAACTGCAAACGCGCCGGTGGAGGCGGCAGGCGGCTACCGAACCCCCCCGCCGCGTCCCACGTTCCCGGCGGGAGGCGCGGTCGTCGGCAACCCCGGGGGCTGGCACGGCGGATCGGGTTGGTACGGCCGCCCGGGAGGCGCCTGGGGGTCGGGCGGTGCCTGGGGGTCGGGACATGCAGGCTGGGGCTGGCGTGGTGCCTGGGGCTGGGGGTATCCGGGCTGGGGTTGGCGCGGTGCCTGGGGCCCGGGCTGGGGTTGGGGATGGGGCTGGGGCGGTGCCTGGGGGTGGGGCTATCCGGGCTGGGGCTGGGGATGGTCAGGCGCTCCGGTTGTCGTAGCCTCAAGTACGTTCTTCCCGGCAACTGAATATCCGATGACGGAGTGGGTCGAGAGATCGACAGCTCCAACTCAGGCTTCGCCACCTCCACCGCCGGTTACTTCTGAACCCAAGTCCTGGTGGTACTGGTGCGCCAGTGCCCAAGGCTATTACCCCTACGTTGAGCGCTGCCCGGAAGCCTGGCAGCAGGTCACACCACAGGTACCGAGTCGATGAAGTCACTTTCCCTGGCTGTCGTTGCGCCATTGCTGCTGTCGGCCTGCGTGACGGTCCCACCCGGACCCAGCGTCCAGGCGCTGCCCGGAAGCCGCAAGTCGTTTGAGCAGTTTCAGGTTGATGACGCCAGTTGCCGACAGTTCGCGCTTTCTCGCAGCGGGACACCGAGTGATGCAGCGAACAACGCTGGCGTCGGAACCGCAATAGCCGGGACCGTAATCGGTGCTTTGATCGGTGGCGCCATCGGCGGCGGGGATGGGGCTGCGGTCGGGGCCGGGATGGGTCTGTTTGCCGGATCTGCGGCGGGAAGCGCCAATGCCCAGGCCACCTTTGTAGGCGCGCAACGCCAGTACGACAGCGCCTATTTCCAGTGCATGTACGCCTCCGGCAACCGCGTGCCAGTGGCCGGAGGGTTCGCACCTCAGGCCCGCGCGAATCAGACAGCAATCGCCAGTCGCCCGGCAGCGCCGGGTTATGGACCGCCACCGAACGCAGCCGTGCCTCCGCCGGGAACACCGCCGCCGAACGCAGCTATTCCGCCGCCTGGCACGCCGCCGCCTTCGCAACTGCCGGAGTACCGGCTTCCGCGCTGATCCGGTGCCCCCTTGGGAGAGGGCCGGTTCGCCCAATCTGGACAGGCGCGGTATCGTCGGACTTCTGCCCGATCGCTGTCAGTGGGTTGCCCTTGGGGGCGAACTCTCGCGTGGCGGGGCGGCGCAAAACGCCGAAAGCACCGATGAGCCAGAAGCACGTCAATCTGCTGCGCGAGATCTTCAAGGATCCCGTCAACACCAACATCCACTGGCGCGAGATCGAGTCGCTGCTGAAGCACCTCGGCGCGGAACTCGAATCCCTGGCCGGTGCCCGCATCCGCGTCAAGCTCAACAATGCCGACGGGATCGTGCATCGGCCGCACCACGGCGGCAACACGCTGGATCGCAATTCCGTGCAGCACCTGCGCGAGTTGCTTGCGCGTGGTGGCGCCACCCCGGCGCTCTACGAGGCGCGCAAAGAGCCTTAGGGCGCCGCGCAGTCCCTGAGACGAGTTCAAAGCGGGACTGAAGTCGCGATAGCAATGCGCTCGCGGTCAGTCCATGTTCTTCATCGCTCCTCCGGCGGCTTCAGGCGTCGGAAGGCGCGCCACATGAGCAGGTCATAGACGATCTTGATCGTTGCCCCGGCCGCCAGCGGCAGCCAGAGCGCGCCGGCCTGCATCGCCGCGCCCGCCAGCGCCGGCGACACCATGCGCCCGCCGGCCCGCGCGAGTTGCGCCAGCCCGGCTGCCCAGGCCCGCTCATGTGCTGGCACGATCGCCATCAGATACGACTGTCGGGTCGGCACATCCATCTCGGACAGGCCCTCGCGCAGAATGAATAGTCGCCGCCGCCACGCCGAAACTCGGCGCGATCGGCAAGGTCAGCAGGAGCAGGCTCGATGGAATGTGCGTGAACACCATCGTATTGACCAGACCGATGCGGCGCGAAAGCCAGGCCGCGACGAAATGCGAAGCAACCGTCATCAGTCGCGCCACCACGAACAGGGCGCAAGCTCACCTTCGCCGACGCCGAAGCGCGCGTACAGAAAATACGCAATCAGCGCCGAACCGATGAAACCACCACCGACCGCGTCGAGCGCCGACAGACCGGCGAAGCGCCGAACTTCCCGTTGCGAGCTCGGCGGCAGCGCATGGGGGCCGGCAGCGAGGTGCGTAACGCCTCTGCTCGGTCGCACGTGACAGGCGCAGCATACAGCACGCGCCACCGCGACCAGCAGCGCGGCATAGACCAACAGCGTGGTGTCGTAGGCGCGCAGTTCGGGCACCGCCAATCGATCGCGCAGCAGCGCTGGCAGTGCAGCCAGCAGGGCACCGGCGGCGCCGCCGATGTCGGACAGCGCGTTGTACCAGGCGAACACATGCGTGCGATCTGCATCGTTGGTCGTCGCCGGCAGGATCGCCTGCTCGAGCGCGTGCGCGGCCCCGCGATCCGAACCCTGGGTGTTCACCATGCCAACGAATGCCGCCGCCCCGGCCGCCCACTGCGAGTCGGCGAACGCGAACAGCACGCCACCGACGCAGCCAGCAGCGCGAGCAGCACCAGGCTGCGTCTGCGGCCGACGCGATCGGCGAACCAGGTGCCGTAGACCGTGCCGGCCAGGACTCCTGCCATGCCTGCGGTGAGCACCAGACCGATCGCGCCATCCGCGAAGCCGCGCTTGGCGAGGTACACCGCTGCCAGCACGCTGATGGCTCCCGCGGCCAGGCCGCGCAGCAGTGCGGCGGCGTAGATATCAGCAGGCGGTCGGACTGGATCGGCACGGAAGGACGAGAGCGAAGGGAGCGAAGAGCGCCGCTCACCATACACTGCACGGTGCCATGGACGCGCCGCCCGTGTCATGAACGCGCTGCATTCACCCTCGACGCCTTCGGCGTGCGTGTCATCGCGCATCTCGACATGGACGCCTTTTACGCGTCGGTCGAATTGCTTCGCTATCCCGAGCTGCGCGGACTGCCGGTCGTGATCGGTGGCGGCCGTGATCGGCAACCCGTTTGGGAACCGATCGCCGTTAGCGGCGACGAGCGGCGGCGCTTTTCTCGCTGGCGGATACGTCGGCGCGCGGCGTCGTCACGACCGCGACCTACGAAGCGCGCGCCCTCGGCGTCAACTCGGCGATGGGCATGATGAAGGCGGCGCAGAAAGCGCCCGACGCCAGTCGTTGCTGCCGGTCGATTTCGACGAATACCGCAAGTACTCGCGCCTGTTCAAGGCAGCGGTGCGAGCGATCGCGCCGGTCATCGAAGACCGCGGCATCGACGAGATCTACATCGACCTCACGCGACTCGGTCGCGGCGCGCGTGAATCGCAGACGACGAGGCATCCGGAACGATCGACGCCGACGGATCGCGACGCCGAAATCTGGTGGTCGGCGCGTGAGATCGCCGGCTGAACTCAAGCAGGCCGTACGCGCCGCGACCGGACTCTGCTGCTCGATCGGACTTGCGCCGAACAAGCTGGTCGCCAAGATCGCCTCCGAACTCGACAAGCCCGATGGACTGACTCGTGATCCGCAAACGACGTGATCGCGACGCGCTTTGGCCGCTGCCGGTGCGCCGACTGCACGGCGTCGGGCCGAAGTCCGCCGCACACCTGGCGAAGCTCGGCATCGCGACCATCGGCGAACTCGCGCAAGTCCGAGTCCGCTGGCTGATGCAGTCACTTCGGTAAGGCAAGTGGTGCCTGGCTCGCGACGCCGCGGCGCGGTCGCGATGAACGACGCGGTCGAGACGTTCAGCGAACCGAGTCGATCAGCCGCGAAACCACCTTCGAGCGCGACCTGCACGCGGTGCGCGACCGCGCGCAACTGACGCGCATCTTCACCGAGCTGTGCATCGGAGCTCAGCGACGACCTGCGCGCAAGCGCTACGCCGGCAAGACGATCGGCATCAAACTGCGATTCGACGATTTCAAGACCGTCACGCGCGACCTGACCCTGCAGTGCGCCGACCGACGACGCCGCGACGATTCGCCGCGCCGCCGGCGAGTGCCTCAAGCGAGTCGACCTTGCGCGCCGCATCCGGCTGCTCGGCGTCCGTGCCGGCAATCTCGCGCCAGCCGGTGAAACGCGCCCCGACGTCGGACAGGTTTCCCTGCTTACGGATTGATCTCGATGCAGGGGGCGAAGCCATCTACGTTGCGGCGTACGATTGCCGATCACGTGTCGCTTGGCCCTCGCCGGAGGCGGACATGATGCGACTCCTTCTGTCAGCGCTGCTCGTCCTTGGTTCGTTGGTGTCCGGCGCCGTTGCGCAGCAGGTTCGCTACTACGAGCTGCCGCCGCGCTCCGGCCCGCACGATGTTGCGCCCGCGCCGGATGGCACGGTCTGGTACACCGCGCAGCGCAGCGGTGATCTCGGTCGTCTCGATCCAAGCACCGGCCGCACCGAACACATTCCGCTCGGCTTCGGTTCAGCCCCGCACGGTGTGATCGTCGGTCCAGACGGGGCGGCATGGGTTACCGACAGCGGTTTGAACGCGATCGTGCGTGTCGATCCCAGGACCCGCGAGGTCAAGCGTTTCCAGCTTCCGGAAGGCACGCCCTACGTCAACATGAACACCGCGGCCTTTGACGGTCGCGGCCTGTTGTGGTTGACGGGCCAGTCTGGCTACTACGGCAGTGTCGATCCGAAGTCCGGCCAAGTGCGTGTCTGGGAAGCGCCGCGCGGGCGCGGCCCCTACGGCATCACGGCCACACCGTCCGGTGAGATTTACTACGTGTCACTGGCAGGCAGTCATCTGGCCCACATCGACACGCGCAGCGGTGTGGCCACGGTGATTGAGCCGCCCACTCCCAGACAAGGCGCACGCCGGGTGTGGTCAGACTCCAAGGGGCGCCTTTGGATCAGCGAATGGAGTTCGGGCCAGGTGAGCCGCTATGACCCGGCGCGCAAGGAATGGAAGCAATGGAAACCCGCAGAGCGGGCTCAGGTGTATTCCGTGTACGTCGATGAGCGCGACCAGGTCTGGCTGACCGAGTGGCAAAGCAACTCGATCCTGCGGTTTGATCCTGAAACGGAAAAGTTCGAGCGCTTCGAAAGTGACCGGCGCAATGCGCAGGTGCGCCAGATGCTCGGTCGCCCGGGCGAGGCCTGGGGCGCGGAGTCCGGCACTGATCGGCTGGTCGTGGTGACGCGATAAGTGTCAGCGATCGGTTTCCGCGTGAAGCGCGGGCCGGTTCGCCAATCTCACTGGTATCCCTTGCTGCGTTCGGCAAAGTACTCGTCGTAGCGCGCCACAAAATCCTTGCTCGCCAAGGGGACGTGACATGGGCGGCACGCAACGAGGTTGTCTGCAGTCTTGTTGCCGGTGGCGTCAAACGAGGCAAACACCCAATCGCCGGTCTTCAGTTCGGGCGGCACCTGCGAGCCATAGCCGGGGCCCTTGGCCATGACGAACACGCGCACCAAGTCGGCATTGACCAGTCTGCCGTCGGTCATCACCGGATTGCCGGCAGCGTCGAGCTTGACCGAGAAATTCTCCATCACGAATGTCGTGCCTGGGGCAAAGGCCTGCCCGGCCCTGGCCTGGTAGCCAGTCGGGTTGATGTAGATATCGCGCACCTGCTTGACGTCCGGTCGTTGAACGGAGGTCAAGAACTTCGGCCAACTCTTGTAATTTGCCGGCAAAGGTGCCTGGCCGTCTTCGAGCGGCTTCGCCGCAGCCGCGGGCTTGGTCTCGGATGGGGCCGTGCTACACCCCGCCATCACCACCAGTGCAGCAGCCATGCTCGTTGCGACAGCGCTCAGGACAATTCTTGTACTCATCGTGGTCCTCTGAATCGGTGAGCCGCGGCGCCATCGAATCCACGCAGCTTGAAGCTTGAACAACGTGATTGCAGCGAAAACGGGCCACGCTAGATTGCCGCGGGTCGGCGTTGCGGGCAAGCCCTTTGATGGCAGACCACGCAATTTTGCGTCGCCGCAGATCGAACCACTCCGTTACGGATCGATCAATACCCCGGGGTTGAGTATCCAGCCGGGATCCAACGCGTGCTTGGCAGCGCGCAGGGCAAGCGCGAAACCGTCGGGACGCTGACGGTCATACCATGGCCGGTGATCGCGCCCGATCGCATGATGATGCGTGATCGTTCCGCCGTGGGTGATGATGGCGTCGGACGCGGCAGCCTTGATTTCGGCCCACTGACTCAACTGGCTGCCCGGGAGTCCGGGGGCAATCACGGTGTAGTACGGCGCGGCACCATCCGGATAGACATGGGTCAGGCGACAGGTCACGCTGCCGGCGCCGCATACACGTCGCACCACAGAGGCAGTCGCACCCAGGACGGCCGCGTGAAACTCCTCGAAGCGATTCCAGGTGACCGCCGTCTCAAAGGTCTCGCTGATCATCCCGGATCCGACCAGCGCATCACGCAGGTAGGGCATGTCGAGAAAAGCAGAGCGCCAGGCGCCGGCAGCACCTTCACGCGCACCGTCCTGCTCCGTCCCCTGCCGAGCACTGGCGACGTCATTCACCTGTCCGCCGTGCGCGCGCACCAGTTCCAGGGCACGCGCCATCCAGGCGTCGAGAGGGTGATCGGCCGACTCGAATGCCAGCACCAGAACCGCCACGTCTCCGCGGCCGACGCCATTCAGCAATGCCTCGCCGGCATCCAGCAAGCGACAGTTGGCAGGGTAAAGGCCGGCCTGCGCGACCGCGCGCGCCGCGCGTGCACCAGCCAGAAAGTCCGTGAATGAGGCGGTCGCGTTTGCACGAAATTCGGGCCGAACCTGCAATCGCATCCAGGCCTCGGTGATCACACCGAGGGTTCCCTCTGAACCGATGAACAGGCGATCGGGACTCGGTCCGGCACCGGACGCCGGCAGCCGGCGTGTTTCGATCGTGCCCTGTGGTGCCACCACGCGCAGCGCTTCGACCAGATCGTCGATGTGTGTTTGCAGGGTCGCAAAGTGCCCGCCCGCGCGCGTGGCAATCCAGCCCCCCAGCGAAGAAAACTCGAACGACTGCGGGTAGTGTCGCAACGTGAGTCCGTGCGGCCGCAACTGATGCTCGAGCGCCGGGCCGAGTACACCCGCCTGGATCAGGGCTGCACGCGAGTCGAGGTCGACTTCGACGACACGGTCGAGATGCGCCAGATCGACTGACACCCAGCCGCGGTAGTCACCGCTGCTGGACGGGCCCTCGACTCCACCGACCACGCTGGTACCGCCGCCGTCAGGCACCGCAGCGACACGCGCGTCGGTGCACCAATCGAGCACCGCGATCACATCGGCTTCGTCGCGCGGCCGCACTACGAGATCCGGTGCATGGGTGAAGTCACGCGCAAACGCGCGCACGATGTCGCGGAACGACTTGCCATAGGTGTGGCTGGCGCGGGCCAAAGCCTGGTCGCTGCACAGGTGCGTCAAGGCAGTGGGCGCGGCGACCCGTGGCGCACGCAACTTGATATCCTCGATGCGCGGTGGCGCCTGGGCCCCGTCCGTTGACATGCCGAAACGCGCGCACAGCAACGCCACCATGCGCAGCTGCTGATCGGCAGCCGGCCCGCCCCTTCGTAGCCCCAGCCCCAGAACTTGCGGGTACGGTGGGTCATGATTTCAGGAGCGCCGAGGGAGTGAAACGCGCAAGCGCGAATGCACGCCCGCACAGCGAATCCGGCTACGGCAGACGGTCTCGCTCAGGACGTCACGGGACGCACGATCCCCGGTCGGATAGAACCACAGCAGCGAGAGCAGCGTGGCGAGCAGGAAGAGCCCGGCCGCGCCGGCGCTCCACAGTGCGCTGATCTCGGTCTCCTGCCGTTCCAGTGCGAACTTGGCGTTGAGCTTTTCGTAGACCTTGCGCAGATCCGCCGCGGTGCCGGCGTGGAAGTACTCACCCCCGGTCATCTTGGCGATCGCCTTCAGGGTCTCTTCATCGAGCCGAACGTAGATCGAGTACTCCTCGAACCCGATCGTCGTGCCCTGCAAAGTGCCGAAGCCCACGGTGTAAACGCGGACGCCGCGATCGGCCACCATGCGTGGCGATCTCGAGCGGATCGGGCCCGGTCGTGCGACGACCATCGCTCAACAGAATGATGACGCCGGTCGTGTGCGAACCCGGCGCGACGGGCTCGACCGGCGGGCGTCTCGGCCTGCTCCTTGCGCCGCTGCTCGATCGACATCGGTGCCGCCGCGCGGAGCGCAGCGTCGCTTCGAGGTCGAAACCCTTCGTCCGGAAACAGCATGCTGAGCGCATAGAGCAGGCCGCTGCCGGTCGCGGTGCGCGCGCTGCAACTGGAAGCGGTCGATCGCATCGAGCATGTCCTGCCGGTTCTCGGTCGGCGTCTGCACCACGGCGGCGGTGCCGGCAAAAGTAACGATGCCGAGCCGGACATTCTTCGGCAGATCCTCGATGAAGCCCTTGGCCGCCGTCTGCGCCGCGCTCAGGCGCGACGGTTCGACGTCGGTCGCCTGCATGCTGCGCGAGACGTCGATCGCGAGCGCGATCGTCATGTACTGCGCGGGCAGCGTCAGGGTGGCGGTTGGCCGCGCCATGGCGATGATCGCCGCGGTCAGTCGCCAGCAGGAACAAGCGCCGGCGGAATGTGGCGGCGCAGCCGCTGGCCGCGGCCCGAGCGCATCCCGGATCAAGGTGAGGCTCGCGTAGCGCACGGCGGCCTTCTTGCGCCGACGCAGCGCGAAGACGTAGGCGCCGACCAGCAGCGGTATCAGAAGCAACAGCCAGAGCATCTCCGGCCACAGAAAACGCATCGTCAGTCCTCGTCGCGCGGTCGCGTCGAACCTTTGCGGTTCAAACCGGACCAATGAAGGTTCGATTGACGCGCAACGACTCTATCACCGGCCGCCGCGCGTCAGGCTTGGACGCTGGCCGAGCGGGAGTCGTTCGCCCGTCGGACGGGCGTCCCGTTTGCGTGGGAGGATGCGGCCACCCGTGCTACCTTTTTCTCCGGGCGAGCCGAAAGTCATATGGACTGGCCGATGAAGAAACCTGCGCTTTACAGCGGCAGCCGCCGCGGACGAGTCACCAGCGCGAGCACTGGCTTCGAGCGAGCCGGATGATTCGCGTCCGGCAGCGGCGCGCGCCGCGCAGCCCGTTTCGTCAACGGCGCCAGACGCGACGAAGACGGCCGTTACGCCACCGCTCCGCGCTCCCGCACCGCGGCCTTCCTCAAGCGCCACGACCGCACGCTGATCTTCGCCGGCGGCATGCTCGTCGCGCTGGCGCTGTTCACGGCCCGCGACTCACTGCGACCGGCGCCGCGCGAGCTCGCGCAGGACGACATCGATGCCGCCGTGCTGCACACGATGGAGACCAAGACCCTGCCATCGCGCGCGACCAAGGCCGCCGCCGCGGTGCTGCCAGCGGTGGTACGAGTACGCGGCTTTCGTGAGGACGACGAACCCGGTTTCGGCGACAGACGACCGGCGAAGGCTCGGGCGTCGTCATCGTCGACAACGGCACCATCCTGACCAACCTGCACGTGGTGGCGGGTGCGAAGCGACTGACCGTCACTTTCTTCGACGGCACCGAATCGGAAGTCGAGCCGATCCGCGCTTTCCCCGAAAACGATCTGGCCGTCGTGCGCGCGAAGAAGATTCCCGACGATCTGCAGGCGGCCACGCTCGGCTCGACCGCCGATCTGCAGATGGGCGATGAAGTGGTCGCGGTCGGCTTCCCGTTCGGCATCGGACCTTCGGTATCGGCCGGTGTCGTCTCCGGACTCAATCGCGACTTCCGCTCGCCGCAGGGCAAGCAGGTGATGACGGGCCTGATCCAGTTCGACGCCGCCGCGAATCCGGGCAACTCGGGCGGCCCGCTGATCACCATGAGCGGCGAAGTGGTCGGCATCGTGACCGCCATCCTCAATCCGACGCCGGCACGCACCTTCATCGGCATCGGTTTCGCAGCCACCATCGAAAGCGCGGCTTCGGCCGTCGGCATTCCACCGTTCTGACCCCAACCGAAAGCGAACATGGACGAGAAGATCACGGCCCGTGAGACCGGGCGACCTGATGCAGCGCGTGCTCTACGAAGTCAAGCGCGTCGTCGTCGGTCAGGACCACTTCCTCGAACGCGTGCTGGTCGCGATCCTTGCGCAGGGCCACTCTGCTGGTGGAGGGCGTGCCCGGTCTCGCGAAGACGCTGACCGTCAACACGCTGGCGAAGACTCGTGCGCGGCACTTCAAGCGGATCCAGTTCACGCCCGACCTGCTGCCGGCCGATCTGGTCGGCACCCGCATGTACAACCAGAAGTCGGGCGAGTTCTCGACCGTGCTCGGGACCGGTGTTCGCGAACCTGCTGCTGGCCGACGAGATCAACCGCGCGCCCGCCAAGGTGCAGAGCGCGCTGCTCGAAGTGATGCAGGAGCACCAGGTCACGATCGCCGGCGAGACGCACAAGGTGCCGCAATCCGTTCCTCGTGATGGCGACGCAGAACCCGATCGAAACTGAAGGCACCTATCCGCTGCCCGAGGCGCAGGTCGATCGCTTCATGATGAAAGTGCTGGTCGGCTATCCGAGCGAGGAAGAGGAGTTCGTGATCGTCGAGCGCGTGACCGGTGCGCCGACCACGGTCAGCGCCGTGTGCAGCACCGTGCAGCTGGCCGAGCTGCAGCAGCAATGCCGCGGCATCTATGTCGATCCCGGCTCTGATCCAGTACGCAGTCAAGCTGGTCGTCGGCGACGCGCCGGCCCGAACGCTTCGGCCTCAAGGACCTCGGCCGCTACATCACCTACGGCGCCAGTCCGCGCGCAACGATTCACCTGATCGAAGGCGCGCGCGCCCTCGCCTTCCTGCGCGCGCGCGACTACGTGCTCCCGGACGATGTCGTCGACCTGGTGCCCGATGTCCTGCGTCACCGACTGGTGCTGAGCTACGAAGCGCTCGTCCGACGGCAAGAGCGCCGACCAGTTGATCATGAAGGTGCTGCAGGCGATTCCGGTTCCTGAAGCGCCGCTCGAAGCGCATGCTGCGCGTCGGCGACCGGTTCCTGAGCGTAACGAGGACGTGCCGTGAATCCTGCTCGCGGCAAGGCATCGACGCAGCAGCGGCCAATTCGCCGCTGGCGATCGATCCCGAAGCGCTGCTGCGTCGGCTCGAGTTCACGGTACTGCGGCGTCTCGATGGCCTGCTCCAGGGCGACTATCGAACACTGCTGCGCGGCTTCGGACTCGATCTCGCGGACCTGCGCGAATACCAGCTGCACGACGACGTGCGCTACATCGACTGGAACGTCACTGCGCGTCTGCAGACTCCGCACGTGCGCGAGTTCCAGGAAGATCGCGAAGTCGCGGCCTGGTTTCTGCTCGACCTCTCGCGGATCGATCGACTTCGGCTCGCGCCGTATCCGCAAGCGCATGCTGGCAACCGAACTCGTCGCGATCCTCGCGCGCCTGTTCACTCGCTACGGCAATCGCGTCGGCGCTGTCTTGCACGCCGAAAGATCGCAGGAGATCGTTCCGCCGCGCAACGGTCGTCGCCACGTGCTGCACGTGCTCGATCGGATGCACAGGTATCGGGTCACCCGGCGAGCGCGCTGCGGCGCGGGAGACAAATCTCGGGGATCTGCTGGCGCTTGCGCAGCCGATGATCAAGCGCCGCTCGGTGGTGTTCCTCGTATCGGATTTCATCAGCACGCCCGGCTGGGGAGTGCGGCTGGCGCAGCTCGCGCAGCGGCATGAAGTGATCGCCGTGCGACTGTTCGATCCGATCGAACTTGAACTCCCGGACCTCGGACTGGTTGTCATGCAGGACGCCGAGACCGGCGAGCAGATCGTCCTCGACACGCACGATCGTGGCTTCCGCAAGCGCTTTGCGCAGGAATCCGAGCTGCGCGAAGCCGAACTGCACACCGCATTCGCCGAGGCCGGGGTCGACTGTCTCGAACTGTCGACCGACGAGCCGCTCGATCGGGCACTGCTGCGTTTCACCCAGCTACGCAAGCGACGCAGCCAGCTCGCGACCGGTACCTCCGTCACGCCACTCGTGCGTGCAACCTGAAGACTGGACGACTGCGCTCCTTCAAACCATGGGCGGAATCAGCGAAATCAGTTTTCTCTGGCCACGCCTGCTGTGGTTGCTGATTGCAATGCCACTGCTGGCCGCACTCTATTTCTGGCTCGGCAGACGACGCCGACGCGCTGCAGCGGCGCTGCCAAGCCTGGAGCTGGCCGACGCGATTTCGACGCGCGGTACTGCATTGCGCCAATCCCTTCCTGCTCTGTTGTGGTTCGTTGCGCTCGCCGCCTTGCTGCTGGCGACTGCGCGGCCGCAGGCGACGCTTACCCTGCCGACGCGGCTCGAAACCATTGTCCTCGCGCTCGATGCCTCGGGCAGCATGCGCGCCACGGACCTCGCACCGAACCGCATCACCGCTGCCCGAAATGCCGCCAAGACCTTTGTCGATGCACAGCCGCGCGATGTGAAGATCGGAGTAGTCGCGATTGCCGCGGCCGCCGCTGTCGTGCAGTCTCCGACCACCAAGCGGGAAGACATCAAGCAGGCGCTCGAACGGCTGGAGCCGCAGCGTGGTACCGCGCTGGGCAACGGCCTGATGATCGCGCTCGACGCTGCTCTACCGCAGGCAAACATCAACGTCGAGGATTTCATCAACCCGCGGCGCGGGCAGTCGCCTGGCGGACGCGAGTTGAAGAAACTCGACGAAAGGGGCGGCGAGAAGGCCGAGCCACGGCCCGATGCCAGCGGGACTGCGGCGATCATTCTGCTATCGGACGGACAGAGCAATGTCGGCGCTGACCCGCTGAAGGCCGCCGAGATTGCTGCCGACTACGGTGTGCGGATCTATACCGTCGGCATCGGAACCACCGACGGCGTGGTCGTCAGTGCCGATGGCTGGAGCATGCGCACCCGGCTTGATGAGGCCTCGCTGAAGAAGATAGCGCTGATGACACAGGGCGAATACTTCCAGGCCGCCGATGCCGGTGAACTCAAGAAGGTCTATCAGGCACTGTCGACCCGGCTCGGCTTTGTGCGCCAGCAGCCCACCGAGGTGACAGCGCTCTTCGTGGCTCTCGGTGCCCTGCTTGCGACGCTCGCAGCGCTTCTGTCCATGCGCTGGTTCAATCGGATCCTTTGAGGCGAGATGATGCGACGCCGCCACGTCGCGCGCGACCCGGCCGCGGCAAGCGAGAAAAGTGAGCTTCGGTCGTTCGACCGGAAACCGTAGTCGGCCGGTCGCAGCTTCAAGCGCCGGCGCCCCGAGCTGGCGCAGGCGGGCGCCCATGAGCGGTTGCTCGGACTCTTGCACCGGACGTCTAGGGCCACTCGTTGGCGTCATCCGGCATCGTCCCGCGCTGCGGCTGCACAACGCAGAAGCGATGCCCAGTCGGGGCTTCCATGACCCACCAGGTGCGGATCTTCTCGATGCGCTTCGCCCCCAGCGCTTCTAGGCGTGTGGCCTCGCGCTCGATATCGTCGGTTTCGATATCCAGGTGCACCCGGCTTGGGTGTGCCACTCTCTGCAGCAGCGTGATCAGTTCCTCCTTGCCGCTGCCCAGCATCACGTACTTTTCCGTTGACGCATCTTCCGACGCAGCCACCGGGCGGCCCAGGGCTGCACCCCAGAATCGAGCCGCTTCGATCAGATCGTCGCCCTGGCAATCGATGATGGCCGAACAGAGCTTGCTCTTGTGCATGTCCGCATCTCCCGGAAGCAATGTCGCGTATTCAATAGCCGCGCAGCTTGCAGGATAGTTTCCGAACGCTTCGCTGTGCTAGCGCCAGTTAGTCATTGTGTCCGGTCGGCAGCGGGAATCAGCGGCCAGCCCGATGAGGCCGGGGGGCAGGTGTGGGAGGCATCGCGCTATCGTGGCGCACCATGCAGACCTCGTCGGAACTTCTCACCTCGCTGCGCAGTGCGCTCGCGCGTCGCATTGCCTATCGCACGGAAAGCCAGAATCCGGAGCGGGCCGGTGAGCTCAGGCGCTACCTGACCGACGAGATCGGGCCTTCGCTGGCGACCCTGGGCTTCACCTGGGGCCTGTGGGATAACCCCGTCAGCGGCGCGCCGCCGATGTTGTTCGCCGAACGCATCGAACACCCCGCAGCGACCACGGTGCTGATGTATGGCCACGGCGACGTCGTGCTCGGCTATGACGAACAGTGGACCAAGGCCACATCACCGTGGGTGCTCGAGGAACAGGGCCAGCGCTGGTACGGGCGCGGCACGGCGGACAACAAGGGCCAGCACTCGATCAACATCGCAGCACTCGGCCACGTGCTGGAAAACCGCGCCGCGCTCGGCTTCAACGTCAAGTGGCTGATCGAGATGGGCGAGGAAATCGGGTCGCCTGGCCTGCGCGCGATCTGCGAATCGCGCAAGGGCGAACTGGCAGCCGATGTCTTTATCGCCAGCGATGGACCGCGACTCCGTGCGGATACGCCGACGCTTTTTCTCGGCTCGCGCGGTGCATTCAATTTCAGCCTCGAAATCGAACTGCGCGACGGCGCGCACCACTCGGGCAACTGGGGCGGGCTGCTTGCCAACCCCGGCACGATCCTCGCTCACGCAATCAGCTCGATGGTCGATGCGCGCGGTGCGATCACGGTCGAAGGCCTGCGCCCGCCACCGATCCCCGCTGCGGTGCGGAGCGCGCTGGCGACGATCGAGCCTGGTGAGCCCGACGGCCCGGCGATCGACGCCGGCTGGGGCGAGCCCGGACTGTCGGCAGCCGAACGCGTGTTTGGCTGGAACGTGCTGGAAGTGCTGGCCTTCAAAACCGGCAATCCCGAACACCCGGTGAACGCGATTCCCGGCCACGCCCGCGCACACATGCAGGTGCGCTTTGTGGCCGGGTGCGACCACACAACTTTCATTCCGGCGATCCGCGCACATCTGGATGCGCGCGGCTTCGCGCAGGTCAAGGTCGTCGCTGACCGCAGCGAGCCGATGGCGGCGACACGGCTCGACCCCGACAATCCCTGGGTTCACTGGGCCGCGCGGAGTATCGAGGCGTCGACCGGTCGCGCGCCGGCAATCCTGCCCAATCTTGGCGGTTCATTGCCGAATGATTGCTTTGCCGAGGTGCTCGGTCTGCCGACGCTGTGGGTGCCGCATTCGTATCCAGCTTGCTCACAGCATGCGCCCAACGAGCATCTTCTCCGCGATGTCGCGGCGCAGGGATTGCGGATGATGGTGGACCTGTTTCGCCAGGTTCCGTCGCGCGGTCCGGCAGGAGTCGAAGCCTTCAGGCCGAGCTGACCGGCGCCAGTTCGAATGACCAACGTTCGATCATGCCGCGCAGCTCCTGCGCGCGAAACGGCTTGGCAATGAAGTCGTCCATGCCGACCGCTGCGCAGTGCTCGCGTTCCTCCGCCATCGCACCGGCCGTCAATGCAATCACCGGCGTGCGCGGCCGGCCAAGACGTTCTTCCAGAGCACGAATCAGGGGCGTGGCGGTGAAACCGTCCATTCCTGGCATTTGACAGTCCATAAGGATCAGCGCAAAACGCTCGCGCCCGATCGTCTGCAACGCCTGCTCACCGTCATTCACGACAACCACGCGTCGCTTGAGATCCGCCAGCACGGCTTCCGCGTACATCACGTTGACCATGTTGTCTTCGACCAGGAGCACCGGAAGCGCGCGATCAGGAACCACTGCTGCAGGCGCAGGCGGCCGCTCGACCTGCATCGGCAGGCGCTCGATTGACGCGGCCATGGCGCCGTGCGCATGCACCACGTCAATCAGGCTCGCGAGCAGGTGGCGCTGGCGCACCGGCTTTGTGAGCCAGCGCATGACGCCGTCACGGCGCAATTCCTCCGCGGGCACAGGCTGAGGCAGCGAACTCAACACAATGTTGTGCTTCGGCGCTCCCGCATTGTCGCGAAATTCAAGAGCCAAGGCGCGGCCCTCGCCGTCCGGCAGCTTCGCATCGATCAGCGCAGCGAACCAGGGTCCGGGCTCCTGAGCCACGCGCGCGCGGGCCCTGGCGCAGGTGTCCGCACTGACCACGCGCATGCCCCACGAATCGAGTGTCTGTTCGAGCAGAAGGCGATTGTCGGGTCGATCATCGACCACGAGCACCCGGCGCCCCGCCAATTGCGACCGATCGGGCTGCGGCGCCACGGTGCGCGCGCTCGGCGCAAGTTGCACCGCAAATGCAAACTCCGAACCGTGGCCGGGCGCGCTGGTTACGCTGATGCTTCCGCCCATCAGTTCCACCAGCTGGCGCGAGATCGCCAGCCCGAGGCCGGTGCCGCCATACTGCCGTGACGTCGACGGGTCGGCCTGAACGAATGGATCGAACAGACGCGCGACCTGCTCCGGTGCTATGCCGATGCCCTCGTCCCTGATTGCGAAGCGGTACTCGCCGGGCATCGGGCCATCGCGCAGCTTGACCTGGACGGTGCCACTCGCGGTGAACTTGATTGCGTTGCCGATCAGGTTGTTCAGCACCTGCTGCAATCGGACAACATCGCCTTCGACATGGGTCGGCAGGCCGATCGGGATGTCGATTGCGAGCTCCAGGCCCTTGGTGCCCGCGCGCTCGCTCATCAGTTCGCACACGTCCTCGACCGCTTCACGCAGATCGAAGGTATGCACATCGAGGTGGAACTTGCCGGCTTCTATCTTCGACAGATCGAGGATGTCGTTGAGGATTGCCAGCAGCGTGCGCCCCGAACGGGCGATCGTGTTCGCATAGCGCGTCTGCACTTCATTGAGCGGGGTGCGGGCTAGCAATTCGGTCATGCCGAGCACGCCGTGCATCGGCGTGCGAATCTCATGACTCATGTTGGCGAGGAAGCGCGATTTCGCGGCATTGGCTTCTTCGGCATGGCGTCGCGCGCGCTCGATTTCACTCTGCGCCGCCTCCAGTCCCTCACGCTGACGGCGAATGATGCGAGCACCGCGCCAGACGATCAGGAATTGAATCAGGTAAAGAACTGCCATCACCGACACCACGATGGCGAGCTGCCGAAGCAGCGCGCCATCGAGCGCCGCTTTGACCGGAGTGAGGTCCGAATAGAGCTCGAACACCGCAGTCGGAGTGTTCTGCCCCGGCTGGAACGCCGGAATGTAGGTCGACACCAGGCTGCGGTTGTAGATCTGGCCATCGAAGGACATGAATTTTTCACGCTGGCTCATCGCGCTGGCGAATGCGCCGGCGAATGCCGTCTGAACCAGGCCTGTGTTGTGCTTGTCCTCACCGATCTGGCCTGCCTCGCTTGAATACAAGGTCATGCCCTGTGGCGAGAAGAGCTTGACTTTCACGACGTTGGTGCCTGCTGCCAGCCCGCGCATGGAGCGGTGCAGCCGCCGGGTCATCGGGTGCGCGCGCAATTCGTCGGGCGTCAGGCGCGGCGCTTCATCACGCAGGTAGTTCCAGATCTCGCCACCCATCTCGGCGCTGAGTGCATTGGCGAACACCTTGGCATACACGCCGTTGGCGCGTTCGGCGGACGTGATCAGATCATCGCGCGCCGCCTCGCGGAAAAGCCAGGTGAGCGCCACTGCCGCCAGCGTCAATGAAGCCAGCGCGGTCAGCGAAAAGTACCGAAGCAGGTTAAACACAGACCCGGCTCCGCGGGGAGTTGAGAGCCAATCTAGCGATCCAGGCGGCGAAACGGCCGCGCGATTAGCGCTGCAAACGCCATCCAATCTAGAGCGTCGTCGAAGCCGACCCGTTGCGCCTGCGAGCCGCACACCTCGGGGCGGGCCCGGCCGACGCGCCGCCGGCAAGCATCCGCCTACCCGGTCCTTTCCAGCGCCGCGCCGGGTACCTACATGTCCCAAAGCGTGGGAGCCATCGCAGGTTGAGGCGTGGGATCAGATTGTTGCTGGCGGGTGGCCCCTGAATAATGGGCGCACCGATCACCTCCCGGCCCCCGCAGACGCCCGATGTATATCAGCGAACAACTGTTGAATCCGACTGAGCGTCGGCTGCGCCTGTCCACGCAGCTCGGTGTCCAGCATGTCGTGCTCGACAATCGAGGCACCGAGCTGGTGTCGGCCGGCGACGGCATTGCAGCCTGGGATGCACGCAAGCTGCGCGACTATCGGCGCTGGGTCGAGAGCTTCGATCTGAAGATCGACGTCTTCGCGCTCGATGTCGGCTCGATCCTGCTCGATTCGCTGGTCGATCTCGAGAGCGCCAAGAAAAGCCGAGAGGTGCTGGCGCGCAACATCTCCGTAGCAGCCGAGGCCGGTATCGATTGCCTCAAGTACAACGTCCAGATGGTGGGGATCACTCGCACTGGACTGAAGCCTGGTCGAGGCGGCGCTCGGAACTCGGGATTCGTCTACGCCGAATATTCGCCCGAGGGTGATCGCAAGCATTCGTACTGGGGGGTGGGCTACCCGACGAACCAGGCAGAGCCAGAGGCGCCGGATGGGGGCGCAAACAATTCTGGAGATGCGGAGAGCGCAATGTTATGCGGCCAGAAAATGGCACGCGATGTGCCACAGGTGACCGAAGCGGCGGGCTGGGATGCAATCGAGTTCCTGGTCGACGGCCTGGTGCCGGCTGCCGATGCGGCCGGCGTGCGCCTGGCCTGTCATCCGCACGATCCGGCCTACCCGGTCGGCGGCCTGAACGGCATCGAGCATGTGATGGGCTCGGCCGACGGCATCCGCCGCTTCCTGCGCCTGAGCAGCAGCGGCAACCATGGTTTGAATTTCTGCCAGGGCACGGTCGCTGAAATGTTCAAGGAACCGGGCAAGGCAATGATTCCGGTGATCGAGGAATTCGCCGCCACCGGACGCATCTTCATGGTTCACTTTCGCAACATCCGCGGCGGCTACCTCGACTTTCAGGAGGTACTCCCGGACGAAGGTGATGTCGACATGTTCGAGGCGATCAAGGCCTATCAACGCGGCGGCTATGCCGGTCCACTGTGTCCGGACCACGTGCCGGTCTCGGACCTCGATGAGAACCGCGAGCGCTTCATGTCCTTCGCGCTCGGTTACACGCGTGGATTGCTTCAGGCAGCCGGCGTATGGTCCACTACTCGCCAGTAAGCTCTGCCACCCCGGAATTCCGCCACCCCGATTCAAACAGCGTCAAACAACAGGAGACATCTCAATGATTCGACGTTCGCTGCTTTGCGCTGCCGCTTCTGCGGCGGTCCTGGCCGTCGCGCCGCTGGCCGGCGTTCACGCGCAGGACAACTGGCCGACCAAACCGGTCAAGGTCATCGTTCCATTCCCGGCGGGCGGAACCAGTGACCTGATGGCACGCATGGTTGCCTCACCGCTGTCGAAAGAGCTGGGTCAGCCGTTCGTCGTCGAGAACATCGGTGGCGCCGGCGGAACGATCGGCGCGGCGCGTGCACTCACCTTTCCGGCCGACGGCTACACGATCATCCTGACCGGCGTCGGCTCCAACGCCGTGGCGCATGGCCTCGATCCGAAGCTGAGCTACGACTCGACGCGTGACTTCATACAGATCGACCAGATCCACTCGGGGCCGAACGTGCTGGTCGCGCATCCGGACGCGCCGTTCAAGACCTTCAAGGAATTCATCGACTACGTGCACAAGAATCCGGGCAAGCTGAATTACGGCTACACGCACGCGGCGTCCGGCCACATGGCGATGGAGCTGCTGCGACAGACCGCGAACCTGAACATGGTCGGCATCCCGTACAAGGGCGGCGGCCCGATGATGAACGACCTGCTCGGCGGCGTGATCCCGATCATGTTCATCAACCAGGACGTCGCGCTCGGACACGTCAAGGCCGGCAAGCTGCGAGCGCTCGCGGTGACGAGCTTGCAGCGCAATCCGCTGTATCCGGACGTGCCGACGGTGGCCGAAAGCGGTTACCCGGGCTTCCAGGCACTGTCGTGGTCGGGCCTGTCGGCGCTCAAGGGCACACCACAGCCGATCGTGGCGAAGCTCGAGGCGGCGATGATCAAGGTCATGGCTTCACCCGAGGTCAAGGAGCGCATGGCGTCGCAGGGATTCATCATTCCGCCGCAGGGCTCGGCCGCCTACACCGCGTTCGTCAAGAGCGAAATCGAGCTGTGGAACAAAGTCATCAAGACGGCCGGCATCAAGCCGGAGTGAGGCGTCGTCATGGAAAAGGTACTTGAGAAACCGTCACGCGTGATTGCCGCCAATCCGCTGGCCACTGCGGCAGCCGGCGAGGCGAGCACCGACCGGATCGAGTGGATCAAGCTGTCGCTGGTTTCACTGCCCCTGGCCGCGCCAATCAGCGACGCCAAGGTGCTGACGGGTCGGCGAAAGCCGCTGACCGAGATCGCGTTCTTGTTCTGCGAGATCGAAAGCAGGAACGGGCACCAGGGTGTCGGTTTCAGCTATTCCAAGCGCGCGGGCGGACCAGGGCAGTTCGTCCATGCACGCGAGATCGCGCCCGAGTTGCTCGGTGAAGATCCGAGCGACATCCCGCGCCTCTGGGACAAGCTCGTCTGGGCCGGCGCCTCGGTCGGGCGCAGCGGCCTTTCGACGCAGGCGATCGCGGCCTTCGACATCGCGCTGTGGGACATGAAGGCCAAGCGCGCCGGATTGCCGCTCGCCAAGCTGCTCGGCGCCCACCGCGACTCGGTGCGCTGCTACAACACGTCGGGCGGCTATCTGTCGATGCCGATCGAACAGGTGCTCGACAACATTTCGCAGTCGCTCGAAAGCGGCATCGGCGGCATCAAGATCAAGGTCGGCCAGCCGGACCCGATGGTCGACCTGAAGCGGGTCGAAGCCGTGCACAGGAAGATCGGCGGGCGCGTCAACATGATGGTCGACGCGAACCAGCAGTGGGACCGCGTGACTGCGCAGCGTGTCGGTCGCATCCTCGAGCAGTACAACCTGACCTGGATCGAGGAGCCGCTCGACGCCTACGACGCCGAGGGACATGCGATGCTCGCGGCCCAGCTTGACACACCGATCGCCACTGGCGAGATGCTGACGAGCGTGGCCGAACACTACGAACTGATCCGCCATAACTCGGTCGATTTCATCCAGCCCGATGCTCCGCGCGTCGGAGGCATCACGCCGTTCCTGAAGATCTGCGCGCTGGCCGATCACAAGAACCTGCGCCTGGCCCCGCACTACGTGATGGAGATCCATCTGCATCTGACCGCTGCGTACGCGCGCGAACCGTGGGTCGAACACTTCGAGTGGTCCGAGCCCATGTTCAACGAACGGCTGCAGATCAAGGACGGCCGGATGATCATTCCGAACCGGCCGGGACTGGGGTTCAGCTTGAGCGAGCAGGCGCGTGCGTGGACCCGCGAGAGCGCCGAGTTCGGCAAACGCCCCTAATGCCGTGGTCTCCAGCGCCGACCGGTCCCGACCGGCGTTTGCGGCGCCAGCGTGAGCTTCGAGCCAGCGCCTTCTGGCGTGACATCAGAGCTCGGCTCCAGCGGAAGTCGCTGGCGTCAGCATCCTTTCGACGACCTTTCTGAGTTCGTCACGTTCGACCGGCTTGCGCAGGACCGCGCCGGCGCCAAGCAAGCCGGCTCGATCAACGGTTGCTGCATCCGCATAGCCGGTGCACAGCAGCCAGGGTAGTCCCGGCCGCCGAGCACGTAGTCGCTCGGCCAGTTCAATGCCGGTCACAAGCGGCATTGCATGGTCGGTCACGAGCAGGTCGAAGCCCTCAGGGGCCGCCATGAAAGCGCACTCGGCAGCGTCCGCGGACTGGCAGGCGGTGATCTGCAGGCCCCAGGCCGAGAGCGTCTCACGCATCACGGCGAGCACGCTGGGCTCGTCATCGACCAGCAGTACCCGCCGGCGATCCGCCTGCGTCTCGCCTGCCGAGGTGGCTGCACCGAGCTTTGGCGCGGCGATGGCGCACGGGCGGGCAGAAGAATTCGAAATGTCGTTCCCGCGCCGGCCGTGGTCTCGACGATCACATGGCCATGATGTTCGTGCACGATGCCGTGCACCATCGACAGCCCCATGCCGCTGCCCTTGCCGAGTGCCTTGGTCGTGAAAAAGGGATCGAATATCCGTCTCCAGCAGCTCTCGGGTCGATGCCCGCTGCCGCGAGTCGACGACGCGCAACTCGACGAAGCTTCCGTTGATCGTGTGCGGCAGCTGGTGCAGAGGCGTCGTGCAATTCTGCCAGCGCGCCACTCCGATACGCAACTTGCCACCGCCTGGCATCGCGTCTCTGCGCGTTGATCGCAAGGTTCAGCAGCACCTGGTGCGCCTGCACCTCGTCGATCCAGACCGCCGGCACCGCGTCATCCACCTCGATGTCGATCGCCAATGCCGACGGCAGCGCCGAACGCAGCATCGGCATCGCGTCGTGCACGACAGCTGCCAGTGACAGCGCGCGCGGCTCGCCGCGACCGCCGCGCGAGAAGGTCAGCATCTGCTGGATCAGGTTGCGTGCACGGCGGCACGACGCAAGCGCCTGGTCGAGGTACTCGACGCTCCTGGCATCGCCGTCGTCGGTCACCCGTTCCTCTGCCAGCACGACATAACCCATCACGCTCGCGAGTATGTTGTTGAAGTCGTGCGCGATGCCTCCGGTCAGCTGACCGATAGCCTCCATCTTCTGTGCCTGCCGCAGGCGGGCCTCGAAGTGGTGGCGTTCGGCTTCGGCTTGCCTTCTCGCCGGTGATGTTGCGTGCGATCGCCAGCACGTGAGGCGGCCGCGGTAGAGCATCGGCATCGCCCGCACTTCGACGTCGAGCAGGGTGCCGTCGAACGCACGGGCCTGCGCCTGCAGCGTGCCTCGACTGCCGGCCATCGCTCTCGCCCAGGATCTGCGGGCCGCTCGGCTTCAAACGGCTCCGTCACGAACGGCGTCGTGCTTCTGGCCGACGACCTGCTCACGCGACAGTCCGCACAGGGACGGAAACGCCGGATTGGCATCGACGATCATCATCGCGTCATCACGCAACAGCATCGCGTCAGCCGACGCGTTGAAGATCGCGCGGTACTGTTCCTCGCTCGCGCGCAACGCCTCCTCGGACTGTTTCCGCTCCGTGATATTGCGCGCAATCGCGAGCACGTGCGGCTCGCCGCGGTGGCGAAACGGGATCGCATGCACCTCCGTCCGGATTAGAGTGCCGTCGCTGCGAATCGCGTCGAGCTCCGCCTGGCAGTCCTCACCGCCCAGCGCACGGCGCACGAGTTCCAGGCGTGGTCTCGCGTACTCCGCGGGAAAGCGCGGGTCTTCGTAGCCCTTGCCGATCACCTCCTCGCGCGCCCAGCCGTACATCGCCTGGTAAGCCGGATTGACGTCGACGCGGCGGTACTGCTTGTCCCACAGCACCAAAGCGTCCGCCGACGCATTGAAGATCGCACGGTACTGCTCCTCGCTGGCACGTAGCGCGAGCTCTGCACGCTTGCGCTCGGTGACGTCGCGACCCATGTACAGCACATGCGGCTGGCCACGGTGCTGGATCGGAACCCCGCGCAGTTCGAGCTCGTAGCGCGTGCCGTCGCGCCGCACCAGCGGCACCTCGAGTGCGATCAGTCTCGCCGGCCAGCGCGCGCTCGTGCAGCGCACGGATCGTCGGCGCAACCTCGGCCGGATTGGCGACGACGCGATCCACGCCCAGCACTTCGGCTCGCGTCCATCCGCTCATGCGCTCATACGTCGCGTTGACGTCGACGATGCGGAAGTCGGCGTCGCGAAGCACAAGCGCGTCGGCCGACGCGTTGAAGATTGCGCGGTACTGCTCCTCGCTCGCCCGCATCGCCTCGTCGGCCTTCCTGCGCCCGGTAATGTCGCGCGCAATACCCAGAACATGTGGTTCGCCACGATGCCGGAACGGAATCACCCGTACCTCGAGGTCGAACGGCGTACCGTCGCCACGGAAACCGGTCGTCAGCAGTTCGGCGGGTTCGCCAGCGAGTGCGCGCTCGACCAGAGCCCGACGTTCCTGCCGCAGCGACGGCGGCACGAGGTCGGTCAGGGTCTTGCCGATCACCTCGCTGCGGCGCTTGCCGTACATGCGCTCGTACGCCGGATTCACGTCGACCACTCGGTGCTGCGCATCGAGCAGCTGCAGCGAGTCGGTGGCGGCCTCGAAGATCGCTCGGTATTGCTCCTCGCTCGCACGAAGGGCCTGTTCGGCGCGCTTGCGGTCGCTGATCTCGCGCGTGATCGCGAGCACCCGCCGCCTGCCACCGATTTCCGCAGCCTTCAGGACCACCTCGTCCCAATGCAGGCTGCCGTCGCTTGTTCCGCCGGTGCCATTCGAAGCGTGCCATCTCGCCGCGCTTTGCCTGCCGATGTGGGCAAGCGCCGTCGTCAGCACTATAGGGCGGTTCGTTCGAACTGAAATCTGCAATGTTCAGTCTGCAGCATCTCATCGCGCGTCCAGCCGTAGATCCGGCACGCCGTCGGATTGACGTCGACGATGGCGCCGGACTGTCCCAATCGTGGACGAAAATGCGTCTTCGACCGATTCGAAAATGGCCCGATAGCTCGATTCGAAACCGCGAGCGCTGCCTCCGCCCGCGGCGCTCGAGTTCGGCGGCTGCACGGACGGCGAAGATCTTCAGCAGCGCCTCTGTGAGCTCCCGATTGGCGATCGGCTTGCGATCGAGCGCAACGATGATTGCCGAGCTGCTCCCCTGCCTCATTCAGGATCGAGTAGCCGGCATAGGCGTCGAAGCCCTTGGACGCAAAGGCAGTGCCGGGCATGAACTCGGAATGTCACCCCCTGCGGGACAAAGCGCGAGGCGCGCCCGACGATATAGTCGACAGGGTGTCTGCGAGACGTCATATTCGACGGCTTGAGCGAGGCGACCTTCAAAGCACGACGCGAGGGTGCGCATGCGGACCTTTGCCTGCATCGACAAACACTGCGATCGCGGCCGCATCGGTTCCGAGCACGCGCGCCAGCCCGAACGCAAGATCCTCGAACACTCGTCCCGACTCGGCCCTGGACACCGCAAACGCGGCGGCGGTCGTTCGTGCCAGCACTTCCCGCAGGCAGCACCGTCGTCGCGCACGTCGCGTGCGACGCGCCGTCGTCGGCGCAATTCTGATCGTCAAGCGCCGACTCGGCTTCATCACCTACGGCTTGAATCGGTGGCTTCGCCCCTCGACTTGTGATACCGGTCGCGGCTCCGAGTGTACCGGTTGCGGCAAGTCTAGGACGCTCGACGCATGGCGGCGCGCACTGTTACACGACTGATACAACCGATACCGGCCGATACGATCGCTCAGCCGCTCAATCGTCCGGCGGAACGAACATATAGCCGGCGCCGCGAACCGTCTGTATCGCGAGCGGATTGTCCGGATCGACCTCGACCTTCCGCCGCAGACGCGCGATGCGGATATCGATCGAACGGTCAAACGGCTCCCACTCCCGATTGCGCGTCAGCGTAAGCAGGCGATCGCGCGTCAGACACCTTGTTCGGATGCTCAACGAAGGCTCTTCAGCAGATCGAACTCCATCGCCGTGATCGGAATGTCGGCGCCGTCGGCATCGAGCAGGCGGCGTGCGTCGAGTCGAGGCTGCAGCGCCCGATGCGCGGCCGCTGTCGGCCTAACCGGAGCATTCGCGCCCGCAGTCGCCCTGCAACGCCGCAGCACGCTCTTGAGTCGAGCGCGCAATTCGCGCGGATCGAACGGCTTGGCGACATAGTCGTCCGCGCCCACTCGAGCCCGACGACCCGATCGACGACGCCGTCCGCAGCGGTGACCATGATGATGCCGACGTGTAACGCTCGCGCAGAAGCGCGCCAGGAACAGACCATCCTCGCCTGGCAGGCCGACGTCGAGCAGGACGACGTCCGGAACGACTCTGCGCCCAGGACGGCGCGCATCTGCGGTGCCGTTCGCCGCCCCTTGACTTCGTAGTCATGCGCGCCAGGTACTCGACGAGCATGCGACGGACGTCGGCGTCATCGTCAACCACCAGCACGCTTGCGTTCGCCACCGCACCCTCTGTCCGCTCGTCCGGAGCCGTGAATTATGGGACGCGATCCGCGCGCCGTCGATACGGGGTAAGCGGCCGCCGCTACCAGCGATACACAGTGATGCAGAACTGAAAGGTCCGCCGAATACCGCGACTGCCTAGAGTGCCGCCATCGACAACACCGGCATCGCGGACACAAAGGGAGCGCAAAAATGAACGCTCAAACATTGTCCCGCGACAGCTGGAAGCTCACGTCGGGGCCGCCGCGCAGAGCGGCGTCGCCCGCATCAAGCGCAGCTACGCGCCGCCGGCGGCGTGAGCGGCACGTCGGCCAGCAATGACGCCGCCTACTGGACCGGACGCGACCGCGCGGCGGAACTGGATGGCTGGGCGCGCAGGGCCGCCGCCGCCAACGGATTCGGCGATGCTCGATGCCGGTCATGGTCGCATTGCCGGTGCGACCGCACGTCCATGGCCTTCGCTCCCGGGCGACAGCCCGCCTCTCTACAAGACAGCAGGAATGCGAGAACTGATCGCCGACACTTCCGGTTGGGTGGTGGGGGTGACCCGTCGTTACGTCAACGAGTGGTATCGGCACCGGATGGCCTGGGACACGTACAAGTCCCTGCGCCGCCTCGACGCCCGCACCCTGCGCGACGTCGGCCTCGATCGCAGCGAGATGGGCTCGATTGCGGACGAAATCACCGGCGAGGCGGAGGCAACCCGCATTCATGCGCTGAGGTCCCTGCGTTCCCTGTCGATCTGACTCGACCCTACTTCCGGAGGAAATCACTATGCAAGCCGTTGCAGAAATCACCAGTAGCCAATCGAGTCACCGCCCACAACCGCTATGCGAAGGTCGTCGAAGTCTCGAAACGAATCCGCTGGGACATCGACCGCGACGTGATTCGCGGCCGCCAATTCGACTTCGGCAAGAAGTTCCTGCCGGACGGCCTGTCGAAGGCCAACGAGCTCTCATTCATCACACCGGCCGAGCACCGGTTTCTGAGCCAGATCCAGGGGCGGACCTACGCGAACATCTTTGGTCTGGTCGAGCGTTTCATCGGCGCGAAGGTTCTCGAGATCAGCCGCGAACACTGGCTGGGTGACCAGACCGCGCTGGAAGCGCTGATCCGGTTCACCGACGAGGAACTGAAGCATCAGGAAATGTTCCGCCGGCTCGAGGCGATGGCCGCCGAGGGCATGCCCGCCGGCTACCACTTCATGCCGCAACCGAACGATGTCGCCAGCGTCGTGCTCGGCAAGTCGACCTGGGCCGTGCTCGGCCTGACGCTCGACATCGAGCTCTTCACTCAGGTTCACTATCGCTCCAGCATCGACTCCGATGTCGAGCTCTCGCCGCTGTGGAAGGACGTGTTCCTGTTCCACTGGAAGGAAGAGTCGCAGCATGCCATCCTGGACGAGCTCGAGTGGAAGCGCGAGAACGCGCGGCTGACACCGGCAGAGCGTGACGAAGCAGTCAACGACCTGATCGCGCTGGTGGCTGCCGTCGACGGCATCCTTCAGGCGCAGGCCCAGGTCCGACGCCGAGTACTTCCTGCTGCAGGCTGGCCGCGCGTTCACGGCGCAGCAGCAGACCTCGATCCACTCCAAGCTGCTGGAAGCCTATCGCTGGCAGTACATCTTCTCCGGTGTGCAGGAGCGCGCTTCCTGGAAGTGCTCGGTCGAATGATCACGCCGGCACAGGGTGAGCGGATTCACGCAGCGCTGGGTTCGATCGCCGCCTCCGCCGCTGACGCAGTGCCGGTCGACCGAGTTGCGTGTCGGCTGAATGGTGGCGGCGTCGAACACAGTCCGCGCTCCCTCATCCGCGCCTTCACGGGTGTCAGTGGGCGGTGTCGAGCGGACGCTGTCGAACATCGTCCCGCTCATGCAGCCATGCCACGGAGGAGATCTAGTAATGGAAGTAGCAAACCTCATGTGCGGAGTATCGGACAGGGTCCGAGCGTCGTGCTGCTGCATTCAAGCGGCAGCTCGGGCCGCCAGTGGGAACCCCTGGACTCAGGCTGAGTCGTGCTTCCGGTTCACGCATGGACCTGCACGGCCACGGCGGCACCCCGGCCTGGCAGGCGACCGGACGCATGCAACTCGAAGACGACGCAGCGCTGGTTGAACCGCTGCTCGCTGCGCCCGGCGGTGTGCACTGGTCGGCCACTCCTACGGAGGCGCACTCGCGCTGAAACTCGCCGTCATGCATGCCGACAAGGTGAGAAGCGTCGTGGTCTTCGAACCCGTGCTGTTCCGGCTGCTGCTCGACTATCACCGCGCGACCGCGCGACGACTGAAGTCATGATGGTGGCGCAATCGTTCCGGAATTGGTTCGCAATCGGTCAAGCTGAACGTTCGCGCAGTGCTTTGTCGACTTCTGGTCCGGCAGACGGCAGCCTGGGAGCGCCTGCCACCTGCCATCAACAGGTCATCGCGGCACGCATGCGTTCGATCATTTCGCACTTCGACGCGCTGTTCAACGATTCGCTGACCCGCGCCGATCTGTCTGCTCTCGGCTGCCGATCCTGAGCCTGACCGGCGCGACAGACTCGAGCGGCGACCGCGTCGCATCGGCGAACTTCTGCGGTTCTCGATGCCGGGCAAGACACACGAAATGCTGGCCAGGCAGGGACACATGGGTCCGATGACGCACGCCAGCCGGTCATCGCACGTATGCGGAGTTCCTTGACGCAGCACGCACTGCCGAGGACGCGCTCTGCTGGAAGCTGCCTGGCCGAGACCGCGCATTCAAACTGCAGGCGAAGGACCTTGCTCGGTCGACCGACCGCTCCGAGGGACGCGAGGTCGAGCGGACTGCGCCTTGAAAATCACCATCCTCGACGACTATTTCGACACCCTGCGCACTCTGCCCTGCTTCCGCAAGCTCGCCGGGTCATGACGTCGACGTCTGGAACGACCATGTGCAGGACGTCGACGCACTCGCCACCCGTCTGGAGGACACCGAAGCACTGGTGCTGATCCGCGAGCGGACCCAGATCCGAGCGCCGTCTGCTCGAACGACTGGACAAGCTGCGGCTGATCAGTCAACGCAGCGTGTATCCCGCACATCGACATCGACGCCTGCACGCGGCGCGGCGTCATCGTGTCGTCCGACCAGCATCCTGGCACGCCGTCCTACGCCGCCGCCGAACTGACCTGGGCGCTGGTCCTTGCGGCAGCGCGCCGCCTGCCGCAGCAAGTCGCGGCATTGCGGGCCGGAGCATCTGGCAAACCGGCGTCGGCGACACTTTGCGTGGCAAGTCGCCTCGGCGTCTACGGCTACGGCCGAATCGGCGCGACCGTCGCGGGCTACGGCAAGGCCTTTGGCATGAACGTGCTGGTGTGGGCCCGCACGCCTCGCTTGAACGCGCGCGCGTTGACGGCCACGAAGTGGCACTCCAGCAAGGCTGACGTTCTGTCGAACGCAGCGACGTGCTGTCGCTGCACATGCGCCTGGTGGACGCAACCCGCGGCATCGTCGACGGCGGGGACCTGGCCGCATGAAGCCCACCGCGATCTCTCGTCAACACCAGCCGGGCGCCACTGGTCGAGCCCGGCGCCCTCGTCGCGGCGCTGCGAGCCGGCCGGCCGGGCTACGCTGCGGTCGACGTCTTCGAGCGGGAACCGCTGCGCGACCGACCCATCCCCTACTCAACATGGACAACGTGATCTGCACTCCGCACATCGGCTACGTCACGCGCGACGAATATGATCTCCAGTTCTCCGACGTGTTCGACCAGATCACCGCGTATGCCGCCGGCAAGCCGATCAATGTCGTCAATCCTCAGGTTTTGGCCGGCCGGTAGCATCGGTTGATCGGAACCGCCAGCACGCCTGTCCGCCTTTCGAGCTGTGCGCTCAGGACTTACTGCAGCCAGGCACGCAACTGCGTGTAGACGTCGGCGCGGCTGAGCAGATCCCAATGGTTGGCGGAAGTCACGACGCGCTGGCGCGATTTGGGCACCTTCAATGCGAGCGATGCATCGCGATGCTCGCCGAGCGCACTGGCCACGGGAACCAGACCATCGCCGATGACCAAGCTGCGCAGTCCGCTCTCGTGTTCGGCCTTGGTCGCGGCCAACAGGAAGGTGTCCACGCCCGCAGGCAAGGGCGTAGGCCGTCGATCGTCGCGTCGCTGCCCATGACGATCGCGCCCTTGCCAGTCGGCCTGCTGAACATTGCCGAAGCGCAAGTCGATGATCCCGGCGCTGCGCGCCTTGCCCAGCCGTGAGAACGGGGCCACGTAAGGACTGATGCCCAACAGCATGTCGACCTGATGGCCGCCACGTTCCAGCGGCGCGCCATGGTGCGGCGTACCGAGGAAGACCAGCTTCTTCAGGCTCGAACGCCAGGCCTGTCGAGCCTGATCGGCGTGGTGACAGGCGCTGCGTGTCACCAGGCCGCCCATGCTGTGGCTCACGATCACCAGCTCTTCCACCGGCACCGGCCATTGCGCAACAAGCTGTTCCAGCAGATCGGCAAACTCGTTGCCGTTGTCGGACACGTGCCGCCCGCTGTTGTAGTGAAGGTAGACCGGCGTGTAACCAAGATCGCGTGCCAGTGCCTGTCCGTGCTCATGTCCCTCGCGCGACCACTGCAGATCGTTCATGCACAGCCCGTGTGCCAGCACCAGCAGTCTTCCGCCTGCGTTAGTCAGTTGCTTCGCAAGTCGGTCCGTTTCCAGTTCAAGCGGCAGGCCGGCCACACGAAGCGCCATTGGAATGGCCAAAGGGTTGCCGGACTCGACGAGATGGTCGCCCCACAGGCCATTGAGCACGGCCAACGCGGTTTCGCGTGCTGGCGTGGACGCCGCGGCAGATCCAGGGCGAGTGACGGCACCCAACACGGCATCCAGACCCTTGCCTACGATGCGCGTGCTGCCACGCACGGCGCCGTACACCACGCCCGTCACGCCCGAGGTCCGGCCCGCCGGGGCTGCCCCGACAATTCCCGCGCGCGAAGCGATCGTGTGATGCATCGCCTCCACCAGATTGGTCAGGCCCACGGTGGCATCGACACCTAAGCGCGAAAGGCCGCGCAGATCGGAGCCCTGGAGCAGTCGTGGGGCGTTGACTGGCTGAGTAGTTGTCATGGCGTTCGGTTCGGAGTGAGGCAACCGGCTCCACTATGTCGTAGCGGACGCTTGTTACGCAAGCGCAGAACTAGGGAGCGGCCTCAATTTAGGCATCGCTAAAGCAGATCCGACGCCAAGCACGCGAATGGGAATTGGTCCGCCGTGCAGGATGAAAAACAAACCCGGCTGCCCTAGGCCAGCGCCTCGCGCACGAAGTCGAGACGGTCCTGGCCGAAGAACATCTGGTCTCCGACGAACATCGTAGGCGCCCCGAACACGCCGCGCGCGACCGCCGCCTCGGTGTTGGCGACCAGCGCCGCCTTTACGTCAGCATCACCAACCATCGCAGCGAATGCAGCGGCGTCGAATCCTGCCTGGCCCAGCGTTTCGGCTAACACGGTCGCATCGCCAAGATTGCGGGCCTCCACCCACATACCGCGAAAGATCAGATCGACATAGCGCGCAAAGGCGTCGGGCTGTCTCAGTTGATAGCCCGCGGCGCCGCGCATCAGCGTCAGCGTATTGATGGGAAAGTGCGGATTGAGCTGGTACGGAACGCCATATCTACGCGCCCATCGGCTGAGGTCCTCGAGCATCCAGCGCCCCTTGGCCGGAACCATCACCGGGCTGGCGTTGCCGGTGGCCTTGAACACGCCGCCGAGCAGCATCGGCCGCCACACGATTTCGGCCTTGCATTCGGCTGCAATCTTCGGCAGCTGAGTACAGGCGAGATATGTGGTCGGGCTGCCAAAGTCAAAGAAAAATTCGACCGACTTGCCGTCCTCGTTCGGGCTCTGGCTCTCGCCTGCGCTCGCGCTTGTGTTCATTCAATCTCCTCACCAGGTTTCCATCCACGGGCGCAGGTCGAGCTCATGCGTCCATGCGCTGCGATGCTGCCGATGCAGCTGCCAGTAGTTCTCCGCAATCGCGTCCGGGCTCAGGATGCCGTCCTGGTCCTTGAGCGCATAGCGTTGCGGGAAGTTCTCGGCGATGAACTGCGTGTCGATGGCGCCGTCGATGATCACATGGGCGACATGGATACCCTGCGGTCCGAGTTCGCGCGCCATGCTCTGCGCCAGCGCGCGCAGCGCATGCTTTGCGCCGGCGAAGGCGGCGAAGCCGGACGAGCCGCGCACGCTCGATGTCGCTCCGGTAAAAATGATCGTGCCGCGCGCGCGCGGCAGCATCGCCTTGGCCACCTCGCGACCCATCAGGAAACCGGCCAGGGCTCCCATTTCCCACACCTTCCGATACACACGTTCGGTCGTATCGGTGATGCCGAAACGCACGTTGGCGCCGATATTGAACACGGCCACCTCGATCGGAGCCACCTCGCTCTCGATGCGAGCGACCAGTCCAGCGACGTCGTCTTCCTTGCGCGCGTCCGACGCAAAGCCATGCGCCACGCCACCTTCGGCGCGGATGCGCTCGACCAGCGGCGTCAACTTGTCTGACGTGCGGCGCGTGACGCAGGCGGCGTAGCCCTCGCGCGCAAAGCGCCGCGCGATCGCACCGCCGGTGGCATCGCCCGCACCGACCACGAGCACTGCCTTGCCGCTCTCGGACTTTGCATTCATGACTACCGCCTAATTTAGTCAGCGCGCCTTCAACTTACGCCATGCCGCGAAATCCACGCGCGACTGTTCGTCGGTCGGCGGATACAGGCCGAGGATCGAGCGGCCCTCGAGCACTTTCTCGAGCACGAAGTCCTCGAACGCGGTCATCTCGACGGCTTCGTCGGCTATTTCGTCGGCGATCGCTGCTGGTATGACGATCACGCCTTCGCCATCACCGACCACGACATCGCCCGGCCATACCGGCACATCACCACAGCCAATCGGAACATTGATATCGAGCGCCTGGTGCAAGGTCAGATTGGTGGGGGCACTCGGCCGCTGGTGGTAGGCCGGGAAGGGCATGCGCGCGATCTCGGGTGAATCACGGAAGCCACCGTCGGTGACGATGCCCGCCACGCCACGCTTCATCAGGCGCGAGATCAGAATCGACCCGGCCGAGGCGGCGCGCGCGTCTTTGCGGCTGTCGATCACGAACACGGCGCCGGCCGGGCACTGCTCAACCGCCTTGCGCTGCGGGTGATCGCGATCCTGGAACACAGTGATCGGATTCAGGTCTTCTCGCGCCGGGATGTAGCGCAGCGTGAACGCCTCGCCCACCATGTTCGGCAGCGCGGAATTCAGCGGCCGCACGTCCTGGATGAACTGGTTTTTCAAGCCGCGTTTGTACAGGGCCGTGCACAGCGTGGCAGTGCTGACGGTTGCGAGCTTGGTTCGGGTGCTGGGTTTAAGTTGGGCCACGGCTTTCTCCATTGACGATTCACGCCACCGGCGTCAGCAACTTGCCAGCGCGGAAGTAGGAACGAAGGTTGTCGAGCACGAGATCGGCCATCGCCTGGCGCGTCTCCCTGGTCGCGCTTGCGATATGCGGCAGCAGCACGACGTTGTCGAGAGCGAACAGTTCCGGAGGCACGTTCGGCTCGTCCGTGAAAACATCGAGCGCCGCACCGGCGATGCGCCGGTTCACCAGCGCATCGACCAGGGCCGCTTCGTCGACCACCGAGCCGCGCGCGATGTTGATCAGATAACCCTTCTTGCCAAGCGCTGCAAGCACTTCGCGCGAGACCATCGCCCGGGTCGCAGCACCGCCGGCCGCGGCGACGACAAGGAAATCCGCCCAACGGGCAAGATCGATCAACGATGCTTCATAGCCATACGCAAGGTCGGCGAGCGGCGTCCGGTTGTGGTAGCGCGTCTCCATGTCAAAACCCGCCGCACGCTTGGCGATTGCGCGACCGATCCGCCCGAGCCCGAGCACACCGAGCCGTTTGCCACTAACGCGCGTGGCGAGCGGAAACTGACCGTGCTTCCAGTCGCCACGCCGCACGAAACGATCGGCCGCCGACAGCCCGCGCGCGACGTCGATCAGCAGGCCGAACGCGAGATCCGCAACGCAATCGGTCAGTACATCGGGAGTGTTGCTGACCATGACGCCGCGAGCTCGCGCGGCACCGATATCGATCGTCTCGTAGCCGACACCGAAATTCGAAATCACCTTGAGGTTTGGCAGCGCGCCCATGAGTGCGGCATCGGCGCCGAAGCGCGCCGATGTCGCAACGCCGACGAACTCGACGCCGCGCTGCGCGAGGAAGGCCTTGGGTTCCGCCTCGTGCGCCAGCAGGTGGACATCGAACTCCTGCATGAGCGCGTCTTCGAGCGCCGGCAGCAGCCGTCCGATTTGCAGAATGCGTGGCTTGCTCATTCCATTACTCCGGTCGGGATGCTGGCCTCGGGCGTGACTCGTTTCGAATTGGTGCGACTGGCGTTCCGTCGAGCGGCGTCCTGACATCGAGTCGCGCCGCCCAGTCGTTCAGGGCTGCCCAGTTCGTATCGTCATAGGCGATCCCGTCCGCTTCGGCGCGCGTGACGCCGCGTGCGGCCTGGTCGCCCGGAAGACGCACCGGCTGGTCGGCGTGTAGCGGCCGGTTGGCGCGACTGCGCTCGGACAGGAAGTCCATCTGTTCGACAAAGGCATCGCGTCCCGCAAACAGCTCCGGATCAATTACCTGCAGGAAGACATTGCCGCCCCAGCGCGCCGGTGCATCCTTGCGCCCGTGTCCCGACAGGCCCTGCGACAGCGCCTCGATCATCAGCGCCAGGCCGAAGCCCTTGTGGCCATATTCCAGCCCTCCCATCAGCTGCAAGGATCCGCGCGGTTCCGCCTTTTCGAGCACGGCCGGGTCACGCGTCGGATGACCCAGAGCGTCGAGCAGCCACGGATGCTCGAACTGCTCGCCGGCCGCCAGCTTCTGGCGCGTCATCGAGGTCGTCGTGATCGAAGCGCAGATATCAACCAGCACCGGATGATCACTGCCCGGATAGCCGACGGCGAATGGATTCGGCGTGAACAATGCTTCGGTGCCGCCGTAGGGCGCGACGCGCTTTCCCGCCGGGTCCGAGTTGGCGATCAATGCGACATAGCCTCGGTCGGCGGCCTGCTTGACCAGCGCCGCGAGACAGCCGATGTGATGGCTCCTGCGGATCGCAATCGCACTGATGCCATGGCGCGCGGCGCGCGGAATTGCGGTCTCGATCGCCTTATTCACCAGCCACAGCCCCGGCAGGTAGTCGCCGTCCCAGACTGCCGTGCTTCCGGTGTCCTTGATCACCTGAGGCTCGCCGCTGATGCGCATACCTCCCTTGCCAATCTCCTCGAGGTACAGGGGCGCCATCGCCAGCCCGTGCGTGCGGCGACCCATCGCATCGGTCAGGACCAGCAGGCGCGCAACGGTCGCAGCCTTGTCGCCGTCCATGCCAGCAGCGGTGAAGAGCTCGGTCGCGAAGCGAGCGAGCTGATCGATGCCGAGCGGGCGCGAGGCGCGCGTCATTCTCAGGCGTTGCCTTCGAGGTCCTTGCCGGTGCGCTTGATCACATCCGCCCAGCGGTCGCGCTCGGTGATGAGGAAGGATGAAAGCTCCGCCGGTGTCGACGTCATCACCTCGGCGCCGGCCTCGAGCAGGCGGGCGCGCATTTCCGGTGCGCGGACGATGCGAATCAGATCGGCGTTCAGGCGAGCGATCACGTCCTTTGGCATCGTCGAAGGAGCGACAACTCCCTGATAGGTACCGGACTCGAAGCCCACCACGCCCTGCTCGGCGATGGTCGGCACGTTCGGCAGCAGGGGCGAGCGAGTCTTGCGCGACACGCCGATCGCGCGCAGCTTGCCCCCCTGCACCAGTGGCAGCGTCGCCAGCATGCCGTTGAGCACCAACTGCGTGTTGCCGGCCGCCGTATCAGCGAGCGCCGCAGCACCGCCCTTGTAGGGCACGTGCTGCCACTTCATGCCGGTCGACAGTGCGATCTCGACGATGCCGAGGTGATTGGCCGACCCCGACCCGGCCGAAGCGACGTTGATCGGCGTGCGCTTGGACAGCGCCACCAGTTCGGCCAGGTTGCTGGCCTGCACCGGGGGAAACACGACCAGCAGATGCGGCGAATACGCCAGCATCGTGACCCCGGTCAGCTCGCTCGGCTTGAACGGCAGGTCCTTCTGAACCAGAGGACTGATGGCCAGCGAGCTGACATCGGTCAGCAGCACCGTGTGCTGGTCGTTTGATTGCGCAACGACCTGCGCTCCGACGGCGCCATTGGCTCCGGTCCGGTTCTCGACGATCACCGGCTGGCCGAGTGTTTCGCGCAGCGGGTTGGTGATCAGGCGGGCGATCGTGTCGGACGTGCCGCCGGGAGCGAAGGGCACGATGATGCGCACCGGCCGGTTCGGCCAGGTCGCAGCGAAGGTGGCTCCGCCAGCGCTGGCCACGGCGAAAGCGGCGGATGCCTGCAGGAACGTGCGGCGGCTTTGCATGCTTGTCTCCCTGGTCGCTTTACTGTGAATTCAGAAGATGTCGGGCTCGCCGACCGGCGCCCCGAACGAAGTCTCGAGAAAGTCAAAGTCGCAGCCTTGATTCGCCTGCAGGATATGGCGGCCGAACATCCAGCCGTAGCCTCGCTCGTAGCGGGGCGGGCGTGGCGTCCACGCGGCCTTGCGACGCGCGAGCTCCTGGTCGCTCACTTCGAGGTGGATGCGGCGCGCCGGCACATCGACCGTAATTCGGTCGCCGGTTTTCACCAGCGCCAGTGGCCCGCCGATCGCGGATTCTGGCGAGCAGTGCAGCAGACAGCCGCCGTAGCTGGTCCCGCTCATGCGCGCGTCCGACAGGCGCAACATGTCTTTCACGCCCGCCTTCAGCAGCTTGGTCGGGATCGGCAGCATGCCCCACTCGGGCATGCCGGCGCCCTTGGGGCCGGCATTGCGCAACACCATGATGTGATCGCCCGTCACGTCGAGAGCGGGATCGTCGATCGCTTTCTTCAGCGCCGGGTAGTCGTCGAAGACGAGCGCCGGGCCGGTGTGCCGCAGCAGATGCGGCGCGCAGGCACTCGGCTTGATGACTACGCCGTCGGGCGCGAGGTTGCCGCGCAGCACCGCTAGCGCGCCTTCGGCGTAGATCGGCTTGTCGAGCGGCCGGATCACATCGTCGTTGTAGACGACCGCATCGGCGATGTTGGCGGCAATCGTGCAGCCGTTGACCGTCATGGCATCGCCATGCAGGTGCCCTTCGATGCGCTTGAGCATGGCCGGCAGTCCGCCCGAATAGTAGAAATCTTCCATCAGGTAGGTGTCGCCACTGGGCCGGATGTTGGCGATGACGGGCACCTTGCGGCTGGCGGTGTCGAAGTCATCGAGCGTCACCGGGTGCCCGGCACGGCGCGACATCGCAATCAGGTGAACGATCGCATTGGTCGAGCAGCCCATCGCCATCGCACATGCAATACCGTTCTCGAAGTTCTTGCGCGACAGCATCTTCGCCGGCGTAAGGTCGTCCCACACCATCTGCACGATGCGGCGACCGCATTCGGCGCTCATCCGGATGTGATTGGCGTCCGCCGCCGGAATCGAACTCGCCCCCGGCAGTGTGAAGCCGATCGCTTCGGCGATGCCCATCATCGTCGAAGCTGTGCCCATCGTCATGCAGGTGCCATGGCTGCGCGCGATGCCCGCCTCCATCTCCTGCCAGGCTTCATCGCTCAAGCGGCCGGCGCGGCGCTCGTCCCAGTACTTGAAGGCGTCCGAACCCGAGCCCAGGACCCTGCCTTTCCAGTTACCGCGCAACATCGGGCCGGCGGGCAGGTAGATGAAGGGCACGCCCATGCTGAGCGCACCCATCGTCAGGCCCGGCGTGGTCTTGTCGCAGCCGCCCATCAACACGGCGCCGTCGATCGGGTGCGAACGCAGCAGCTCCTCGGTCTCCATCGCGAGGAAGTTGCGATAGAGCATCGTCGTCGGCTTGACCATCGACTCCGACAGGCTGATCGCCGGCAGCTCGAGCGGGAATCCGCCCGCTTGCAGGATGCCGCGCTTGACGTCGTCGACGCGCTGCTTGAAGTGCGAGTGGCACTGGTTGGCATCGCTCCACGTGTTGACGATCGCGATGACCGGCTTGTCCTTCCAGTCGGCCGGCGCGTAGCCCATCTGCATCACGCGCGAGCGATGGCCGAAGGAGCGGAAGTCGTCGGGCGCGAACCAGCGCGCGCTCCGCAAGGAGGAATAAGTTCGCCTTGTCATCTGTGCCCCCCGCGTGCCAGGTGCGGCACGCGACCCCCCGCGGGGGTCTCGTCCGCCTTCGGGCGGCCGTGCGTCGGCCTCGTGAGTCTTGTGAATACTGGCGCTGCGCGCATCATCATGCTTTCTCCGTGTAGTCGACCGCGGCCCACTCGAAGTAGGTCCTCAAGTCGGCAATCAGAGCCTGGTGGAGCGGATGAAACAGGTAATGATTCAGTCCCGCCAGATCGTCGAAGCGCGACTCCAGCACATAGCCCCAGCAGATCGGCCGCTCCACTTCGTTAGCTGACAGTTTCCAGGCGCGTACGCCGTCGATCTGTCCGCCAATCGCATCCATGCGCGCAACCAGCCCCGCTTCCCGCTCATGGTCCGCGGACACGTCGAGCTTGCGGCGAAACAGAACAATGTGTTTCAACACGACTGTCCCCTTCTCTCATAGGGCCTGTTCACACTGGCAACGGGAGATGCGTTGGGCCGCAATGCGGTGGCCTGCGCGAAGGGCGGCGCCGCTAAGGGTGGCCCCCTTCGCCAGACGTCACTACAAAGCAGACGCCGCATTTCGGCCCAACCCGAAGGGAAAGACGGATGGCGGGCGCATTGCTGCGTTGCCGCTCGCTGATTGGCATCAGCCAACGGCGCTCGCGCCGCCTTGCACTGCCTCCCGCCATCCATCTTTCGCACTCCCGTTGCCAGTGTGAACAGGCCCTAGTCCGCGCGACGCATCCTGTCACTGCCACTTCAGGTGATAACCACGGCCAGCGTAGTCGAACTCGACCAATTCGCCCATGCGCAGTCCGTTGACCTGCGGCAGATCGCCGGTCTCCTTCACGGCTGGCGCAGCGTAATAGGCGCGGATCTCGCGGATCAAGCCGCTCGGATTGTCGAATACGTACCACTCGTCGCCGCGCTGCGCCGTCGCGCTCTTGCGCTTCCAGTGGGTCCATTCGATGACCGCCTCGTTCGAATCGTGGCTGACCAGCACCTTCTCGATCGTCCACTGCGATCCCAGGTTCTCGACGCACCAGATCCACTTCTTTGCGATCGTATCGGCTCCGCGCCAGGGAATCTCCGGCAGCCCGGGTGGAAAGTAATGCACCGCGTCGGGCGTGAAGCAACTCATCAGCGCCGCGTAGTCGGCCGCATTGCAGGCGTCGAAGTAGCGACGGATCAGCGTCTCGTGCTTGTGCATGCGCATGTCCTCCGTTGCCTATTTCGATGCTCGGATCGGCGGCCGGCCGCCTGCCACCCAGGACGCATGCTGGGCGCGGGTCTCGGCGCTTGGAGGGTACAGGCCCCAGAGCGACTCGCCGGCGTGCACGCGCAGCGCAAGATAGGCCTCGAGATCGTCCTGCGCCTCGCACAGATCGGCCATTTCGGCAGCCAGGTGCGCGGGAATCACGGTGACGTTGTCGCCGTCGCCGTGGATCGCATCGCCCGGATAGACCGCCACGCCGGCGCAGGAGATCGGCACCTGCAGGTCTGCCACGTGGTGGTAGCTCAGCCGCGTGGTCGCCGTCACGCCGGCGCACCAGGCCGGAAAGTCCATCGCGGCCAGTTCGGTGCCATCGCGAAAGCTGCCGTCGGTGACAACCGCGCGCACGCCGCGCTTCATCATGCGCGTGATCAGCATATTGCCCATCGACGCCGCCGTGCCATCGCGCCGGCTGTCGATGACCATCACCTCGCCGGGCTGGGTCTGTTCGACCCCGACCCACTGCAGGTTATCGGGGTTCGGCGTGGTGGTCAGCGTCGCGTAGACATCGATATCTTCGCGCGCCGGGATGAAACGCATCGTGTAGGCGCGCCCGGCGAAGGGCCTGACTTTCGGCTGCAGCGGCCGCAATCCGACCAGCACCGGCTGGCGGTAACCCTTCTTGTAGAGCTGGGTCGTCAGCGAACCGCTGGTGATGCGGGCGAGGCGGTCGAGCACCGCGTCGGGCACCCGCACGGTCTGGCGGGTCAGCGGCGGGGTCGGTGTGAACGGGGCGTTCACTGTGGTCGAAGCAATCATGGTTGGCCTTTCGGATCGGCGGTGGCGATCGCTGTTCCAGCGTGCGGGTCCCAGGCTTCCTGGCCGGGGCTTCTTCATTTCCTGGGCGCCGATCCTACGTATGCTCTTGCATGGGGCCAAGCGGGCAGCGCCTGCCGCGGGCCTCCGTGTTCCACCGGTTGGGAGCATTCGATGAGCAGCAAGTCATGAGCAGCAAGACGGCGGAAGGCACGGCGTCGCTCGACAAGGCGCTCGACGTGCTCGAAGCCATCGGCAGCTCACCCGCCGGGCTGAGTCAGGCCGAACTCGCCGCGCAACTCAGCCTGCCCCGCACGACGATGTATCGCCTGCTCGCGACCCTGGAGGCGCGCGGCCTGATCCGGCGCGACCCCTTGCGGCGTGTCTACTGCCTGGGCTTCCGCTGCTTCGAATATGCGCGTGCGGCCTACTCGATGCCCGACCTGGTCGCCGCCGCCGGTGCCGAATTGCGCTCCCTGCGCGACATGACCGGCGAGACTTCTTACCTGGCCGCGCTTGACGGGCTGGAAGTGATCTCGCTCGAGCGCTGCGATGGCGCGCACAGCCTGCGTTCGCAGGCCGCGCTCGGTCAGCGCAAACCGCTTCACTGCACCAGCCAGGGCAAGGCGATCCTGTCAGCGCTGCCGGCCGCGCAGCGCGACGCGCTGATCAAGGACATGCCGCTCGCCGCACTGACGCCGCGCACGATCACCGACCGCCGTCGCCTGCAGGCCGAACTCAAGCTGACCACTACGCGCGGCTACTCGATCGATGACGAGGAAATCGCGCTCGGCGTGCGCTGCTGCGGCGCGCCGATTGTCGATGCCGATGGCCAGGTACGTGGCGCCATCAGCGTGGCCGGGCCCGCGTTTCGCCTGTCGATGCAGCGCATCGATCTGCTCGGTCCGGAAGTCGCCGCTGCGGCGCGCCGCATCGGCGCGCAACTGAATGCCACGCAGGTACGCGGCATCGAAGGACCGGCCCAGGCGATCGAGGGCGAATGGGCCTTCCAGGGGGCATTCCCGCGCTGGTCGGCGCACGAAGGCGCGCTCTACTGGGCGGACAGACTGGCGCCGGCTGTGCGCCGCTGCGTCAGGCAAGACGACTGCATCGGGCGCGACGACTGCATCGCCCGACTCGACGCGCCGATCGAAGCGCTGCTGCTGCATGCTGACGGTGTCGTGGTGCAGCAGGCCTCGAAGTGGTGGCATGTCGGCGCCGACGGCGAGATTCGCACGCATCGTGGCCTGCCGGGCCGCCGGCTGTGCGCGGTGTGCGTCGACGCCAAGCACCGTCTGTGGGCCTGCCATGCCGACGGGGATCGTTGGCGCATCGGAGTGTTGACGGCCGAAGGCGCGCTGGTCGGTGGCTGGCGACTGGCCGAGCCCGTGACTGCGCTGGCCTGGGGCGCCGATGGCGACACCATGTTCGCGGTCGCTACCGACAGCGGCACTCTCTACACCATGCGCGATGGCAGCCCGACCGTTCGACGGCTCGCCACCGTACCGAAGGGATCGGGACGTTTGAGCGGCCTGGCGGTCGACCAGCACGGAGGTCTCTGGAGTGCATTGCTCGACGGCTGGAGCGTCGTGCGCTTCGAACACGACGGCAGTCTTGATCGAGTGATCGGTCTGCCGGTGCCAAGCCCCACCGATGTCGGTTTCGGCGCCGGCGACACCCTGTATGTGACCAGTAGGCGCGACACCGCGAGCCGCGATGCACTGGAATCAGCGCCATTGTCGGGCCGGCTGTTCGCGGTCAAGACGGATTGCGCCGGGGTTGCGCAGACATCGCTCGAGTGAACGGCAGCGAGGACCGCCGTCCCCACCGGATCCCGCTTGCGGCGTCGAAGGCTTAATCGACGCTTAATCTTTGGCCTCCACGCTTCTCTTGTCGATGCACGACAGGAGCCAGTGATGAAGTACCTTCTTTCTTGCCTGCTGCTGTCCGCGAGCTTTGCAACGCAGGCCACGACCCCGGTTCAGATCCTGCAGGAGTTGGAAATCGCCGCGCGCGCGGCGCCCGGATTCGCGGGCTTCTCTTCGCAGCGCGGGGCCGAGTTCTTTCGTCGCACCGGTAGCGGCGACTGGAGTTGCGCGACTTGCCATACGACGCAACCGCTCAACTTAGGGAGTCACGCCACCACCGGAAAGTCGATCGAGCCGCTCGCCCCATCGGCCAATTCGGCCCGGTTCACCGACACTGCCAAAGTCGAGAAGTGGTTTCGCCGCAACTGCAAGGACGTGCTGGGGCGCGAGTGCAGTGTGACGGAGAAGGGCGACGTACTCGCCTACTTGCTCGACCTCAAACGCTAGGAGAAGGTCATGAAGAATGAAGAACGGCGCCGACTCTTCGATGCAGTCGTCTGGACCGCATCGGCGATGTTCACCGTGATGCTGATGGTGCACGAGGCCCACGCCGGTGAGCATCGCTTTCCGCTCGGCGAACCTGCTTATGTAAATGAGTGCGGCAGTTGCCACATTGCCTACCCGGCCCAATTGATGTCAGCCGCTTCTTGGACGAAGCTCATGAAGAATCTCGACCAGCACTTCGGCACTGATGCCTCGGTCGATGCGCGCAGTGCGGACCTAATCAGCACCTGGCTTGGCTCCAATGCAGGAATGTCGTCCCGAGTGGGAACCGAGTCCATCCGCATCAGCGGTACACCGTGGTTCTCCAGGGAACATCGTGAGGTCGCCGCCAAGTTCAGCCGGCCGGCAGTGAAGAGCGCAGCCAACTGTGGCGCCTGCCATCGCGGGGCCGCCCAGGGCAACTACAGCGAACATGGCGTCGTACTCCCCAAATGAGGCCAGGATGAACTTGAGTGGGTCAAACAAAGCAACGCGCACGCTGGTCTGGGATCTTCCGACCCGCGCCTTTCATTGGCTGCTGGCAGTTTCGTTTGTCGGTGCCTACCTGACGAGCGAGGGCGAGCGCCTCGCCGCGCTGCACGCCATCTTCGGTTACACCGCGGGCGCACTGGTCGCCTTCCGCATTGTCTGGGGTCTGGTCGGCACCGAACATGCGCGCTTCACTTGCTTTCCACTGCAACCTTCGGCAGTGCTGAGATATTTGCGCTCCCTGGCCACGTTGAGGCCGCAGCACTTCGTCGGTCACAACCCAGCCGGAAGCTGGGCCGTCCTAGCCATGCTAGCCCTGCTGGCCGCGACCGCCCTGACCGGCTGGATGGCCTATGCCGACCGCGGCCCCGATTGGCTCGGCGACCTGCACGAGGGGTTTGCCAACGCCACCGTCGCCCTGATCGTGGTGCACATCGGCGCGGTACTACTCTCCTGCCTCGTGCATCGCGAGAATCTCGTGGCGGCGATGATCAGTGGCTACAAGCGGGGACGTGGATCGGCGGCAGCGGGTGCCCGCGGGATCATCGGCGCCGCCGTGGTGGCGGTCGTGTTCGCCTTTTGGGGCGGGTATCTGCCGGCGCCCGGCCTTGAATTGAAGCAGAGTCTGATCCAAGCATACAGCGCGGGGGCCGCGGCGCGGCACCATTCCGCAAAGCGGGATGTTGACAACTGAAATGCGGGTCTTGCTGGTCGAGGACGATGACATGCTGGGCGCGGCGCTTCGCGCCGGATTGCGTCAGGACGGTCATGCAGCCGACTGGGCGAAGAGTGCGGCCGAGGCGCGCGCCGCCTGGGTCGATCTCGCCGCGGTCGAACCGTACGGCGCGATCGTGCTTGACTTGGGACTGCCTGACGGCTCGGGCCTGGATCTGCTGCGCAGTGCCCGCGCCAAGGGAGTGGCCACTCCCGTGATCATCGCGACCGCGCGCGACCGGATCGCCGAGCGTATTGCGGGCCTTGATGCCGGCGCCGATGACTACATGGTCAAGCCGATCGATCTCGACGAACTCGCCGCTCGTTTGCGGGCACTGGAACGACGCGTGGCGGGGCGCGCCGCCCCGGTGCTGCGCGTGGGTGAGGTTGAGATCGACCCGGCGACACGGCGTGTCGTACGGGCCGGGCGGCCGGTCGAACTCTCAGCGCGCGAGCTGGCGGTACTGCTCGCGCTCGCCCGTCGACCCGGCCAGTACCTTGCGCGTGCCCAGTTGGTTGAGTCGCTTTATGGCTGGAACGAGTCGATCGAGAGCAACGCCATCGATGTCTACATCCACCATCTGCGCCGCAAACTTGGCCCCGACCTTATCGAAACAATGCGCGGCCTCGGTTGGCGACTCGCGGGATTTGAATGAGGCCATGGTCGCTGCGCGCGCGCCTGACGATCGCCATCGCCGTGGCGACCCTGGTGGCGTGGGCGGGGGCCGGGATCTGGCTCTATCGAGAGTCGGTCGAGCAGACCGGCCGGCTCTACGACGCTGCTCTGGTCGAGACCGCGCATGCCTTGCTCGGCGTACTTGGCCACGAGATCAAGGACGATGGCGAAGTTGAGTTCGAGGACCTCGAACACACGCACGTCGAGCGCCTCGTCTATCAGGTGCGGTCGCACGGCAAGTTGGTATGGTCATCGCGCGGTGCGCCCGCTGCTCCGCTGGCGGGTCCACAGACACGCGGCTTCAGCGACAACGAGATCGACGGCGCGCGATACCGCGTCTATTCGCTCGACGCGCGGCGTGGCCGCGTGATGATCCATGTCGCCCAGCCTCTGACTGCACGCGCGGCCGAGGCGCGCGAGACAGCACTGCGCCTGCTGATGCCTGCGGCCGTTGCCGGTGCTTGTGCTTGCACTCGCCGTTGCACTGATAGTCCGCCGCGTGACCTCACCGCTGGTGCGGTTTTCGCACGCGATCGATTCACGCCAGCCGGGAGGCGCCGCGAAGGTTGACATCGGGGACTTGCCGTCCGAGGTGCAACCGGTCGGGGCGGCCGTCAATCGCCTGCTCGAACGAATCGAGCATGCCCTGCTTGCCGAGCGCACCCTGACCGCAGACGCGGCGCACGAGTTGCGCACACCGCTCGCCGCACTGCGGGCACAAGCGCAAGTGGCCCTGCGCTCCGGCAATGAGATTGAACGCACGACGGCACTCGCGCTGCTCATCAACGGCGTGGATCGCGCCACCCGCATGGTCGACGCGGTGCTTACGCTCGCGCGCCTCGACGCCGGGACTTTCGTGCCTGCCGAATTGGCTCCGCTGCGACTCGATCAGCTGATTGCGGTCCTGGTCAAGGATGCAAGCACGACGGCAGCCGAGCGTGGCATTAAGGTCGAGGTCGAAGCTCCGCACATTGAAGTGCGTGCCGATGCCGACGCCATAGCCATTGCCTTGCGCAACCTCATTGACAATGCCCTGCGTCACGCCCGCTCCCGAGTGATGGTGCAGGCGAGCCTCAGTCAAGGGCGCGCAACGGTCATCGTGGCCGACGACGGGCCAGGATTTTCGGCGGCGGCTGCCGCGCGCGCTTTTGACCGTTTTCATCGTGGTGATTCCGGCGGAGCGGCGGGCCTGGGCTTGGCGATGGTCAGGCGGGTCGCCGAATTGCATGGCGGCGTCGCACGCCTACTGCCCGGCTCCGGTGGAGCTCGAATCGCGCTGGAGTGGCCAGCATAAGCTGCCGGCCACCGCCACATCAGGTCACCGTTTCTACTCGGGTCTCGCCAACTGGCCATTGCGCCTCTTAGCGAATGGCAACATCGACTGACTGCAGTAGTCCTCGTCCTGACACTCGCCGTCTTCCTTGCGGCTGGCGCGGTTCACGCCCAGTCCGCTCAGCTTGACGACGTGAGGCACACCAGCCTGCTTGACGCTGCCAGCTCGCCGAGGCGAGTGCCGATGACGGTCGGCTTGAACGTCACATTGATCTCGCAGGACTTGTCGGCCGACAGCGGCGATTGCGACATTTCGCCGTATGTACGACGCCGCACAGACGAGTGCCATGGGTCGATGCTCAAATGGAACGAACTAGGGCGAGCGATTTCCGACGCATCTTTCGGAGACTGTTAGCCGAGCCCCCATCCAATCGATCATGTACTGGGCTAATGGAATTTCGGCTGGGGGCACATTGCTGTGAGCAGATTCAATCAAAGGGAGGCAGGCCATGGGCAAGAAAGACGAGTATTTCGCGACGATGGAATCGGAAATCAAGAAATGGGATGCGCAGGTCGATGATCTGAACGCCAAAGGCGAGCAGATGAGCGCCGACCTACGCGTCGGGTATGACGCGCAGCTCAAGGCGATGCGAGCCAACCGCGATCTCGCCTACTCGAAATTGCAGGAAATGCGCACGGCCAATGAATCGGCGTGGCAACAAATGCAATCTGGCATGGACGCGGCCTGGGCCTCGATGAAGAACGCCTTGGAAAAGGCCTCATCGCAGTTCAAGTGAGCGTCCTGGTAAGGACAATAGTTGGAATCTTTTACCGGATTGGCCGGCCTGCCCGTCCCGCGCGACAAACTCGTCGCGGCACGGGCGAGTATCGGGAAGCGCCAGACGCCGTAGCCAGAACGCCGACTTGCGTGTGCGCTGGCGAACAGACATCACACACTTCATCATCTATAAATTGACACTCAGCAACTTTGATCCGGGAGCCGGCAGCAGCAGTGTCAGCCGGCGGCGCGCCGCGCAATGACTTGTCGCCTAACGAACCGGTGCGGGCACGTTGCTTGCTGACTAGGCGACTCTTCCACCTACTTTTCCAGGAGAAACAAATGGCGGGAATCAGGAAATCAATGCTTGCGGCCGCGCTCGTATCGATCGTTGCTTTCGGCAGTGGTACGGCGTTCGGCGCCGACGTCAAGCTCAAGCTTTCCGGCGCGAATGAGGTTCCGCCAGTCACGACATCGGCCAGCGGCGAGGGGACGATATCGATCGCCGATGACGGTTCGGTGTCCGGCAGCGTCATGACCAAAGGAATACAGGCAACGGCTGCCCATATTCATATGGGAGCTGCCGGCAAGAACGGTCCGGTGATCGTGCCCTTTACAAAAGATGGTGATACGTTCAAAGCACCTGCCGGAGCGAAACTTGACGCGGATCAAATGAAAGCGTTCAAGGCCGGCGACCTGTACTTCAACGTGCACAGCGCTGCGAATCCGGGGGGAGAGTTGCGCGCTCAGCTGAAGTAGGAAGCAACGGCCTGACTTCATTGCTTGGTGACGTCAACGGTTGCATGTTCGCCGCTATTGCCGCCGGTTAGGCTCCGATCGCAATTTCGAAGCCCGCGGCGCGCAGCCGCGGCACGAGCGCATCGCCGAGCGCGGTGGCCGGCGTCAACACGCCGCCGCAGTGCGAACCGCCCGGCAACTTCATGCCATCCTGCGCGAGGCAGAGTCCAGCCTCGCACAGGATGCGCAGCGTCGCGCGGTTGCCGGGGTCGCCGCGATACGCGATGCGAGCGCGCGCACTGCGGCCGTCTGCCGTATGGCCGATCAGCTCGGTGGTGAACCAGCCGGCCGCCATCGTCGCCTCGGACGGCCCGGAACCCGGCTTCGGCATCAGCGCGCCGATGACCGAGCGTGTCGCCGACCGCTCCATCGCCGCTTCGAAGCCCCGCATGCCGGCGACGGTGGCCATCGCCTTCAATTGCGCGAGCGGCGCATCGAACTTCAGGTACTCCTGATAGTGAAATCCCGGACCGTAGGGCTCGCCCCAGGCAGCGTGCAATGCGGCGCTGCGCCTGACCACCCGCGTATTGATCTGTCCCATGATGAAAGGCGCGACCCAGGTGCCGATCGCTTCGTCGTATTTCGCGCCACGCGGATCCTGGTTGCGCTCCAGCTCCGCCGCCGAATGGCGAGTGCGCGGATTCAGCAGGAAGGGATCGCGGCCAAGCTCGACCGTGCCTGACTCGTAGTGATTGAAGTTCGTCGCCAGCGTGCCGCCATTGAAACCGCCGAACATCTGGAAGTACGCCTTTACCTCGACGCACGGTGCATCGAGCACCTGCTGGATGTGCCGCACCAGCAGCAGCGCGCCGAGATCGGACGGCACCGAGTCGAAACCGCAGAACGGCACGATGCGTGTGCCATCGCGCGCCGCCTGTGCATGGTGTCGGTCAATCAGGCCGCGCACCCAGGCCGTCTCGCCGGTGATATCGGCGTAATGGGTGCGATGGCGCACGCAGGCGTCGACAATGCCATCGCCGTAGAGCGAGTACGGACCCGCGGTAGTGATCAGCACCTGCGTGGCCCGAACCATGGCGTCGACTGCCCTCTCGTTAGCACTCTCGGCCACGATGACCGTGGGCAGGGTGCTGTTCGCGCGCTTGTTCAAATTGAGTTCGGCCCGCAGCGCTTCGAGTTTCGTCGCGTCGCGCCCGGCGATTGCCCAGCGCAGGCGCTTGCGCGATGACGCCTCCGCCAGGTACTCGGCCGCGCGCCGGCCGACAAAGCCGGTTGCGCCGTAAAGCACGAGGTCGAACTCCCGTCTTGGTTGTGGGCGCCGGGTCGTCATGGCCTTGGCTCGTTCATGTGCATGCCGGTATCGCGACACAGGGTCCGGCAATCGGGGGCAGACATTCTGCGCTGTTCCCAGATCGGCTTCATATCTTCTGTGTCTGAGTATTCTCAATCTGAGCGCCAATGGCCTGCGCGCCGCGTACTGCGCCTGAAGTAAACCGAGGCGCTCAGATCTCGTAGGCCAGCGTCGGCGCCGCAACCCGCGGCTGCCAGCCGAGTTCCCTGCCGACGCGTTGCTCCAGGGCAGCGGCGGCAGAAGGCTCACCGTGCACGATGAAGCAGTGCGCGGGCGGCCGCCGGAATCCGCGCAACCACTCCAACAGCGAGTCCTGGCCGGCGTGCGCCGACAGCCCGCCCAACGTGTGAATGCTCGCGCGCACCGGCACGCGGTCGCCGAACAGCGACACCTCGCGCGCGCCGTCGACAATCTTCCGTCCGAGCGTGCCGGCCGCCTGGAAACCGGTGAACACGATGCCGCATTCGTGCCGGCCGAGGTTGTGCCGCAGATGATGGCGGATGCGGCCGGCGTCGCACATGCCACTGGCGGCGATGATCACCGCACCCGAGCGGATCGAGTTCAGGAACATCGAGTCCTCGGCACTCTCGGTAAAGCGCAGTGCAAACGGCAGCCGATGCGCACCTGTTTTCATCAACTGAGCAGCGACAAACTCCTGCGCGAGGCCGTCGAGCGCCTCCAGGTGACGAAAGGTCACGACGCTTGCCTGCTGCGCCAGCGGCGAGTCGACGAACACCAATGGCGTCGTCGTCCGCTTCGCTTTCATCAGGCGGTAGAGCAGCAGCAGGAACTCCTGGGTGCGGCCGAGTGCAAACGCCGGCACGATCACATTGCCGCGACGCTTCCGCATCACGGTGTGCAGGATCTCGACCAACTCGTCCTCGGTTTCAACCAGGGTGCGGTGGTTGCGATCGCCGTAGGTCGATTCGACCACCAGCACATCGGCCGACGCAATCGATGCGCGATCACGCACAAGCAGCGGCGAAGCCTCGCCGAGGTCACCGGAGATCACCAGCCGCCGCTCGCGGCCGCGTTCCTTGATCGCGATCTCCAGGATCGCCGCGCCGACGATGTGGCCGGCATTGCGAAACGTCACACCGAGATCCGGGTGCGGCCGCAGGGGCACGTCGATCGGCACGCCCGACACCTGGGTCAGGAGCGCATCGACGTCGTCGGGCGTGTAGAGCGCTGGGGACTCGAAACCTGCCCGAAAGCGACTGCGGCTGGGCGAACCGCACTCTGCGTTGTCCTTCGCGCGCGGCTCGTTACGCAACTGGATGTGCGCACTGTCCTTCAGCATCGGGCCGAGCAGATCCGCGGTGGGCTTGGTGCAGTAGATCGTTGGCCGATGAGGGCCACGCGCAAATCGCGGCAGCAGTCCACAGTGATCAAGATGCGCGTGGGTCAGCAGCACGAAATCCAGTCGACCGAGATCACGCTGTATCGCCGCCCGGTTGCGCACCGCCGCCGACCCCGCGCCGCGCTGCGCGCCCTGGAACATGCCGCAGTCGACCAGGAATCGCATCGACCCGGTTTCGACCAGCAGGCAGGAGCCGGTCACTTCACCCGCCGCGCCGAGGAATGTGAGTTTCACGCGTCCTCCGGAATTCCAGTCTAGTCGCCGGGAGGCAGCGCAGCCCCCTCAGTCGAGGGGGCCACCGCAGGCAGCGGCGCAAGCGGATCCATCGACCAGCAGCGCCGCGCCGCGACACTGTAAATCGCGCCTCGCCGGTGCGAAGATGCGCGCCTTGAGTTCTACACCAGTGAGGAATTCCGCATGCGTACTCGAACCGTTGCAGCCGTACTAGGCGCGCTCGTACTGCTCGCCCAAATGGCCACTGCCCAGGACGCCAAGCTCGTCGAGCGTGGCGCCTACCTGATGAACAGCATCGTCGCCTGCGGCAACTGCCACGCCCAGTTCGACAAGGAAGGGCGCCCGATTGCGGCCCTGGGCCTGTCCGGAGGAGCGGTCTTCGACGAAGAGCTATTCACGGCCTACGCTGCGAATATCACGCCGGATCCAGAGACCGGCATCGGCAAATGGACCGACGCGCAGCTCGTCCGCGCGATCCGCGAAGGCATCCGGCCCGACGGCAGCCTGATCGGCCCGCCGATGCCGATCGCGTTTTATCGCGGTATCGCGGATGCCGACGCGCAGGCGCTGGTCGCCTATCTGCGCGCTCAGCCTCCGGTGAAGAATGTCGTGCCCAAGTCCGTGTACCGGATGAAGCTGCCGCCCGCGTACGGGCCGCCGATCAAGGAAGAGATCGTGGCGCCGCCGCGCAGCGATCCGGTCAAGTACGGTGCGTATCTCGCCGGACCGCTCGGCCACTGCATGGACTGCCACACACCGTGGACCGAGACAGGCGTCGACATGAAGCGGGTCGGCGCCGGCGGCAATCCGTTCAAGGGGCCGTGGGGTGTATCCGTCTCGCGCAATCTGACGCCTCACGACTCCGGACTGAAAGGCTGGAGCGATGCCGAGATCGCTCGCGCGATCCGCGAAGGCAAGCGTCGTGACGGCTCTGCACTCAAACCGCCGATGGCGTACGGCTGGTACAAGAACATCGATGGTGCCGACATGACGGCGCTGATTGCCTACCTGCGTACGCTGCCACCGCTGCCATTCGGCGGCCCGCCTGCGGCGGCGAAGAAGTAAGGCCAACAGGCAAGCGGCGGCGTCAGTAAGCTGTCGCGGCCGCTACCGCTTCCCCTTCGGCAGCTTGTACTCGACCCGGTTGTCGACGATCGTAAGCATGCCATCGCGCTCGAGTTGGTCGACAAGTCTGCGCACGGTCTCGATGTCGACCTTGCGGCCGAGGTGACTTTCGATGTGATGCTCGAGTCCCTTGCGCTTGCCGGGCCGCTTCTCGCCCATATTGCGCAGGCTGTCGAGCACGACGTCCTTGGGATCTGCCGCTGCTTTCTTTTCCGATGGCTTCAGCGCGGGCGCGGGGGACTTGTGCTGCGTGGCCTTGTGCTGAACTGCCTTGGGCTGAGCCGCCTTGGGAGCGGGCTTGGGTTGCGCCGCTCTCGTCTGCGCCACCCTGGCGGCTGGAGCTTTCTTCGCCGCGGCCCGCTTCGCTGGCGTCGCCTTCTTCGCGGCCCCCTTGCGCGCCGGCGCAGGCGCACCGTGCGGCGGTGTGCCGAGCGCAGCCTGGATCGTCGCCACCCGGTGCGCCTCGAAGCCAAGCGAGCGCACATGCACCAGCAGTGAATCGAAGCCCTTGTCCTTCGAGATCACGAAGAACCGTGCCGACCGTCCCGCCCCGGTCGTCTCTTCGCCAAGATGCTCCTGCAGCCGGCGGCCGAGATAAAAGGAAATATGAAAGTCGAGCACGTCGGCGCCGACGCGATCGCTCTGGATCAGCTCCACCTTGTCGCCGAGCGGTTGCAGCGCCTTGTACATGTTGACGTCGAACTTGTTCTGGTGCACTCCATGGAAAATCAGCACGCGGTAGGACTCGCCGCGCAGCAGGCTCAGGTCGCCGGCCTGGGGCTGGACGTTTTCAAGGTCGACGAGGATGTAGGTCAGGATCATGAAGATGCCGGTGTGATGCGGCCGGCGATCGGTTCGCCCGGCAGCGTGATTAGCTCGAGTCGCGTTGCAGCTTGCAAATCTTGATCGGCTGGCAGCAAAAACGCCTGCCGGCGCGGAATTCGCGCCGGCAGGCTAGGCCGGACCGCGGGCCGAGTCGCGGTGGTGTTATCCCTGCGGCGGCGTTATTCCTTGATGTCGACGCCGTAGAAGCTATGCCGTCCGAAGGGTGACAGCTTGAAGTCGATGACTTCGACGCGCATCGGCTTCAATTGCACCGCGTGCGCAATCGTGAACCACGGCGCCTGCTCCTTGAAGATCACTTGCGCCTTCTCGTAAAGTGGGGTGCGCGCTGCCTGCCCCGATGTGGTCTTGGCCTTCTGCACCAGTTCCTCGAAAGGCTGGTAGCAGAACTTCGCAACGTTGCTGCCGTTACTCTTGGCCGAATCGCAGCCGAGCAGGGTATTCAGGAAGTTGTCGGGATCACCGTTGTCGCCGGTCCATCCGAGCATGCCCATCTGGTGCTCGCCGTTTTGCATGCGCTTGCGGTACTCACCCCACTCGAAGCTCTTGATCTCGGCCGTGACGCCGATCTTGGCGAGATCCCCTTGCATCAGTTCGGCAATGCGCCTGGCATTCGGGTTGTAGGGCCGCTGCACGGGCATCGCCCACAGGTCGGTCGTGAAGCCATTCGGGTAGCCGGCCTCGGCCAGCAGCTTCTTGGCGGCGGCCGGATCGTAGGGATCGTCCTTGATCGCGTCGTTGTACGACCACTGGGTCGGCGGGATCGGATTCTTCGCCGCCACCCCGGTCGTCAGATACACCGCGTCGATGATCGCCTTCTTGTTGATCGCCATGTTGATGGCTTTGCGCACGCGCACGTCATCGAACGGCTTCTTGGTCGTGTTGTAGGCGAGGTAGCCGACGTTCAGGCCCGGCTGCTCGAGCACCTGGATCTTCGGGTCCTTGCGGATTGCGTCGAGGTCGGCCGGATTCGGATACGGCATCACATGGCATTCGCCCTTCTGCAATTTGGCCCAGCGCACCGAAGCGTCGGGCGTGATCGAAAACACGAGATCGTCGATCTTCGCCTTGCCGCCCCAATGCTGCGGAAATGCCTTGTAGCGAATGATGGCGTCACGCTGGTACTGCACCAGGTAGAACGGTCCGGTACCGATCGGCTCCTGGTCGATCTTCTCCGGCGTGCCGGCCTTCAGCATCGCGTCGGCGTATTCCTTCGATTGCACCCCGGCGTACTCCATCGCGAGGTTCGACAGGAACGGCGCTTCGGCCTTTTCGAGCGTCACCCTGACGGTGTAGTCGTCGACCTTCTCGACCGACTTCAGGAGCTTCGGCATGCCCATGTCGTTGAAGTACGAATGGTTCGAACTCGTGACCTTGAAATACGGGTTCGATTCCTTCCATTGCCGCTCGAACGCGAAGATGATGTCGTCGGCGTTCATGTCGCGCGTCGGCTTGAAGTTCTTGTTCTCGTGCCATTTGACGCCCTTGCGCAAGTGGAAGGTGTAGACCTTGCCGTCGGGCGAGATGTCCCACTTCTCGGCGAGTCCCGGCACGACGCGCGTGCCGCCGCGCTCGAAGTCGACGATGCGGCTATAGATCTGGCTATTGGCGTCGAACGAGGTGCCGGTCGTGTTGATGCCCGGATAGAAATTCTCCGGACTGCCTTCCGAACAGAACACCAGCGTCTTGGCCAATGCGCTACTGCTGCTGCCGATCAGCGCCAGCGCCGCACACACCGCTGCCGCCCGCAGGATCGGTTTCGCCGTTGCACCTGCAGTGTCCCCCCATCGAAATTGCGTCATATTCCCTGCTCCTGTGATCGTGCCGCGGGGCGCGGCATTAAAGGTTCTGGAACCGCTAACGATACATCGGCGCCGTCCAGTGTCTCAGCATAGTGGCAGGCGACCAGGCGTCCGTCCAGCGGACGCAGGACCGGACGCTCGGCGCGACAGCGTTCGGTGACGTACGGGCAGCGGGTCGAGAACACGCACCCCGCCGGAGGTGCAAGCGGCGAAGGCAACTCGCCCTTGAGCACCGTGCGCCGGTCTGCGGCGCCGAGACCGGGCGTCGACCCCAGGAGCGCCTGGGTGTACGGATGCCGGGGCGCGCCAAAAATCTGCGCTTTCGGTCCCTGTTCCATCGCCAGCCCGAGGTACATCACGAGCACCTCGTCCGCGATGTGGCGGACCACAGCGAGGTCGTGCGAGATGAACAGATACGCAACGCCGAACTCGCGCTGCAGATCGGCCAGCAGGTTAAGCACCTGCGCCTGGATCGAGACATCGAGCGCCGACACCGGCTCGTCGGCGATCACCAGCGCCGGCCGCAGCATCAGTGCGCGTGCGATCGCAATGCGCTGGCGCTGACCGCCCGAGAACATGTGCGGATAGCGGCCGACGTGTTCGGGACGCAGTCCGACCCGGCGCATCATTTCCACGACTCGTTCGCGTCGCTGCTCGACCTTGAGGTCGGTGTTGATCGCCAGCGGCTCTTCAAGAATCGAGCCGATCGTCTTGCGCGGGTTGAGTGAACCGAAAGGATTCTGGAACACCAGTTGCACCGTGTGCCGCAACTGCGCACGTTCCTTTCCGGCGGCCTGGATCGCATCAACGCCGGCGAGTTTCAATCTGCCGGCGCTGGGCCGTTCAATCAGCGCGACCAAGCGCGCCAGCGTGGACTTGCCGCACCCGGACTCGCCGACTATGGCCAGCGTGCGGCCAGGCAGCAGTTCAAAGGAAACGCCGCCGAGCGCCTGCAAACTCGCAGGCTTCTGCAGCATTCCGCGTCGGACCACGTATACCCGCTTGAGATCGCTCGCCTCGACTACCGGTGCGGGGTTATGGCTCATGCTTTCGACGCCAACTCTTCGTGCCGCGCGGCCAGCGCGCCGACATGCCGGTCGCGTTGAATCGCCGCATGGCGGTCGGGACTGCCGATCGGGTAGTGGCACCGCACCCGCCCGTCGGCGATCGCTGCCAGCGCCGGCTGCACCTTATGGCAATGGACCGTCGCATCCGTGCAGCGCGGGCTGAAAAGACATCCGCGCGGCCGGTCATAGAGGCCAGGTACCAGGCCCGGGATCGTCGCCAGGCGGTCGCTGCCGTCGTCGGCGTGCCGCTCGGGCAGTGCCGCCAACAGCGCCGCGGTGTAGGGGTGACGCGGCGCGGCGAACAGATCCTGCGCGGCGCGATCTTCGACCACCTGGCCGGCGTACATCACCGCCAAGCGTTGCGCCATTTCCGCCACCACGCCCATGTTGTGCGTGATCAGCACCAGCGCCATGCCGCGCTCCCGTTGCAGACGCCGCAGCAGATCGAGGATCTGCGCCTGGATCGTCACGTCGAGCGCCGTCGTCGGTTCATCGGCGATCAGCAGTTTCGGATTGCAGGCAATCGCCATCGCGATCATCACGCGCTGGTTCATGCCACCCGACAGCTGGTGCGGGTAATCCTGCAGGCGTCGCGCCGGATCCGGAATGCCGACCTGCTCGAGCAATTCGACCGCGCGATCCAGAGCAGCTTTCTGCGTTAGCCCGAGATGCTCGCGCAGCGTCTCGGTGATCTGAAAGGCGATCGAGAAGCACGGGTTGAGACTGGTCGCCGGCTCCTGGAAGATCATCGCCATGTCGCGCCCGGTCAGCTGTCGACGCTCGCGTTCGCTGAGCGTCAGCAGGTCACGCCCAGCGAAATTCAGCCGCTTGGCGCGCACCCTGCCGGGATACGCGATCAGCCCCATCAGTGCGAGCATCGTCACGCTCTTGCCAGAGCCTGATTCGCCGACGATGCCGAGCACTTCGCCTTCGTCGACCGCGAGGCTCACGTCATCGACTGCGCGCAGCACATTGCCGCCGATCGGGAACTCGACTTGCAGCGATTCGATTTCGAGCAGGGCCATCGGGGGTTGGCGTTTGAGCTTCGGTTCTAGCGTTTGAGCTTCGGGCCTAGCGTTTGAGCTTGGGATCGAGCGCGTCGCGCAGGCCGTCGCCGAGCAGATTGAAAGCCAGCACCGTGATCAGGATCACCAGGCCCGGGAACGTTACGACCCACCAGGCGCGCAACACGAACTCGCGCGCATCGGCCAGCATGGTTCCCCATTCGGGCGACGGCGGCTGCGCGCCCAGCCCGAGGAAGCCGAGGGCTGCTGCATCGAGAATCGCGGTCGACACCCCGAGCGAGGCCTGCACGATCAAGGGCGCCATGCAATTGGGCAGCACCTCGCGGAACATCAGCCGCAGGTTGCTCGCACCGACCATGCGTGCGGCGGTCACGTAGTCGCGCGACAGCTCGGTCAGCGCCGCCGCACGCGCCGTGCGGACGTAGTGCGGCAGCACCACGACCGCGACGGCCAGCATGGCGTTCATCAGCCCGGGGCCGAGGATGGCGACGATCACGATCGCGAGCAGCAGGCTCGGCAAGCTCAGCAGCACGTCCATCAATCGCATGATCGCGATCTCGGTCACGCCGCGGAAAAACGCGGCGGCCATGCCGAGACAGGTGCCGACGATGATCGACAGCGTCACGACTGCCACGCCGATCGACAACGAGAGCCGCGCGCCGTACATCAGCCGCGAGAGGATGTCGCGTCCGATCGCATCGGTGCCGAGGAAATAGGTCCACGAGCCACCGCTGGTCCACGCCGGCGGCTTCAGGTAGGCCGCGTTGTCGATCGCCACCGGCGAATGCGGTGCGAGCACGCCGGCGAACACCGCGATCAGCATGACGGCAATGACGATCACCAGGCCGGCGACAGCCCCCGCGTTGGCTGAGAAGTGGCGCCAGAATTCGCGCAACGGCGTCGGCTGCTCGACCGGTGCGCCCAGTCCCGCCAGCGACGCCAGGTCGGCATCGGTCAAGCTGGCCGGCTCCGTTGAAACAGCTGTGTGCTTGGTAACATCGGAATTTGTCGACCAGACTGTAATTATGACAAAGGCTGCGATGGCGATTTCTAACAGGACGCGCATGGCTGGTCTCCTTTAGCTAGTCGGGAACGTCACCAAGGCGCACCCAATTTGACTCAATCTAAAAGACAAAGATCTGCAGCGGTTTAAGGTGGGTTGCTGCAATTGAAACAATTCTGAAAGCACTTTTTTAATCAGACGAATGCCGTTCGCATATAGGGTGCGGACGGAACTTTGATTTAAGCCAATTTCAGACTTTCACCGTCGAAGGTTCGTCGGAATAGAGCTTGCGCTTTGAGGCAGCCACACCTGGCGGCCTCACTCCCAGCCCTTCCAGAGGCTTATCCTCAACGAAACGTTTTATTCGATAATGCGTTACGGTGAGATGCTCTAATAAAATCGTTGATACTTTTTAGTTAGCGTTTTCAGCAGTGATTGTGGATGCGCTTTTGAATCGACCTAGACACTTAGAGCGAAAACGAGTCGTCCATGCATGACCGGATGAGAGGCCTCTGTGCTCCGTTCTTACTGACGGCGCTTGTCCTTTTTTATACGGGCACCGCCGCGATCGCGGACGACAATAACTGGCATGTCAGCAATACATCCGGCAATGTTTGGGTGACTGTTGGAGGAGTCCAGCAGGCTTCGCTATCTCACTCGAGCATCGTAAAGCCTGGCGACTCTATCCAGACTGGCCAAAACGGCCGGGCCCTTCTGGTGCACGGCGAAGAGTCCATGCTCATCTCGCCAAACTCAGCGATCGAGATTCCTAGGGAGACGAAACAAGGGCTGCTGACGACTATTATCCAGAGGGCAGGTTCGATTGTCCTCGAGGTGGAGAAGCGCAACGTCAAGCATTTCGAGGTTGAGACGCCGCAGCTCGCCGCTGTAGTGAAGGGCACGCGGTTCCGCGTCACCGTCGAAAAAGACAGCAGCTATGTCGACGTGCTCAGGGGCCAAGTTGAGGTGTCGGATTTCAAGTCTGGCCAGTACGCGCTCGTTCAGCCCGGACAAACCGCTAAAGTCTCAGTACAACGGTCAGGGCTGTCCTTGAGTGGCTCGGGCATTTTGGGCTCCATCCAGCAGGGCACGCCCCGTCGATCATCGGCAGACCCTGCACCGGTAACAAAAGAGCAAGAGCGTCGCTCAGCCGCGGATAGCACACAAAATGAACAGCAGATTGATGAAACTTCGTTGCATCGCGACGTTGAATCGATCCCAGCTCCGCGGGGAAAAAGTGCCGCCAAGAAAAACATGCGGTTCTCCTTATCAATGAACCATGTTCGTGTCGCGTCACTGTCGAACGAAGCCGATTCTCGTCACGAAGGCATCTCCAACGTTGCTGCGCTGAGTCAAGGCGTCGACAATACTAATGACTCGTCGAAACCTGACGATGATTCTATGCGCATCGTTTTGATCGTCGGCATTGCTTTTATCGCTGCCTCCGTTGTCAGTGCTCTACGGCGTCGGAAAAGGAAGAGACAGAATTAAAGGTGACCATTTGCTGTTATAGCTATTTGGCACTTAGCGGACATGGGGCTGCGACCAACCAATGTCCGCTTTCGGGTAACAGCAGAGATTGAGATCCGCTGACCACTCGCGGTTTCCGTCGTATTCGTCGCTGCAAAACGGGCCGCGCCCTGCATTAGGCCTAACGATTATCCTGAATTTCAGCTTAAGCGCACTTTTCGGCGGCAACTGGATACCAGTGCTGCTTGAGAAGCGCCCGATGCACAAGAGTCCGTCTCAAATCGCCCGCTCACTGCGTGCGCTTCGGAATGCGCACAGGCTCGGCTTGGTACACGGCGTTCGCATTTTGCCAGGACGGGACGCCTGCGAAGCCGTGCTAGCACAGTTCGGTATTGAATATCCGGGCGATACCGTGCCTCACTTGCCACTTCGTCGATGCACGCGTGACCGCTGCGAATGCAAGTACGTACCTATCGGCAGCGAGAAGTTTCGTCGCCTACGCACAACTGAAAAGCCGTAGTCCACGTCGCTGTATTGAGCAGAAGCGCATATGTGGCGGCATCCCAGTGGCAGGATTTTATCGTCACGATGTCCGCTATTGGCACAAAGCGGACATTGCCTAGTGCACTGCACATGTCCGCTTTTGACCCAAAGCGGACATGGGGCATAACCCGCGTCTGAGTTCGGTTGTGTGCCATTTCTCGCTCGCCGCCCGGTCGCAAAGTGCTAGGCTTTAAGCATTGTATTAGGCGTGGTCCTCCGGGGGACACATGCGGCGGCGCGATTTCATTACCTTTCTCGGTGGTGCGGCGGCGTGGCCATGCTTTGCATGGGCACAAGGGTCGCAACCGATGCAGCGAGTCAGCGTGCTGCTCGGCCTCGCGGAAAATGACCCCGAAGCAAAAAACCGCGTCAAGGCATTCCGGCTGGGTATGCGCGATTTGGGTTGGATCGAAGGGCGCAACGTCCAAGTGGAATATCGGTTTGCCGGGAGTAAACCGGAGGTGATCAAAAAGCATGTTGCGGAGCTGATCAAGCTGGCACCAGACGTCATTGTCGGAAATACCACTCCGGTGATAGCTGCACTGCGACCGGCAACAAACACCATTCCAATCGTGTTCGTGGTTGTGAATGATCCAGTCGGTCAGGGATTCATCTCGAGCCTTGCGCATCCTGGAGGAAATATCACCGGGTTCTCATTTATCGAGCCCGAAATAGTGGGGAAGTGGATAACCCTGCTCGCCGACGTAAAGCCCAATCTATCGCGAGTTGCATTGATGTTTAACCCGGTTACCGCTCCCTACTATGACGTCTACCTTCGGTCATTTAAGGCATTGCCGCAGAAAACCTCGGTCGAGGTCGAAGCCGTGCATGTGCGGAGCGTTGATGAAGTCGAATTGGCAGTTGCCAAGTTGGGGCGTGAATCAGGCAGCGGTTTGATCACCCCGGGGGATCCATACATCCTTACTGCGCGTGGAGCGATCTTGAAAGCGGCTGTTCAGCATCGGTTGCCGATCATTTCTCCCTACAGGCAATTCGTCGTCGAGGGCAGTCTGATGTCTTATGGGCCTGATACCGCCGATATCTTCCGGCGTTCAAGTTCCTACGTTGATCGCATCCTCAAGGGCGAATCGCCGGCCAATTTGCCCGCGCAGTCGCCGAACAAGTTTGAACTCGTCATCAATCTCAAGTCAGCCAAGGCGTTGGGTCTGTCGCTTCGTGACTCGTTCTTGCAGCTAGCCGATGAGGTAATTGAATGACTGGTGGTATGTCCGCTATTGGCACTTAGCGGACATTCCAACCTTAGCCGCGAATGTCCGCTTCGGGATTAAAGCGGACATCGCGCGGACTTGTCGCAATGTCGGCTTATGACCCTGAACCAACATCGGCGATCGGATAGTCAGTGGTGAGCCGAGACGCTCTTGACGTACTCCGACAGTAAATCGTTAGGCGCCAAACCACTGACATCGCCTAGCGCAAGCATGCCGACCATCCGCTTGCCTTTATTGATCACCGGCAGTCTGCGGATCTCAAGCATCTCCATGTGTCGCACCGCCTTGGCGAGATCGTCGTCCTCCCGGCAGCAATGGATGCCCGGCGTCATCACGTCTCGTGCAGTCGTGCTGCTCACGTCAAAACTATCCTGCACCAAACCTTTGCAAACGATGTCACGGTCGGTGACCATGCCGATCAATCGGTCATTCTCGCCAATCGGGATAGCGCCGATGTTGTGTGTGCACATCAATTTGGCAAGCTCGGTGACAGGGGTATCCGGGCCGACCCAGTCGACGCCCTTATGCATTGCTTCTTTGACTTTCATGCGGACCTCCTTGCTAGAGTTGGATGCACCTGTAATGAAAAAATTGCAGCCCCGCCGGAGCCCCAGGCCTTAATCCCATCCAAACATGGCGTCCTCACGATCTCGGAGCCTAATACCGTTCCTCGCTTGCGCCGACCCGTGACCGAAAATCGCATTCATGATGCTTCCGAAAACGCTCATGACTACGCTCCACTTGTTTGAGGACACAAGCGATCTTAATATATAATTCGCTCTTTGCGGATGGAGCTTGCGGTAAGTCAAATCGTCACGAAGTCGGGAGCGATACAGAGAGGGAGAGTTTAATGGCCGACAGCAAGCAGAAGAGGGGCAAAGCAGACCGCAGTCGCGTATCGGGAAGCCAGCGGTCCGAAGTTTACTATGTGGCCAGGAAATATGGCGTGAGCGCAGACACGGTGCGCAGCGTGATCAAGCGCGTCGGCAACAGTCGAAAGAAAGTCTATGCCGCGCTGGATAAAATGTAGTCGTTAAACAGCACCCGATGGATTTTCGGAGAGGCCGCCGTGAGGCGGTCTTTCTGTTTGCACAGACCAATTCCCGAATGTCCGCTATTGGCACAAAGCGGACATGGCAGGACGGTCGGAACTTACGTAAAATTGGACCCATGTAGCGACCGCCTAGAGGGCGACATGGGACGGCGTATTAGAGAAGGTGGCCACCCGGCGAAAACGGCGAAACAACGGCGCCGTGCCGCTAGGTCCAAGCTCCGCAAAGTGGGTACCGGCGTCGCCGACCTGCGCGAACAACTAGATCGCCGCACCCGTGAGCTCGACGATGCACTTCAGCAACAGGTAGCGACGAGTGAAGTGCTACGCATCATCCGGCTGTCACCGGCTGACGCCCAACCGGTGTTTGATGCGATTGTCCAAAGTGCTTCGCGTCTATGCGGAGCCATTTTCGGTGTTGTCTATTTATACGACGGCGATCGTTTGCGAATTGCAGCTACCAACAACTTCACACCCGCCGCGACGGTTCACCTAAACGAGATGCAGCAGTTAAGACGACCCGAGCGCTCACACCTTGGCGGCCGCGCCATCTTGGACCGCAAAATCGTCCACGTTCCCGACGTGCTCGAGGACCCGGAGTATTCGCACGAATTAGCACTAGCTGGGGGATGGCGGGCCGTGCTTGCAGTTCCGCTTCTACGTGAGGGAATACCTGTTGGTGCGCTTACAGCCGCCAAAGCTGAAGCCGCACCGTTTTCCGACCGACAGATTCAATTGTTGAAGACCTTTGCCGACCAAGCGGTGATCGCCATCGAGAACACGCGGCTGCTCAACGAACTGCGCGAATTTCTCCAGCAGCAGACCGCCACCGCTGACGTGCTCAAGGTCATCAGTGCATCGCCGGGCAATCTGGAGCCAGTATTCGAGGCGATCCTTGCGAGCGCCACGCAAATTTGCCAGGCCAAGTTCGGCACTCTGAATTTATTTGAGAACAACGCCTTTCGCAGCGTCGCGCTCCACAATCCGCCGCCGCAATTCAGGATGCGCTTGGGACAGATACTTCATCCGCATCCGGAAAGCGGTCTTGCTCATGTCGCCCGGACCAAACAGATCGCGCACATCGAGGATATCAGGACCCAAAAACCATATCTTGAGGGCAACCAGGCCGTCGTCGAACTCGCCGATCTTGCCGGCGCTCGCACACTGCTGAGCGTTCCGATGCTGAAGGAAGACGACCTGGTCGGTTCAATGTCCATCTACCGGCAGGAGGTGCGCCCCTTCACCGCCAAGCAGATCGAGCTTGTTAAGAACTTCGCTGCCCAGGCCGTCATCGCTATCGAGAACACGCGGCTGCTCAATGAGCTGCGCCAGCGCACCGACGATCTTACGGAATCCCTACAGCAGCAGACGGCGACGTCGGAAGTCTTGCGCGTTATCTCCAGTTCCACCGGCGAGTTACAACCGGTGTTTGAGGCCGTGCTGGAAAACGCGACTCGGCTTTGCGCTGCAAAATTCGGCAATCTTTATCTTTGTGAGGGCGACGCCTTCCGCGCGACCGCAATGCATAACGTGCCGCCCGCGTTTGCTGAGGTACGAATGCGCGACCCCGTAGTTCACCCCGAACCGGGAAGCCTTCTTAGCCGTATAGTGGAAAGCAAAAAGGCGGTCCACGTTCCAGACGTAACCGCTGAGCAAGCCTATATCGAGCGCCAGCCGAGATACGTGACCGCAGTGGAACTCGGGGGCTTTCGTTCTATGCTTGCGGTACCAATGCTTAGGGATGGAAATCTGATCGGCGCAGTCGTCATCTACCGCCAGGAAATCAGCACTTTTTCTGATAAACAGATCGAACTTGTCAGTAATTTCGCCGCGCAGGCCGTGATCGCCATCGAGAACGCGCGCCTGCTTAGCGAGCTGCGCGAGTTGCTTCAGCAGCAGACCGCGACCGCCGACGTGCTTAAAGTTATCAGTCGCTCGACCTTCGATCTGCGAACGGTTCTCGATACTCTTTTGCAGTCTGCTGCCCGGCTTTGCGAAGCCAACCAGGGCACTATTACGCAGCGTAAAGGCGACACTTTCTATCGCTCTGTATCCCACGGTTTTCCGGCTGCCTTTGTGGAGTACGTGAAGGATCGGCCAGTCGAGCCGGGACGCGAAACTGGCACGGGGCGCGCTCTGCTAGAGGGCAAGGTTATCCATATTCCCGATGTTCAAGCGGATCCGGATTACAACTGGAAAGAGGCGCAGAGACTGGGTGGGTTCCGTACGATGCTTGGCGTTCCAATGCTGCGCGAGGGCGTGCCCGTCGGCGTTTTGACCCTTACGCGCACCGAAGTACGTCCTTTTACCGACAAACAGATCGAGTTGGTTACAACATTTGCCGACCAGGCCGCGATTGCGATCGAGAACGTGCGCCTGTTCGAAAGCGTTGAGGCCCGTACCCGCGAACTAGCGAAATCGCTAGAGGATCTGCGCACCACACAGGATCGGTTGGTCCAGACCGAGAAGCTGGCCTCGCTCGGTCAACTGACTGCTGGCATCGCCCACGAGATCAAGAACCCGCTCAATTTCGTTAATAATTTCTCCGTGGTCTCCGCCGAACTGCTGGATGAATTAAAGGAAGCGCTTGTGGATGTGAGTCTCAACGAAAACCGGCGCAGTGAGATCGCCGAACTGATGGACACATTACGGGGCAATCTCGATAAGGTCGTGCAGCACGGCAAGCGTGCAGATGCCATCGTCAAGAACATGCTGCTGCACTCGCGTCAGGGTTCAGGAGAACACCGGCCCGTCGATATCAACGCGCTCGTCGAGGAAAGCCTCAATCTTGCTTGGCATGGGGCGCGGGCCGAGAAGCGGGGTTTTGATATCACCTTGGAGCGGTCGTTCGATCCGTCTGCTGGCGAAGCCGATATCTTTCCGCAAGACATCACGCGGGCTCTTCTAAACCTGATCTCAAACGGTTTCTATGCAGCAATCCAGCGCAAAGCGGAAACGAATGGCGGGGATTACACGCCAACTCTTGCCGCATTGACCAAAAGCCTTGGTGACCGCGTGGAGATCCGGATCCGCGACAACGGCACCGGCATTCCACCTGACGTGAAAGAAAAGATGTTCAATCCCTTCTTTACGACCAAGCCAACTGGAGAAGGCACTGGGCTTGGGCTTTCCATCAGCCACGACATCGTTGTCAACCAGCACGGTGGCTCAATCGAGGTCGACACGCGGCCGGGCGAGTTCACCGAAATTAGGGTGATTTTGCCGCGTACCGCCGCGCTACTCCCTGAACGCGCGTAGTCGTCCCAATGTCCGCTATTGGCACAAAGCAGACGTGCCACTTGCCTCCAAGAATGTCCGCTATTGGGGGTAAAGCGGACATGACGTTTGCGCTGCGAAATGTCTGCTTATGACCCAAAGCGGGCATGATCGGTTGCTCAGTCAAATAATTCCTATTGTTGTTGCGACGCAGGTCGCACTAGAGAGAGCGACCACCCGACAAGGAAAATTGCCAGAGCCATTGTGAGCGGCCCAGTAACGAAGAAGCCCCATAAACCGCAAAGATTGCTCGAAGTCGGAGAGTTACAAGCCAGATTGATTCCGGAAATCAAGCCAAAATAACCTGCAATGACCCGCAAATAATCACGGCCAAGACATACGCAATGCCCGGGACACGACGTTCGGGTTCGACACGGTCACGATGGCGGAAGTAAAAAACAAATGCGGACAAAAACGCGACCAATGGCGATATTAGCCCGAGGAACATGAGGAGCGGAAACAGCTTAACTATCACTGTCTCGAGCATACTCATTTGCCGCCGCCCCGCTTAGTCGTCACGATGTAGTCCTGAAAGACCTCATAGGACCGAACGAACCTTCAAGAGCCGTTTCGGGTATGCTCATCGGCCTTCGACGGCGTAGGTGTGGAAGGTCGCATATTTGTCTCCGATTTTCTTTGCCGCCTTGAAGTCAGGTGAATTATAGGCCTGCACTGCGGCATCGAGATTGTCGAATACGTTGATGACGACGCGGGTTTTCGGCGACGGACCCTCGATTGCGATGGTTTTGCCGCCGAGCACGAGCGCGCGGTAGCCAGGCGCCTCAGCAAGTGCTTTGCGTGCCAACGGGCTAAATTCTTTCGCGAAGCCCTCCGGGTCAATGACGTTGATCTCGCCAACGACATAGGCTTGCGGCTTGCCCTGTGCATGTAGGACCTCGACCAAGCCGGCGCCTAAGGCGATGCCTGCGACTATCGAAAGCGCAATGAGCCATGTCGTTCTCATATTCCTGCCTCCATTGGCGATGCAGACAAACTTCTTGGGGCGGCCTTGTGACGTACCGGTCGCATCGTGGCAATAATGGTCAGTCTCAGAGCAGCCATGCGCGAATATGCGGGAATAACGTTGGGTTCTGACCTTTCATCAAGGGATCGATAGCAATTGTATGTCCGCTCAGGGCCATAGCGGGCAACGCATCGACTCGTCGCCATGTCCACTAGTGACCCAAAGCGGACATTGGCCGCAGAGCGCCGACGTCCGGCCAACTAGTACCCGCCTTTAGGCCCTCTGGGTTTCGGACCTTTCATCCCTTTCAGCTTTTTGTTTCAGAGCCGTGTTCATGGCTTTGAAGCCCGCACTCGTCGCGGCTAGCGTGCTACCCAAGAGACCGACCAGAAGGCCAGAGAATTTTTCGCCGTGGGTTAGGCGTGTTTGTTTCTCCCCGATGGGTTCGAGCACAAAGTAGTGCTCGCCATCAAATATGCCGGGCACGAGCAGGTGGCCCAACCAACGCAATTCCTGCTCAGGCCGGACTGAAAGGACGGTCGGCTTAAAATGCATCCCAGATGAGCCGGGCGGTACGATGTGAACGGCGAGCCGAGCGCCTTGCGCCAGATTCCCCGAAATGGATTTGATAAACGGATTCCAGGATGGCATCAGCGCAAAATCAGTCAGAAGCGCCCAAACCCGCGAACCGGGGGCATTGATCTCGATATCTGTTTCGATGCGGCGCTCAGCCATGGTGTTGCTTCCGTGCGGATGTTCGGGCGTAGCGACTAATGCCCAATCAGTCTCGAAGCTTAGATAAATGATATTGTCTATGAAAATCTTCGTGATGGGCACAAACGGAATTCCGCACTGTCATCTACGTCCAATTCATTGTCGCAGGAGTCTCTAGTTTTCCAATCGGGGATCGGGCGGTGCCGGGTCATTGGGAGGGCGATCTCCTGTCAGGTTCGAAGAACAGCTACATCGCGACCTTGGTCGAACGCCACACGCGTTATGTGATGCTAGCGAAGGTCGCCAATAAGGACACCCAGACGGTCATCGCCGCGCTCATCAAGCAGGCGAAAAAGCTACCGAATGAGCTGTATAAGTCGCTGACCTGGGACCGGGGCAAAGCGCTTACGGATCATCGACGCTTCACGTTGGCGACCGACATCGACGTTTACTTCTGCGATCCGCAAAGCCCGTGGCAGCGTGGGTCGAATGAGAACACCAACGGTCTGTTGAGACAGTACTTTCCAAAAGGAACTGACCTGTCGGTGCATTCGCAAGCCCATCTGAATAAAGTGGCACGCCAGCTCAACGAACGACCACGGGAGACCCTGGGATTCGAAACCCCGGCAGAGAGATTTAACGCCTGTGTTGCATCGATCGGTTGAGCCGGCTACCCAAAGCGGACATTTAGCGACGAAACAATTCCATCTAACCCGTTTAATTGGGTCCGGAAGGGTTGCTCAGGCGTTGGAGACACTGCGAAACGGCCGCGTTTCGAGCCGCTAGGTTGCTCTCGGCGACCCCGGATGCGAGCACGTGTTCAAGATCATTTACGACAACTTGCCAGTGCCATTTCGCGCCACGTTGCGAAATGCGGCACTCAAATATCGATTCGGCCAAAAGCACCTCCCGCTCACAGGCGGGAGCGTCGGTCAGCTGCCACCCCTAAAGGATAGTCACCGTTAGCTAACTCCCAGAAGTAACACCAGTAACGCATTCGCAATGCTGCCATGTGGCAGTCCGCACCAATACGTCAATGACCTCGGTAATGGTCTTGCGACTTTGCGCCACAGCTGCAAATCCGCAACACGGGCAAACGACGGAACTTTATTATACGTTGGTGTAGCGCAGCGATACGCACGCTCAGTATTTCCGAGCCAAAAGATACGCTTGGTTCGCCGTCTTGCACGCGCCCGAGGGAGAGAATGATGATGTTACACACGCGGGATAACGTGTTGTTCGCGCACAAGGCAAACATCGAAAGATACCGAAAAATTTTGGAGACATTTCTGACTGCTGAAGAGGAAGGCTTCGTAAAACGTCGTCTCGCCGAAGAACAAACCGCTCTTAATCAACTTGCTGACCGTATTTCGCAATAGGTAAAACTGCAGTTCAGTTTGAAGGACAAGGGGGCTTTGCTTCTCCGCAACGAATTACTTTTTTGATGAGGGCCGATGTCCGGAAACTCAACCAAGCGCTCTGTTTATATCGGCGGACGTAAGACAAGTATATCGCTTGAAAATGAGTTCTGGGATGCATTGCGTGAGATCGCGCGTCAAAAAAATCTCTCAGCTTCCGCGCTGATAGCAACGATTGCTAAGAGTAAAAACAGCGACAATCTCTCGTCTGCAATCCGCGTGTTCGTTGTGGATCACTTCCAATCGACTAATGGGCTGCGAGCATTTCCGCACGGGGTTCGCCCGGACAGTCGCACCGCAAGCAGGGCACCCGAATAGTCGGGCCAGGACACAGCGAGAGGCAGATCTGAAATGCATGATCCAAAGACGCGCCGCATACTTATCGTCATGTCTGCTATTGGCACTTAGCGGACGTGAGCCAGTGCACTGCACATGTCCGCTTTCGGGGGTAAAGCGGACATGGGTTGATGCACTGCAAATGTCAGCTTTTGACCCAAAGCGGACATCAGGGACCACACGACACGGATGATGTGGGATAGCAACCATGGATTAAACGCCGAAATGATGTCTTGATTTCGCGTATCGCGTTGTATTTGATCGCTCCTTCCAGATTATCCAACTTGATTTTGAATGGTTCAATTGGCCTTTCTCCTGTTTTCGTCGGCGGTTGCGCTCGCTTTTTTTGCTGGCTCGTTGATTTTGTTGAATCTCGGACGCGGCCTCGGTACACGCCGTCTCGCTCGGGAAGGCCCTGCGGCTATGGCCGGGCTCAACGCCGTTGAGGGAGCCGTATTTGCCTTGGTAGGATTGCTCCTGGCATTTGCGATCTCCGGCGCACTGCAAAGATTCGACGAACGCAAACAGCTGGTCTTGCAGGAAGCGAACGCCGTCAGTAGCGCGTACGATCGGCTCGACCTGCTGGAAAGTGAGGCGAGGCTTAAGCTCAAGAAAAAATTGAAAGAATATCTCAAGGCGCGAATGGATCTTTACCGGATGCCGGTAGAGTTCGGGCTTTGGACGGGATCAGAGGTCACTTCGGCCGACCAACAAGCCAAGATCTTCAAACTCAAAGCCGAGATATGGGATGGAGCGGTCGAGGCTTGTCCTCCAGCGAGCAGCCGCACCGCCTGTCCGCTCGTCCTGCCATCGTTGAACAGCGCTTTTGAAGTTGCCCGGTTGCGAAACGGGGCGAATGAGAGACACCCGCCGCAAGTTATCTATGTCATGCTCTTCGGCCTTGGCCTCGGGGGTTCCCTTCTCGCGGGTTTCGGCATGGCCACGGCCAGAACCCAAAGCTGGGTGCATATGGTGACCTTTGCGGCAACCTTGGCCGTCGCACTATTCGTCATTACCGATATTGAGTTTCCCCGGCTTGGTTTAATTCGTGTCGACTATTTCGATCATTTCCTCAATGAGGTCTACGAGCGCATGTGATCGGCTCCGGATCGTGAGCATGTCCGCTTCTGATGCTGTGGACGGCTCCTCCACCGGCACGTGAGTGCCATGAGTATGGTTGCTGTTGATGCAACCAGGATTCAGAGGAGCCAAGCATGCAAACGGTTACGACAGTCGGTCTCGATATCGCCAAGTCGGTATTTCAGGTGCATGGCATTGATGCCGCTGGCCAAGTGGTCATCCGCCGTCAGTTAAAGCGGCGCTATGTTCTCGCATTCTTCGAGAAGTTGCCGCCGTGCCTGGTGGGCATCGAGGCCTGCGCCTCGTCGCACCACTGGTCGCGGGAGCTCAAGGCGCTCGGCCACACGGTCCGGCTGATGCCACCGGCGTATGTAAAGCCGTACGTCAAACGGCAGAAGAACGATGCCACTGATGCGGAGGCGATCTGCGAAGCAGTTACCAGGGCGAATATGCGGTTCGTCGCCACCAAGACGCCGGAGCAACAGAGCGGTCTGACGCTCCATCGCACGCGGCATCTGTTCATTCGCCAGCAGACTGCGGTGATCAACGTGATCCGGGCTCATCTGGCCGAGTTCGGGATCGTCGCGCCGGTCGGCCGCAAGGGTGTCGAGGCGCTGCTCGATGTTGTCGCCAATGCAAATGACAAGCGAGTTCCTGGGATCGCCCGTGCGTGTCTCGCAGCGCTTGGGGCCCAACTAAGCCGGCTCAAGGAGCAATTACTAGAGTTCGACCGTATGATCATGGCTTGGCATCGATCGCATGAGGCGAGCAGGCGGCTCGATGCGATCCCCGGTGTTGGCCCGATACTGGCCACCGCTCTTGTCGCCAGTGTCGCTGACCCCAAGGCCTTTCGCTCAGGCCGCAACTTCTCGGCCTGGGTTGGACTGGTGCCGAAGCAGCACTCGAGCGGGGGCAAGGACAGGCTCGGCAGTATCAGCAAACAAGGTGATCGCTATTTGCGCAGCCTGTTCATGGCCGGCGCGCTCGCCGTCATTCGCTATGCCAAGATCCACGGCACCAAGCATCGGCCGTGGCTCACGGCATTGCTGGCGCGGCGGCCGACGAAGGTTGCTGCCATCGCACTTGCCAACAAGATGGCGCGGATGGTCTGGGTACTGATGGCCAAGGGCGAGCGCTACAAGGAACCCGTCGTGCGTGCGGCGTAAACGAGATCGCGTCGGACATCCGGCGTGATGTGAAGGTTGGGAGGGCAAACAGCACGTAATGCAGAGCCGGTCGATCCGGCGATCAGGACAACCCACTTGTGCCAGCGCATCGTCGAATGCGTGCTTCTGATCGGGACCTGATCCGCGGAGGGCATTATGGCCAGCGGCCCCGTGTGCCGCACTAACAGGCCGAACACATGGCTGCACCGACCAAGCCTGCAAGCGTGAAGAAAGCTCTTGCCAACTCGGAGCCGTCCACACATGGCACAAAGCGGACATCGCCCACTGCACTGCGCATGTCTGCTTTTGACCCAAAGCGGACATCGGCGGATTGGTTCTTCCCTCTTTAAGGATATAGGTATCCGCCACTAGAATACTTTGTTCTCGATAAGGGGTGCCTATGCAGCGGAGGCAATTTATCGGATTTGTCGGGAGCGCTGTGGCGGCGTTCACCCTTGCTCTGCGCGAGCCCATTTTTCAACGGCGTAGCTGCCTGCCGCCCGTTTTGTCATTCAATTCCTGGTGTTTCAGTTGATCCTGTCTCGCTGGCATCCGATGTTGCTCATCGACTGGCGAAGGCGAAAGGCTGAGCGCCAAGGGGCAAACCGAGGTTGGCACGCTTCTTCGCGCTTGCATCCCAAATCGTCATTTCGCACCCTCTATTGTGCGGGCTGGTTACTCAACTAAAGTGCAAGCGAGGCAACTCGTCTCGGGCGATGAGACGTCCTTTGATCCTTTCAAATTCTGCTATCACCCGCGGTGCGAATTTTTTGGCATTAGAGATACCTATCACCCGCGCATCTTGCGCTTGCCAGTTACTTTGAACACGGCGGGCGTCCTCTAAAAGACCGGCATCAATGGGAACATCAATGTTTTTCGTATGCTTGCATTGAATGAGATAAATGATTTGACCCAATTCATCCCTTACGACGATATCCGCCCCGCCATCGCCGGTACTTTGCGTCAGATTTGCGCTTAATCCTTCGGCCAGAAGCTGATCGCGGATGAATTCCTCCAGGCCTATATAGCCCGCTTGATCGATTTCACGCAGGATGTCGTCAGCACTTCGCTGCCCGCTGACTCCTTTGAGAACACTAGCGAAGTCGGCTGCCGTAACTTCTGAAGACGTGAAAATACGCTTTGAGACCTCTCGGCGGTTCCTCAAGAGATTGTCGAGAACAACATCATAGGAATTGTCTTTCAATAAAGGATGCACCGCGCCCACCGTATGCACATACACGTCTCTCGTAGCGCCAATACGATAGGCACGGTCCGTGCATTGGTCTTCTACCGCAGGATTCCACCAGCGATCTAAATGAATAACGTGATTGGCGGCGACGATGTTTAATCCGACGCCCGCCGCCCTGGCGAAAGAATTAGCGCAGCAAAGCCTTTCAGATCAGAAAATCGGTTCACTATTTCCTGTCGCTGCCCAGGAATGGTATCCCCACGAATAAACTCTGGCCTGGGACACCCAAATTTTTGTTCTATCAATCGGGCAAGTACCGACTGCATTCGCCGACTATTCACGAAGATTATGACCTTTTCATTCTTCGCGGCGATGCCTTCAATCTTATCGAACGCTTGGCTCAGACGCGCAGACATCTTTATATATTCGTCACCTTGCACGAGACCGCCGGTGACGGATTCTGGATCGGCCGGATGGAGCGAGATAGAGCGGAAATCATGCAAAGCCCTGAGAATTTTAATTTGCCCCGCCTGAGTAGCAGCGCTGACATCTGCGTATCTCTGCGCTTGAAGCGAAGGCATATAAGCTCGAATCATCGGGCCTTCATATTTTGGCGGCGGGTCTTTTGCGACGTCTTCTTTTAGGCGCCGCAATGCATAAGGAGGAACTCGACGGCCCCCAATTTCAGTGGCACTTAGGAGTTCACCAGATAGTTTTTTGAGAGCGTCTTGTCTGGCTTCGGCTTCTTGTGCCTTTCCGTACGTCCTCATGAATTCCTTTAGCGGCGCGAAATAACCGGGCGCGGTGATGTCAGTAATTGCCCAAAGATCGGAAATGCTGTTCTCAACGGGTGTCCCCGTCATAGAAAGCACGAAATCAATGTTAAGCGCTTTGAGGGTTGCATTTATTCGCGTTGTCGGATTCTTTGCTTTTTGAATCTCATCTAAAACTGCAACGCTAAACGGTACTCTAGCGAAACTCATATGATAGTCACGTACCGTCTCGTAAGTCGTGAGGACCCAATTACTTTGTGCGATCTGTCCACTATCTAACAGCACGACGTCATCCGCTATCGCTTTTCCGATTTTCAACTTTCGAAGCTCACTCCCAAAGGCTACCAACGGCTCTCCTAGTCCTCCGTCCAAAGTGTGCCTGCTATGTTCATCCTGCCAGTTGCGGAGAAGGCTTGTTGGGGCAACGACAAGAGCGGGACGGCCACTTCGCACTACGCCCTCACGACGCAGGAGCATTAGAAACGATAGACTTTCAAGCGTTTTTCCCAATCCCATGTCGTCGGCGAGCAATACTCCCGGCCAACCGGCGATATAACAACTTGTCAGCCATGCTACCCCTGTTTGCTGATGCTCCTTCAGTGTGACCTTCATAAGTGGCATCGATGTATTTTCAACTCCGCGTTCCCTAAATTGTTTCTTGAACTCATGTTGGTCGAAGTTGTTCATCGTCTGGAGAATTTGTATGCGGCGGCGAGCTGGGGCTTCTGTTGGCGTTCCGCTCTCTGTAACGCCAGAGGCAGGTTTAGCTTCGGGTGGCTGCAACCGCTGAAGAGTTGAGAGTAAGCCCGGAGTGTTAGTGGGTATGGTTACATCTCCTAGCGTCACTTCGGTCTTCTTCGAAGCCAAGGCGGCCTTAACCGTCTCGATCCAACTGACGACGTCATCTGGCTTTCCAGTAACTAACTTCCCCGAAAGGACAACGGAAAAACGCTCTGGCAACCAATTGTTCGGCTCAGTTTCCAAGTAACTAAGCTGAGGAGGAATCCACTCCCCAATACCGGTAATGCGGTCGGAATACTCAGCCGTTTCAAAAAAGAAGGTGTCCCCGATTGGCACTTCTTTCTCTTCAACGCCCTCATGGCGATACGCTTCCGTAATCGCGCGACTTGGAGCCATCAAAAAGGCCATACGCTCCTCAAGTGGGGCACTCTGCTTCGCCTTCACAACTCTTAGTGCAGTACGGACGCTAGGATCGATGTAAAGGTATTGGCCTGAATCGATTACATAAGTTGAATTCACTTTAGTCTGGTTACGGAATTCTTTGGCAAATTGGTCACTGGCCGCTGGCGGAATTGCGATCTCTGCACCGGCTTCATAATTCTCAAGATCTCTGCGCCGCATCGGAACGGGATCAAAACTGACATTGCCGTTCGCTATTATTGGATTGAGCCCAATTGCAGTTACGTGAGCGATACGAATACGGAGCAAATAATTTTCCCTGCACGAGAACGACCTTGCTGGCCACCTCCTTGATCAAGGTGGTTGGGAGCACCTTGACCTGCCGTCAATCGCCGTGGACGACAGCGTCATTCCCCTCGGCCACGGCAAGGAGATGAGACGACGGATTGGCGACATCCTGCATCCGGAGCGCGAGAGCAAAGACACCCTGGACCGTATCAAGGCGGAGATCGGCAGCCTGATGTTCTCAGCGCAGTATCAGCAACGGCCGGTTCCTATTGAAGGCAATCTCATCCGACGCGAGTGGTTCCGGCACTACGACCACCTGCCCCACGATTCCGCCAAGCGCATCGTGCAGAGCTGGGACATCGCCATGATGACGGGCGATGCCAACGACTATTCCGTTTGCACTACTTGGTGGATCATCAAGGCGGACTACTACCTCGTCGACGTGTTCCGTGCCCGGCTCCAATACCCTGATCTTCGCCGCAAGCTCGCGAGCCTCGCGGCCAAGCACGGTGCCGGAACCATCCTGATCGAAGATGCCGGACCTGGCATGGCGCTCTTGCAGGATCTCTGGCGCGATCCGTCGCGGGGAATGCCACGCCCCATTGGTCGGAAGCCGGAGGGGAGCAAGGTGGATCGCATGGTGGCGCAGTCCGCCAAGGTCGAAGCCGGACACATCCATCTGCCAAAGGAGGCCGACTGGCTTGACACCTTCCTGCATGAACTTCTGGCGTTTCTGAACGGCCGACATGATGATCAGGTCGATAGTGTCTCACAATTCCTAAAGTGGTCCTCACAGCAAAGCCCCTTCGGCACAATGATGGTCGGCATGGGACCGAAAGTGTTTGTGGGTGGAATTCAGATCAATTGAACAGGCCGCGCCCAATCGGCGAGCCGTCGTTCCCGAAAATGCCATCCGCCCGGATTCGCGCAGTGAGAGAGAATCAACGCATCATATTTTTGAAAAACCGCTCGGTCTACATCAACAGCAAATATCGATCGCGTTCAGGGGATCCGCCGGGAATAACTGCCGACGCGAGTAATACCTTCACGCAGATCGATCCCGGGCAATGGCGGGCGGTCGTTCGAGGCTGCGGGCAGGAGCACGCCAATGCATCGCACGCGGTCGGCCTGCTGCGCATGCGACGCGAACGGCCACGAAGCCGCCGCACCACCGAGAAGGCCTATAAATTCCCGTCGCCTCATGTGTCCGCTTTGGTCAAAAGCAGACATTTTGCGACGCGGAACCCATGTCCGCTTTACCCCCGAAAGCGGACATACGTCCGCGCTAGTGGCATGTCCGCTTTGTGCCAAAAGCGGACATCGCCGGAACGCAAAAACAATTGCAACCAGCCAGACGTAACCGACCCGCCGGTTTTTAGCCCACCACACCCGGAAGCGCGCCTGGGAGGAACAAAACGCGCAATTGAGAGCTCAATGGGAAAGTTTGGCCACCACATACGTGCAGCTTGCCGATCAGTCGAAGAAGATCGATGACACCAGCAACTCTTACGATCCGTTGGATCGTACGCGAACTCGTGTGGCCCTCTAGTTCCACCTAAACTTGGGCCTCAACTTGCGGCCACATTTGCGCGGCTTTAATCAGCTTCATATTGATGCGTATAAGGTTCGCGGGCGGCCACAAAGTGCGCCGCCCGCTTTCATTTTAAGATGGATTAAAGACTATATCGGGTCCGTAAAAATTTTAACTCGACGCTGTAAATTCACTCTGGGAGGACACCGGCCCGCTGGAAAGCTGGAAACAATGGGTGCGCATAATCAAACGCGATACCATGCTCTGTATCTAGCGGCGCGTGATCCTCGTGTCTTGGTGCGAAAGCTCGCAATTTCCGTTGCCGCTTACGCGCTTTCCCTAATCGACCTCATGCTGATTTTGTCCCGGTGCTTGGATATGTGGAGGATAGCGATGCGCCATCTGTGGTGACGAATGTCCGCTATTGGCACTTAGCGGACATGCCGCTGTTCGCACGGAATGTCCGCTTTCAGGGGTAAAGCGGACATCACCTTTTGCACTGCAAATGTCCGCTAATGACCCAAAGCGGACATCAAGTGGCTAGAGCTTCGGAATACAACCGTTCAGCCGGTCAGTGCCGCGAGTGATCCAGCAAATCCCAGATCGGGTCGTACGTCGGATCCATGTCGCGGTTCTCCGACTGCTCTGTAAGCCGAACATATAGCGATGCTGTGAATTTCTGATCCTGGCCCAAAGCGGACATCGATGATCTACGGGCGAATGTCCCGCTTTCGGAGCAACAGCAGACATCAAAACCAAACGGCGTTACTTTCGCTTTTGACCCAGAGCGAACATTTCCAATTCAATAGGGGCATCAGTGTCTCGGCCATTTTAATTCGAGCAGTGGCCATGGCCACTGCAAACAGATCTAAACGGTTACTTGGGTTCCTACTTCCACAACTCGCCCTGTGGGTAGACGAAAATAGTCAGTGGCGTCGTTCGCGCTTCTGGCAAGTCCTATATACAAATGCTCTTGCCAGCGGGGCATTTCGGATGATCCTGAAGCTGCCTTTAAAGTTCGACGCGATAAGAAGAACGAAGTGGACATTATGTCGAAATTCCAGCCCAACTTTCTGGCAAGTGCCAAGGCGCTCGGCAGATTTGGTTGTTGCATAAAGCCGTACTTGACCAAGACACGTGAAAACGTCGGGCCAAGAGGCTCGATAAGAACGCGCTCATTTTCCGGTACGGTTGGAATGTGTGAGATTTCAACCGTTAGTATAACGTTTCGTTCGTGCAGCACTTTGTAATGTTTCAGGCTATGAAGCAGTGCTGTCGGTGCGCTCGTTAAATCGCCCGTAAGAAAAACGGCTGTTCCCGACACTTGATACGGCGGCCGCTTTTCTAAACTCGCTATTAGGGACCGGATCGGCGTTTCGGTTCGGCGCGTCTTCTGCTGGAGAATGGCTGTGCCACGTCGCCATGTGTACATGATCACCATCAGAACAGCGCCTAGCGCAAGAGGCACCCAACCGCCCTCAAAAATCTTAAGTAGGTTGGCCGCCAGAAACGTCAGATCAATAAAAAGAAACGGCACAATCAATGCGGTGGTTGCTAATAAGGACCAATTCCACACTCTCCAAATTACAACGAACGCCATCAAAGTTGTGACGACCATCGTTCCGGTAACTGCGATACCGTAGGCAGACGCTAAGGCGCCCGACGACCGGAATAGTGCGACCAACAACAGAACGCCGATGAGAAGCAACGTGTTCACGCGGGGCATATAGATCTGACCGAAAAGAGCACCCGAGGTGTGGCGGATTTCTAATCTCGGCAAAAGTCCTAGCTGGATGGCCTGTTGGGTAAGCGAATATGCACCGGTAATGACGGCTTGGCTTGCGATCACTGTCGCAGCGGTCGCCAACAGAACCATCGGCAGCTGACCCCATCCGGGAAATAACAGAAAGAAAGGGTTCTCGATGACCTTGGGGTCAGCGAGCACGAGGGCACCTTGACCGAGATAGTTGAGGAGTAGCGCGGGCAACGCGACTGTCAGCCAAGCGAATCGAATGGGACCCCGGCCGAAGTGACCGAGGTCGGCATACAACGCCTCAGTACCGGTTACGACAAGAAACACCGCACCCAAGAGTAAGCCCGATCATGCCGTGGCTGGCGAGAAAGCTAACTCCATAAAACGGATTGAAGGCGCGCAAAATCTCCCAGTTACTTAACACGTGCCAGAATCCGGCAGCTGCAATAGCGGCAAACCACGCCAGTGTTATAGGTCCGAAAAACGTGGCGACACGTGCTGTACCGCGCGATTGGACCGCGAAAAGACCAATGAGGATGACGACGGTGAGGGGAACAACATAAGTTTCGAAAGCGGGTGCGACTACTTTCAGACCTTCAACCGCCGAGAGCACCGAAAGAGCGGGCGTAATCATCGCGTCGCCATAGAACAAAGCGCCGCTCACGATCCCCAGTAGAATGATCGGGGCAGTATGTCCGCCGGTGGCTCGATTTGCCAGCGCCATCAGCGCGAGCGTCCCGCCTTCGCCGTGGTTGTCAGCACGTAGGAGGACGGTCACGTATTTTGCGGTGACCACCAGAAAGAGGGCCCAGATAACTAGGGAGAGGATACCAAGTACAACTGGCTCACTGGCAGGCTGATTGGGCCCCACTGCGGCGAGTACTGATTCACGAAGCGCATACAGAGGACTCGTGCCGATGTCGCCGTACACGACACCGATGCTTCCAAGGGTCAGCTTCCAAAAACTGGTTTGAGTGGCGGATTCACTTTCGTGAAACGTTGCAGGCGGGCCGATAGAAGTAGTTTCAACCATTTACTCGCCCGATGGTACGTCTCGCCAAGTGCGGCTTATATACCTGATGATCGCCGCTTTCCTGCGCTTTTGTAAATAATTTACTGCATCAGATACCTCGTCTTTCGAACCGAATGCGCGATGTCCGCTCTTGGCACAAAGCGGACATCCCGAGTTGCACTGCACATGTCCGCTTTCGGGGGTAAAGCGGACATCCCGTTTTGCGCTGCACATGTCTGCTTTTGACCCAAAGCGGACATCGGCTGTGCATTGCGGCAATGGTTTTGAGCCGCTAAGATGCCGTCGCCTTAGCTTTGGGGGAGGCAATGAGACGACGCGAGTTCAACACATTACTGGGTGCCTTGGCGTTTGCCGCTTTGCTAGGCCTCGCTAATAGCGCCATTGCGGAATATCCGGAGCGGCCGGTAACCATAATCGTGCCATTCGCGGCCGGGGGGCCTTCTGACGTTATGGCACGTATTCTTGCCGATCGGATGAGGCTGACTCTTAAGCAACCCGTCCTCGTCGAAAACGTCACTGGCGCCGGCGGCTCGATTGGTGTGACGCGCGCTGTGCGCTCTGCACCGGACGGCTATACGATCAGCTTTGGCCATCTCGGCACTCATGTCTTCAATGGTGCTATATACCCGCTCACTTTCAACCTGCTCACCGATCTCGAGCCGGTTGCAATGTTGCCGAGCAATCCGATGGTCATTGTCAGCAAAAACGACTTGTCGGCACAGACGCTTAAGGAATTTATTGCATGGGCGAAGCAGAACTCCGGAAAAGTTTCGGCGGGTACCGCCGGCGCCGGCTCTGGCTCGCATATTGGCGGTGTCTATTTTGAGAATATCACCGGTGTCAAACTGCAATTCGTGCCCTATCGCGGCACCGGCCCGGCGCTCAACGATCTGATGGCTGGACAAATCGACATAATGATCGACCAAACCTCGAATTCAATAAATCAGATTCGTGCCGGCAAAATCCGGGCGTATGCAGTAACCGATCAAAAGCGAGTGCCGACCGCGGCAGATATTCCGACCGTGGATGAAGCTGGTTTGCCCGGCTTCTACATGACCTTGTGGTCTGGAATGTGGGTGCCCAAGGGCGCGCCGAAGAATGTAATCGCCAAACTCAATGCCGCGGTGGTAGACGCGCTGGCAGATCCAGTAACGAGCGAACGCTTTGCGCAGCTGGGTCTCGAAATGCCTCCGCGTGTGCTGCAGACGCCAGATGCATTGGCCGCGCACCACAAGGCAGAAATTGCCAAATGGTGGCCGATTATCAAGGCTGGGAACATCCGCGCCGATTAAATCCGCTTGCCGTTTTTTGAGCCATCGAAGTGCGCTACCTAATGTCCGCTATAGGCACAAAGCAGACATGACCTAGTGCACAGCACATGTCCGCTTTCGGGGGTAAAGTGGACATGACCGTTTGCGAGGCAGATATCCGCTTTTGCGGTCGCTATTGGGGTTAAAGCGGACATGCCTTTTTGCACCGCACATGTCTGCTTTTGACCCAAAGCGGACATCGCCAGTATCTTATGTTGCAGAAGCGTTCTCGCCGAATAATCCCAATGCCATCACAGAAACGTGAAAACGCGTACTATCGAATTTGGCGCTCCTTAAAATGTTATTGGTGGAGGGCGGCCCGTTGCCGCCAACAGAGGGGGCGCTAACAATGGAAACCAGCCTAGGCAAATTCCAACCGCAGGTTCTCAGCATTCTACGGATCATAGCCGGCCTGCTTTTTCTGAGTGCCGGTCTGCAGAAGTGGTTCGGCTTTCCGGTGCCGGCTCCGAACGCCGCCAACATCAAATTGATTTCGATGGTCGGCATCGCCGGCCTGATTGAGCTGATCGGGGGCGCGCTGGTCACCGTCGGCCTATACACGCGAGCCGCCGCCTTCATCATGTCGGGCGAGATGGCAGTGGCGTATTGGTATTTTACCAACCGGCCGGCAAGGGGCTTCATGCCGATCCAGAACGGCGGCACGCTGGAAGTATTGTATTGTTTCGTTTTCTTCTACTTAGTATTCGCTGGTGCCGGCCCATGGAGCCTCGACGCCATTTGGCGAAAGAGGGCTTAGCCGTTGGCGGTGTCACACCGTCAGTTTATTTTGAGTGCACCAATGTCCGCCAATGACCCAAAGCGGACATTGGTGGATTTTGGATCACAATGGTTTGTGCGCTTATTGATTGACCCAACTGTTACAGCCCGGCATTTAGGCGACCAAGATACGAAGTTGATAAACGGCTTTTGCCTCGGGCTCCTTTTTCGCAGGCGACCTGACCATAAAGAATAGGCAACACGTCATGAAGCTACGCAGGGGAAATAGCTTCCATTCCGCGCTGTCGTACGCCGACGGCCTGGCCACGAACAACTCCGACATCGTGTTATTGGTCGGACGCATTCTTTTGGCCTGGATCTTCGTGCGCAGCGGTTATGGCAAAATTTTCAATGTTGAAGCCGTTGCGAACTCGTTTCCGATGCGTGGGTTGCCATCCTTCCTCGCCTACGTCGCCGTTCCGTTTGAGTTCTTTGGGGGTATCGCGCTGATTTTTGGTTTCGCCACCCGGTACATCATTTTGGGGTTTGTTATCTTTATGCTCGTCGCGACGTTTAGTTCACACCGTTATTGGGAATTTGCCGACGCGGCCGCACGCCGCTCCCAGGATTTTAGCTTCTATAAGAACGTGGCCATGCTGGGCGGCTTCTTCTTTCTATTTATTTGCGGCGCCGGACGGATCAGCGTCGACGGTTGGCTACGCGGACGCAGCTAGTAGCAAAAGCCGTATCCCGGCCCACGCAGACAATGTGAGCAAACAAAGCGTTTTGTTTCCTCAATTTACCGGCCTCCCCTGAGGCACTCTGCTAGGAAGATAATTTGTTGTCGATGCTGAAACGTCCAGCACCAGTAACAAACAATAATATGAAGCCTCCGGCAGCGGCGAGATTCTTTGTACCAAAGACGTACTGCACCTGTTGCGCTGCCTGCGGATAACCCCAATAACGATGTGCGGTCACCGTTGCGATAATCACGAAGGCAAGTCCGAGCAAGGCGCCATATCGGGTACCAAGCCCAAGCACCAACGAGGCAACAATGATCCATTCTGCTGTGCGGGCCAATAAGCTCATGAATTCCGGACTAATGTAATTGATGGATGTGAGATAAGCGGCGGTCGGGTTTCCGAACCAGACCGTGAGCAAGAACAATGCCGCAATCAGGATACGGCCGATGAGCAGCAAGGTGTCAGTCAAACTGGTCGCAAGTTCGTCGGTGTAAGAAAGCAGCGGATGCGATGATCTCTTTGGCACGTCTCCCCCTTGGTCAGTAGTTAGAACTCATTCTCATCGGCGAAACGTTTTTCGACCTTCATCCGAAATGCCCCAACATCAAGCAGGCATTGATTATATTTTTCAGTCCCTCGTTTTGTATCCAGCTTTAGACAAAGCGACGCATTTTCGGCAGCAATTTCTTCTGCGCGAATTCTTTGCCACTGTGCTTGCATTTCGGGAACCTTCGGCAAAATAAATGCAACAAAATAGATCACAAAGGCGAAGGCCATCGCGTACAAAGCGATTTCTACGTTGTCGTAAATTCGGCTGACTAATTCCCGAGCTTTAGATGATTTCATCGCCTACCCCCGGTTGGCGACTATTGTGATTGCGCTAGACTATAAGCGCGTCACAGGCTGAACGGTAGTTTAGTAGTATAGCTCCAAAACGAGCTTCTTTGGGAAGGGCGGTCAAGACGCGACAAATGTCCGCTATTGGCACATAGCGGACATCGGCTGGGGCACTGCACATGTCTGCTTTTGACCCAAAGCGGACATCGGGCGAAGCCGGTTGAGTGCCTTTTCCCACTCGCCGCCTGGTCGCAAAATGCTAGGCTTTAGCTATTGCACAATGCGTATCACCGCCTGCCCACCGGTAATTGGCCTTTAACACACATGCAAGACGCGCGGGAGTATTCGATCGCTGCGACATAGTCCCTGTGGCTAGATCGACCAAAAGCGATTGAAATTTACGTTCTGGCCCAGTTAAGTTTTTGCTCTACGAAGCAGGGATTCAAATACGTCTATGCAAGATCCAAAACCGATCATTGCTGCCTTCGAGCGATATTATGAAATAACACGCGACCTCTCGTGGCTTGTCGTCCGCGCCACTGCTGGCGGCATTCTTCTCGTACATGGCCTCCAAAAACTGATAGGCAGTTCGATCGCAGGGTTTGCTGCTAATAGCTTAGCGCGACGTGGCATCGAACCATCCATTGCCGGTGCCTATATAGTCTTCTTCATAGAAACAGTCGGTGCAATTTGCATCATTCTTGGGCTGTTCACACGACTATTCGTGGCACTGGCCTTCATCGAGTTTCTTGTCATCATTTTTGTGGCACAATCGGCCGGAGGTCTTTCGGGATTCCCTTGGACCAAAGGCGGAGCCGGCGGTGGGTGGGAATACCCGCTGTTCTGGGAATTAATTTGGGTAGCCATTTTGATGCGCGGTGGGGGGCCCTATTCGATCGACCGAAAGCTCGGCAGGGAGCTTTGAGGCAGCGCGAAAGCCCCGGGGGAGACTTTCTTTTTATATGGGCCACTTCGAATGTCCGCTTTTGGCACTTAGCGGACATCGCCTTGTGCACCGCACATGTCTGCTTATGACCCAAAGCGGACATTGTTGGTGATCTCACCGGCCCACAAAAAAGTTATTCTCAGTAATATGGACTACCGGGCCACGTCGCTTTCGCCGTGGCCCGCCAATAATGCAAGGAAGTTGCTTCGACCTGAATGTCGATCTCAGTAGGACTGGGTCCACCAGTAGCAATAACGCTGGATGTTACCGGGTAGATATTGCTCGTAATTTGCCCACTTCTCGTATTTTGGTAATTTTATTTCTTTCATTGCGGCGTCGGTGCACTTCGCGGGCGCCACTTTTTTCACTTCCGCCGAAAGCTCTTGCAAGTAGTTAAGGTGATCCTGCGCATCCTTCTTGGTACCCAAACGTCCGCCCGCGTGCGGATGGCCAGGGATCATGCGGTCCCACTCAAGCGCGATCACCTTCTTTATCGATTCCTCATATTCGACAGGAGAGACATTGTCCGGCATGTCGCGAAATGCCACGGTTTCGATCGGAATGAAATCGACCACGAAGATCAATTTCTCTTTCGGCAGCCGCATGACGAGCGAACTGTCGGAATGGTTGCGGCCGACGTAGATGAGTTCGAGCGTGGTACCGCCGAGCGAAATCACCTTCTTGTCATCCACGACCTGGTCCGGCATTACAACCGAATCGAGGAGTGCGCCTCGCTTTTTCGCCCACTCGAAATGGGTCTTGGCATTTTTGTGCGCTATGACGATCGCGCCCTGATCCTTGAAAGGCTTACCGCCTGCGATGTGATCAAAGTGAGCGTGGCTGTAAATCAGATATTTCACCGGCTGGTCGGTGACTTTCTTGATCTCAGCGAGATAGGCCGTCACCGCCTCCGGACGATAGCGGCCGATTGGGTCGGTCGCGATCACGCCCTTGGGCGTGACGATGAACATGGATTGATGGCCCTGGTAGCGGAATAGATAGACGTTGTCCGTGCCGTCAATTTTTCGGGTGGCAAACGGCGGCTGTGCGGGTTGCGCGACTGCGGCGCCGGTGAAAACAAGAAACGCCATGGCGGTCGCTGTAAGAAGCTTGTGCGGCATATGTTTTTCCCATGATGGTTGTCCAGCACGGTAGCCCGCGTCTTCTTCCCGGTTGGCAAAATGCTAGGCAAACGGTTGCGAAGGCTCAAGTCACGATATCTTTTTGAGGCAAGGGAATAAACGTTGGACATGCGATCCGCCTGCCACTTGACCCGGGATTCCACAGGACAGGATCGGCTGGGCTGCTCGAGCCGACTGGCTGATCAATTGCAGGTGACCGATGTCCGCTTTTGGCGCTTAGCGGACATACTGAGTTGCACTGCACATGTCCGCTTTTAACCCAAAGCGGACATATTGGACTTCGGTCCAACTCGATTTTTCCGCCGCGATGCCGGACTTTAAGAGTCCTTCGAGGACAATAGGCGTTGGCTGCGATTTCAAAACGCCGAAGCTAATCGTGAACCCCATTAGCGAGATACGCCGACTACGGCAAAAATATACCGACCAGCTGCTTACGCTGCTGGCTCTATTTATTGCGCTCGAAATGTTCGTATTTTCGCCGCTTCAGGCAATGGGAGTCTTTGCGTTTCAAGGCTTCGTAATTGCCACCCTTTTAGCAATCACGGCTGGCATGTTCATTATTTCTGACCATCCCGCGGCGTTTGCCGTGATGTCGATCTGCCTTGCCGCTAACATTGTCGTCCTCTTGCTGCGCCTGTTCTATCCCCCATGGCACTACAACATCTACATACTAGCAGCTGCCTGGTTCGCCATTGCGATCACGCTCGGAGCGGTCGTCGCCCAAGCTGTATTCAGGCGTGGCCGCGTCACCTACCACCGAATAGTCGGCGCGATCCTGCTGTATCTACTCATCGCAGTCGCCTTTGGGGCGCTGTTCGTATTGATCGGCTTGTCGGTTCCCGATGCATTCAAGGGAATAACATTCGAAGACAATCCAGCTCTTGCCAACTCGGTCTCTTATTTGAGTTTTGTCACTCTGACATCGACGGGATTCGGCGACATTGTTCCCGTGCATCCGATTGCGCGGAGCCTATGCAATATCGAAAGTGTAGTTGGTCAACTTTATCCGGCCACGTTATTGGCGAGGCTTGTGACCCTCGAAATGAGAGAGCGCAGCAGAGGCTGATGTCCGCTATTGGCACAAAGCAGACATTTGGTTTTGCATCGCACACGTCCGCTTCGGAGGTAAAGCAGACATAGCGGACCTGCCATAGGCCAACACTGTTGTTCACTCGTCCGTCGGCTGCGTACCGTGATAGCCCTCAGCAATAATGATGTCGGCTACAGCACTGTCCTTACGAATTTCAATAGCTTTGGCGTACTCGGATGATCGGTAACATTCCAGTGCGGTTGCGTAGTCTTTAAACTCGATCACCACAATTCGTGATCGTCCTTTGCCTTCAACCACCTCTGACTTACCGCCGCGAACGACAAACCGAGCTCCGTATTTGCGGAAGGCACTACGGGTTTCAGCAACGTACATTTTGTGACTTTCGGGATTCCTGATATCGACCGACACGATCCAATATCCTTTTGCCATCACCTGTCCTTTCGGCGCGCTCTTCGTCCGGAACTCATTGAGAACAATGTGGAGCAACGATGCAATGGCTGGGGGTTAAAATCTCAAAAAACAATGTCCGCTTTCGGGGTAAAGCGGACAAAGCCAGGCGTTTGGCCGAGTACTGCTTGTCCGCTAATGATATGGCACAAAGCAGACAATGCTGAGCCGTTAGCCAGTCAGGAAATGGAGAGATCGAAATGACGGAGGTCTTCTCCGGCAGCTACCCGATCGAGTCTCGTGGTGGGGAAATTGAGCGCCTGCATATCCAGAGCGCCGCCATGGTGCCGGATACCGAGCGTATGCTCGAACTGATCGGTGTGCGCGAGGGCTGGTCTTGTCTCGACATTGGCTGCGGACCAGGCGGCATCGTCGGGTTGCTGAGCAAGCGGGTTGGCTCGACCGGACGCGTGGTCGGTCTTGATATGAATACCGGTTTTCTGGAACACGCCCGCGCCACGGCTCCTTCCAACGTGGAGTTTGTGCTGGCCGATGCCTACGGCTCGAACTTGCCTGCAGGGACGTTCGATCTCGTACATATGCGCTTTGTAGCCAGCACATCCGGAGCGCCGGAGCGGCTATTGCAAGAAGCCAAGCGTCTCGCGCGACCGGGAGGCACGATCGCTTTGCAGGAAGCCGATATCGCAACTCTTAACTGCTATCCGTCTCATCCCAGTTGGGACAAGTTGAAGGCCGCGTTATTTGGTGCATTCAGTGGCGTCGGAGCCGACGTGGAATTGGCTAGACGCCTCTATTTCATCGTTCGGCAAGCGGGACTGGTCGATGTCCAATTTCGACCATTCATTGTTGGTGTGCGGTCAATAGATCCAATGGTCGACTATTTACCGTCGACTGTTGAGTCCGTACGCGCAACCGTGCTCAAGCTCGGATTATTGTCCGAGCGTGAGCTCCCGATAGTGCTGGCCGAGTGTCGCGAACACTTGCGACAACCCGATACAGTGTTCACGACGTATACCGTGGCTCAAGTTTGGGGGCAGAAGCCTGAGGAAAGTTGACCCTCAGTCGGTTCGCTCTATTTGAAGTGTGCGCCGTTTCTGATGGCTAACGGTCACGGACGCTGCACGATGTCCGCTATTGGCACTTAGCGGATATTCCGGCCGAGGCTCTTAATGTCCGCTGGGGTAAAGCGGACATGCCTTTTTGCACTGCATATGTCCGCTTTTGACCCAAAGCGGACATCCGCCCGCTAACCCACCTATTTCCAGATCCCGGTTTTGACCGCTACCATCCAGTTCAATGGGGGGGCCGGGCCGATGAAACGTCGCGATTTTTTAGCAACTATTGGCGTCGCAGCAATTGCCCTAAGCGCCAAAGTTCTGGCGCAGGCCAGAAGCGTTCGCGTTGGATTTCTTGCTGCCGTTGCACCGACCCCAGATATGTTGAATGCCCTTCGCGAGGGCTTGCGCGAGCGCGGCTATATAGAAGGACAAAATTTGTCGATCGACGTCCGTTGGCCAAAAGAGTCATTTGCCAAGGATGCAGGCGCTGCGGCTGACCTCGTCCGCAGCAATGTCGATGTGATCGTCGCCTGGACCACGCCCGCTGTTGTGGCTGCGAAAAAGGCAACGTCAACAATCCCCATAGTCATGGTGGGCGTTTCTAATCCGATAGAGGTGGGCTTTATCAACAGTCTGGCTCGGCCGGGCGGCAACATCACCGGAGTCAGCAATCTTGCGAGTGATCTTGGTGCTAAGCTTGTGGAATTATTGAACGAGGTCGTTCCAAACGCGAAACGCATTGGGCTTGTGTGCAATCCGGCTAATCCGGGCGCAATGCTTCAGGCAACTGGCATGGAGGATGCTGCTCGCGCGTTAGGCATGCGGGTTACAAGAGAAGAGGCCAACAATCCTGAGGAGTTTCGGCGTGCCTTCGGACAATTCAACGCGGAAGGCGTCAATGGTGTAGTCTTGGTTGCCGACCCGACAATCGTCGGCCACGCCGCGGTGATTTCTGACCTCGCGGGAGCCGCGCGGCTGCCGACAATCTTTCAGCGCCGCGAAAACGTTGAAGCCGGTGGGTTGTTGTCGTATGGGGCGAATTTGCCCGGTCAAATTCGCCAGACGGCTGTGTACGTGGATCGCATATTGAAGGGCGAAAGGCCCGCCGACCTTCCCGTTGAGCAGCCAACCCGTTTCGAACTAGTGGTCAATCTCAAAACAGCAAAAGCGCTCGGCCTGAGGTTGCCACCTTCGCTTCTCGCGCGCGCTGACGATGTAATCGAATAGTGGCGATGTCCGCTATTGGTACAAAGCGGACATCCCTAGTTGCACCGCAAATGTCCGCTTTTGAGGGTAGAGCGGACATTGTTTTGGGAGTTTTGGTTGCGCAAATTGTCAAGGCCGCTGCCAGCGGCCCACGCGAGAAAGGTTCTTCTGCAAAATTTGGCGGGCCTTTTCGTGCGCGATCTCTGGCACTGTTTTCGGCCAGGGCGCTTCGTGGAGATAGTTCACTCGCCAAACAAAAGGTAGGTGCTTGTTCATAGTCGTGCTTCCGATGTGAGAGTTGAGGACTGACCGAGATTTAGGACTTCGCCGGCGTTCCGCTTGTGATGGCGATCACAAGATGTGCGTTTGGTATTCGTTTCACAAACTAGTGATTACGTTTCTCCGATCCTAAGAGTTTATGCGTGACACAGGGTTTTGCTCGCATTGCGCCTGTGACGGGGGTTACAATTTTTGCGTTTGGTAATTCCGCTACGGTCTTTCCCTTTGTTGTCGTGATGTCTTGGCGCACGAATTGGACTTCTGCGTTCACAGTTCAAAACCGTGCCTGCGCATCAATTCATTGCTCAACGCACGCTCGGTGGAGTCGCACCAGCGGCGACCGTCGAAGCGCGCAATAATTGAGCGTTCCTCATGCCTGTTTTTCACGAACGCGATGATTCGTTTGAGAAAGCGGTATTTGTAAATCTGCATGGCGTGCTCCATTCGTTTCGTGCCGTATGGATGCGCCTTGCGCGCAGTAAAGACTTTGAGGCCTGCTTGTTTTCTCCTTGAGGAAGTCGTGATTTCGCTTTAGACGGCCAGTTGGTATTGGTGGGCGGCAACGTGCTGCTTTTGTTAAATAATTATGCAGCGTCCCTTAACGTCACGACCGCAAAAAAGCGCTTGGCCTCACGACGAGGTGATCGAATAGCTGATTACTGCGAACGCCCTGGTTGGTCAGGCGGGTATGACGGTGGCAAGTATGAGAAACAACGCCAACCCGCCGAGCATGATAACTTGCTCAAGGCGGCCGGAATCGAATTCGTGTGACATTTGACGCTCCCTTTAATCGGGCACATGGCGATTCGTATTGACGATAATCTATTGGCCGCTGCGATCTCGTATGTGAGGTCGCTCACACAACGGCGAACTTTCTTCATGAAAATTGAACGGTCACCGAGGCTCGCGCCAAATCCGCTATTGAGGGAGAAGCGGACATCGCAAATAGCGGGCGGAATGTCCGCTATTGGCACTTAGCGGACATTGAAGAGCTACCAGCAAATGTCTGCTCTTGGGGGCAAAGCGGACGTGCCTTGGCCGTCGTTTCTAGCAAGTCGGCGGTGTGCTAAGATATCAATGTTGAGAGAAGGAGAATTGCAATGCCATGCAAGCTCCGCTACTCGCTTACCACTCTCGCCGCAATCGCACTCGTCGCCGCCTCCGCAAGCAGCTCCGCGCAAGCGCAAGCGAAGTTTAAAAACGCGACCGGTCCGACAAATACCAATATGCGGCCCTGGACCACGACCCACGGCTCGAACCGCACTGTTGGTCGCAATGACGGTTACGTGCAGCAGCCCAAGACGTCCAAGCAGGCCACCCCCGCCGTTCGGTTATATCGTTACTCGCAATAGATACGGTCCAGGCGCGTTGGGGTCTGCTCGGCTGACGCAGAGGAGGCGTGGTGACGAAGATCGCTCTAGGATTATTCGCCGTGCTGATCGGTGGGATTGGGATGGTGGCGACGACCAGCAAACCAGCGCATGCTATAATTTACTGTACATACGTTGGATATCCGGTCGGTTGCGTCGCAAGGGCCGGCGTAGTGCTGCGGCCGCGGCCGGTCGCGCGAGCAGCCACGGTCGGTACTGCCATCAAGCGCAAGAAGTGATGTTTCGACCTTTCGATCGGTCCACCATCGGCGAGCCCATGTTGCAGTGCATCAGTCCGCTATTGGCACTCAGCGGACATTGCGTTGACACCCGCGGATGTCCGCTTTCGATGGTAAAGCGGACATGGTGACGCAGAGTTGCGTCCACGCTTGAAGCGCGGCCGAGCCGACACAGTTGAGGTGAAAAGCTGGACGCCCCTCCGTCCCCCAACCCCAGCGTCCGGCATAGATTGACCCCAGCGGTATCCCCTCCGTCTGAGGTCAGTTCTTTGATTTCCCACTCAGGACCATCCCGTTGAGAAAGCAATGACGCGGACATATCATTCGGTCAGGGGACGACCATGACTAGATCGCTTGCAGTTATCGCATTCCTTTGCATTTCATCCGTCGCGCACGCACAAAAGGCAACGCCGGAAAAGAAGGTCGTCACTGCAGCGGAGCAGTGTTCTCGAGCGTGCACCAAACTGTGTTTTGCCGCCGATCCATTGTGCATAAACAAATGCCAAGCGAGATGTACAAAAGCCGAATTCTCCTAAGCGCTGATAGCCTTCTAGAAGTACCGCCGCTCCCACAGCTGTCGGCGTCGCCCTAACGTTCGCGAGACCGTCGCTTCCGTCCTAGGTGCCGCTTCGCGGTTTGTTCGTAGGCTGAATAGACGTCAGGACTCACATCTGCCCAGGCTTCTTTTCATCCCCTGAGTTGGCAAGCTCGATCGTCACGTTGCATTGCTCGCAACGATGAATAATCCGATCGTCGTGCTTGATCTGCTGCATTGCCACTCGGCAAAGCGGGCACGGTCTGGGGGCGTTTTGCCTGTCTTAAGTCATTGTCCGGCGATAAAGAAATCAGCCAGCCAATCCAGCCAATACGGATATTTACGTAGCCGCGCCTTCTGCTTTTCTCTTCGAGGCCGCTTCCAGATTTTTCTCTTCCTCTGACAATAGATCAAGCAGTTGTTGCCGACCGGCGGGGTCGGACTCGTCCGCAAGAAGCTTTCGATAGTGGTCGATGTTCGCGCGGGCTACAAACTCATCCATTCAATATTTGTTATATGATCAGCAACGATATGACCACTGCCCGGACGAAATAGCACACCCTGCAATTTGGTATAGGGTCCGTCCGCACGAAGAAGCCACGGTCTGCGTGTCCGCTTCTGGCCCTTAGCGGACATTGGCTTGTGCGATGCACATATCTTCTTTTTGGCCCATAGTCGGACACCTGTCTTTTTGCGTCAGCGTGTATGTCTTGTTGCGTCAGCGTGTATGGCGCAAAATGCCACATTAATAGCGGCCACAGTCGACGTTCAGAAGCGGTCACCACCACCAACCTCTGAGGTCCAATCATGAAAATGTTCATCTGCAACGCGCTCCTTGGAGCGGCCGGTCTCGTTGCTTTGTCGCTGCCGGCACATGCGGTTGGCTCGGCGACAGTCGCGGACGCGCCGCTGGTGAAATCGAACACGACGCAGCAGCAGCAGTTGGCCCAGCGGCCCTACGATCCCAGCGCCGGCAGTGTCGGCTTCAAGAAGTCGAAGAAGAAGAAAAAGAAAGAGGCGCCGCCGCAGTCGACCGGGCCCTACAATCCCAACGCCGGCAGTATCAGCTCCGAGAAGCCGAAGAAGTAAAAGGCGACGGAGTAAGACTAACCGGGGCGATGCTGGAGACCTGATGTCCGCTATTGGCACTTAGCGGACATGTCGATCATGCCTGCGAATGTCCGCTTTCGGAGGTAAAGCGGACATGGCTTTTGCATTCCCGCGTTCCGACGCGTGATTTTCCGGATTGTCAAAGTCGTATCGAGTTGGATCTTGGTCCAATAAACGCCAAGTAAAGGTCGGCATTCGGCGATGCCGTTTTCGCGGGCTCCGAGAGCGCGGATTTATTGACCCGACAGTGGATGACCGGAGTGTCGAGGAAAGGCTAAGATCGCCGTAATGCGCGATGTCGGCGAGTATTTGCGAGCCTATTGGGCCTACGTCTCCACCCATCTTGGTTGGACCAAAGCCCTCATCCTCGCACTTTTATGGCTCGCTGGAATGTTTGCGCCCCTTGCCGCGAAGACATTGGTGGAATTGCCCAATTCGATCGGCATACCGTGGATGATCGGGTGGGCTGTGCTTGGCTATATTTTTGCGCCTTACGGAATGTGGAAAGCGCAGCGAAAAAAATAGAACACGCCGCCAAATTTCAGCATCGGCTCAAGACACTTGCAGGTGCTTCCTGGTGGGCCGGGGCAGCATAACTGCGATAAGAACACCCGCGGCCGCGGCCAGGACTGCGGCGACGATCAGACTCGCAATATAGCCAGCAGCGAAAGATGCCAGCCCGGCAGCGAACGCAATGCCGGCGAGTTGGGCGATGCGGCTAACGGCGTTGTTTACGCCGGAGGCGAGTCCTTCCTCGCTGTTTGTGACGCTCGCCAACACCGAGGTCGTCAATGGTGTCACCAATACCGCAAAAGATATGCCGAGCAGCGTCATCGGAAGAAGCACCCCGAGCAGGAGCGATGCGTCTTTGCCCAGCGCCAGCAGCATAAAGGCGAGTGCGGCGCCGAGCGGTCCCACGCTCAGCATGGAGCGGACACCGATCCTGTCGGCCAGTGCTCCAAGCGGTTGCGATAACAGTCCGACACCGAGCGTGAATGGCAGAAAAACCAGGCCGGCGCCGGTGGGCGTCAGATGGCGGCGGTCGATGAGATCGAAGGACAGCAGGAAGAACATGACCGCCAGGCCGGTGTAGACCAGCAGGGTCGCGACGTTGAGCACGACAAAGGGCCGGTTGCCGAGCAACCAGGGCGGCGTCATAGGGTGGCTGCTGAAACGCTCCCACACGGCGTATCCGGCAAGCATGCCAAGGCCTGACACCCCTGCCCCCGCAGCCAGGACAGAGTTTGCCATGCCCGGCCGCTGCGGTCCGATCTGGCTGAGCGCCCAGGCCAGTGAAGCCAGCGCCACGGTAAGAATCGCGGCGCCGACAAAATCGAAGCGACGGTGCTCACGCTGCTCGGCCGGCGCATAAATTGCCAGCAAGGCGACCACGATCAGCGCCAGCGGCGGATTGATCGCGAACACGTATTGCCAGCCGAAGGTCTCGGTGAGCCAGCCGCCCAGCACCGGTCCACCTGCCGTGGTAAGCGCGGAGGCTGCCGCCCAAATGCCGATCGCGCTGTTGCGCTCCTCTTTGGGATAGGTCGCCCCGATCAGAGCGAGACTTGCAGGAGTCACGAGCGCCGCCGAGATGCCTTGCACCACCCGCGCGGCTATAAGCCACTCAATCGACGGCGACACAATACACGCTGCCGATGCTGCACCAAATCCAAGGCAGCCGATCTTCAGCATGCGCGCCTTGCCGTAGACGTCGGCAAGCGCGCCGCCGATCATGGTCAACGCGGCCAGCGCGAGCACGTAGCCGTTAAGCACCCATTGCACCGTCGCCAGATCGGCATCGAAAAACGCGCGCAGCATGGGCAACGCCACGGTGAGTGCGGACCCGTCGATGAAGGCCATGGCCGAGGCCAGCACGCAGGCCGCCAGCAGCATCCGCTTGTGTGTCGCGGCGATTTCACGCCCGAGCGCACGCGGGCAAGGCTCCGCCTCAATGAAACCACGGCCGCAGGGCTCGGCAAACGGCTGCGACATAATGGTACCTTTGCATATGCGCGGACGCGCGCCAGCAGGTAGCGGATCTATTGCTACACAGGCGCAGCTATCAGCGCTAGCGATTGAGCCAGCGCCGGGCGAAGCCAAGCAGACCCTGCGGCAGGAAGATGATCATCACGATAAAGATGACGCCGAGCGGAATGAGATACGGGAACTGATCGCCAAACAATCGCGACAGCAACTCGCGGATCAGCTGGAAGAAACCGGCGCCGACGATCGGGCCGACCAGCGTGCCGATGCCGCCCATGACGTTGAAGATCACCGTATCGCCGGATGTAATAAAGTAGACGAAGTCGGGCGCCGCGAACTCGTTCTGGATCGCGTAGAGCACGCCGGCAAGGCCGGCGAACAGGCCGGACAGCATCACCGCGACGATCTTGTAGCGCTCAACCGGATAGCCGATGGCGCGCGTGCGCGCCTCGTTCTCGCGGATCGACTGCAGCACCATCCCGAAAGGCGAGCGCGTTACCCGGCGCAGGATAAGATAGGACGCGGTCACCACCGCCAGCACGAACCAGTGCATGGTCTCGTTGGTGAAGCGCCCGTCATAGAGAAATGGGATCGTGAGATGCGGTCTGGTGAAGATCAGGCCGTTCTCGCCGCCGGTGACCGCCGTCCAGGTAAAGATGATGACATAGAAAATCTGACTAAAGATCAGGGTCGTGATCGCGAAATAGATGTCGCGCAGCCGGGTCGAGAAATAGGCGACGAACAGGGCTGCTCCGGCGGCGCCCGCGAGGCCCAACCCGATAGCCAGCCAAAGATTAGGCGGACTTACGAGAAGCAAGGCCGCCGCGGCCCCGTACATGCCGAGGCCGAAAAACGCGGAATGGCCGAACGAGACCATGCCGGTGTAGCCGATCAGAAGATCGGACGACATCGCCAGCAGGCCCCAGATCAGCACCTCGGTCAGGAAGCGGCGCCAGAACACCGGCAGCACCATCGGGGCGACGATCAACAACGCCATCACGACGCAAAAGCCGATCCAGAAAATAGCGTTGTGGCTCAGCCTGCGCTTCGCGGGCGCCATCGGTTTATCGAGCGGTGCGGTTGTCATTTCGGTGTCGGCACAAACAGGCCCGTGGGCCTGAACAACAGCGTGAGGATGAGAACGATGAACGACACGATGACCGCCTGCGCGGGGCTGACCCAGATCGCGGCATAGGCCTCAAGCAGGCTGATGAAGATCGCAGCCGCGATCGAGCCCCCGAGGCTGCCCATGCCGCCAACCACGACGACGATGAAGGCCTTGAGCACCCAGTCGAGGCCCATTGTGTGGGTGACGCCGGCCATCGGCGCAAACAGCACGCCGCTTGCCGCCGCGAGCGCGGCACCGATCGCGAACACGCCGGTGTAGACCCACGGCACCGGGATGCCCATGGCCTGCGCCATGACGCGGTCTTGCGTGGTGGCACGGATCCACACCCCGAACTTGCTCTGCTTCAGGAACACCCAGAACAGGCCAATGAGCGCTGCCG
>CAVTND010000011.1:0-197445 GCA_963735955.1 uncultured beta proteobacterium | reverse complement strand
ATATTGTTTCATTCCATTCCATTCCATTCCATTCCATTCCATTCCATTCCATTCCATTCCATGATTCCATTCCATTCCATTCCATTCCATTCCATTCCATTCCATTCCATTCCATTCCATTCCATTCCTGACTAATTTTTTTTTTTTTTTTTTTTTTTTTTTTTTTTTTTTCTTTCTTTCTTTTTCTTTCTTTTTTTTTTTTTTCTTTTTTCTTTCTTTCTTTCTTTCTTTCTCTTTCTTTCTTTTCTTTCTCCCTCTCTCTCTCTCTCTTTCCTTTCCTCTTCCTTGCCCTTCCCCTGGTCTGGTTGGTCTGTTGTCTTTTGTTGCCTTCTCCTTCTTCTTTTCCTTCCTGTTTGTCTGTGCCCCTTGCACCCTTGCCCCCGGCCTTCCCACCCTTTGCCCTTTCCCTTCTCCTCTGCCCCTCCCCTATCCTTTTCCTTGCTTGTGTGTGTGTGTGATTGGATTTGTTTCTTCCCCACGTGTTTGCCATCCTTATACTTTGTGCTACTCATGTCTTCAACGCAGGAGTTGCCGATTGTGTCGAGCAGGTCCGGTCAGTCAGCAAGGGGGGAGTCGACACTGCGATCGAAATGGCGGGCTCGACGCGGGCTTTCGATCTCGCCTACAAGATCACGCGCCGGGGCGGCATGACCGTCACCGCCGGTCTGCCTCCGCCGACGGCGACCTGGCCGATGCCGCCGGTGAATCTGGTCGCGGAAGAACGCACGATCAAGGGCAGCTACATCGGCACCTGCGTGCCGCTGCGCGACATTCCGCGCTTCGTGGATCTGTACCGCGGTGGGCGCCTCCCGGTCAACAAACTGATGACCGGAACCTTGAAACTCGACGACATCAACCAGGGATTCGACCTGCTGCACGAGGGCAAGGCCGTACGGCAGGTCGTCGTCCTCTAGCGGGGATTCGACGATGGCTCAAACTGCGAAGACACCGGCAAACGCCTGGTTCGATCAGGCCTCGAATCTCATGCAGTCCTGGGGTGAACAGCATCAGAATCTGTTCCAGACCTGGGCCGAAAACTTCAAGCAGTCGAAACCATCCGCCCCGGTGGCCGACATGAGCAACCCGGTCGAAGTGGCCCAGGCGCAATTTGGCCAGATGGCCGAGCTGTTCAAGAAATCGATGGAGGGCTGGGCCGCGCTGGCGCAGGCACCCGGAGATGCGAAGGGCGGGCTCGACGCAAGCGTACTCAAGAAGCTCTTCGATCCGGCTGAGTGGGGCCGCGCCGGTAATGGCGGCTTTGACCTTGCTCTCGAGCATCTGACCGAGGGACCGAGCTTACGCAACTCTGTGGGACCTTGATCGCAAATTGCTGAATGCGCAAAGGCTGTCGCAAGCGAGACTGCAGGACATCACGGCCTACCAGATGATCGTGCAGGCGGCGTGGAACACGGCGTTCGAAAAGTTCGCGAAGGCCCTGGGCGACAGCAACGGCGCGCCCTTGCAGAGCGGCCGTGACTTTCTCGATCTGTGGATCGCCACCGCGAACGAAGCGCTGCTTGAAATGCATCGCACACCGACGCTTCCTCGAGGCGCAGCGCAAGATGACGCGTTCGTCAGCGGAGTATCGGCTGCAGGAACGCGAGATCGCCGAAGTGTTCTGCGAGATGCACCACATTCCGACCCGAAGTGAAGTCGACGAACTGCAACGCACCGTCATCGAACTGAGGCGCGAACTGCGCGCACTGAAGTGGCGGAGCCCACGAGTCGTTGCGAAGACTCGCCGGCTGCCGTTGCCGCCGAACAAAGCGGCCGCGCGCCGCCAGCGCAGCGCACCAGGCCCGCCGCGCGATCCAGGAAGGAGCTCCGATGACAACCCGTGTCCAGGTCGACCCGCAGGAGGCGGCGCGCGAGTTCTGCCGAGTTCAGTCGAAGATGATGCGCGGGTCGGAGCTGCTGTCGAAGGTCAAGGACCGCGACGTGCAGATCGCGACCACGCCGAAGACGCTGGTGTTCCAGCAGGACAAGGTCACGCTGCATCACTACCGGCCGACTGGCGAAGCGCACGATCGACACGCCGGTCCTGATCGCCTACGGACTGGTCGGTCGCTACACGATGGCCGATCTGCAGGAGGACCGCTCGCTGGTGCGCAACCTGCTCGCCCAGGGCGTCGATGTCTATGTCGTTGACTGGGGCAGTGCTACGCGCGGCGATCGCTGGCTGACGCTCGATGACTACATCGATGGCTATCTCAACGAGTGCATCGACTTCATCTGCACGAGCCGCGGGATCGACAAGGTCAACGCTGCTCGGCATCTGCGAGGGCGGCGTGTTCACCCTCATCTACTCAGCGCTTCATCCGGAGCGCGTCAAGAACCTGATCCTGACCATCACGCCGGTCGATTTTCACGCCGACACCGACAGCAAGCGTCCTTCAGCCACGGCTTCATCAATCTGTGGACCCGCAGCATGAGCGGCGAAGACGTCGATCGACTGATCGAAGCGAACGGCAACCTGCCAGGCGAACTGATGAGCGTGGTCTTCTCGATGATGACTCCGCTCGCGCAGCCTGACGAAGTACAACGTCGGGCTGTACGACGTCATGGACGAGGAAGCCAAGCTGCTCAACTTTCTGCGCATGGAAAAGTGGCTCAAGGATCGCCCGCACCATCCGGGCGAGGCCGCCAAGCAGTGGCTCAAGGATCTCTACCAGGAAAACCGTCTCGTCAAAGGCACCTTCATGATCGGCGGCAGGACGGTCGATCTGAAGCAAGCTCACGATGCCGGTACTCAATATCTACGCGCAGGACGACCACATCGTCCCGCCGAGCACCTCGCAGGCCTTGAGCAAATTTGTCGCTCCGAAGAAGTACAGCGAGCTGGCCTTTCCCGGCGGCCACGTCGGCGTGTTCGTCAGCGGCAAGTCGCAGGGCATCATCGGCAAGGGAGTGTTCGACTGGTTGCGCGCGCGGTCATGACGCGATCGCTTCGGCGCGCCAGTGCCGCAAGGGCGGCGTGAGAACAAGCTCGTCTCGGCCGACGAGGCGCTCGCGATCGTCCGTGACGGCGACACTGTCGCGATTTCCGGATTTGTCGGCAGCGGCACGCCGGAAGAGCTGATCATCGCGCTCGAACGTCGTTTCCTGCGAATCGTCGACGCCGAAGGACCTCACGCTCGTCTTCGCTGCCGCGCCGGGTGACGGCAAGGACCGCGGGCTCAATCGCCTTGCGCACGCGGGTCTCGTCAAGCGCGCGATCGGCGGCCACTGGTCGCTGGTGCCAAAGCTCTCTGACCTCGCAGTCACCAACCAGATCGAGGCGTACAACCTGCCGCTCGGCATCATCAGTCATCTGTTCCGCGACATCGCGGCCCATCGCGCCGGAACCTTGAGTCGCGTCGGCCTGCGCACCTTCGTCGATCCGCGCGTCGAAGGCGCGAAGATCAACCAGCGCACCACTGAAGATCTCGTTCGGGTCATGTCGATCGACGGCGAGGAGTGGCTCTTCTACAAGGCGTTTCCGATCACGGTCGCACTGATCCGCGGCACGACGGCGGACCTGACCGGCAACATCACGATGGAGCGCGAAGCGCTGACGCTCGACAACCTCGCACTCGCGATGGCGGCAAGAACTCGAACGGCTTCGTCATCGCGCAGGTCGAACGCATCGCCGCGCCGGGCGCGCTGCATCCGCGGCAAGTCGTGGTGCCGGGCGCGCTGGTCGACTGCGTGGTCGTCGCGGAGGCCGCAGAATCATGCGCAGACCTACGGCACGCAGTACAGCCCGGCGTTCGCAGGCGAATTCAAGGTCCCGCTCGACTCGCTCAAGGTGCTCCCCAATGACGAGCGGCGAATCATTGCGCGGCGCTGCTGCCTTCGAACTGCCGATGGGCGGCGTCGTCAATCTCGGCATCGGCATGCCCGAGGGCGTGGCGGCGGTGGCCAACGAAGAGCGGGTGCTCGACTACGTCACGCTGACCGCCGAGCCGGGCGTCATCGGCGGCGTACCGCAAAGCGGGCTCGACTTCGGCGCCGCGGTCAACACCGACGCCGTGATCCAGCAGAGCCAGCAGTTCGATTTCTACGACGGCGGCGGACTCGACATGGCGTGCCTCGGCATGGCGGAAGTCGACGGCGAGGGCCACGTCAACGTCAGCCGCTTCGGCCCGCGGCTGGCCGGTGCCGGCGGCTTCATCAACATCAGCCAGAACGCACGCAAGCTCGTCTTCGCCGGCACCTTCACCGCGGGCGGCCTCGAGGTGGCGATCGAAGACAGCGCGCTGCGCATCGTGCGCGAAGGTCGCTGCCGGAAGTTCGTCCGGAAGGTCGAGCAGATCACTTTCAACGGCACGTATGCGGCCGAGCAGGGACAGCCGGTTCTGTACGTGACCGAGCGCTGTGTCTTCAGGCGCACATCTCGCGGCATGGAACTGATCGAGGTCGCGCCGGGAATCGACATCGAACGCGACATTCTCGCGATGATGGACTTCGCGCCGATCGTCGAGCAGCCGACCACCATGGCTCCGCGCATCTTCCGCGACGAGCCGATGCAACTCGACGAGACGCTGCTCGGAATCGGCATGGCGCAGCGGATCACCTACGACCCCGAACGCAACACGCTGTTCGCGAATTTCGAAGGCCTGCACATCCGCACGCGCGATGACGTCGATCGCGTCCGCCGCACGATCGAAAACCGGGTGCAGGAGATCGGCCGCAAGGTGGCGCTGATCGTCAACTACGACGACTTCCGGATCGACGCCGCGGTCGCCGACACCTACGCTGCGATGGTGCGCTACATGGAAACGCACTACTACACGACGGCGTCGCGCTACACGACCAGTGCCTTTCTTCGGCTCAAGCTTGGGGAAGCGCTGACGCGTCGTCGGGTCGCGCCGCACATCTTCGAAACACGCGACGAAGCGCAGGCCTTCGTGCAGTCCGAGGCCACCCGTAGCCCGACCGTCGATGCGTGGCTGAGAGGCAAAACCCGCTCCACGCCGGCGCGCGGCTCGCGGACCGCATGAGCCGACCCTGCACACGGTACGCGCGCTGTCGATGCTCGGCTTTCACGGCATCGCAGTCTGGGAATGGGGTGCCGAACCTGAAGGGTCCGCCGGTGATCTGCGTTCATGGCCTGACCCGCCAGGCGCGTGACTTCGACGTCCTCGCGCGCCGCCTTGTGCGAAGAAGGGCGACGCGTGCTGTGTCCGGATCTGCCGGGCCGCGGCCGCAGCGACTGGCTCGACGATCCTCTGCACTACAACCTGCTGACCTACGCCAACGACGTCAACACGGTGCTCGCCTGGGCCCATGCCGATCGAGTTCGACTGGGTCGGCACCTCGCTCGGCGGCATGGTGGGCATGATGCTGGCCGCGCAGGGCGGCATCCGATCCGGCGACTGGTGCTGAACGATGTCGGCGCCTACGTGCCCTCGTCCGCGCTGCAACGCATCGGCCGCTATCTGGCGGCGGCCTGCGCTGAGCTTCGCTCGCTGGACGAGGCCGAACTGCGCGTGCGCGAAACCCTGGCTCCTTTCGGCGATGTCTCCGACGACGAATGGCGACATCTGACCGAGCACAGTTATCGGCAGCGACGAGGCAAGCGGGAAGTGGGTCGCGCGCCACGACCCGGCGATCGCGCGCACCTACCGGCAATGGCAGTTCGTCAGTGTCGACCTGTGGCGATTCTGGCGCGACATCACGTGCCCGGTGCTGGTACTGCGCGGCGCGGATTCCGACTTTCTGCTGCGCAGCGTGGTCGAGCGCATGATGAAAGTCCGGCCCGCCGACCGACGCGATCGAGATCGAGGGCAGCGGGCACGTGCCCTCGCTGATGCGCGAACACCACATCGCCCCGATTCTCGAATTCCTCGATCCGGATGCGCGGCCGACGCCGCACCGAAGGCGCGCGCAAGGCTGGCGCCGAAGCATCGCCGACCATGAAGCTTGCTGAGGAACGCCGCTCCGTGATTGCTGCAAGGTAACAATTCGGAATCCGTAGAAACCAGCAAATAGATGGCCGCGTCGCGAGGGCGATGTGGCTAGAATGCCCGCGCCAAGAATTCAATACGAGTCGACCAGAACGTCAGGCCGCTGCTGAGCTACTGCAAGGAGAGAGCACTTGAAGATCCGCAATCAAAAGACTTCTGGTCCGGCGTGATGTTCGTCGCGTTCGGCCTGTTCTTTGTCGGATTCGCACAGCAGTACGACATGGGCACTGCGGCGCGCATGGGCCCGGCCTTCTTCCCGACCATGCTCGGCGGCCTGATGCTTCGTGCTGGGACTGGTCGATCGCGTTTGAAGGCGCTCGGCGCGCATCGGCCGTCGACGGCAAGGTCGAACCCTTCAATTTCAAGGCGCTGATCCTGGTGCTCGGTGCGGTCATCGCGTTTCGGACTGCTGCTGCGGCCGGGCGGGATGGTCGTCGCGCTGTTCGTCCTGGTCATTCGTATCGAGCTTTGCCAGCCCCGAATTCAAGCTCGCGCGACGCGCTGCTTGCTATCGGGTGGGTCATGACGCTGCTGGTACTGGCGGTGTTCATCTACGGGCCTCGGGATGACCATCCCGGTGTGGCCGGCCTTCATGCAGAACTAGCGGGAGGACCGCCATGGATCTCGTCAACAACCTTGATGCTCGGCTTCGCCACCGCGCTGTCGATGCAGAACCTCTTCTACTGCTTCGCGGGTGTGCTGATCGGAACCCTGATCGGTGTACTGCCGGGCATCGGTCCGATCGCGACGCTGGCGATGCTGCTGCCGACCACGTATGCGCTGGAGCCGACGTCGGCGCTGATCATGCTGGCCGGCATCTACTACGGCGCGCAGTACGGCGGCTCGACCACGGCCATCCTCGTCAACCTGCCCGGCGAATCCTCGTCGGTAGTCACCTGCATTGACGGCTACCAGATGGCGCGGCGCGGCCGAGCCGGCGCGGCCCTGGCAACCGCTGCGCTGGGTTCGTTCTTCGCCGGCACGGTCGGCATCCTGATCGTCGCCGCACTTGCCGGCCCGATGGTCGAACTCGCGTTCAAGTTCGGCCCGGCCGAGTACTTCTCGCTGATGGTGCTGGGACTGATCGGCGCGGTTGTGCTGGCCTCGGGCTCGCTGATCAAGGCGATCGCAATGATCGTGCTCGGCCTGCTGCTCGGACTGGTAGGCACCGATGTCAACTCGGGCGTGGCGCGCTACAGCTTCGACCTTCCTGATCTGGCCGACGGCATTGGCTTCGTCGCCGTGGCCATGGGTGTATTCGGCTTTGCCGAAATCATCACCAATCTCGAGCACAAGGGCACGCGTCAAGTCTTCACCGACAAGGTCGGCAAGCTCCTGCCGAGCTTCGCAGAGTTCAAGGAGGCGGTGCCTGCTGTGCTGCGTGGCACCGCGCTGGGCTCAGTGCTCGGCGTATTGCCAGGAGGCGGTGCACTGCTCGCCTCGTTTGCGGCCTACACAGTCGAGAAGAAGATCACGCGCAATCCCAAAATCCCATTCGGTCAGGGCAACATCCGCGGCGTTGCGGCGCCCGAGTCCGCCAACAACGCCGGCGCGCAGACTTCGTTCATCCCGATGCTGACGCTGGGGATCCCGCCCAATGCGGTCATGGCCCTGATGGTCGGCGCGATGACGATCCACAACATCCAGCCCGGCCCGCAGGTGATGACCAGCAATCCATCGCTGTTCTGGGGGCTGATTGCCTCGATGTGGATCGGCAATCTGATGCTGGTCGTGCTGAATCTGCCGCTGATCGGCATCTGGGTCCAGCTGCTGAAGGTTCCCTATCGGCTGCTCTACCCGGCGATCCTGGTGTTCTGCTGCATCGGTGTTTACTCAATCAATAACAATTCGTTCGACGTAACGGTCACCGCAGTGTTTGGCTTTATTGGCTACATTTTCTACAAACTCAAGTGCGAGCCGGCCCCGCTGATCCTTGGTTTCATTCTCGGACCGATGATGGAAGAGAATCTCCGGCGGGCCATGCTGCTGTCGCGCGGTGACCCGACCGTGTTCTTCACGCGACCCTTGTCGCTCGGTCTCCTGATCGCGTCCGCTGCGCTGATCGTGATCGTTGCCTTGCCGCAGATCAAGAGCAAGCGCGAAGAGGCGTTCCAAGAGGTGGATTGACGACAGCTGGCGTTGCGCGACGCCTGGCGTCGCTCGAAGGATCGTTGTATGCGAGTCCGGTGCGCAGAGTAGGATCAAGGCGGCGATGCCGCCTTGATTTTTTTGGGACCGACTGTGAAGCTTCGCTCCTTGTCCGCCCTTGCGGCCATCGTTGCCATGGGACTCGTTCCGGCTTTCGTTGCGGCACAGAGCTACCCGAGCAAGCCGATTCGCCTGATCGTGCCATTTCCGCCGGCCGGGGCAACGGACATTCTTTCCCGCGAACTGGCGCGGCAACTCGGCGAGCGCCTGAAGCAGTCGGTCATCGTTGACAACCGTCCCGGTGCCGGCGGCGTCATCGGCAGCGAGATGCTTGCCAAGAGCGCGCCCGATGGTTACACGATCCAGATGGCCACCAGTTCGACCCACTCAATCGGTCCAAGCCTGAATCCGAAGATTCCGTACAACCCGCAGACGGACTTCACGCCGATTGCGTATGTGGCCAATTCAGCCAATGTGTTGCTGGTCGCACCGAACGTGAAGGCCGCCACGGTCAAGGAGCTGATCGCCGAACTGAAAGCAAATCCCGGTCGCTACAACTACGGCTCGAGTGGCAATGGCACCATTGTTCATCTGACCAGTGAGCTGTTCAAGGCATCGACCGGCACCTTCGTCCTGCACATCCCTTACCGCGGCACTGCGCTGGTCGTGCCCGACATGATGACGGGACAGATCCAGCTGCTGTTCGACAACATAGCCTCTGCCCTTCCCCACATCAAGGACGGCAAGCTGCGCGCCATTGCGGTCACTTCGCCACAGCGTTCGACTCTGCTGCCCAATTTGCCGACCATCGGCGAAACGGTGCCGGGGTTCGAGTCAGTGACGTGGTTCGGCGTGTTCGGTCCCCGAGGCATGTCGCCCGAGATCGTCCAGAGGCTGAATGCCGAAATCAACGCGGTGCTGAAATCGCCCGAGTTTCAGGATCGCTTGCGTGTCCTCGGATTCGACGCTGCCGGTGGAACTCCGGCTGACTTTGCTCGCCTGGTTGCGGATGACGCCGCCAAGTGGTCCAAGCTGATCAAGGAACGCAGGATCAACGCCGAGTGATGAAAGATCAAACTCATGAACCTGCCAATCCAGGTCCAATGCGTGCGTGAAGCTGAACCGCGATCGAACGATGAACTTTGACTGGTCCAATCCCTACGCCAGCGCACGCACACCCGTGTTCGCGCGCAATGTCGTTGCTACCTCGCAGCCACTGGCGGCGCAGGCAGGACTGGCGCAGCTCCGCGCGGGCGGCAATGCGGTCGACGCGGCGATTGCCGCCGCCGCGGTCATCACGATGACCGAGCCATGCAGCAACGGGCTTGGCTCCGATGCCTTCGCCATCGTCTGGGACCCGGCGACCGGCAAGTTGCATGGCCTGAACGCCAGCGGCATTGCGCCGGCAGCCTGGACCCTCGAACACTTCCAGGACCGGTACGGTCCGAACCTCTCGAAGTCGCGGCCGGTGCGTGGCTGGGACACGGTGACCGTGCCCGGCGCAGTCGCTGGCTGGTCGCTGCTGCATCGCGCGTTCGGGCGACGACCGTTCGCCGATCTGCTCGCGCCGGCGATCGAGTACGCCGAACAGGGCTTCGCCGTCAGTCCGAACGTTCAATCAAAGTGGCAACTGGCCGCGCCACTGCTCGACAACGGCCCGGGCTGGGCCGAACACTTCCTGCCGCGGGGACGGGTTCCCGAGATCGGCGAGCACTTCATCCTGCAAGGCGCCGCCCGCACGCTGAAGCTGATCGCCACGAACGGCGGCGAGGCCTACTACCGCGGCGAGATTGCCTCAGCGATCGCCTCCTACGCGCGCGCCACCGGTGGCGCACTGACGGAACCGGACCTCGCCGCCTGCTGGGACTTTCTTCAGGACAACGCCTGGGTCGGCACGATCAGCACTGAGTTCGCCGGCCATGAACTGCATGAAATTCCGCCGAATGGCCAGGGGATTGCAGCGTTGTCCTGCCTTGGCATCCTGCGCCATACCGCGCTCGCCGACTACGCAGTCGACAGCGCCGATTGGCAGCACGTGATGATCGAAGCGATGAAGCTCGGTTTCACCGATGCCTACGCCCATGTCAGCGACGCCCGCACCATGCGCATTACTTCGAGTCAAATGCTCGACGATGCCTACCTCGCCGAACGTGCGCGGCTGATCGACATGCGGCGCGCGCAGGCCTTCGTCGCGGGCACGCCGCCCGCTGGCGGCACGATCTACCTGAGTACCGCGGATGCAAGCGGCATGATGGTGTCGTTCATCCAGTCGAACTACATGGGCTTCGGTTCCGGTGTCGTCGTTCCCGGCTATGGAATCTCGCTGCAGAATCGCGGCCACGGTTTCAGTTTCGATGCCACGCATCCGAACTGTGTCGCTCCGGGCAAGCGGCCGTTTCATACGATCATCCCGGCGTTCCTCACGAAACAAGGTGCGCCGCAGATGAGCTTCGGCGTCATGGGCGGCAACATCCAGCCGCAGGGACACGTACAAACGCTCGCTCGCATGCTGCTGGCGCGACAGCAACCGCAGGCAGCCTGCGACGCGCCGCGATGGAAGTGGATGGAAGGGGTCGATATCGAAATCGACGCCACCATGCCGCATGCGGTTTCCGACGAACTCGCGCTTCGCGGCCACCGCATCACCCGCGCCAATGACAGCTACATGGATTTCGGTGCCGGCCAGTTCATCTGGCGGCTCGGAAAGCCTGCGATCGACGGCTACGTCGCTGCAAGCGATCCCCGCCGCGATGGCCTCGCGGCAGGGTACTGACGAACAAACTTGGCGCGGCCCTCTTTCTGGGACAATGCGGCGCAATCAGGACTGGGTAAAAACGACGAGACCACCGCACGGCCGCCCGAAGGTGGGCGACGTCCCTCGCGGAGGGACCGCGCGCAGCGCGAGGGAGCAACGATGACTTACGCAGCGATCACGGGCTGGGGCAAGTGCATGCCGCCAGCAGTTCTGACCAACGCCGATCTCGCAACTTTCCTTGATACCGATGACGAGTGGATCGTCTCGCGTACAGGAATGAAGGAGCGGCGGATTTCGCATACCTCATCCATCGAGCTGTCATCGGTTGCCGGCGCGCAGGCGCTCGCCTGTGCCGGACTCGATGCCGCCGACCTCGACATGATCGTCTATGGCAGCTGCAGCAACGACGAGCAGGTTCCGAACAGCGCCTCGGGCGTGCAGATCAGGCTCGGCGCGCTTCATGCGGCGTCGATGGATGTGAACACGGCCTGCACCAGCTTCCTGTATGGCCTGTCGACCGCCACTGCAATGATCCGCACCGGCGTGATTCGCAATGCCCTGGTGATCGGCGTTGAAATCATCGCGCGCTACATGGACTGGACCAATCGCAACGTCGCGGTGCTGTTCGGTGACGGCGCCGCTGCAGTGGTTCTGCAGGCGAGCGAACGCGCCGAAGGCCTGATCGGTGAACAGCTCGGCTGCTATGCCGATGCACGCCAGATCCTGCGCGTGCGCGGCATGGGCTGTGCCTACGCCAACCGCAATGTGCAGCTCGGGGACACCCTGTGGGACTTTGACGGGCCGGAGATCTTCAAGCGCGCGGTCAAGGGCATGGCCCAGGCTTCCGAAAGGGCTCTTGCCAAGTGCGGCGTCAAGCCTGATCAGATCGACCTCGTAGTGCCACATCAGGCCAATCTGCGCATCATCGAAGCGGTCGCCAGGCACACCCACGTGCCGATGGAAAAGGTCTACCTCACGGTCGAACGCTACGGCAACATGTCGTCGGCCACGGTGCCGGTAGCGCTGGTTGAAGCGCTCGAAGAAGGCCGAGTCAAACCGGGCTCGCTGATCCTGATGCCGGGCTTCGGAGCCGGACTTACCTTGTGTTCGCACCTGGTGCGCTGGGGTGAACGGGTCACGCCGCTCGGTACGAGCGACATGAAGCTTTCGCCCTGCACCAAGACGGCGCTGGAACTGGTCAACGAGATTCGCGCCGGCAAGAAGGCGCATGCCGAGTCCAAGGCAGGCCTGATGGACCAGCGCTTTGCCGAAAACGGATTTGTCGCCTAGCCCGCCGCACGGCCGCCCGAAGGCGGGCGACGTCCCTCGCGGAGGGACCGCGCGCAGCGCGAGGGAGCAACACCCACCGCCGCACGGCCGCCCGAAGGCGGGCGATGTCCCTCGCGGAGGGACCGCGTAGCGCGAGAGAGCAACCTGGAAATCGTTCACGAGGGTGCACATGCGCCCAGCGGCAGGCTGACGGCCTGTAGCACAACGCCGTTCGATGAGCGCTGAACAAATGCAATCACTTGGGCATTGCGCGCGGCCACACCGGCCGGTAGCGTCCACTTCAATGTGCTGGGGCTGAGCGCGAGCGGTCCGCTCCATTCGCGCACCACGTAGTCGTTGCGCAAGCTTTCGCCGCGATTCTCTCCTGCCTTGACGGCGGTCTGCATTCCGCTCGATGTCAGGGCCACATACAGTTGCGCGTCCCCGAATTGCGAATCCGCGTGCGCGGTGATGCGCGTTTCGACCAGGCCTTGGGCCACGGTTGCCCCGAGCTCGATACTGGCGCGGGCCGGCATGGCATTAATGGTTCGCACCGCGCTGTCGAACGTCTGGCCGCTGCGCCAATCGCGCATTTCGTTGCTGCCGATGAAGACCTCGGGCGTGTAAACACTGCGGCTGCGCGCCAGCTGGGCCAGCCAGCTTTGGCGCTCGTTGAAGGCGCGCTGTGCAAACGGGTCCTTCCAGCCGATGTAGTCCCAGTAGCCGACGTGCAGGGCGATCGGCACGATGCGCGCTGGCACTGCGGGCATTGAAAGCTGCGACAACCAGCGATCCGCGGGTGGACAACTCGAGCAGCCCTGCGAGGTATAGAGCTCGACCAGGGCGAGGGTATGTGCGGGACTTTTCATCGTGCACGTCATTGGACTAGCCGCAAGCGTTGCAGCAATCATCAACTCGAGCATCTCGTTTCCTTGTTCGCGAGTTCGCGGACCTCTTGGTCGCAATGGCGAAACCGACCTTACTCACACGTACAATCGCCGGCGACCGATCCCATCCGGCACTGCACTTTCCCTCCCGCCTACTTTCCCTTGACTTCGGCCAGGACCACGTGATGAGCGCCAGGACCTACGATCCCGTTACGCCGCACGACCTTGCCTTCCTGGGCTTGGGCGTCATGGGAAATCCGATGGCCGGCCACCTTGCGCGCGCCGGCCATCGCGTGACTGTCTATAACCGTACGGCGGCCAAGGCTGCGCAATGGGTAGCGCAGTATGGTGGTCGCCTGGCTGCCACGCCGCGCGAGGCGGCGCTTGGCGCCCAGATCGTCTTTTCCTGTGTCGGCAACGATGCCGATCTGCGCAGTGTCGTCCTGGGAGAGAGCGGCGCTTTCGCCGGCATGTCGAAGGGCGCAATCCTCTTCGACAGCACGACTGCGTCGGCCGAAGTTGCCCGTGAGCTTGCGCTCGCTGGCCGCGCGCTTGGGCTGAACTTCATCGACGCACCCGTGTCCGGCGGGCAGTCGGGAGCGGTCAACGGTCAACTGACCGTCATGTGTGGCGGTGAAGCAGAGGCGTTCGAACGAGCGCGTCCGGTCGCGCTGGCCTTCGCAAAGGCGGTGACGCGGATCGGACCTTCGGGATGCGGCCAGCTTGCCAAAATGGTCAATCAGATCTGCATTGCCGGTCTGGTGGAAGGTCTTGCCGAGGGAATTCATTTCGGCCAGGCCGCCGGGCTCGACATGAAACTGGTGCTGCAGGTACTTGGCAAGGGCGCGGCCCAGAGCTGGCAGATGGAAAATCGCGGCGCCACGATGATCGACAATCAGTTTGACTTTGGATTCGCGGTCGACCTGATGCGCAAGGATCTTGGTCTTTGTCTGAGCGAAGCGCGCCGCGTCGGCGCCGCGCTGCCGGCCGCGGCGCTGGTCGACCAGCTGTACGCCGAGGTGCAGGCCATGGGCGGCGGCCGCTGGGACACCTCGTCCCTGATCCGTCGTCTGCGACGCTGAGCCAACCCACCGCACCTGCCACGTCACTCGCGCAGATTGCCGCCGATGTCTTTTCAGACAAGATCGCAACATGGATGGCGTGAAAGCCGATGGACGATCTTGAGCGCGGACTCGCCGAGATTCGTCCAACCCTGCTGGGAATCGCCAGACTGCAGCTGCGCAACGACGCCTGGGCTGAGGACGTGGTTTCAGAAACGCTGATTGCAGCGCTGGAGAATCGCGCCAGTTTTGCCGGCAAGTCACAGCTGAAAACCTGGATCGTCGGCATCCTCAAGCACAAGATCATCGATCAGTTTCGTCGCAGCAAGCGGGAAATGTCGGCCGACGCCATGGTCGAAGCCGGAGAAGTCGAGAATTTCGACGAGTTGTTTACTGCCAGCGGGCACCGGGTAACGTCGCCGCTTGATTGGGGCGATCCGGAAGCAACCCTGAACCGGAGTCAGTTTTTTGAAGTCCTGCAAAGCTGTGTCGATGAACTACCGGCCGGGCTCGGACGAATTTTCATGATGCGAGAATGGCTCGAGTATGAAACGGACCAGATCTGTAAGGAACTGGGAATCACCTCGACCAATTGCTTTGTCATGCTCTTTCGGGCGCGAATGCGGCTGCGCGAATGTCTGGAGGCACGCTGGTTCGCCGCGCGGGAGATTGCGTGAGCGCCTGGGTCCGAATCCCCTGCAAGCATGCGCATCGGCTGCTGTCCGAACGCATGGATCGACCATTGAGTACGGGCGAACGCTGGCGCCTGCGCCTGCACCTGGCGATCTGCGATGTCTGCTCGCGCTTTGATCGCCAGCTCAGCCTGTTGAGCGCCGCCGTCCGCCGGATCGGCAGCTGACGAAGCCAGCCTCCTGCCCGCCCCTTGACTGCCGAAAACCCATGCGCGCCACACTGCCCCTGCTGAAGTTGACCGACTTTCCGCCGATCCGCCGGCGTTCGATCGAGGCCCTGCAGGTCAATCTCGGCTACACGTGCAACCAGACCTGCGTGCATTGCCATGTCAATGCAGGTCCGAATCGGACCGAGCAGATGGATGCCGCAACCGTCGGACTCGTCTTGCAGGTGCTTGAACATCGTCGCATTCGCACCCTGGATCTCACCGGCGGTGCGCCCGAGCTGAACGTTCATTTCCGTGACCTGGCGCGGGCCGCGCGGGCCCTCGGCGTCGAAGTCATCGACCGCTGCAATCTGACCATCCTTGAGGAACCCGGTCAGGAGACTCTGGCGGAATTTCTCGCCGGCGAACGCGTGCAGATCGTCGCCTCCCTGCCATGCTATTCGGCGGCCAACGTCGACCGGCAACGCGGCGAAGGCGTGTTCGACAAGAGCATTCGCGGCCTGCAGCGGCTCAATGCACTCGGCTACGGCATCGAAGGCAGCGGGCTTTCGCTCAATCTCGTCTACAACCCGCAGGGAGCTTCGCTGCCACCGCCACAAGCGGCCTTGCAAGCCGATTACAAGCGGCTGCTCGGTGAGAATTTCGGCATTGTCTTCAATCAACTTTTCACTCTCGCAAACATGCCGATTTCGCGCTTCGGCAGCACGCTCGTCAGCAAGGGCTCGTTTGCCGACTACATGGCGCTGTTGCGCGGCGCGCATCAGGACGACAACCTCGAAAATGTGATGTGTCGCGCGCTGGTCTCGGTCGACTGGCAAGGACGGCTCTACGACTGCGACTTCAACCAGATGCTCGGCATTCCGTTGCGCGAAGACGGCCGCCGCGGCGCTCGTCTGCACCTGACTGACCTGCTGCGCACCGAGCTGACCGACAATCCGATCGCGATCGCCGACCACTGTTACGGCTGCACGGCCGGGCAGGGGTCGAGCTGCGGTGGCGCACTCAGTTGACCATGAGCTGACCATGGCGGAGCTGAAGGAACGACCGGGGCGCATCTGTCCGGCCTCCTACGCCTATTCGCCCAGGGTGTTCGCCCGCCATGCGGACTTCGACGCCGATGTCCTGTACGTCATCGGCGGCCTGTATGGCAACGTGCCGGCCCTGATGGAAATTGAACGCATGGCCACACTTGAGCCGGTGCGGCCCCGGCTCGTGTTCAACGGTGATTTTCACTGGTTCGATATCGATCCGGCCGCGTTCGAGGCGATCGAACGCGGCGTGCACGCCCATCACGCCTTGCGCGGCAATGTCGAGACCGAGCTGGCGGCCGAAGCCAACGAGCATGGGTGCGGCTGCGCCTACCCGGAGCATGTGCCCGACGACGACGTCGATCGCTCCAACGAGATCCTCGCGCGGCTGCGCATGACCACTCGCCGCCTCGACTCCTCCGACGCCATATGCAAGCGACTGGCGTCGCTGCCGATGCATGCGGTTGCCGAGGTCGGCGGCGCGCGGATCGGGATCGTTCATGGCGACGCCTGGGCGCTGGCCGGCTGGCGCTTCGCCCACGATTCGCTTCACGATGCAGCGCGCGCGACCCTGATCGAGACAGCGTTCGAGCAAGCGGCGGTCGACGGCTTCGCGTCGACCCACACCTGCCTGCCGGCGCTGCGGCTGTTCGAGCATGCGCTCGGTGAGCGCTTCGTCGTCAACAATGGTGCCGCCGGCATGCCGAACTTCGCCGGCACGCGCGGCGGACTGTTGACGCGGATCGCAACCGTACCGGTGCCACGCGCGCTGGCTGGCACACGCCGTTATGGCGCCGACGTGGCCGATGTCTATGTCGATGCACTCGCCGTGAACTTCGACCTCGCCAACTGGGATTGCGATTTCGCCGCACAGTGGCCCGCCGGTTCGGCCGCCGAGCTTTCCTACGGCGCACGAATCGCGCGCGGGCCGGGATTCAGCATCGACGACGCGCTTGGCCGCATAAGTACGCGCGCCTGCCACGCCGCGGTCGCCTGAATCAACCCGGCGTGAATCGCCGTAGCATGACGGAGCAGCGCACACCGCGTTCCCGCGAAGGGATTATCGTGAACAAGAAGCTCCTGATCCTGCTGTTGCTCGCCGCGGGTGTTGCCGCCTTTTTCATCTTCGACCTGCGGCAGGTGTTCACGCGCGAGTTCTTTCTCGACAACAAGGCAGCGATCGAGGCGTATCGCGCGGCACATCCCGCCCTTGCCGCCGCGCTGTACCTCCTGATCTACATCGCCGTGACCGCGCTCAGCATTCCGGGAGCGGCGATCATGACCCTCGCCGGCGGCGCGATCTTCGGCTTTGCAGCCGGGCTGGTGCTGGTGTCTTTCGCCTCGGCGATCGGCGCCACTCTGGCGTTTCTGGCCGCGCGATTTCTTCTGCGCGACTGGGTGCAGGCGCGCCTGGGTGAGCGCCTGAGGCCGCTGAACGAAGGCGTTGCACGCGAAGGCGGCTTCTATCTGTTCGCGCTGCGTCTGGTACCGCTGTTTCCGTTCTGGCTGATCAATCTCGCGATGGGCCTGACCTCGATCAGGACCTGGACCTACTACTGGGTCAGCCAGCTCAGCATGCTCGCCGGCACCGCTGTCTATGTCTATGCCGGCACCCAACTCGGCGAGTTCCGGCTCTCGGGGCAGCTGGTGCTGGCCTTCGTCCTGCTTGGCATCTTCCCACTGGTCGCCAAGCGAGTGCTCGACGCGCTCAAGGCGCGCAAGGTCTATGCGCGCTGGGAGTCGCGGCGGCCGGCGCAGTACGACTACAACATGGTCGTCATCGGCGCCGGCAGCGCCGGGCTCGTCTCGGCCTATATCGGCGCTGCGACAAAGGCCAGGGTCGCACTCATCGAGCAACACCGGATGGGCGGCGATTGCCTGAATACCGGCTGCGTGCCGAGCAAGGCCCTGATCCGTTCAGCCAAGTTGCTGGCGCAGATTGCGCACTCGAAGGACTATGGCATCGCTCGGGCCAGTGCCCAGCCTGCCTTCGCCGACGTGATGGAACGCGTGCAACGCGTGGTGCGCACGGTCGAGCCGCATGATTCGGTCGAGCGCTACACGGCACTTGGTGTCGAGTGCATCCGCGGCACCGCGAAGATCACCTCGCCATGGACGGTTGATGTGGCGAGTGAAACCGGCATGCGCACGCTCACCACGAGGGGCATCGTCATCGCCGCCGGCGCGCGACCCTTTGTGCCGCCGATCCCGGGTCTCGACGCGGTCGGCTACCTGACTTCCGACACGGTGTGGGAGCTGCGCGAACAGCCGCGCCGCCTGCTCGTGCTGGGTGGTGGACCAATCGGCTCGGAGTTGACGCAGGCGTTCGCCCGGCTCGGTTGCACGGTCACCCAAATTGAAATGTTGCCGCGCATCCTGATTCGCGAAGATCCGGAAGTGTCGGCTCTGGTGACGCGGCAGTTCGAGGACGAAGGCATCCGCGTGCTGATCGGGCATACCGCGACGCGATTCCTGGTCGAGGGCGGCGAGAAGATCCTGATCGCCGAGCACGCCGGAGCCGAGGTACGCATTGCGTTTGATCAGGTTCTGGTTGCCGTCGGGCGCATTGCCAATACTGGCGGCTATGGTCTCGAGGAACTCGGCATTGCGACCAGCAAGCAGCGCACGGTCGAGACCGATGATCATCTGCAGACAATCTATCCGAACGTCAGTGCCTGTGGCGATGTGGCCGGGCCGTATCAGTTCACGCACACCGCCGCCCATCAGGCCTGGTACGCCGCGGTCAACACCCTGTTCGGCAGCTTCCGACGCTTTGCCGCTGATTACCGGGTAATACCCTGGGCGACCTTTACCGATCCCGAGGTCGCGCGCGTCGGTCTTAGCGAGCAGGAGGCGAAAGAGAAGAACATCGCGCACACGATTTCCGTCTACGGCATCGACGACCTCGACCGCGCGATTGCCGACGAAGACGCACGCGGCTTCGTCAAGGTACTGACCGTGCCCGGATCCGATCGCATTCTCGGGGTCACGATCGTCGGCGTGCATGCCGGCGACTTGATCGCCGAATATGTTCTGGCGATGAAACACGGCATCGGGCTCAACAAGATTCTTGGCACGATCCATATTTATCCGACGCTGGCCGAGGCCAACAAGTACGCCGCCGGTGTCTGGAAGCGCTCGACCGTGACCGAGGGCCAATGGCAATTCCTGACCGCGTTCCAGGCCTGGCGTCGTGGCGCGGCAGGGTTCGGTGCAGTACTTGGTGCACTTGGCCCGCTCGCACGCAACAAGGTGCCTGCGTATCGCGGTGATGCCCATTGATCGACTCACACACTGACAGGAACGGGACAGTGTCTGAATCGGGAGCATCACCACGGGTCGCGCTTGCGCTTGGCATGAGCGGTGCCTTGGGCGAGGCGTTGCTGGCCGCGCTGGTGGCTGCGCCACGTTATGGCTGGGTACATGTTGGGCATCGGCATTCGGCCGCCGCCGGCGCCTCGAAGTTTCGGCCCTGGGTGATCGACAGTTCCCTGATCGTGGCCGAAGATGCCTACCTCGTTCTTGGCGAGGGCGCTGAATCGCCGTCCCCATCACCGATCCGGCGCTTTGGACCCAAGGACGCACTGCGCGCGGCGACGATCGCGCGCGACACCGGGGCACGCCGGCTTGTCATCATCGAACCGGCGACAACCACGATTTCCAGCGCCGAGGAATCCGCGATCGAAGCGCTCGGATTCGACACCGTGCTCATCGTCCGGATCGGCGATTCGCGCGCGTCGAAAACCGGACACAAGTTGCTCGCATCCCTGGGCCTGCGGCAAGACGCTGCCAGTCCCGCGCAGCTCGCCACTTCGATCATCGCCGAGCTCTTGCGCGCGAAATCCGGACTGCACCGGCTTGCCGCCGACAACTTCAATGCGGGCGTGCGCCGGAACGCGCGATGAGACCGCGCGCGGCGCGAGGGAGCAAGAATAATTGCCGATGCATCTCACCATCATCCTCCCGGTGCTAGACGAGGGCCTGATCATCGCGCCGGCACTGACGCGCCTGGAACCGCTGCGGACTCGCGGTGCAGAAGTGATCGTCGTCGATGGAGGCAGCCGGGACAACACTCTGGAGCGGGCACGACCGCTGGTTGATCGCACGCTGACGGCGTCGCGAGGGCGCGGCACGCAGATGAACGCTGGCGCTGCGGCGGCCTCGGCGCAGGCTGACGCCTTGCTCTTTCTGCATGCTGACACTTACCTGCCCACCGACGCCGATCGGTTGATCGAATCGACTCTTGCTGGATCACCGTGGGGCCGCTTTGATGTGCGCATCGAGGGTGTCGCGCGTGGTCTGGGCATGGTTGCTTTCATGATGAACCAGCGCTCGCGCATCACCGGCATCTGCACCGGTGACCAGGGGATATTCATGCGCCGAGAGTTGTTTGAATCGCTCGGCGGTTTCGCCAATATCGCTCTGATGGAGGACGTCGAGTTTTCGCGCCGGGCGCGGCGCATTGCCCGACCCGCGGTCATCCCTGCAGCAGTCACTACGTCGGGACGGCGCTGGCAGAAGCGAGGTGTAGCGCGCACCATCGTGCTGATGTGGGAGCTTCGCCTGCGCTACTTTCTCGGCGCGGATCCGCGCGTCCTGGCGCGGCGCTATTACGGCGCTCGATGATGCACCTGGCGCCATGAATCACCTGGCCCGATGAATCGGCTGCAAATCGCAGTGCTGGCGCGCGCGCCGGTAGCCGGTCAGGTCAAAACCAGGCTGATTCCACGCCTCGGCGCTCATGGCGCGGCGCGCTTGCAGTCCGCATTGATGCGGCGCGCGCTGCAACGCGCCTGTTCTCTGCAAGGCGCTGAAGCCGCGCTTTGGGTCGCGGGGCCGATCGATCACCCCTTCATCGATGCCTGTCGGCGGGAGTTTGCTATCGAGGTGCACGCACAACCGAATGGCGATCTGGGGGCGCGCATGCTGGCAGCGATTACCGCCGGCGCGGCACTGGGTGCGGCGACTGTCGTCATCGGCACCGACTGCCCGGCACAAACGACCGGTGACCTCGTCGCGGCACGCGCGGCGCTGGCCGATCACAAGTTGGTCCTGCAGCCTGCGCAGGATGGTGGCTATGTCTTGATCGGCATGCACGAACCTCAGCCATCGCTCTTTTGTGGAATCGCATGGGGGACCGGGCAGGTACTCGAGGCGACTCGTGCCCTGGCGCGTTCGTCCTTCTTGTCGACTGCTGAACTTCGCACCCTGCCTGATCTGGATCACCCGGAGGACCTTGAACGCGCACTCGCGGCCGGATGGATCGACGCAACGGAATTTTCATGAGGTGCCTGGGCCCCACCTTGCTCCTGCTCCTGCTTGTCCCTCCGGCGCTCGCCGACTCGCCGACTGTAGCGCTGTTTTCAACAAGCGCGGAGGGCTCCGTGCCGTCGTCATGGACCATCGTCACTCTGCCAAAGCTGCCACGTCACACCCGATATGCGATCGTCACGCTGGACGGGATGCGGGTGCTGAAGGCCGAGGCCAACGCCTCGTACGCGAATCTGGTGCATCCGCTGCACGCCGATCTTGATCCTGCGCCGATCCTGCGGTGGCGCTGGCGCGTGGACCGTGTGCCCGGGCATTCCGATCTCACGATCAAGGATGGTGACGACGTGGCCGCCAGGGTCTGCGCGCTGTTCGACTTGCCGCTCGACCGGCTTGGATTCTTCGACCGCATCAAGATAATGCTCGGCCGCCGGCTGTTCAATCTGGACCTGCCCGCGGCGACTATCTGTTACGTCTGGGACCGCACGCTCGCGGCAGGCACCTGGCTGCCGAATGCGTATACCGATCGCGTACACATGATCGTATTGCGCAGCGCCCGCAACGGCGAACTCGGAACCTGGTTCGAAGAGCAGCGCGATCTGCGCGTCGATTTTGCACGGGCCTTCCCGCGCGAGGCCAAGGGTGGAACGCCCGCTCTCGCGGCGGTGGCGATCGCCGCCGATACCGATAACACCGGCGACTCGGCCCTCGCCTACTTCGGCGACATCACACTGGAGCGCGAGTGAAACGCCTGCTGCTCGGCGGTGGCGGCCACAGCCACGCGTTTGTCCTGCGCGAACTGGCGCGGAGCCGTCCGCAAAAGCTGGAAGTGATCCTCGTCACGCCGTACGCACGGCAGCTCTACAGCGGCATGCTGCCGGGTTGGATCGCGGGCCACTATGCGCTTGACGATCTTGCAATTCCGCTTGAACCGCTCGTGCTTGCAGCCGGTGCGCGCCTCGTGCGCGACGAGATCATCGTCCTCGACCCCAACGCCCACCGGGCGCTGCTGCGCAGCGGTGGTTCGATCGAATTCGATCTTGCCTCGATGGCCACCGGTGCGGCTGTCGATCTGAATGCTCTGCCAGGAGCAAGCGAGCACGGGTTGGCCATCCGTCCGCTTGAAACCTTTGTTCAGCGCTGGCAGGAGCTGGCGGAACAGCTCGCGACGGCGGATCAGTCAAGAATCACGGTGATCGGCGCCGGCGCCGGCGGCGTCGAAGTCGCACTGGCGATTGACTATCGTCTCCGCAGCATAGGTTCGCGGCGTCGTCCGCACCTGCAGCTGATCGGCCAGGGCTCGATTCTGCCGGGCCACGGTTCAGGCGTGCGACGGCGCGTCGCTCGCGCCTTGCAGATGGCCAACGTGACGGTCAACGACGCCGAGGTGCTGCAGGTCATGCCTTCCGGCGTACAGCTGCGTGATCGACTCCTGCCGAGTGATCTCACCCTGGTCGTCACCGGCGCGGCACCGCCGGCCTGGATCAGTGCGAGCACGCTGGCGACCGACACGCGCGGCTTTATCGCAGTTGACTCCAGGCTGAGATCGACCTCGCATCCATGGGTATTCGCTGCCGGCGACTCCGCCAGCATGGTCGGCCTGCCACGACCAAAGTCCGGCGTCTATGCCGTGCGCGCCGGGCCACCCCTGGCGCGCAATCTGATCGCTGCAGCGGCCGGTGCTCCGATCACCGACTATGCTCCGCAACGAATGGCGCTCTATCTGCTCGCTTGCGGACCGCAGCGTGCGATCGCCTCCTGGGGACCGCTCGCCGCGGAAGGCGCATGGATTTGGCGCTGGAAAGATCGCATCGATCGTGGTTTCATCGCACAGTTTCGCCCCTCGTGAGGTCCCATGAAAGCCCTCGTCATACTCGCGGTTATCTTCGTCCTGGTTCCGCTGCTTTTGTTTGCCGCCGGGCAGTTCGGTTTACTCCGTAGTAGCCCGCCCGCCGATCTCGGCGTAAAGGACGGCAAGCTGAAGCCGCCGTCGAAAACCGAGAACAGCGTCAGCAGTCAGGCCGGTGCCTGGAAGGATGGCGAGTACGCCAGCGCCTATGCACAGATCGAGCCGCTGCGGGTTGCCGACACTGCCGAAGCCTCGATGGCGAAGCTCAAGGCGATCATCGCTTCACAATCCGGCGCCCGCATCGTGACCGAGCGCCCCGACTATCTGTACGTGCAATTCGAAACACGCTGGATGCGGTTCGTCGATGACGCCGAGTTCTGGTTCGATCCGGCCACCAAGGTCGTCCAGGTGCGTTCCGCCTCGCGCCTCGGCCGCAAGGACTTCGGGGCGAACCGCGCACATGTCGAGGCGATCCGGACCCAGGTCGCGGCCAAATAGGTTTCGTCGGTCGAGGTGGCCGGACGAGACGCCTCATGCGACGGGCAAAGAAGGAGGCGGGTTGCCCGGCGTCTGTCGGTTCGATGCCGATTCACGTCATTTACAGCAGAAATCGGGCGTGATGCGCGAGGTGGTCGCCGACGAAAGTGGCGATGAAGTAGTAACTATGGTCGTAACCCGCGTGACGACGTAGCGTCAGCGGTTGACCCGCGTTGGTGCAGGCAGTCTCCAGCGCTTCAGGATTGAGCTGATCAGGGAGAAATTTGTCCGCCAAGCCCTGGTCAACCAGGCATTCCGGCATGCGGGCTCCGTCTGCGATCAGCGCGCAGGCATCGTGACTTCGCCACAGCGTTCGGTCCTCGCCGAGGTAGCCGGTGAATGCCTTGATTCCCCAAGGGGCTCGCATCGGCGCCGCAATCGGCGCAAACGCCGAGACGCTTCGAAACAGGCCAGGGTGTCGTAACGCCAGCGTCAATGCGCCGTGGCCGCCCATCGAGTGACCGAATACACCGAGCCGATCTCCGTCCACTGGAAAGTGTTCTGCAACGAGCGTCGGCAGTTCCTGCGTGACATAACTTTCCATTTTCCAGTGGCGGTCCCACGGTGTTTGAAGCGCATCGAGGTAGAAGCCTGCTGCGGTACCGAAGTCCCAGCTTGAATCGGCCTCGGCGATTCCGGTGCCGCGCGGACTCGTGTCGGGGGTAACAATGACGACGCCGGATTCGGCCGCGAATCGCTGCGCGCCCGCTTTGATCGCAAAGGTCTCTTCATTACACGTCAGGCCGGCCAGATAAAAGAGTGCCGGCACAGCGACGCGCGTGGTCTGCAGCGGCGGTCGGTACACGCCGAAATTCATCGGCAATCCGATGGTGCCCGAATCGTGCCGGTAAAAGCCCTGAACGCCGCCCCAACACGCGTGCTCGCTCAATACCGTGAGCTTCGTCACGTCAATAGACAACGACCGAGCGGATCGACGCTCCGCTCTTCATGAGATCGAAGCCGCGATTGATGTCCTCGAGCGCAAGCCGGTGCGTGATCAACTCGTCGATCTTGATCCGGCCGTCCATGTACCAGTCAACGATCTTCGGCACATCCGTGCGGCCGCGCGCGCCGCCGAAGGCGGTGCCCTTCCAGACGCGTCCCGTCACAAGTTGAAAAGGCCGCGTTGCAATCTCCTGGCCCGCCCCTGCCACGCCAATGATGACGCTCTGGCCCCAACCCTTGTGGCAGCACTCGAGTGCCTGCCGCATCGTTGCAGTATTGCCGATGCATTCGAAACTGAAATCGGCGCCGCCGTCGGTCAGCTGCACGATTGCATCGACGACGTTCTCGACCTTGCGCGCGTCAATGAAGTGAGTCATCCCGAAGCGGCGGCCGATCGCTTCGCGCTCGGGATTGAGGTCGATGCCGATGATCTTGCCGGCGCCGACCATTCGCGCGCCCTGGATAACGTTGAGCCCGATGCCGCCGAGACCGAACACGGCGACATTCGCACCCGCCTCGACCTTTGCCGTGAACACAACCGCGCCGACGCCGGTCGTGACACCGCACCCGATGTAGCAAGCTGTCTCGAACGGCGCATCGGGTCGAATCTTCGCGAGCGCGATTTCCGGCACCACGACGTAGTTGCTGAAGGTCGACGTGCCCATGTAGTGCAGCAATGGCTTGCCATTGAGCGAAAAACGCGACGTTCCGTCGGGCATCAAGCCTTTGCCCTGCGTGGCTCGAATCAACTGGCACAGATTCGTCTTGCGCGAAAGACAGAACTTGCATTGCCGGCATTCGGGCGTGTAGAGCGGAATGACGTGATCGTCCTTGCGAACGGTCGTTACGCCCGGACCGACATCGACCACGATGCCGGCTCCCTCGTGCCCCAGAACCGATGGAAAAAGTCCCTCCGGGTCGGCCCCCGACAGCGTGAAGTAGTCGGTATGGCAGATCCCCGTGGCCTTGATCTGCACCAGCACTTCGCCGGCGCGCGGTCCCTCGAGATCGACTTCCTCGATGGTCAATGGCTTTCCGGCCTCCCAGGCTACAGCAGCGCGTGTCTTCATGTTTTCGAGCCTCCATCCGTTGCGGCGTCTGTTGCGGAGCGCCTTAGCTTGCCTGAAGGCGGTCATCAGTCGCAAGATTCGTCATTACGCGCTTCATCCAAGCTCCAGGTCGAAGAGGGAGGAAACATCATGAGCGTCACGATACATCCGGCGGTAGACGGTGGACTGAAGCCCGCGGCAAAAGATTTTGCAGGCGGGACGCTTTTTTGCAACTGCTCACAGAACAAGGTCGAGATAACGATCAAGGGGCAGTGCGCACACAATCACGTGTGCGGCTGCACCAAGTGCTGGAAACCGAAAGGGGCGCTGTTCTCGCAGGTCGCCGTCGTCGGGCGCGACAACCTGAGCGTCAAGGCGAACGGCAACAAGCTCGCCATCGTGGATCCCAAGGCAACCATTCAGCGGCATGCCTGCAAGGACTGCGGCGTGCACATGTTTGGCAGGATCGAGAACAAGGGGCATCCGCTATACGGATTCGATTTCATTCACACCGAGCGTTCGAACGAATCGGGCTGGGCGCCGCCTGAATTCGCTGCGTTTGTTTCGTCGATCATCGAGTCGGGTGCAAGCCCAGACAACATGGGTGCGGTCAGGGCAAGGTTGAAAGAACTGAAGCTCGAGCCCTACGATTGCCTGTCCCCGCCCCTGATGGATTTCATCGCGACTCAAACGGCCAAGGCCTCCGGCGCGCTTCGCGCGTGACGCACTGAGCAAAGGATAGCGAGCCTCAATCGATGTGGCTCGCGATGAATCGATGAGTGCGGACGGCGGCACGAACTCCGTGCCGCCGTCCTTCGTCACGCGCGCGACGAAATCGACTATCGCCGACCTCGCCGCGCCTTCGTTCCACGACAAGAGCACGCTCAGCTGCCCGCGCACGGTCGAGACCTCCCCACTGCTAGATTGCGTCTTGATCGGATGACGCAACTAGCGTCAGCGGGATGCGATGAACAACTCAGCCATTCTGTTCGCGGTTGCTACCGTCATCTGGGGTTCGACCTGGCTCGCGATTACCTTCCAGCTGGGTAACGTCGAGCCCGAGGTTTCGGTTGTGTATCGCTTCGCGCTCGCCGCGATCATCCTCTTCGTCTGGTGCCTCGCGCAGGGTCGAAGGCTCGTCTTCCCGCTGCGGACGCACGCCTGGTTGGCAGCACAGGGCGCAACCTTGTTTGGCCTCAATTACGTGGGCGTCTATGTGGCCGAACGCTACGTGGCATCCGGCCTGGTGGCCGTAGCCTTTTCGACCATGGTGTTCCTGGTGCCCATCGGTTCCTGGCTCGTGTTCAGGACGCCGGTGCACGCCAAGGTCGTGCTGGGTGCGCTCCTGGGTGTTGCCGGGATCGCTTCGCTGTTCTTGCCGGAGCTGCGCGCCGCTGCGAAAGGGGGTGACGCCGCTCTGGGCGTTGCTTTCGCGCTCGGGTCTACCGTCATTGCAGCCACAGGCAATCTGGTCACAGTCCGCCTGCAACGCGAAAAGATACCGGTCACGAGCGGCACCGCCTGGGGCATGGGCTACGGCGCGATAACTGCGGCTGCTGTCGCATGGATCGGTGGTACCGCGTGGACGTTCGACTGGGGATTCGCCTACGTCACTTCACTCGTGTACCTGGCGTTCTTTGGCAGCATCGTTGCCTTCGGCGCTTACTTCAAGCTAATCGAACGCATCGGCGCAGGTCGCGCCAGCTTCACTTCAGTTCTGATACCGGTCGTGGCGATGGGCCTCAGCACGGTCTTCGAGGACTACCGATGGACAGGCACCGCAGCGATCGGGGCTGCGCTGGCTTTCGTCGGGAATTACCTCGCACTTTCGGCCGGCCGCAGACACTAGCTGTCAGCCCAAGTGAGACCCGCCACATTCCAGTGCCGCGATAGTATCGGCCGGGTGGCGAGAATCCATCCGCCCCGACAACCGAAATTTCATGCGCCACCTCCTCGCGACATTGTTGATCGCTGCAGCTGCCGCTACGGCCTCTGCCAAGCCCAGCGAAGGCGAACGTTTCAACGCCTGGCTCGATGCAAGCTGGGAGCAGACGCTGGTTCGCCGCCCGATCCTGGCGACCTCGATCGGCGACGCGCGCTACAACGATCGCATCATCAATTTCACCACCGCCGCATGGCGCGCCGACAACAGGCGCTTCCTTGAACGACAACTCAAGGAACTCGCGGCCTTCGACCGCAAGGCGCTCGTCGGTAAGGACCGCCTGTCCTACGACATCCTCAAGCGCGACCTAATGGAAACGCTCGAAGGCGAACGCTTCCCGGGCTGGATGCAGCCGCTTGACCAATATGGCAGCTTTCCAAGCTTCCTGGCGGAGATGGGCATGGGTGCTTCGATCCAGCCATTTCGCACGGTGAAGGACTACAACGATTGGTACAAACGGCTGGCGGGCGCACCGCCGATTCTGGACGGCATGATTGCCAACATGCGGATCGGCATCGCCAGGGGTGTGACACAGCCCCGACCGGTCATGGGGAAGGTGGTGCCACAACTCGCGGCGCTGGCAGTTACCGACCCCGAGCAGAGTGTGTTCTGGGGGCCGATGAAGAGCTTCCCAGATGCGGTAACCACAGCCGACCGCGAGCGCCTCAGTGCGGCGTTCCGCACGCTGATCAGGGATCAGATAGCGCCTGCCTACCGGCGCATGCAGGACTTCGTGCGTGACGAGTACATCCTCAAGACCCGCACCACGACCGCGTGGTCAGCGCTGCCCGACGGCAAGGCCTGGTATGCGTACTACGTCAAACGCAGTACCACCACCGACATGTCACCCGATGCGATCCACGCGCTCGGCCAACGAGAGGTGCAGCGGATCTGGGATGAAATGAACGCGGTGCGCCGCGAAGTAAAGTTCGAAGGTGACCTCAAGGCGTTCTTCAAGCACTTACAGGAAGACCCCCGTTACTTCTACAGCAAGCCCGAAGAACTCGTCGCTGGATACCGCGATCTGCAGAAGAAGATCAATGCGCTGCTGCCGAAGATGTTCGACGTCGCACCCAAGGCCGACTACCGGGTCCAGGAGGTCGAAGCATTCCGCGCTCAGAGCGCAGCTGGGGCCGAATACCAGCCACCGTCGGCGGACGGATCACGTCCCGGCATCTTCTACATCAACACCTTCAACCTCAGGGCCCAGCCAATCTACGGCATGGAGACGCTGTCGCTCCACGAAGCGTCGCCGGGCCACCACTTCCAGATCGCGATCGCGCAGGAGGTCCAGTCACTGCCGAAATTCCGCCGCTTCGGCACGTTCTATGTCGCGTATTCGGAGGGCTGGGCGCTCTACTCTGAAAGCATCGGCAAGGAGCTCGGGCTTTTCACTGATCCGTACCAGTGGTACGGACGCCTGTCGGACGAGCAATTGCGCGCGATGCGGCTGGTGGTCGACACCGGCCTGCACCATAAGGGCTGGAACCGGCAGCAGGCGATCGATTACATGCGCACCCACTCATCGATGGCCGAGAGCGACGTAATCGCTGAGGTCGAGCGTTACATCGTCAACCCTGGCCAGGCACTGGGCTACAAGATCGGCCAGCTCGAGATCAGCCGGCTGCGGCGCGAAGCCGAGACTGAACTCGGAGCGAAGTTCGACGTCAGGAAGTTCCACCGCGTGCTGCTGACCGACGGCGCACTACCGATGAGTGTGCTTGGCATCAAGGTGCGCGAGTGGATCGCGGCAGAAAAGGTGAAGCGCTGACTCGGACCTGCCGGTCGACGCGTCTGACTTCCGAAATCCTCGAAGTCGATCCAGGAGAAGTCCACGTCGGGCGTCAAGTACGCCTACTTCAACAAGCTTCGCAACATCCACGCAGTCTTTTCATGCACCTGCAGGCGCTGTGTCAGCAGGTCGGCGGTCGATTCGTCGTTCGCCTTGTCGGCAGCCGGGAAAACAGCGCGCGCGGTGCGGGCAACCGCTTCATGCCCGCTGACCAGCAGGCTCACCATCGTCATCGCTTCAGGCGCGCCGGGAGTTTCGTCGATCGACGTCAGGCGGGCGAACTCAGTATTGGTGCCGGGCGCCGGGTAGCCGAGCGATCGGATGCGCTCGGCGATCGCGTCGAGTGCGTTCCACAGTTCGGTGTACTGGTCCATGAACATCAGGTGCAGGGTGTTGAACATCGGACCTTCGACATTCCAGTGGAAGCTGTGCGTCTTCAGGTACAGCGAATAGGTATCAGCCAGCACGCGGGCGAGTCCCTCGGCGATGCGCGCGCGATCCTTGTCGGCAATCCCGATATCAATTTGCGTTCCGGTGGCCGCCGTAGCTTTCTGTCGGTTCTTGCCCATGATCAATTCCCTTCGTTCGGATAGCGTCTTCCGCTGCGCAGATAGTAGTGATTTGCGATGGCACCGCGCCAATTGTTTGTTCCAACTGTGGCGATAGCCCTCGGGGTCTCGGCTCTCCAACCTCAGGATTCGATGCGCGCTTCGGGCAGCTTGGTGACCCCATGCAGCGGGCAGCTCAGGATTGCCTGCCGCAGTGCTTCAATCGCCGGCAGTCGCATGAATGACTTGCGCCAGGCGAGCACGACGCGCCTGTCGGGCGCCGGCGCCTTGAAGGGGATGTATTCAAGCAGCGATCCGCGCGGCGTTCTTTCCGGAACCGACGTCATCGGCAACACCGTAACTCCAAGGCCGGAGCTGACCATGTGACGGATCGTATCGAGCGACGAACCTTCGAAGGTCTTCTGGATGCCTTCGGCCGACGAGGAAAAGCGCGACAGTTCAGGACAGACTTCGAGCACATGGTCGCGGAAGCAATGGCCGGCGCCGAGCAGCAGCATCGTCTCCTTCTTCAGATCCTCACTGGGAACACTCTTGCGACGCGCCCAGGGATGAGCGCGCGGCACCGCGATCATGAATGGCTCGTCGTAGACCGCCTGCATCGTCAGTCCGGTCTCCGGCAAGGGCAGCGCCATGATGGCGACGTCGATCTCGCCGTTTTTCAACAGCTCCAGCAGCTTGATCGTGAAGTTCTCGGTGAGCAGCAGCGGCATCTGCGGTGCGTCCTTCAACAGCTGGCGCACCAGGCCCGGCAGGAGGTAGGGGCCGATCGTGTAAATGATGCCGAGGCGCAGCGGTCCGGTCAGGGGATCATGTCCCTGACGGGCGATTTCCTTGATGCGGCCGGCTTCATCCAGCACTTTCTGCGCCTGGCCGACGATGCGCTCGCCGGCTGGAGTAACGGTCACGTCGTTGGTACGGCGCTCGAAGATCGGTGTGCCAAGTTCGTCCTCGAGCTTCTTGATCGCTACCGACAGCGTCGGCTGGCTGACAAAACAGGCGTCGGCAGCACGGCCGAAATGGCGCTCGCGTGCCACCGCAACGATGTACTTGAGTTCGGTAAGGGTCATGCTGAAAAGTTCATGCAGCAATGGTCATGCCGTAGGTTTCATTCGTAGTTCTTATTCGCAGGTGTCATGCGGCAAGCAGCTCATGTCGGCCCTCATACCAGCGGCGCGCATGCTCGTGGGCACTCGCCGCATGGTGCATGAGCAGATCGGCAGCCACCGCACGCGCTGCTTCGACCAGCGCGGCATCGGCCTGCAGGTCCGCAAATCGCAGCAGGGGCACGCCCGACTGGCGCGCGCCGAGGAACTCGCCCGGGCCCCGCATCATAAGGTCGCGCCGCGCGACTTCGAAGCCGTCGCTGGTCTCGTAGATGATCTTCAGTCGTTCGCGCGCAGCCTCGGACAGCGGCTCGTCATACATCAGGATGCAATAACTCTGCTCTGCTCCGCGCCCGACCCGGCCGCGCAGCTGATGCAGCTGCGCCAGTCCGAAGCGCTCGGCGTGCTCGATCACCATCAATGTGGCATTGGACACATCGACACCAACCTCGATCACGGTCGTCGCGACCAGCACATCGATCTCGTGTGCCACGAATCGCTGCATGACGGTGGACTTTTCCGCCCCCGGCAACTGGCCATGCAGCAGGGCGATCCGCAGATCGGGCAGCAACTCCGCGATGCGCCCATAGGTTTCGGTTGCGGCCGCCACCTCGACGAGTTCACTCTCATCAATCAGCGGGCAGACCCAATAGGCCTGGCGTCCCGATCGCACGTCGGCGCGGATGCGTTTCATGACCTCCTCGCGGCGGCGCGTGGCAACCAGCTTGGTCTGCACCGGACGCCGGCCGGGCGGCATCTCGTCGATCGTCGAAACGTCAAGATCGGCCAGGTAGCTCATCGCGAGCGTGCGCGGGATCGGCGTGGCCGACAGCATCAGCATGTGCGGCGCGCGCTCGCCATCGCCACGCAGCGCCAGCCGCTGCATGACACCAAAGCGATGCTGTTCGTCGACGATGGCGAGGCCAAGCTGCGCAAATTCGACCGCGTCCTGGATCAGGGCGTGCGTGCCGATCACGAGCTGGGCGGCGCCGCTTGCGGCGGCTTCCTGCGCTGCGCGCTTCGCGGCCGGAGCGATACGGCCTGCCAGCCAGGCCGTGCGCACGCCGAGCGGCGCCAGCCACTCGACGATGCGGCGAAAGTGCTGCTCAGCAAGTATCTCGGTTGGCGCCATCAGTGCAGCCTGCAGTCCGCATTCGATCGCGCGCGCCGCCGCAAGCGCGGCGATCACGGTCTTGCCACTGCCGACATCGCCCTGCACCAGCCGCTGCATCGGCTGTGCACGCGCAAGATCGCTTTCGACTTCGGACCAGACCCGCAACTGGGCGCCGGTCAGCGTGAATGGAAGCGCCGCGCGAAGGCGCGCGCTTAGCGCCAAGGCTCCGGGCGCGTCAGCCAGCGTTCGATCGTGCAAGAGCGGAATCGCGGTTCGACGCTCGCGCGCTAGCCGAGCCTGGCGCAGCGCGATCTGCTGCGCCAGCAGTTCGTCGAATTTCATGCGCCTCCAGGCAGGATCGCTGCGGTCTGCGAGCATCGCCGGGTCGGCTGACGGCGGCGGGGAATGCAAGCGTCTGAGGCAATCCGCCAAAGGGGCCAGTGCCAACCGGTTGCGCAGCGACTCGGGCAGCAGATCGCGAAGCTCGACATCACGCAGGGCCCGCTCGATGCGCTTGCGCAGCCAGCTTTGCGGAACGCCGGCCGTGGTCGGATAGATTGGCGTCAGCCCCTTGGGCAAGGGAGCGTCGATGTCGACGGACCGGATGCGCGGATGCACCATCTCCGCACCGGCAAGCCCGCCATGCACGGCGCCGAAGGCTCGCACACGACGTCCCGCGGCCAGCTGCTTGAGCTGCGATGGATAGAAATGCAGGAAGCGCAGCAGCAGCACTCCCCCCGCGTCGCGCACCGTCACATGCAGTTGCCGCCGGCCGCGATACACGACCTCGGCGCGCACGACCTCGGCCTCGATCTGCGCCTCCGCGCCGGTTACAAGTTCCGCGATGGCCGTGACGCGCGTCTCGTCTTCGTAGCGCAGCGGAAGATGGAGGACGAAATCCCAGTCGGACTTCAGACCGAGGGCGGCCAAGCGGGCCGCCATGGTCTTGGCCGGTGCGGATTCGAGATTTCTTTTGGCCACGCCAGCGCTGCTACAGCACCAACACGGCCTCGACCTCGAATTGCGCGCCCTTGGGAAGACTCGCCACACCCACGGTCGAGCGCGCCGGGTAGGGCTGGGGCACGACCTCGGCCATGATCTCGTTGACCTTCGAGAACTTCGAGAGATCGGTCAGGTACAAGGTGAACTTGACGGCATTGCCGAGCGAACCACCCGCCGCCTGAGCAACCGCAATCAGATTTGCGAACGAGCGCCGCACCTGAGCTTCAAAGTCCTGGCTGACCAGTTCACCGGTGGCCGGGTCCAGACCGATCTGACCTGAGGTGAAGACCACCAGGCCGGTTTTCACCGCCTGCGAATACGGTCCGATGGCCGCGGGCGCGGCCTTGGTCGCAACGATGTCCTTGTTCACGGCGGCCCCCTGCATCCAGCATGCAAAGGCGCAGTCTAACGGCGCCTTCCAGGCCGCAAAGTCTGGGCCGCAACGTCGAGGCGGCGACGTATTGGAGGTGACTGTCTGTGGGGCGACTGTTCGGCGGTGACTACTAGTACTGCCGCACGAACTCGATGAACTGCTTGCTTGGCAGCGGCCGGCACAGATGGAATCCCTGCGCCTCGTGGCACCCGGCGGCGTCAACCAGCGCAAGCTGCTCCTTGGTCTCCACGCCTTCGGCGACGACATGCAGGCCGAGGCCACGGGCCAGGCCGGCGAGTGCGGAAACGATCTTCGCATCGGCAGCATCTTCCGGCGCCGAATGCACAAACCGGCCATCGATCTTCAGGACATTGATCGGAAAGCGCCGCAGGTTGGAAAGGCTCGAGTATCCGGTACCGAAGTTGTCGAGCGCGATCGACACGCCCATGGTCTGCAGTCCGGCGAGAACCTGCTCGGCCCGTTCGGCGTCACGCATCAGGCTGGCTTCGGTGATTTCGACCTGCAGCCGCTCGGCATCGAGTCCGGTGTCGACCAGCGCCTGGCTGACCATCGGCAGCAGCGACTTGCCCCGGAACTCGCGCGGCGACAGATTGACGCTGACCACCAGATCACCGAGCCCCGCCTCGGCCCATTGCATCGCGGCGCGGCACGCTTCCCGCAGCACGTAATCGCCGATCGGCTGCATCAGTCCGGCGTCTTCCGCTACCGCGATAAATTTGCCCGGCTCCAGCAGGCCCCGCTTCGGATCGCGCCAGCGCAGCAACGCTTCGGCACCCATCACACGGCCGTTCGCCAGATCAATGCGCGGCTGATAGAACACTTCGAATTCGTGGTGATCGAGAGCGTGCCGCAGCGCCGCTTCAAGCTGCAGGCGCTGCAATACTTCCGCATTCATGCGCGGCTCGAACAACTGCACCACCGAGCAGCCGCGCGACTTGGCGAAGGACAGGGCTGCATGCGCATTGCGCAACAACATTTCCGGTCCCGCCCCGTCGACCGGGAATCGCGCGATGCCGATGCTGACGCTGATCGACACCTGCTCGGCGTCGATCAAGATCGGCTCGGCCATCAGTTCAACAAGCTTGGCGGCGACCCGGTCGCAATCATCCGAGTGGCGCAGGCGTCCGAGCACGACCGCGTATTCATCGGAGCCGATGCGCGCCACCAGGTCCGAGGTACGGACGGTGTCAACCAGGCGTGCAGCGACCTGCTTGAGCACCGAGTCGCCCACACGATGCCCAAGCGCATCATTGAGCTTGGCAAAGTCGTCGATGTCGATCACCAGCACCGCCAGACTATCGGCAGCGAGGTGATGATTTCGCACGGCCTCGTCGAGCCGGGATTCGAGCAGGCGGCGGTTGGGCAGTTCCGTGACCTCGTCGTAAAGCGCCATGCGGCGCGCACGCTCTTCGATCTCGCCACGCTCGTACATTTCGGCCACCAGGCGCTCGTTGGCCCAGGCCAGTTCATCCTGCGCGGCCCGCACGCGCTGCTCGAGCTCCTCGCGCACGCGCGCCAGAGCCAACTCGGTCGCCTTGTGGCTGGTCACATCCTCGACCATCCAGACCATCTCGCCGGCCGGACCGCCCGGTGTGATGCTCTTGACCAGCAGGCGCGCCCAGAAGGTGGAGCCGTCGCGGCGCTTGGTGCGCCACTCGACCAGCGGCGAGCCGCCTGCGCCGAGCGCATCGCCGATACGACTGGCAAACGCCTGGAACTCCTCTTCCGAGCCAAAAAACACGGCGGCAGACTGCCCGAGCAATTCAGCGACCGACCAGCCATACAGTCGTGCTGCGCTCGCGTTGCACTGCAGGACCTCACCATCGCTAACCGCAACGATGCCAACGGCGTCGTTCGCCAGCAGTGCGTCGTACTCCTGCAGGCGACGTTCGACGTCGTGCGAGTTGAAGCTGGCGATCAGTGCTTCCGCGGTCTGGCTCATTAATGCTCCCTCGCGCTACGCGCGGTCCTTCCAGGAGGGACGTCGCCCGTCTTCGGGCGGCCCTGCGGCGGGCGATTCCCCGGATCGGCGCGCAGGCGCTCAAACCCCACATTTCGGCTCCCGCCAGTGTGGCGATCAGGCCCTTCCATCGAAGCGCCGATTACGGCCCGACGGGCCGCGCTATTTAAGCTAAGTCGAAGGCTGGTCGAACGGATCGGATGGGAAAATGCCGAGAGAGCCAACCGTCCGGATTAGGCCACTCGATTGATTGCCGCCTTCATGCGCCGCGCGCACGCACAGCGCAGCGGCGAAATTAGCGCGCTAATGCGCTCGAGACGGCGTAGTCGAGCTCGAGCGCGATCCTGCTCCTCGAGGGTCGCGGAACTCAATCTCGTTCGGGCGCCAGGCTTGCCCTTCAAGAAACTGTGACCTCATCGGTCCATACCTTGAAGCTGGTCAGAGTGTTAGGGCCAAATGTGCTGCTGATCGCAACGTCGGACGCATCGCGCCCTCGCGCAATCAGTACCCGGCCGATGCGCGGAGTGTTGTTGCGCGCGTCGAAGGTGTGCCACCGGCCATCGAGGAAGACCTCGAACCACGCAGCGAAGTCGGGCGTGCCGTGGGGTGGCGGGATGCCAATGTCACCGAGGTAGCCGGTGCAGTAGCGCGCCGGAATGTTCATGCACCGGCAGAAGGCAACGGCAAGGTGCGTGTAATCACGGCAGACACCGGTCTTGTCATGGAAAGCCTCCAGCGCCGTCCGCGTCACGCGCGCGTGCTCATATCCGAAGGTGATGTGTCGATGAACAAAGTCACAGATCGCCTGAACCCGGCCCCAACCGGTTGGCGCCTGCCCGAAGAGGCGCCAGGCCGTCTCGGACAGCCGATCAGTTTCGCAATACCGGCTTCCTAGCAGGAAGAGCAGCGTTTCCTCGGGCAAGTCCGGCACCGGAAGCTGCTGCGCCTGCGGAACGATCGGGTCGGGAGTACCCCTGTCCCTCACAACTGCGTCGGCCAAGATTCGCGTGCGACCTTGCGGAGCGACGACGCGGGTACACCAGTTGCCGAAGCTGTCGCGGTAGGCGGCCATCGGGACCGGCGGATCGATCGCCAGATCGTCTCGCCCGACCAGATCGGACACACGCGTGAAATGGACATTGAGATTGAAGATCATGGGAGTTGGCTGCGGACAGTCATAGACCAGTTCGAAGCCGACGCGAATTTTCATAGTAGGTCTCCGGAATCAGACAACCGGTTTGTGCAGGGTTGTCGTTGAAAGGGCTGCCAATGAGGTTCTCTGCGCCCAGGAATGTCTTGCGCAGATGGCGAAACGCTCAAGCAATGCATGCAGCACGCAAGGAATCAATCAGCACCGTCCGCAACGCGGACCAGCGTCGACCCGCGCCGAAAACGATGCTCTGGTTGACTTCCAGCTCAACCCCAACGTACGCATCGTCGGCAAATTGGGTTCGCAAGTACGAAGTCAGGCCATCGCCGCTGCCAGCGTAGGGATAGTTGCGGCGGACACGAAACTCCGGCGCCAGAGACGCGAGCGCGGCCTTCCAGCGGGCGCATAGTTCGACCTCTTCCAGCCGTCCAGGGTCATACAGCAGCCCCACGTCGGCGCGACGGACGGTGCCGTCAAGCTCCGGCGTAAAGCTGTGAGTGGAAATGTGGATCACGCGCCGGCCGCGCGCGACGGACTGCCGGACGCGACGCTCGACCTGCGCGCGATACGGCCAGTAGTGCTGTTCAATGATCTCTGCGCGCAACGACGCCGGCGCACCACGTGTCGCCGCCGAGAAAACCCGCGGATGGCCGATTGAGCGGTTGAGGTCGACCAGCAGGCGAGTGGTAGTCGAGCTCACGATCGGTGCACGCAGCGCGTTGGCCATTGCACGGGCCATCAGCAGCGAGCCGGGGTCATAGCCGCGGTGGGATTGCAACAATGACTGCCGACCTCGAAACAGCTGGCGATACGCCGCAGGAATCCGGTTGCCGCCGTGCTCGCAGGTAATGAGAACGGAGTTCATCGCCGCGGGCGGTCACCATTGCAGCTCGGGCAGATGCCGAAACACCTGACGCGTGCCTTCACTCCATTCGTGGCCAAGCGCTGTGAAGTAGACGTCCCCGTCGTCGAATCGGCGCCGCTTCTGCACCTCGAGGCTGTCAAGTTCGTAGCAGATCAGGTCGATCGGCATGCCGACCGACAGATTGCTGCGCATGGTCAAGTCATATGACACCAGCACACACTTCACGGCGTCTGCCAGCGGTGTTGACCGCGTAATCACGCGGTCGATGATTGGCTTGCCATACTTGGTCTCGCCGGTCTGGAAGTAAGGCGTGGCGATCTCGGCTTCGATGAAATTGCCTTCGGCATAGATCCTGAACAGTCGTATCGGCTCGCCGCTGATCTGCCCGCCGACGATGAACGAGGCATTGAAGCCGACCTCGTTTTCCTTCAGATATTCGCCGTCGCGTCGCTCGATGTCGCGCATCGCGTCGGCAACCAGCATTGCGACCTCGAACATGGTCGGCGCGCTCCACAGGTTGTTGACAGAGGCGCCCGCGACGCAGCGCTGGTTCAGCACACCGATCACCGCCTGCGTTCCCGCGAGGTTGCCAGAGCTCAACAAAACGATGACGCGATCGCCCCGACGCTCGAACACCGTCATCTTGCAGAAGGTGGCGAAGTTATCCATGCCGGCATTCGTGCGGGAGTCCGATGCAAAGATCATCCCTTTGTCGAGCATTACTCCAATGCAGTAGGTCATGCCGAGCGTCCTCGCCTATGCGGCACGCACGCCGCCAAATGGATCAGTCCCCCAGCATTTCAGCAATCGGATGAAGCTGCTCCACATGCTGCGAAACGACTTTCACAATGACAATGATCGGAATGCTGAGAAGCATTCCCCAGACACCCCACAACCAGCCCCAGAACAGCAAGGAAATGAACACGGCCGCTGAGTTCATGTGGGCGATTCGCCCGATCATCCAGGTGGTCACAAAGGTTCCGACGAGAGTGGCGATCGCCAGCGATACGCCGCCAACCAGAAAAGCCATTGAAAACGACTCGAACTGCATGTAGGCGGCCATTCCGATTGCGACGGCCGTGACGCCGGGGCCAAGATAAGGAATCAGATGCAGTAACCCTGCGGCGGCGCCCCAAGCTCCCGCATTTTCGAGACCGATCCAGAGAAATGCGACCCAGCTGAGCAAGGCGACCAGCAGGTTGGTCGTAAGCAACATGAACATGTACTTCTGGATCGAAGCATTGATGTCATCAAGAATGTGGACGGTGATCTTTCGCTTTGAAAGCGTGGGCCCGGTCAGGCGCACCAGCTTGCGTTTGAATGAATCGCCACCGAGCAATAGAAAGAAAACCAGGAAAACGACCGTTACCGCCTGGACCATGGCGCCAAGGGCGCCCGCTGAGGTTCCCCAGAGAAAGTTGCCGAGCTTGAACTTCGGCGCGTCCACGATGACGTGAGTCGCCGTCTGACGCGAGGCTTTGGAAACACCGGCTGTCTGAGTCGTCGCGGTTTCCAGCTCGGCCGCTGCGTTCTGGATCTTCTGAATGTTGCCAAACTGACTGCTTCGCATGCGCTCAAGCCCGGCGGTTAACTTGGTCGTCGCTTCAGGTAGTTGTTCGATGATGGACTGCACCTGACCGCGCAAGGAGTACATGCCGAGAACGAGCGCACCGATCACTCCGGCCATCACAGTGACGGTGCCGACAACTCGGGGGATTCTGATCCTCTCGAGCCATGCGACGAGAGGCGTCAGGGTGTACGAAACGATGATGCCGAGCACTAGTGGCACCAGAAATTCCTGCGCCCACGACAGTGCGAACACGGCAGCGAACGTCGCAAGAACTCCCAGCGCCGTGCCCCATGCGTCGGGCAGCTGCGTTGAGGGACCAGTGGCGAGTGGCGCGTCGACGGCAACGCCAAGTCGCCCCTCTCCACGCGGTAGGTCAGCAGCGCCGACGGAAACTTGTGCAGCTGGGATCATGGCGGGATCCTTAGATTTCTTTCCCTGATTTCACAAGGCGGGGCCGCGTTGATCCCATGTCAATGTTCGCTGCAGGCATCCCAAGCAGGTCGCAACCAGCCCCAAGCGAGCTGGGAAACTCACGAGATGAAGTTAGCCGCATCGCTCGCTGACGTCGGTACGGTGGCGCACATACCTGCGTTGTTCCACTAGCAAGCCGGGACGTCGCAAGGGCGAACAAGCGACCTCCCCTCCTATGTTCGCTTTCGCACAGACCACGGTGCGCACTGCGTCTAGATTAGGAAGTGTGAAGTGGCGGGGCTTGCGCCCGTGTGGGCCGCCAGCTTTCGAGCCACCGTTTCATGGAAAGAGGAGAAGCAAAATGCTATGGACCATCGCCGTTGTCCTGCTCGTTCTGTGGCTGCTGGGGCTAGTCAGCTCCTACACCTTGGGCGGATTCATTCACGTCCTCCTGGTCATCGCGCTCGTCGTGTTCCTGATCGGTGTCATTCAAGGCAGACGCGTGTAATGACCGTTAACTGGTTGCAGGCAAAGGGGCGCCACCGCGAGCGCTCCGGCTGCCGGCTCATCTGTTGAGACTCTTGCTCAGTGTCGCGTGCCCTCCGTGTCTCGCGCCATATGACCCGGACTCTGGGGATTCTTGAGTAGAAGGAGAAGAAATGAACTCAATCAAGATTGCGGCCATCGCGCTGATCGTGGCCGGCGCCCTGGGCCTGGCGTACGGAGGTTTCAGTTACACGAAGGAAACCCACTCGGGAAAACTGGGACCGATCGAGCTATCGATAACGGAAAAGCAGACGGTCAACGTTCCTCTTTGGATGGGCGTGGGAGCGATCGTGCTTGGCGGCGTACTCCTTGTTTTCGGAGGCAAGACGCGCTAGTTCGTTCTTCCGCTGGTATGAGAGCAAGCGTCGGGCAACTCCCCGACGAACGACCCGGGGTGCGACTTCCCCGGGACGGCTTTGTTCCTGACCTATTGCACTGTTGCCGGGCAGCCAACGCTCATTTCCCGGCAGGAAGCTATGCGTTCGACCGCGGGCTGAGCGCCTCACCCGCAAAGTGCTGAAGGAGCGAGCAAAAAAAGTGCGGCCGAGGCTGCACTGAAATGTCTTCGAACCAATGACCTGCTAGCGTGCTTTAACTCCGTACGCTGGCTCGGCCAAGCCTAAGCAATTGCACTTTTTCATGTCCGACACCGCGTCGATCAATCAGCGCTGCACGGCGGGGGCGGGAACAACCACGATCGCGTCGCCACCGGTCTTGCCTTGCTCACACTTGACACCGTCGGCGTCGGTCGTTCCGGTCGAGCCCATCATTCCAGTATTCCAGTCGCGCCGGTTTCGCCTTTTTCCGCAGGTGCACCTGCTGCTTCTGATGGTCCGGCAGGACCGGGAACCGGGGCGGTCACGACGGCTGCAAGGGCCGCAGGCACAACCGAGTTCGTTCGTTTGCATGCGCCCAACGACAGCGCGGAAAATGCCGCTGCAAAATCTATTGAATGTTTCATGATGACTCTTCCTACATTTCGAACAAGGACTGAGCGCTGACCCTCCGCCTCAGTTTGTCGGAGCGAATTGGCTCTACGGTTTGCGTTCCGTTTCCTCGCGCTTCTGCGCTTCACTGTCTTTCTTCATGTCAATCGGCTTTCCAACGATGGGCTTCGGTTCCTCACCTTTCGGTTCAGCCTTCGGCGCTGGCGCGGGCAGTGGCGGCGGTGCATCAGGCGCAGCAGCAGGAATGAGTGGGCCGGGTTGCTTTGCGGACGAGCCTGGCGCAGGCCTAGCCTGCTGTGCAACCGGCACCGGTGAAGCGACAACCGGCGGTGGGGCAACTTTGGCCGGTGCTGCGCTCGGTGGTGGTACCGGCGGCATGGCGACGGCTTGTGCGCGCTGCTCGCCCTTGCCACGTTGTTCAGCCTTTGCGCCTTGCTCCGGCGACGGTACTGCGGGTGCCGGCTGCGCAACTGGCGGTGGTGAGGCCACCTTGGTCGGTGCTGCGCTCGGTGGTGGTACCGGCGGCGCGGCGACGGCTTGTGCACGCTGCTCGCCCTTGCCACGTTGTTCAGCCTTTGCGCCTTGCTCCGGCAACTGTGCTGCAGCAGGTTGAGCGACGGGCGGTGGTGAGGCCACCTTGGCCGGTGCTGCGCTCGGTGGCGGAACCGGTGGCGCCTCGACGGCTTGCACTCGCTGTTCGCCCTTGCCAGGTTGCTCGGCCTTTGCGCGTTTCTCTGGTGGCTGAGCAGCGGCCGGCTGAGCGACGGGCGGCGGCAAGGCCGCCTTGGCGGCGGGTGCTGCGGTAGGTGGCGGAGCCGGTGGCGCGACGGCTTGTCCTCGCTGTTCGCCGCCCTTGCCAGGTTGTTCAGCCTTTGCGCGTTGCTCCGGCGTCTGTGCAGTGGGTGCCGGCGACGCAACTTGCGGCTGAGTGGCGGGAGCTGGAATTGCGACCGGTTGTGCGCGCTGATCCGCCTTGCCACGCTGATCGGACTTCCCGCGCTGCTCCGGCGCTTGAGCCGTAGGCACAGGAGGCGTCGCCGGCGCCGATGCAGCGCCTTGCTTGGGTGCACTAGGTGCACCAGGAGTCGCGGTCACTGCGGGGGCTTTTCGATCATCGGATCTTCCGCGTTCATCGCTCGGCCTTGCGCTCGCAACCGCCGGTGGCGGACGCAGGGCCTTGGGCGCATCCTGTGATTGCGCCACCACCTTGACGACGGGTGCCGCTGCGGCAACGACAGGTTTCAGTTCCTTGCGTGCGGCGTCGTCGAGCGGTTTACCCGGCTTCGCTGACAGTTGCGGTTGCTGCGCGGTGAAACCGGCCGGTGCTGCAGGTGGAGCGGCGCGGGCGATGACTGGCCGCTCGAACACGCGGGCGGGCGGCTTGTCGCCCTGGGCGGCGGCGCCACGAACGCTTTTCTCGGTGGGAACCGCATGCGGAGCGATTGCCACCGGCCCGCTGACAATCATCTCCCGGGGTAACTTGACCAATGCCCTGGACACTGGCTGCGACTGCACGAACGTGGTCGCCGGAACGGCGATGACCGCACCCGGCACCTGGCGGTTGGCGTAGACGATATTCGTCACGTTCGAGTTGTTGTAGTAATTGTTGATGACCGTGTTGTTGACAACAGTGTTACTGCGATTGATGTTCTCGAAGTAGCCGCGGCTCACCACATAGGAAGGTCGATAAACCTCGCGCGGTGCAAGTGGGAACCAGGCGACACCGCCAACGTTCCCACTGGAAATCGCGATCTGGAAGTTGGGGCCGCCCACGAACGCGACCAGCGCCGGCGCGTAGTAGGCCCGGGTCTGCACGGGACCTGGGACCCAACCCCACGTTCCCCTGAGATTTGTCCAGCGGCCGTAATGGGACACCGCGAAGCCCCAGGGCGCGTCGTCCACCCAGGTCCAGCCCCAGGGATCGACCCATACCCAATGGCCGTCGCGGTAAGGCGCCCAGCCAGTGGCCACGCGATTCGGGATCCAGACGTTGCCGTAGCTGGCGTCGACACGCCAGGTGCCGTTCACATCGAGGTCCTGGTAGCCGACCACGTCCTGCGATACATAGCGGGCGGAGGGCGAGTTGTCGTAATTGCGGTCGCGATCGCTTGACCAGCGATCGAATTCGTCGAGGCGCGGCGTATCCACGTACTGGTATTCGCGCAGGCCCGTCCCCGTAAAGCGATACGGCTGCCGCGAATCGATCACATAGGCTGCACCTTCGCCGTACACATCGCCCTGGCCCTTGCGCATGACGATCGTCGTCGCACTGCCGTCGGGATCCACTTCGATCCGATATTCGCCGGGTTGCCTAAGCGCGAAGGCGAGATTCGGCGTGTCGACCTCGAGTACCTGGCCGGGCTCAAGACGTCGCACGCGGACGTTCAACACGCCCTGAGTCAACTGCAACTGCGCGATGCGGTCGTCGAGATTGAGAACGGATACTCCGGTGCCGGCGCCCATGCGAATCATGGCTCCGCCAATCTGGACTTCGGCCCGCGCCCCCGCATCCGACCATAGGCGGTCGCCGGTAGTCAGCGGCCGATTTATTGTCGACCGGACCCAATCGTCTTCACCGGCGGGCGAGAAACTGACGGCGCCACTCGTGTAGCCGAGTCGCGCCACGCGCGACGGCGGGTCGGCACTCGCCCAGCCGCTGAAGGCCAGGACCGCGACGCCGGCCACGAAGGCCAACGCCCGAATACGGAAAGCTCTCTGTTGCATGAGGATTGGAGTGCGCATTGCTTTACCCCTTGCAGCCTTGTTGGATCGAAAGAACCATACGCAGCGATCCGTGCGTCGTCTGTTCGGTAGCGAACCGATCCGGCGCGGCTTGTGGCTTGTGAGGAATGAAGGAGACTTCTCTATGGGTACTTGCGCACAGAACAGGCGGGATGTCTGGCGTAGCTTGCCGACGAGTCGCTTCACGCGCACACGATCACTTAATTCTTTTCGTGTTGAGTGGAATCCTCATCTAGCCGGCCCTCCTGCCCGAGGGTGAATCAGTGCGCTCCTTGTCGGCAGTGAACGCAGCGCAGGGCCGCGTTCGAATGGGCGCCGGCGATTCAAGGCTCAGGAAAGTTTCGCCTATGTTCGCCAGCGCACCGATCTTCGGTCGGCATGCGCCTAGTCTCTTCTTGTGCCGAGTGTGACTCTTCAAGTCGTCCCGGCAGGTCCGCGGATGAATTGCAAGTATCCGTGCCATGGCATCCAACGTCCAAAGGATTCCTCATGAATCGTTCGAGACTGACGTCGGCGTCATTTGCCGCATTGAGTTTGGCCGCGTCTCGAGATGCCTTCTTGCTTGATGCTCATGCTGAGTTCGTCGCGGAGCGGCGGCCGGCTCGAACGCCGGGCGATGTCAACAAGCCAGGCGCACGGCAAATCGTCTTTCCCGCACGCGATCCCGCGCCAGCGCAGCAACGTTGCTAACTTTTCTTGTCTAGGAGAAGCACATGAGCCTGGGAACCATACTGTTGATTTTCTTGATCCTGCTGTTGATCGGCGCCATTCCAAGCTGGCCGCACAGCAAGAGCTGGGGCTACGGTCCCAGTGGTGGCTTGGGAGTGGTGGTACTTGTACTCGTCGTGTTGCTGGTGATGGGGCGTTTGTGATCAGACGTTCTCGGTCAGCGCTCGGGCGGGCGCAAGCGCTCGAGTGCGGCATGAATTGACACGGTGACCAGGCACGCGCCAGGCCGCGCAAGACACCGATCTTCGCGGCAAATGCGTCCGTCGCGCTCTCCCCGTATCGGCCCGGATAGACGTATTGGCCCTGCGCCCGTCTCAACTGATTCCGTAACTCAACTCGCTTTGGAGATTCACCATGACATCTCGCCTCACTATTGCCGCCTACGCGGTTGCCGCATCGACTCTGCTTGCTGCCTCTGGATGCGCTGTCACCCGCGGCCAGGAAACCGTTGGCGCCTATATCGACGACAGCGCCATCACCACGTCGGTGAAGTCCCGCTTCGTTGACAACAAGGACGTCGATGCCTCCGCGATCAGCGTTGAGACGCTGAACGGCACCGTCATGCTGTCTGGTTTCGCCAAGAACACCAAGGAAAAGGCCACCGCCGAAGCCATCGCAATGAAAGTCAGCGGCGTCAAGTCGGTCAAGAACGAAATCGCCGTGCGCCCTTGAGCCCTCACTAAGGCTCCAGGCTTTTCCTGCTCACTTGCGTACGAAAGGATTTTCATGAACTTCGTCATCTGGATCCTCGTCGGCGGTCTGCTCGGCTGGGTCGCAAGCAAGATCATGGGAACCGATGCACAGCAAGGCATCTTGCTGAACATCGTTGTCGGAATCGTCGGCGCAGTACTGGGCGGATGGCTGATCAGTCCCCTGGTCGGCGTGCCGACTATCAATCAGGGCGCATTCAGTGCGAGCGCGATTACAGTTTCACTGATCGGAGCTGTGATACTGCTCGCTATCGTCAACGTGTTCCGTCGCAGAACGGCGCGTTAGCGGAAGCGCCCTAGATCAAGCCACGCCATCGAAGGCTCCGATATGTCAAAAATAGCTTCCCCACTCACCCCGAAAGTCAAGAGCCTGGACGAGCAGAAAGCGGATTTCACGTCTGAGGGTTCACCGCCACCGGGCAAGGTGAGCACATCGATTCCCGTCACTCCGGTCAAGACGGCGAACGTGGTGGCGCCTACCCCGGCCACTATGCATGGAATCCGCAAGCGCCAACCATCGGATAAGGGCGGCTAAAGGTCGCTGACAGAACTAGCTGCGGTGGAGTGAAGAAATGAGAACAGCAACTGCGGATGGCACTGCGAATGCCGTCGTTGTTCCGATTGCCGCCGCGCCACGCCGAAACGGCACCGCACATGCATTCGCTGCAGCCGCGACGGGCCGCGAAGCGGCAGGCCCGGATCAAACGCGCCTAAATGAAAAGGAACTGCGCCGCGCTCTCGCAACGAGCCAACAAGCGCTGAGAGCCGCACGGCGGCATGCCGATGCGCTGCAAGAGCAGGATTCGATCCTGACACGGAGAGTGATTCAGCTCGAGGGGGCGTTGGTACAGGCACGCCAGTTCGGATATCACGATGAACTGACCGGCCTGCCGAATCGTGGCTTGCTGTTGGACCGATTCAACCAGGCGGTCGCTCGGGCAGCACGGCAGCACAAGCATGTTGCTCTGCTGTTTCTCGACCTGGATGGATTCAAAGGCATCAACGATGCCTTCGGACATGCAGCAGGAGATTGCCTGTTGCAGCAAGTTGCAGCGCGTCTGGCCGCCAGTATCCGTTCCTCCGACACTGCCTGCCGCTACGGCGGAGACGAGTTCGTCCTTCTGCTGCCGGAGCTAGATGGTCAGGAAAGTGCGGTTGTGGCGGCGGACAAGATCCGGGCCCATCTGGCCACGCCGTATGTCGTTGACGGCATGACGATCGCGGTAACGGCAAGCATTGGCTTGTCGGTCTACCCTGCTGATGGCAAGGAGTATGGCGACCTGATTCGCATGTCGGACGTCGCCATGTATCGCAACAAAGTTCGCGGCCTCGCGCCACCCAGTGTCCTCGTGCCCGATCCAGTAACACGGCGTCGACATGATGGGACCGGTGCAACCAATGGAAGCAGCGATGCAAGCCAACATGCCGCCGCGGAATTCTTGCGAGAGGAAGTTCGTTTGCGCACCGGTCGAAGTTTCGAACAACCAGGGTGCATCGAACAGCGCGACGATGCGCAAACGCACGCCATCAACGTCGTGCCCGGGTGATCAGAGGGCGGAACGGCATCCCGACGAATGCCGGCATCATGCCCGGCGGGTCGCCGGGCATGAAGGCTGCAACTACGCTGAGACCTTCGACTGAAAGTCCTTGTGGACTTCCTCAAAGGCCTTGAGCTGCACCTCTGCCTGGTCCTTGGTGATGCCATAGCTTTCCTGGATTCTTCCCGAAAGCTGTTCGCGCTTACCGGCGATCGTGTCGAGATTGTCGTCGGTCAGCTTGCCCCACTTCTCTTTCACATGCCCCTTGAACTGCTTCCAGTTGCCTTCGATGACATCCCAATTCATGGTGGTTTCCTTCGATGATGAACTCATTGGCGTAATTGCCAACGGCGGTAATTGCCTTTGGTCGCGGGCTTCGCACTGGCATGCGGTGTGCGTGGGTTCACGGTGTCCGTGACGGCGCTCCCTCGCAAGTATTCGCCCGCGCACAGGACTTCTTCTTGCGGATGAGAACAGCTTATCCAGGCTGGTGGTGACGGTCGGTACGGTGACGCACATTAGCTATGCGTGCTAGCAGACAGACGGAAACGAACCTCTGCTCTACCCTCGAACTATCGGAGCCAGCAGGGACACCACGCCTGCGCCGTGGCAATGTGCAACGGTTGGGAAACGTATCGTGTTGGCGAAGAGATGTGTGTGTTTGGCATGGCTTGCCGACGCATCACTTCAAAAGTCGCCACATGAAGGAACGAAAGTGAACAAACTCAACATCACTGTGATCGCGCTTGCGGTCGGCCTCGCGTTCAGCGGCGGCGTAATGGCAAAGAATCTGTCGAAAAGCGAGTACCTGGCGGCCAAGGACAGGATCGCGGCCGAGTACAAGGCGGCCACGGCGGGCTGTGCGTCCCTTGCCAGCAATCAGAAGGATATCTGCGTTGCCGAGGCCAATGGCAACGAAAAGATTGCAAGAGCTGAACTCGAAGCCAGTTACTCGCACTCCCTGAAGACTCAGTACCAGGTGCGTGTCGCCAAGGCCGAAGCCGGCTATGCCGTTGCGAAGGAACGATGCGATGACATGTCCGGCAATGCAAAGGATGTTTGCGTGAAGGAAGCGAAAGCGGCGGAAACGGCTGCCATCGCTGACGCGAAGGCGCAGATGAAGGCTTCGGAAGCAAACAAGACTGCTAACGAGAAGTCTGCCGCTGCATTCGGCACGGCCGACGCCCAGACTGCCACGGCCCGCAAGGACGCCGCGGCTGACAAGCTCGAGGCCCAGTACGCGGTGGCGAAGGAGAAGTGCGACCAGTACGCGGGCGCCGCGAAGGATGTATGCCTGGATCGGGCGAAAGTGCAGTTCGGCAAGTCCTGAGCCGTGCACCACCACGAACTGAACCTTCAGAGCTCCACGATTGAGAAAGAGGTAGTCCAATGAAAACGATGAACAGACCCGCAGTCGGTGCGATTGCCGCGGCAATTGTGCTCGGCCTGGGCGCGTGTTCCAGCATGTCCAACCAGGACAAGAACACCGCGATCGGCGCAGGCGTCGGCGCCGTCGGTGGTGCAGTGCTTACCGGTGGCAGCGCGCTCGGAACCGTCGGCGGCGCCGTCGTCGGCGGCGTGATTGGCCACGAAGTCGATAAACCGAAGAAGTGATCGACATGCGATGCGCTGGAACGCCAGCGCGTCGCGTTCACCGATCGCCCTCATCCCGCACCGAGAGTAGCCGATGCGGCCGCTTACGCCACCGGACGCCAGAGACTCCAGGAGCTACAAATGTTGAACTTGCGCGAGACCGTCAGCGTCGCCTTGATCATGGGCGCATTGCTTGTCGCAGCGGCCGGTTGCGAGAAGCCAGGCCCGGCAGAGCAGGCCGGAAAGCAGATCGACAAAGCGGTGGAAAAGGTTGGACAGCAGGTCGAGAAAGCCGGTGAGGCTATCCAGGACGCGGCAAAGGGCGACAAGAAGTAGTCGTTGTTTAGCGCACTATGACCACGAGCTCGTCTGCTCACCGCGATCGCGGCCCTGTACAGGCTCAGCGGTGCTAGCTTCGGGCGGTGTCAACATTCGACGAAGTGGCTATCGAGAGGACAACAGTCGGCTCAGCACATAACCCGTGGCCACTGCAATCCCCAACGAGGCGACGGGATGTTCGCGCACGTAGTCGCGGGCACTTTCCATCAGCCTTTTCTGGGCACTCTTCAATTGCTCGCTTTTGACACCAAGCGTCTCGGCCGTCTGTGTCGCCACCCCGGCAACCCGGTCAACGACATCATGTGCACTGGATGCCATGCGGTCCACTGCCGGTCGCGCGGAGTCGGACACCGCAGTGATCGTGTTGTGTGCTCCCATGGCCGCTTGATCGACGCCACGCACCAGCGACGAGCCTTTGACGTCGTTGGCACTTGCGGTAAGAGTTCCCGTTGCTTCCATATTCAACTCCCTGAATGAACTGATTAGGAACCGATGGATTCGGTTCATGACAGGCGGTCCTATCGGCCGCCTGGAAATGGAAATCTTTCAGTGCGAGCCTCGTAGCCGCGAATGCGGCGGCGGTCGGTACGGTCGCGCATCTTGGAACGCCATGCGAACGCACGGAGGATCATGTGGTCGCCGCAAGAAGGCGCCCGCCTTCGGCCTCCCAGTCATCGGGGGCGGAATGCCTGGAACCTTCGTAGCGTCGGGCGGCCTCTTCCCAGTTAGCCACCGCCCACCAGTCGTTCAGATAGTCCGCACGCCGGTTCTCGTATTTCAGGTAGTGGGCGTGTTCCCATACGTCGTTGACCAGGATCGGATAGTGGCCCTGCAACATGGGGTTTTCGTGACCGAAGGTGCTGAGTACCTGCAGCCTGCCGCCATCCAGATGCGTTCTTGCCAGCCACACCCATCCGGAGCCAAACACCTGTTGACCGACCTCCGCAAACCGGGCCTTGAGCCTTTCGACATTGCCAAAGTCACGCACGATGGCGTCAGCCAGCCGACCGGACGGTTCCTCGTCCCCATCGGGTGACATGGCGCGCCAGAACATGCTGTGGTTCACGTGGCCGCCCCCGTTGTGGCGGACGGCAGTGCGGATCTCCTTTGGAACCTTGATCAGATTGAGCAACAACCAGATTGCCGTGCGACCCTGCAGCTCCGGATACTCCTCCAGCGCTGCGTTCAGCTTCTCCACGTAGAAGGCATGGTGCGCGGCATGGTGGAGCATCATCGTGCGTGCATCGATGGTCGGCTCGAGTGCCGCATATGCATAGGGCAACGGCGGCAGCCGATGTTCCGGCGGAGGCCCCTGCCGAGCCACTGCCTTTCTTGATCGGTGAACTTCGTTCGCAATCATTCGATTCCCCTTTGGGGCATTCCGAAGGTATTGAAGAGCCAGCCTCCAATCAGCGCACCCACGATGCCGAGAGCCATGTCGGTCACGAAACCCCTGCCGCTTCGGTTGACAATCTTGCTGGCGATGATTCCCGAGACCAGTCCGAGAACAATCCAGACCAACACGGTCATGTTTGACTCCGATAGTGGTCTTGGCATAGTCGCTGCGGACCAATCCCGCTGCGGCTTGCTTCAACACCTGACTCGCAGTCTGGTCTCACTGGAGGCATTGGTCGGTGCGCTGGCGCACAGAAATCAGCCGATCCGCCGCTGAAACACGAGGCCATGGGTCCGGAGGCGCCAGCCGGTCACTGTGCGGTAGCGCACAAGTGCATTGCCCAAAGGTATAGGCTATGTCAATGGCTGCGAGGAAACCAGCGAGCAATGGCGGAGGAGCGGCTTCCCTGCCCCCGAACGGCAGTTCTCGCGTGCCTGCACCGGCCCGGCACAGCCCCCATCAAAATCATTTGCTCAACGCGCTGCCGGCCAGTGACTATGCACGGCTCGCATCCCATCTGGAGTTGATACCGATGAGGCTCGGTGACGTGATCTACGAGTCCGGCGACAGGTTGCGGCACGTCTATTTCCCCACCACGTCCATAGTGTCGCTGCTGTATGTCATGGAGGATGGGGCGTCGGCCGAAATCGCCATCGTCGGCAATGAAGGCATTCTTGGCATTTCGCTCTTTATGGGCGGCGACACCACGCCGAGCCGTGCGGTGGTGCAAAGCGCAGGCCACGGCTTTCGGTTGAGAGCCGATCTGCTCAAGGACGAGTTCGGGCGCTTCGGGCCAACGATGCATCTGCTGCTGCGCTACACCCAGGCGCTGATCACCCAGATGGCGCAGACCGCGGTCTGCAACCGGCATCATTCGGTTGACCAGCAGTTGTGCCGCTGGCTGTTGCTGAGCCTGGACCGTTTGTCATCGAACGAACTGTCAATGACTCAGGAATTGATCGCCAACATGCTGGGCGTACGCCGCGAAGGGGTCACCGAGGCGGCCGGCCAGTTGCAGGAAGCCGGATTGATTCGCTATCGCCGCGGCAAGATCACCGTGCTCGATCGCCCGCGCCTGGAGGCACGGTCGTGTGAGTGCTACCAGGTGGTCAAGTCGGAGTTCGATCGACTCCTGCCTTACGTGGTCAAGTAGGTCTCCGGGGCCCTCCCGCGTTGCGCACCTATGTGCGCCAGCGCGCAGACGCGGCGACGACCCCGACGTACGCTCGCTGCAAACACAGTAAGCGAGTCCGCACTTGCGTCGTCGGCATCGGGCATCGGAATTGCGCCTCAATTCGCCGGGTGCCGACAAGCGGTTCGCGCCCGAATCTGAGGAGAGTATTGGTGCCAGCGACTTTGCGCGCCCCAGCCCGCGCCCCGGCGGTCAATCGCCTGCTTGAAGCATTGCCTGCCAGCGAACAACGACGGATGTTGGCCGGGTGCGAATCCGTCGACCTCGTTTTCGCCGACGTCCTGTACACGCCTGGCGAGCGCCTTGGCCACGTCTATTTCCCGACCCGAAGCTTCATTTCGCTGATCATGCCCGTCGACGCTTCGGCCTCCCTCGAAGTCGGCCTGGTTGGCAATGAGGGCATGTTTGGGATTCCGCTCGTGCTCGGCATCGACATCTCGCCAGTGCGCGCTGTGGTGCAGGGTGCGGGGCCTGCGCTACGGATGACGACAGTACTCTTCTGTCACGAGCTCGAACGCAGCGCGGCACTGCAGCGGGGGCTCGACCGCTATGCCTTCGTCCAGATGAACCAGCTCGCGCAGGCCGCGGCCTGTACGCGCTTTCATGTGGTGGAGTCGCGGCTTGCCCGCTGGCTCCTGATGACCCAGGATCGCGCGCACTCGGACAGCTTCCATGTAACTCAAGAGTTCCTGGCCTTGATGCTGGGTGTGCGGCGGGTTGGTGTCACCAAGGCGGCGAGTTCGCTCCAGAAGCGCCGTCTGATCCACTACAGCCGCGGCAACATCACCGTCCTTGACCGGCGTGGGCTCAAGGCTGCTTCCTGCGGCTGCTACAAGGCGGACCGGGATTCCTACGATCGGATCCTCAGCTAGTTGACTGAAGGTTTGGGCTGCGTGGTTGCAGGGCTATCTACCTGTTTCACAGATTCGACGCTTTGAACGTCAGACGGCGGTTTGACGGTAGTAACGCCAGAACAGCACCGCGTAGATCGCGTCGACGGCGACAAGCGCGGGCAGAAGCCAGGAAAGGTTGCCTGCGAACCAGTGACCCCAGACCACGACAACGAACATTGTTTTCCCAATGATCCCGAGCTGGATATAGGGACGAAAGCGTTTCGGATCCCGAGCGATCATCCAATAGGCCCAGCCGAAGATCAAAACGATCGCTGCGGTTATCTGAATGAACATGACCGCCGTCGGGTTGATCTGAAAACCCATGAGCGGCGCCATGGTGTCCAGGGCGACGATCAAAGGTAACCCGGCTAGAAAGTTGAACCAGGCCGCGGAAAGAAAAAGCGCGCGGTGCGAATTCGATGCCATTCGACGACTCCTTCGATGCCTTAGACGAACATCCTGAGCAAGGTCGGGTAGGCGTTGGGAAACAGGCGCGGCAACCAGAACATCGTCGTCGACTTGTGCCCTGTAATGATCCGCTTCTTGCCTTTGCGAAGATCTTTGATGATGTCGGCGGCACACGCTTCGGGCGGCGTAAGAAGCGTCTTGGCAGCGGTCTCGGAAAACTTCGCTTCCTCGGCACCAGCCGCCTTGACGCGGCGTCCCGCTCTTTCGATGTTGGTCTTTATCCCGCCCGGATGAACGCAGACCGCCCTCACCCCTGTCCCTTCGAGTTCAGACCACAAACACTCGGAGAGCCCGCGCACAGCAAATTTGGACATGTTGTAAGCACCTTGCGTGGGATACCCCACCAGGCCGAAGACGCTGGAGATGTTCACGATGAAGCCTTCGCGCTGCGCCAGCATCATCGGCAGAAACGCCTTGGTGCCGTAGAGAACGCCCCACATATTGATGCCGAGCTGCCATTCGAACTCTTCGATCGTCGTGTGGGCGACCGTCCCAACGACCGTCGCACCCGCGTTGTTGAAAACGTAATGTGCGGTGCCGAAGTCGCGCTTGACCTCTTCGGCATGCGCCTGGAACGCCTCCCACGAGGAGACATTCAGGAGATAGCCCTTCGCACGCAGGCTCGCGCCGTTGCCGGACTTGGGAAGCAGCTTCAAGGTTTCGTCCAGGCCCGCCTGATTGATATCGGACAGGGCCAGGCGCGCGCCCGCATCGGCCAACTGCATGGCCAGCGCCCGCCCGATGCCCGAGCCTGCGCCGGTGATCACAACAACTTTGTCTTTGAACAAGGTTGGCTCCTCAGTTATCAAATTGAATGAGTGCCGCTGAGCAGCATCTCAAGCGACATACTTGATTGCGCCGGATCGCCAGCCCCAGCGCGTTGCGTCCTGCGGAACGCCAGGGACCTCCGGCTTAACTCAACACCAGCACGTAGTCCTCACGCTTCATCGAGCGTGCCAGACGAATCCCCATGACCTGCTCGCCTTTGGTTTGCCGGAGCAGATCGGCGAACCGTGCGCGGGACCCATCTTTCAGTGTTGCGGCGGCGGCCTGCGCCTTGGCGAAATGCCACAGGCCATGCGGTGCACTGGCCCGGCTGATCTTGCAGCCACACAGTTCGTATTCGACCATGCCCAGACTCGGGTGCACCTTGCGCTCACCGTCCACATTCACCAGGTGACCGGCCGGCAGCGCAGGATTGCTGCTGATCCAGTGATTGAACAGCGCCGTGTCCGCCTTCAACTGATTGCCCCAATCGCGGAACAGCAGCCCGAGTACCGGCACCAGCGTGGTCGGGATCGCATCGTCGGCGAAATAAGTCTCGGCGCAGTCGGGAAACTCGGCGTCGGCGATGTTGGCCAGATTCATCCGCTCGGTCCAGCGAAAGACGTTGGGCGCACGCATCTTCATCAGAGTGGCCGGATAAGGGTCGCGCGCCAGATGGGCGTACATGGGGGCCATGAAACCAAAGTCGGCAATGCTCGGACGCCCGCCCATCAGGTAGGGATAGTGCTGGAAGTGGATGTCCAGCACATCAAGCAAGTCCTCATAGGCCGCCTCGACCGCAGGTATTGTTTCCGGCGTCACGCCGAGCACGGGCAGGAAGTCGTTGAAGTAATTCATCAGCGCCGCACCTGCGGCGAGCCGCTCCTCGCGATTCGGTCCGCTGTGCACCGCACGCCCGAATTCGGCGCGCAGGAAGTGTTCCTGCTGGGCACGGTAGCTCCAGCGATAGTGCATTCCCGGTGCCAGCAAGCCCTCGCTGCCGTAAGCGTCGAGCAGGTGTGCCACACAGGCCTGCACCGGCGTGTCCGGCACCATGGGGTTCTCGGGAAAGCGCACTTCCAGCGTCTCGATGATGTCGGTGCTGTCCTGGATCAGTTCGCCGTCCGGCAGTTCCAGCACCGGTGCGACCATCAGGCGCACTGCGGGCAGAACATGCGATCTGAAGCGCGGATTGGCAAGCATCAGCTCGCGAAATGGCAAGCCCTTCTTGATGAGGTACGAGCGCACCTTCCCCGTGTAGTACGAGTGCGGTGTGCCCCAGAGGGTCAGCAGGTTGGTTTTCGTGGTCATGGTGCGCAGGCTCATGTCAGGGGATTCAGCTACTTGCTCAGGATGTGAATGGCAACGGCCGCCTCTTCGATGCCCTGCAGGCCGCCGCCGTTTTCCTGGATCGCATGGCGTGCACCCTGCACCTGGCGCGCACCGGCTTCGCCGCGCAACTGCGTGGCGAGTTCAAAGAGTTGGCCGATCCCCGTTGCGCCGAGCGGATGGCCCTTCGATTCGAGGCCGCCGGAGGGGTTGATGGGAATGCGTCCGCCGATCGTGAACTCGCCGCGCTCGGCTGCCGGTCCGCCACCACCCAATGCGACAAAGCCAAGGTTTTCAGCCTGGATGATTTCGCCCATCGCGGAGGCGTCATGGACTTCGGCGACATGCATGTCTTTCGGGCCTAGCCCCGCTTGTTCGTAGGCTTGCAGCGCGGCGAGGCGGCCGACGTTGAGTTCGGGCTGGTCAAGCCGGCGGTGGCTGAAGCTGCGAATCACGCTGGCCGCGACCTTGATGCAGCGACTCCTGTCGGCGCCAATGCGCTTCAGGCCGTCTTCCGTGCAAAGAATCGCTGCGCCGGAACCATCGGACAGCGGCGCGCACATCGGCAAGGTGAGCGGATAGGTGATCGGCGGCGCTGCCAGTATTTCCTCGATCGTGAATGGCTTGCGAAATTGCGAGAAGGGGTTGTGCACCGAATGGGTATGGTTCTTCGCCGACACAGCCGCGATCTGGCGCTGCGTCGTCCCGTAGGTCTTCATGTGAAAGCGGCACAGCGCGGCGTAGATGGCCATGAACTTGCTGTAGGGCTTGTCCGACTCCGAACCAGGCGGCGGCACCACGCCCTCGCCCATCTTCACCAGTGTCTGGTAATTCTCTTCAGCGCGCGAGACATCCCAGCCGCCTTCGAATATCGAGAAGGCCTTCATCTTGTCGGGGATGTTCATCTTTTCCGCGCCCAGCGCCAGCGCCACATCGGTGGTGCCCGCCTTGAGGCTCTGCACGGCCAGATTGAAGGCCGAGCTGCCCGAGGCACAGGCATTCTCGACGTTGTATACGGGGATGCCTTCGATTCCGATCTTGCTGAACACCACCTGGCCCGGAATGGAGATCTGGCCCTGCAGCGGACCGTTGGTCATGCCGGAGTAGTAGGCGACACCGATATCGCCGGTCTTGCAGCCCGCGTCCTTCAGCGCGCCGTTCAGGGCCTCGCGCGCCAGGTCGTCAAGCGAACGCTCGACATGACGACCGAAGACGGTCATGGCAATGCCAGCGATATAGATGTTGCTCATGCAGTTCTCCCCGTTATTGATGAATCCGGTCAGAAGTCCGGCTAGATCTGTCGCTGCGTCTTTTCCCAGTAGGTCTTGCGCAGGTCCTTCTTCAGGACCTTTCCGACCGGACTGCGGGGCAGCGAGCCGACAAAGTCGACCGACTTCGGTGCCATCACGCTACCGAGCTTGGCTTTGCATAGCGCGATGATTTCTTCCGCCGTCGCGCTTTGGCCTGGATTCAGCTCGACGACCGCCTTCACCGCTTCGCCCCATTTCTCGTCCGGGACTCCGATGACGGCGCAGTCCTGTACCGCCGGATGGCTCCAGATCACCTGCTCGACCTCACTCGGATAGACATTGAAGCCGCCCGAAATGATCATGTCCTTCTTGCGGTCGGTGATGTGCAGATAACCGTCGGCGTCGAGGTGGCCGATGTCCCCGGTGTGCAGCCAACCGTTGACCAGCGTCTCGGCAGTCTTGTCCGGCTGCTTGTAATAGCCCTTCATCACAAGGTCACCGCGAACGCAGATCTCGCCGGTTGCGCCGCGCGGGAGGATCTCGTTGTCATCGTTCATCAACTCGACGCGGATCAGCGGATTCGGTCGTCCGACTGACGACAGGCGCTCGTCATTGGCGATCTTGCCACCGACGAAATGTTCGTCGGGACGCAGGTTGGAGATGCCGGCCGGTGCTTCGGTCTGGCCGTAACCGCCGGCCATGATCGGGCCCCACAGTTCGATCGCCTTTTTCAGTTTCTCGACCGACATCGGCGCGGCGCCATACATCAGGTACTTGACCGAGGAGAAGTCCACCTTGTCGATGCCGGGAATTTCCAGCAACTTGTAGATAACCGTCGGCGGCAGAAAGAATTCCGTGACCTTGTGCTGCACGATGGCGCCGAGCATCAGCGCCGGATCAGGTTTGGTCACGACCACGACGGTGCCGCCCTGCGCCGTACAGGGCACGGCCAGCAGGCCAGCGGTATGTGTCATCGGGGCCGCGGCCAGGTTCACCGGTTTCTGGCCATCGCGGTAGGCGCAGGCGAGCATGAAATGAGCGATGAAGGTCTGCGTGCTGCGGTGGGTGTTCATCACGCCCTTGGGCATGCCGGTGGTGCCGCCGGTGGGCGACAGCATTACCACGTCGTCCATTGAATAGGCGACTTCGGGACGTGTCGACGGCTGGCCAGCGCTCCATTTGTCAAGCGAGGGCGCATCGGCACCATCGCCATCGATGCAGATCCAGTGTTTGATCTTCGGCAGCTTCGCGCGCAACCCGGCAATGACTTCAGCGAAATAACTCTGATAGAACATCACTTCGCAATCGAAGGCCTCGAGGATGTAGTGATTCTCTTCGGCTGAGTTGCGCGCATTGACCGGTATCCAGGTCATGTTGGCGCGCCACAGGCCGAGCGTGCAGGCCCAGGCCGTGACGTCGTTGGTCGACCAGACGGCGCCCTTGGTTTCCTTCGGCAGCCCGAGCGCCAGCAGCTTGTTGGCGATTCGGCAGGAGAGCTCGCCGACTTCGGTGAAGGTGTAGGAGCGCTCGCCCTGGATGTAGGCGACACCGGCCGGATTGATGCTCCAGCCGCGGTCGTAGAAATCGATGATGGCCATGATGGTCTTCCGCTGCCGGCGATCAGAGTTGGGTCGACTGTGCCGCGCGCCAGGCCACGCTGCTCGAGGAAGCCGAGCAGGTAGCGGTGGCCCATGGCCTTGCAGGCCGAGGCAAAGCCGACCTTGTTGGTCTCGCCGTCGAGCAGCTTGATGGCGGTGGCCACTTGCAGGGCGCCGGTCGAGATGTACGGCGTGATGCCCGTGACGGTGGCGCGCACCGATGCCAATTGGCCGCGGCCAATCGCGAAATCCAGGCTGCGCTGGATCGAGGTGCGCTCACGCGGCGGCATGGCCGGCGTCGTGCTGTCGACCGCGCCCTTGATGATCGCGTCCTGCTGCTCCTTGGACAGGTTCTTGTACTCGGCGTCCCACTTCTGGCAGAAGCCGTGCACCATCTGCATGACGTTGTTGTCGTAGAAGCCGACGCTGGAAATGCAGGAACGAACGCGTGGGTCAGTCTCGTAGAAGATCGGCAGGGCTGTCCCGCCCCAGGGCAGCGAGAACACCGGCTGCATGAATTCCGGGGTCACGACATTGAAGGACGCCGTGACGGGATGCGGCACCAGCTTGTTTTCCCACAGGTAGCACTGCTCGGCGCGCGCCAGTTCGAAAATCGAGGCGGTGGAGCCGACGGTGACGCCGGACCCGGCAAAGCGCGGACCGCGACCGATCGTCGCCGTCTCCAGCGCATCGACGCCTTCGGTTTCCAGCGCCAGCTCGGCAGCGATCTCGGCGAAGGTGTACATGTAGGAGGTCGAGGGCGAGAGCAGCAGTCCGGCCTGGCGGTAGCCCTCGCCAAACTTCTCGCGGATGGCGCGCATGTAACTCTGCTCGCCCGTCGTATCGAGGTGGTGACAGCCGGCCCTGAGCGCGGCCTCAACGGCGACCGGCCCGAAATTGATGAAGGGGCCGACCGTGTTGCACACGACCTTGGCGCCCTTGAACGCTTTGGTCAGGGATTCGACGTTGTGTTCCGCTTCGATGATTTCGTAGGTCGCCGATTCGAGACGGACGACGCGCTGCGCCATCATCTCCTGCGTACGCTTGGCGTTGCGGGCCACTGCGGTGAACGGGATGTTCTGGTCGATCAACCAGTCCATGGTCAACATGCCGGTGTAGCCACTGGCGCCGTATACGACAACTGGATGCTTCGCCATTTGAGTCTCCTTGCGTTATGAGTTGCGGGCGTTCAATCGATGGACGTCATTCTGGCGATGCGCGCTCTTCCCGGCTTTCAGCAAGCGAGCGCATCTCTATCAAAATCCGCTCATGGTGAACACGAACGAACTCAGTCGGGAATTCAGCGCGACGCGCCCTGTCAGCGGGCAGTTGCGGACGTCCCCTCGCAAGAGGGAAGATCCCGAAGACAACAGCAACCGAGGCATCGAATGGCACAGAACCCGAACCAGCCGCTGCTATGGAAATTCACCGCGTGGCTATTGGTTGTTGCCGGCGCAGGCTTCTTTGCGCTCTACCTGCTGCACGAACTGACTGGCTTCTCGGTTGCCGCCACGGCAACGACTTTGGCTTACTACGCCTTTGCCAGCTTCGGCGCGGTGATGATTGCGTGGGGGCTCGTGCTTCTGCGCGCCGCAGCAGATCCAACGCTTCGAGGTGCGATGGCAATGCCCACTGCGATCGGCTTCTTGCTGCTCGCAGCAATGAGAGTAGTCCCGTTGATCAGCGGGAGCGGAGCGCTGGATGTCATTCCCCGCGCGCTCCGGATCCCAGTCACCGCCGGGGAAGTTCTCTTGTTTGGATTTCTGGCCTACGCGTTCTGGGCCGGCGCCACTCGCCACAGGTAGCAGCGCGAGATGCCAAGAAGGAAACAAACGCCATGATGTAAGCAAGCCAGTACACGACTTTCACGATCACTCCTCTGGTGGATGGGCCGCTCAGTTCTGCGACCAGCCCTCGGCGTAAAGCTGCTGGCACAGCAGGCCAACGCGCATCGTGATGATGTAGTTCTCGCCGTCTTCGATCTGGGCCGCACGGGCGTCGCGGAACAACTTCTCGATCGGATATTCGCGCGACGTTCCTGCGCCACCAAACAAGCTGCAGGGCTTCCGTGGTGACCTTCATGCATTCTTCGGTCACCGTCACCTTGGCCGAGGCCGTCGCATACGGGTGAGTGCGCGGCGACAAGCGGGCGAAGGCGAGCGAACGGCGGGCAACCGAGCGACACACTTCGACCCGGCGCATCATGTCGCCGAGGCGGTAGCGGGTCAGCTGATGGTCGATCAGCAGTTGGCCACCCTGCTTGCGTTCATGGCAGTAAGCAAGCGCCATTTCGAAGGCGGAGCGGGCAACGCCGGTGAACACCTGCGACATGTGGGTGCCGGCGTACGACCATGCCGAGGCCTGGTTGCCGTAGTACTGGTCTTTCAGGCCGACCGCAAAGCGGATCGGCACCTTGACGTTGTCGAAATAGATTTCACCCTGCGGCAGGGAGCGCTGGCCGATCTTGTCCAGCGGCTTGCCGCGCGAGATTCCGGGCAGGTCGAGGGGAATGATCGCTGCCACGCCGTGCGGGCGACCGTCGGCATCGAAGAAACCATCGCCGTAGTCGGCGGCGACGTAGGCCAGCGCGACCTGCGCCACGGCGCCGTTGGAGACCCAGGCCGAACACTGGCCGTTGAGCACGATCTCGTCTTTGCTGACTTTGGCCGTGAGATTGCCGCGGTTGCCCTGCTGTCCCTTCGGCCATTCGCGCTTCATGTCATAGACCATGATGTCGCTGCCCTTGTCGGGGTGGGTAATCAACCAGCAGCCAATCTTGCCGGCGCACATCTCGATCAGTTCCTTATTGCCGGTCGCCATCGCCATCTGCAGAGGAAAGCCGGCGGCGCCGATGGATACGGCCAGACCAGCATCGCCCCAGCCCAGTTCTTCGCCAATCAGGGATTCGAGGCGGATGGCGACATCGGGCTCGAACTGGGAGAAGAACGCGGGATCGAGGCCGAGCTTGGCGACTTCCTGGAACACGGACCAGAAGGGCGAACTCGGTGCGCAGACGTCGGCCGCGCTCATCTTGTCGAGTTCGGTCCCGATGGGACGCAGCACGTTCCTGGCGAACTGATGCACTGCGCCCTGAATTGCGCCTTCTTCTTCGCTCAGCGGAACTTCAAAACCTGTCAGACCGGCGGCCGGCAGCGTCAATTCGGATTTCAGTGTCAGCATGTCTCGCTCCAGTGCAGTTCGTGAATGGGTGGGGCCATCAACCGATGGGCTGCATTCTGGGGACGTACGCGCATTCCAGCTTTCAGGGAGCGAGCGTATCTTTATCAAATTCCGCTCATGGCGAAATCATGAAACCCTGGCAACAAGTGCAGAAGGAGCTGAAGAGCAAACCGATCGTCGAGGGGATGATCGGCGGTGCGGCCCCGTTGTATGTGGAGCGCTACCTGTTCAAGACCGTTGAAAGATCGGTGTCCGGCCTCAACGGTATCGCGCTGGTCACCATGTTCGGCGGCTCGCGCGTGCAGGAAGGAGACTCCGGCCAATGGCGCTCAAGTGTGATTCCCAGCCAGACCTTGCTGGTGCCTTCGCAATTGCCCGACCCACTGGAAGTACTCGGGGACCGTTGACTTCGCCGTGTTCTACTTTCCGGACCTTATGGAGGGCATTCAGGACCGCCTCAGAATGCTCACCGAGTCGAAACAAGAGCCGTTATTGATCAGTGATGCGCTGGTCAGTGCCAGCGCGCTGCAGCTGGTCAATGAATTGCACAAGGGAGCCGGCGCGGACGAGCGCTTCATGGCCATGCTGGCGTCCGTGATGCTGGAACAGGCCTATCGTGTACTCACCACGCCCGAAACCGGCGGAATCAATCCACGCCACATTCACTTCGTCCGCTTGCAGGCCGTACTGGGATACATCCACGAGCACCTGGCCGAGGAGCTGTCTGCGCAGCTTCTCGCGGACAAGGCACAGGTCAGTCTTGCGCATTTTCGTCGCCTGTTCGAGGAGGCCATGGGGGCGCCGCCACACCGTTATGTTCTGGCGGCTCGCCTCGAGCAGGCGCGCAAGCTGCTGACGATGACGACACTTCCCATTTCGCGCATTGCCGAAGACTGCGGCTTCAGCAGCCAGAGTCATCTTGACCGAGCGCTTTCGGACAGTACATGCGGCGACACCCGCCGAATTCCGTGCGCGCGTCCTGCGGACTCGGGCGAAAACACGGCTTGCAGAATAATTGACCGATACTGCACCGGCTTGCGACATGTAGACAGAACGGCGCCGAGCCGGACGCCGGCCGGCACCGTACAGTGGCGGCACCTGTGACCCACACGACTTCCCATGGCTGACACGACGCAGGACCGAAGCGAGTCGGACGAGCGTCAGGCGCCGATCGACATCGGCATTGGCGATCCGGAGGCGGCGGCCGGCGCAATTCCGAACATCATCGCCGAGTTGATCGAGACCGAAACCTGGCGCAACGCGGCGACGGTGCTGCTCGGTGCACTGCTGATCGGACTGGGCTACTGGGCATACTCGGGCGTGCGAACGGCGCTGGCCGAGACGCGGGTGGTCAGCCTCCAGGCACTGCTGGGGACCGTCGTCAAAGGCCTCGATGTCTGGATCGACGAGCACATGACCGAGGCAGGACGCGTGGCGCGCGACCCCGACGTCGTGGCGCGAGCGACGCGCCTCTCTGGCCGAGCATCGCGAACCGTCGGCCGCGATCGGCCGCTGCACCCAGGAGGCCGAGGGACTCAGCGAACGCGTGCAATCCTCCCTGGCCACCAATGACGTGGTGGCGTTCCGGATCGTCGATCGCACCGGCCTGGTGCTGGCGTCCAAGGATCCGTTGCGTTGCGGGCAACGGCTGCGCGCCAGCGGCTTCCGCAAGCGCCTCGACCTGGCGTTCGACGGATCGCCGCAGTTCGTACGCCCCTACCCAGAACTGGAGTTATCAGTCGCCAGCCCGAACGGCACGCGCCGCCCGGTAGCGTGGTTCCTGGTACCGATCCGCATCGGCGGCGGTGCTCCCATTGCGGTGCTTGCCATGGGCGTCGAGACCGACCGGGAACTCGAAACGATCTTTTCGACCGCTCGACCGGGAGCCACCGCCGAGGCATACGCGTTCGGCGACGATGGACTGATGCTGACTTCGAGCCGCTTCTCCGAACAACTGGTGGCTGCTGGCGTGCTGTCGGAGTCGCACGTGGCGGGCGCCGCATTTGACGTGCACGTACGTGACCCTGGCGGCGAATTGACTGAAGGATTCGTGCCGAAGCTCGAGCCAGCGGCTCGACCGCTGACACAGGCGGCCGCGATGGCAATTGCCGCCCGCAACAAGAGCTGCGGAAGTCGACCGCCGCGGCGTGATTCCAACACCCTATCGTGACTACCGAGGCAGCGAAGTCATAGGCGTATGGCAGTGGCTGCCCGTCTACGAGCTCGGCGTCGCCGCCGAAATCTCGGCCACCGAGGCGTTTGCAACCTTGCAGTACCTGGCGATCAGTTTTGCGGTCATCGGAGGCATCACCGTTTTGTCGCTGGTGGCCGCATTGATGTCGGCGTTCTTGCTGGCGCGACTCAACCGGCAGTTCGGACGCGTGCAGCGCCTGGGTGCCTACACGCTCGGCCGCAAGGTGAGCGAGGGCGGAATGGCGACGATCTACCTTGCCCGCCACGCCCTGCTGAAGCGCCCGACCGCGATCAAGATCCTGAAGAAGCACGTTGCAACCGACGAGTTCATCCACCGCTTTGAGCGCGAGGTGCAGTTGGCAAGCCAGCTCCTGCACCCCAACACGGTCGAAATCTATGACTTCGGCCGCACGCGCGAGGGCGAGCCGTATTACGTGATGGAGTTTCTGGACGGAGTAACGCTCGCGGAACTGGTCGAGCACGGGGGCCGGGTACCACCGGGTCGGGTCATCCACATCCTGCGCCAGGTGGCGGCGGCGCTGCGCGAGGCGCATCGGCACGGCTTGATCCATCGCGATGTGAAGCCCGAGAACGTGATGCTGTGCCGGCGCGGGGAGGACGATGTTGTGAAACTGCTCGACTTCGGCCTCGTGAAGAGCCTGGAGAACGCCGAGACGCGCGACATCACCAAGCAGCTCAAAATCGTGGGTACGCCGCGCTACATGGCGCCGGAACGGCTGATCAACCCGTCGGACGTCGACGCACGCTCCGACATCTATGCGCTCGGCGCTGTGGCCTACTTCCTGTTGACCGCCAAGCCGATCTTTGACGGCGACGATAGCCTTGCTATCAGCAACCAGGTACTGCACACCCCGGCACCGCGCGTGTCGGCCGCCGGCGTCGAAGTGCCCGAAGGACTCGACGCGCTGATTGCCGCCTGCCTGGAAAAGGACAGAGCGCGCCGCCCACCGAGCGCAGAGGTCGTGGTCGAGACGCTGGATCGGCTCGCCAGTCGCCTCGCATGGACGCAGATCGATGCCGTCGCGTGGTGGTCACGGTACCGCAAGAGCCGCGCGCCGGGACGCAATAGTCACTCGCCCGAAACCAGATCTGTCACGACTGACGTGTAATGTGCAGGCCCGGCCATGACCGGCTGGTGGATCCACCGGTGCTGGACGGTTGGACGGGCGTCCCGCCAATTGAAGACGCGGCGCCGTGAACACGCCCTGGCTGGAATTTTTCTAGAATTGCACTTGAAGGACCGAAGCCAGGCTGACGTGGGCCATCGGATCCGGATCCGGTTGGGGCGGGTAGAGTCGATTGCGCGGCCAGTACGAAAGTTCAAGTCAGCGGGAATGGGGTAATGAACAAGATCCGACTCACGCTCGCGGCAAGTCTGTCCGGCGCCCTGCTGCTGACGCCGATCGAATCGGCCTTTCCTCACGAATCTGATCAATACACGCTCCCGATCGGGCGGGACTTCGCGGATCTCGGTCCCTACTTTTCGCGCATCGTGTACGGGGCGGTAGTGGGCGCGGCGACCGAAACGAACGCGGCGATCCGGGACGCAATCGAATCCAACCAGCCCGAGCAGCGTATCGCCGAGCTGCAATCGGCCGATTTCATCGGCGGCGAGCTCTGGCAGCAGCTATTTGCGGCCCTGCCCACCAACGAGCTACTCGATATCGGCCTGGTCAGTGACAAGGTGCGCGCCCAGTACCCGGGCCTGGTAACCATGTACCGGCCGTCGCAAATGATCTATGACGATCCACTGCTGCTGCTCGACATCACCAAGCCCGTACGGGCATTTTTTCGGGCCGGGACGGTGAACGCCGACGGCAAACTCGTCGGCACGGACAAGATCATTCATTTCATCAACATTGGCCGCATCTATCACTCGAAGTATGAGAGCCGTCGCGCGCGTGGCTTGCCGGACAAGCACGCTACCGCATCCGCAATCGCTTCCACTGCGCGTAATCCATTCTTGTCCGAGGATGGAGTTCTCGGCATGTTTACGACGGGCATCCACTCGAACGGCGATCTCGCCGCCGACTATGCCGGATTCAAGTTCTACCGCAACCTGACCGAGGCGGTGAGGATCGGCAAGAAGATGATGCCGCCGATGCTGGTACAGGAGGGGCCGTATTGGCGTGTCCAGGTCGAACCGGACTCCGACTTCTTCACCTCCTTCATCACGCCGCACTGGAACGAGGCACTCAATCCGAACAAGTACATTCAGTACGTGGGCAACCGGGTGCGAGTCATGCTGCGCGACCGTTGTACTGATGCGATTGACTGGTATCGGGACAAACGTGGGCAGACGAGAGGGCAGGCCCAGTTCGAGGCGATCGAATGGGAGCTGGCGACCTTTTACGGGGAAGAGTACGGATACAGTTCCAACGGTACCAAGCGCATCAGCATCGCCACCACGTGTTTCTCCACCGATGCAGGCGCCGCGCAACCGGAGGCGGAACAGCAAGCGAAATCCGTCGCACCTGACCGGACTCCACCGTCGAAGGCCACGCAGGTCGAGATTTCGAGCGCACTGTCACCTCGAGGGACTGACACGTTCGGCCGAAGCGCGTTGTGGTGGGCAGCAAAGGACGGTCGGGCTGAAGCTGTCGAGTTACTGGTCGTCCAGGGTGAAGAGATCAACGCGCCGGACTACGACGGCGAGACACCGCTGCATGCAGCAGCACGCTCCGGCCACGCGGCAGTAGTGCGGGCATTGCTCGCGCGTGGGGCAAATGCAGACCGGGACGCGCTATACGGTGTGACGCCGCTGATGCTGGCGGCTCGCGGCGGCCACGCGGACACGGCGGCGGCGCTGTTGCGAGCGGGAGCGAACCCAAATGCGCAAGACCTCTTCGGGCGGACGCCGTTGCACGCTGCGGCGTTGAAAAGCAACCGTCAACTTGCGGAATTGCTTCTCGACCACGGCGCGGATCCCATGGCTATCGACGCCGCCGGCAACACTCCATTGCACCTTGCAGCGCGCGCTGGCAAGGAAACGATCGTGGCGGTTCTCCTGAACCGAGGCGCTGAGCCGCGGACTCGCAATGCGCTCGGTGCGACGCCTTCCGACGAGGCAGATCGCCAGGGCCGAACGCATCTGGCACAGCTTCTTGAAACGGATTCCGCGGCACGGTCCGCGGCGGCACGCGAAGACAGTCAAGGCGCATGGATTCCGAACCTCGGGTCCAGGTCTGAGCATTCCGCCGCGATCGGCGAGGCGGATTCCGCAGAGGCAAACAGCGCGTCGGACAGTGCGAAATGAGGCTGGTGAAGCGCTTCCGGGCTGCATGAAATCAAAAACCGTTCGACCCTTGTCACCACCCTTCTGCCGTGCGCGCGGGCCGCGCGGCGTGACGTCGTCTTTGATCATCCTGCTCGTGGCGGTGAGTCTGCTCGCCGGCTGCGCCGCTCGGGCGCCGCGCTCGGCGCCTGCGGCTCCCGAACTTGAGCTTTCAGAGGCGGCGGGAAGACTCATCGTTGCGCAGTGGCAGAAGCAGCTCGGCAACTACATCGCGCAGGAGGGCAATGGCGACCTGACCGTGCTGGGGCAATTGCCGGCACTGCGCTCGCCGGGACTGCGCCCCGCGCGAATCACTTTCAGCGCCATTGACATCGAAGCCTTGGTGTCGGAGCGAGACGGTTTCGACGTCCAGGGGCAGCTGCTTGGCAAACAGGAAACGACCTTCGGCACTTGGTACGTGTTCATCGTCGGCATCGTCGAACGCGGCGACTACCGTCCCACCACGATCGCGGATATTCGCGTGGCCGCAATGTCGGCACGCGAAAGCGCCATGGTCTGGGAAACCGGTGAATCCGACGTCCAGGAGCTGAGGCGCTATCGGCGCGCCGCCGATGCGGCCTTGCCGCTGCGCTTCCCCGCGGACACGGACCGATTCACCATGTCGTCATGCGCGCCGGGCATCTGCGTGACCGAGCTCGGCTCGGGCGCTCGCTGGTCCCTCAACTTTCGTGCAGCTTCGTCGCCTTGAACGAGGGTGCGCCGATTCAATCGACTTGTCGAACCGCGAGCCGGCGAGCATTCACGGCGCGGAGTCAGTACCAGCGACTTTGCCTGGATGGTGGAGAAGAGGAGGATCGAACTCCCGACCTCTGCATTGCGAACGCAGCGCTCTCCCAGCTGAGCTACTTCCCCGATCTTGAAATTCCTCGCCGGCCCGCGAAGCGCCGCGGCGAGGACGCGAATTATACGGCCGCAATCGTTGGCCAAACAGTGTCGCGGCCCGGCGATACACTGCCGCGCATGGCTTCCGTGCGACTGATATCGACTTCATCGAACGCGAGTACAACGTCCGCGCCTCGATCCCGGATCACGCACAGATTTTTGCGCGCTGGGCCGAGCGTGCGGCGACGACGCGACGACTGCGCGCCTGCCTGATCGACCTGCCCTTCGGCGACACGCCGGGCGAGCGGCTCGATCTGTTCCCAACCGCAACGACGCCGCACCCTTGTTGGTGTACATCCATGGCGGCTATTGGCGCTCTCTCGACAAGTCGGACTTCTCCTGGCTCGCTCCGCCCTTCGTTCAGCACGGGGTCTCCGTGGCACTGACCAACTATGGCCTGGCGCCGCGCACACCGCTCGAGGACATCGTGCGTCAGCAGCTGAAGGCGCTGGCCTGGCTGTACCGTAATGCAGAGCGGCTCGGTTTCCATCCGGATCGAATCGTTTTGTGCGGGCACTCGGCCGGAGCGCACCTGACAGCAATGTTGATGGCGGCGCTGTGGACGGTCTATGCCGCCGACCTGCCGCGTGACCTGGTCAAGGGCGGACTGGCGATCAGCGGGCTCTACGATCTGGCGCCACTGGTCAATGCGCCCTTCATCCGCTCGGACCTTCAACTCAACGCGCGGCGCGCCCACTTGCTGTCGCCCCTCCATCTGCCGCCCGCCACTGTCGCCCCGCTGATCACCGCAGTCGGCGCGCTCGAATCAAGTGAGTTCAGGCGCCAGACTGCGGCGATCGGTCTTGCGTGGAAAAATGTCTTTGTGCGGGACGTGCCGGCGCCGGGCCTGCACCACCTGAACGTGCTCGATGAACTGGGCGACGTCAACTCCGCCCTGTTCGACGCCGCGATGCAGCTCGTGCGCGGCAGCGCGCGCTGACCGGCTGCCGGCCGATTCAGGCATTCTGCAGCTGAGGCACCAGCGGTAGCTCGCGAATCCGCTTGCCGGTCGCCTTGAAAATCGCGTCACACAGGGCCGCGAACACCGGTGGCACGCCGATCTCGCCGGCGCCGCCCATCGGCGAACCCTGGGAGATCAGTTCAACTTCGATGCGCGGTGCCTCGGCCAGCCTCATCATCCGGGTGTCATCGAAGTTGGCCGACACCGTGCGACCCTTCTCGATCTTCGCTTCGCCCCAGAGCGCGGCCGTCAGACCGAAGATGATGCCGGAGCGCAGCTGCGCCTTGAGGTTGCGCGGATCGACCACGAGGCCGCAATCGGCGGCGGCCCAGACGTGCTCGACTTTCGGCTCGGTCGGCGTCGGCATCGAGATCTCGATCACCTCGGCGACGATCGAACCGAAGGACGCGACCAACGCCACACCGCGGAAGCGACCGCCAGCCTGCGTGCCCCAGCCCGACATCGCGGCGACCTTCTCGAGCACCGCCTTGTGCCGCGGCGATTTGCCGAGCAGGCCGCGCCGGAAATCGAGTGGATCCTTGCCTGCCGCGGCGGCGAGCTCGTTGATGAAGCTCTCGACGAAAAACCCGTTCAGTGAATATCCGACCGAGCGCCAGTTGCCGACCGGCACCGCAGCATTTACACGCGCCACCGCAATCGAGGTCGTGCCGAGTTCGTAGGGCAGGTGCAGCGCGCCTTCGAGGCTGCCGCGATCGGGACCGCTTTCCGAGAGGATCGGCATGTTGCGCGCAAAGAACTCATTGCGCACCGAGGGCAGCGCCGAGCGAGCGCTCCAGTGCTTCACTGCGCCCGCCTCGTCCAGATTCGCTTCGTAGCGCGCCAGCGCCGCCGGCCGATATACGTCGTGCTGCATGTCTTCCTCGCGCGACCAGATCAGTTGCACCGGTGTGCCGGGCAGCGCCTGCGCGACGCGTGCCGCCAGCACGGTGAAGTCCGATTCCGCACGGCGCCCGAAACCGCCGCCGAGCAGCGTGGTGTGGAAGCTCGACCTCACTCGTGGAGATCCCGCACGCCTGCGCACTGTTGTTGCGCGCCAGGGTCTGCGCCTGCGCACCCGACCAGAGTTCGAGCCGACCGCCCTGGAACAGCGCGGTCGCGTTCATCGGTTCCATGCAGGCGTGCGCCAGCAGCGGGGCCCGGTATTCGGCCCTGACTGTACGGTCGCCCGGTGTTGCGGCCGAGGCGTCGCCCTCGAAGTATTTCAGGTCCGCGCCAGAATCCAGCGCGGCCTCGAACTGCTTCATCAGGCTCGCGTTGCTGATGTCCGATCCGCCATCGAATTCCAGTTCGAGCACTTCCAGCGCGCGACGCGCAACCCAGTACGAATCCGCCACCGCCGCCACTGCATTGCCCAGGTGGACGAACTGCACGCCCTCGACTTGCCTGAAGCCACCCGGCGGAGGCACGACGCGCGCGCCAAACCGGGGCGCGTGACGGATCGCGGCATAGCGCAATCCCGGCAAGCGCACGTCGATGCCGAAGCGTGCGCTGCCATTCACCTTGGCTGGCACGTCGAGGCGCGGCGGCGAGCGTCCGATCAAGGTGAAACTTGCAGGATCCTTCAGCGCGATGCGCTTCGGTGGATCCAGACTTGACGCAGCCGCGGCGAGTTCGCCGAATCCCAGCCTGCGGCCGGACGCCTCATGCACGACAAATCCCGATCTAGCGGCGCAGGTGGCGGGCGTGACTTGCCAGCGCGTGGCGGCCGCCGCGATCAACATTTCGCGCGCCGCCGCTCCAACCGAGCGCAGGCGCGCCCAGGCGTCGATCGTGCTCGTCGAGCCACCCGTGCCCATCGTGCCGAGTTGCAGGGCGATGCCCTCGCTCAGTTCACGCAGCAGACCGGACGGCGGCGCGGCAAACGGCAACTGGCTGACGATCGCCACCACGTTGCGATAGACGTTCGCGACCGGGGCGGGCTCGAGCCGCATGCGCGTGAAATCCGCCCCCATCTCCTCGGCCACAATGATCGCCATCATCGACTGCACGCCCTGCCCCATCTCGGAACGCGCGTCCATCAGCGTGACGATCCCGTCGTTGCTGATCTTGATCCAGGTGCCGAAGCCGTGCTCGCTTGCGGCCAACCGGGGCCGGAAGCTGTTCAAGTAGCGGGAGCGCAGCGCGAGTGCGCCGCCGCCGATGATCAGCGCACCGGCGCCAACGCCTCCGGCGACCATGAAGGCACGTCGGGTGAGTGCGCATGCTTATTTCCTGCGCGCCTCGGTCAGTTGCGCGATCGCAGCCCGCATCGCGTCATAGCTGCCGCAGCGGCAAATGTTGGTGAGCTGTGCCTCCAGTTCCTGCGCCTTGAGTTTCGGATTGGCGCGCAGCGCCGCTTCGGCGGCCATGATGAATCCGCTCTGGCAGTAGCCACACTGCGGCACCTGATGATCGATCCAGGCCTGCTGCACCGGCGTGAGTCCGTTGCGCCGAGCCCTTCGATTGTCTCGACGGTCTTGCCCGCGCCGCCACCAAGGGCATCACGCAGGACCGCACCGCTTCGCCGTCGATGATGACCGTGCAGGCGCCGCACATTGCGATGCCGCAGCCGAACTTGGTGCCGGTCAGGTTGAGGTCCTCGCGCAGCACCCAGAGCAGGGGCTTGTCCGGCGCCGACGCGATGCTGCGGACGGCGCCATTGACTTTCAGTTCGATCGCCATCAGGAGTTCTCCCCGGTCAACAGATGTGTCGCGCCGCCGGTTCCGGCAGCGTAGTCCAGGCCGCAGGGCAGCTACTGCTCAATGCCGAGGGCGCGCGCGCGCGCGACCGCCAGCGCATGCACATGGCGGATCGTGGTCACGTCCACGCCGGTCATCTCGGCCAGCTCGATCACGGCGCCGACAATTGCCGGCAGCTCAAGAGTGCGGCGTAATTCGAGATCCTGCAGCATCGAGATCTTTGCGGCACCCAGGCCGCGCGCGACGTCGATCCTCTGGTCCGGAGTCATCGGCACCACGATGCCGACCCGTTCGGCGACCGTCATTGCTTCGCGCATCATTGGGCGAATCACGTCGAGCACACCCTCGTCGGCAACGATCTGGTCCATCATGTATCCGGTCAGCGCAGCTATCGGATTGAAAGGCAGGTTGCCGATCAGCTTGGTCCAGACATCGAGCCGGATGTCGGACGAGCGCTTGGTCTCGAAGCCGGCGTCATCGAGCGCCCGCGCGATGCGCTCGAGCCGCTCAGTCACGGCGCCGGCCGGCTCACCGATCAGCAGGCGCTTGCCGCCGGTGTAATGCACCTCGCCGGGCGCCCGTACCTCGGCCGCGAAGTGCACCACACAACCGACCACATGCTTCGGGTCGAGCGCGGCGGACATCGACTGTGCGGGATCGAGCGAGCGCAGCGTGATGCCATCAAAGCGTCCGCCTGCGCGGTAGAAGTACCACCAGGGCAGCCCGTTGATCGCCGGCAGCACGACGGTTTGCGCCGCGACCAGCGGCGCGATCTTCGGCAGCATCGCGCCGATCGCATGCGCCTTGAGCCCGATCACGACGAGATCCTGCGGACCGAAGGCGGCCGGATCATCGCTGGCCGGCAATCGATGAACGCGCGCGCCGCCGTTGACATGGTCGACCACTTCCAGTCCATTTGACTGGATTGCAGCAAGGTGAGCGCCGCGCGCCACCAGCGAGACCTCCTGGCCGCTGGCAGCCAGCTTGGCGCCGATGACCGCGCCGATCGAACCGGCACCGACGATGCAGACCTTCATGGCGTCGGTGCAGTCGGAACCATCGAGGGCAGGCTAAGCCCTGAACTCGGCTTCGATGCGGCGCTTGTCCCAGCCGGGAACCAGCAGTTCGATGAACGAGTACACGAAGCCTCGCAGGTAAGTGCCTTCCTTGACGGCCAGCCGCGTGACATTGCGGCCGAACAGATGACCGCATGGCAATGCAACCAGGCCATCGCGCTTGGCGTCCACGGCAACTCCGGCCACGATGCCGATCCCCATGCCGATATGCACGTAGGTCTTGATGACATCGGCATCGATCGCCTCGAGCACGATCGAGGGCTCGATCCCGACCGCTGCAAAGGCCGCGTCGATCTTGGCGCGTCCGGCGAACTGATGCTCATAGGTGACGATCGGATGCCGCGCCAGGTCCTTCAACGTGAGCTTGCCGGGCGTGGCAGAAAACTTTGCCAGCGCATGATCGGGCTTGACGACCGCCACGTGCTGCCAGTCGTACACCGGGATCGTCAGCAGGCCCGGCGGCCTCAGCCAGCGACTCGGTCGCCACGCCGAGATCGGCCTGCCCGTGCAGCAGCATCGACGCGATCTGCGGCGGATTGGCCTCGAGCATTTTCAGACGCACCTGCGGAAACTTCAGCGCAAACTGCTGCACGAGCGGCGGCAGCACATAGCGTGCCTGGGTGTGGGTCGGTGGCCACGCGCAAGCGTTCCCTCGGGACTGCCGGCATAGTCACGCGCCAGTTTCTTCAGGTTGTCGACCTCGAGCATGATGCGCTCGGCGGCATCCAGCACGACCTGCCCCGGCGCGGTCAGTCCCTTCACGCGCTTGCCATGGCGCGCAAGTATCGGCACGCCGAGTTCTTCTTCCAGATCGATGATGGCCTTGGACACGCCGGGCTGGGAGGTATGCAGAGCGCGGGCTGCCTCGGTCAGGCTGAACTTGTGGCGCGCAGCCTCGCGCAGGAAACGGAACTGCTGCAGGTTCACGGCCGATCCCGGTTATAAGTTGCGGCGATTTTATAGCCATCCTTTATATGAATCAGACTTCGACATCATCGACTTTGGCGTTGATTCGTGCCCGCCCGGCGATCGTTGCCACGGTCTGACTCAAACGCGGCGCCTATACTTCACCATTCTCATGGGCCCGCCCGCCACACCGGCGCGCGCCGGTCCCGCTTCCGCCTTGAAGGCCGCCTTTCGATGAAACTGGACAAGCCCGACCTGCTGCTTGACGAGCAGCCGATTTCCGTCGACGTATTGCTCGAGAAGTACGCCAAGGGCGACGAGCAGTCGGTCGATGAAGTTCGACGCCGCGTGGCACGCGGCCTGGCGTCGGTCGAGAAGCCGGAGCTGCGGGAGCACTGGGAAAAGCGCTTCCATGAGGCCATGGTGGATGGCTTCATCCCGGGCGGGCGCGTCAATTCGGCGGCCGGTACCGGCATCGCGGCCACCTTGATCAACTGTTTCGTGCAGCCGGTCGGCGACGCCATCAGCGGCGTCAAGGACCAGTGTGCCGTCGATCTATCTCGCGCTCAACCAGGCCGCCGAAACCATGCGCCGCGGCGGTGGTGTCGGCTACGACTTCTCGCCGATCAGGCCGAAAGCCGCGCGCGTGCACGGCACGCATTCGCGCGCCAGCGGCCCGATTTCCTACATGCGCGTGTTCGACAAGAGCTGTGAAACCCTCGAGTCCGCCGGCGCCCGGCGTGGCGCGCAGATGGGGATGATGCGTTGCGACCATCCGGACATCGAGGAATTCATCAACGCCAAGCGCGACGGCTCGCTGGCCAATTTCAACATGAGCGTTGCGGTCACCGATGAGTTCATGCGCGCGGTTGCTGCCGACGGCGAAATCGAACTGAGCCACATCGCCGAGCCGTTCGACACGTCCGCCGCCTACCAGCGCGCCGACGGCCGCTGGGTCTATCGCAAGGCGCATGCACGGAGCCTGTTCGACCAGATCATGCGCTCGACCTACAGCCACGCCGAACCCGGGGTGATCTTCATCGATCGAGTCAACGGCGACAACAACCTGTCGTACTGCGAAACGATCACGGCGACCAACCCATGCGTCACAGCGGATACGCGCCTGCATACTCAATTCGGACTGGTGCCGATTGGAGAGCTTGCGGCGCGCGGTTCTGCTCTCACCGCCACAGTCGATCTGCGTTCGCTGGCCGGAAACGATCTGCGCGGCACGGCGTTGCGACCTGCCAAGCCTGCATTCCTCACTGCACATGACGCCGATGTTTACCGAGTTCGCACTGCCGACGGCTATGAGATCAAGGCCACCGAGTGGCATGACTTCTACACTTTGCGCGGCAAGTTCAAGCTGCGCGAGTTGCAGGTCGGTGACGAACTTCTGGTGCAATCAGGCAAAGGACAGTTTGGCAGCGACGGCAGTGCCGAGCTCGGACTACTGATCGGCTTGATCGCCGGTGACGGCCACTTCACCAACCGAGGTCTCGGGAATCAGGCGGCAATCCTGAACTTCTGGGGCGAAGACCGCAGGCTGGCCCCGATCGTTGCAGACCACGTCAACGCAATGATCGCCGGCCTCGCGCACAATCCGCGCGCGTATGAAGTCACGCCGGTCGCGGTCCCGACCCGCAATCATGTTTTCATCCGTTCTGTGCTGCTGGCGCGCTTCTTGGAGCACTACGGGTTCACCGCCAAGACCAAGCATGCCGTTCCTGAAGTCATCTGGCGGGGCACCGAAAACTGTGTCAAAGCCTATCTGCGCGGATTGTTTCAGACCGATGGCACGGTCAACATTTCATCGAGCAGTCAGAGCTGCTCGATCCGGCTGGCGTCCAGCCGCGAGAGCCTGCTCAAAGACGTGCAGGTGCTGCTCGCGAACTTCGGAATCTTTTGCCGTATCCACCTGCGTCGTATGGCAGGCCAACGCACGCTGCCGGACGGCCGCGGCGGCAAGCGACTGTACGAGTGTCAAGCGGACTTTGAACTGATCATTGACGGCGAATCGCGCGAACGCTTCATGCAGGAAATCGGTTTCCTGGGTGATACCAAGTCGGCGAGATATCGCGACTGGGTCGTCGACAAGGCACTACGCAAGACGCAACGCTTTGCATCGCGCATCGAGTCGATCACCAAGGTCGGACGAGAACCGGTATACGACACCACTCAGGCCGATGGCAATGCAGTGATTTTCAACGGGCTGGTGACCGGGCAGTGTGGCGAGCAGCCTCTTACCGCCGTACGGCTGCTGCTGCCTCGGCTCGATCAATCTGGTCCGCTTCGTGCAGGAGGCCGTTCACCGAATCGGCCTCCTTCGACTGGGACAAGTTCAGGGCCGTGACCAAGGTCTCGATCCGCGCGCTCGACAATGTGCTGGATGCCACGCTGTGGCCATTGCCCGAGCAGGCGCAGGAGGCCGCCAACAAGCGGCGCATCGGTCTCGGCTTCACCGGCCTCGGAAATGCCCTGACCATGCTGAATCTGCGCTATGACGACGAGCCCGGCCGTCGCATGGCGGCCGAGGTCGCGCGCGTGATGCGCGATGCGGCCTATGAGGCATCGATGGAACTCGCGCAGGAGAAAGGCAAGTTCCCGCTGTTCGACGCCGAACGTTTCCTCGCATCGCCGCACTGCGCGTCGCGGCTGCCGGAGGCCTTGCAGAACGACATTCGCACGCACGGCATCCGCAACTCCCATCTGTTGTCGATCGCGCCGACCGGCACCATTTCACTGGCGTTTGCCGGCAACGCATCGGGTGGAATCGAGCCGACGTTTTCCTGGACCTACATCCGCAAGAAGCGCATGCCGGATGGCAGCAAGCAGGAGTACGCGGTCGAGGACTACGCCTATCGCCTCTACCGGCACATGGGCGGCGACGAGCATCACCTGCCACCGGCCTTCGTCAGCGCGCTCGAGATGAGCGCGCTTGATCACATGAAAATGATCGCGGCGGTGCAGCCCTACGTCGATGCGGCGATCAGCAAGACCGTCAATGTGCCGGAGGACTATCCGTTCGAGGATTTCAAGAACCTGTACCTAGAGGCGTGGCAGGCGGGCCTCAAGGGCATCACGACCTACCGGCCGAACAACGTGATCGGCTCGGTGCTCGAACTCAAGCAGGAACCCGCGTCGTCACTGCCACAGGACCTGAAGGACGATCCCGATCGCCGCGTGCGGCTCGACTCGGCACCGCAGCCGGCGCTGGCCAGCCTCAAGTGGCCGGGCCGGCCGGAGCTCGCGGACGGCAACATGGCATGGACTTTCATGGTCGAGATTCCCGAACGCCGGGAGTCGTTTGCCATTTTCATCGGCCAGGTCGGCGAGCCGGCCTTCCCGTTCGAAGTCTGGGTCAACGGCGCCGAGCAGCCGCGCGGTCTCGGCGCGATCGCCAAAGCGCTCTCAATGGATATGCGCAGCGAGGACCGTGCCTGGCTGAAGATGAAGCTCGATGCCCTCGCCAAGGCGCGCGACGAACAGGGATTCGCGCTGGCGATGCCGCCGACTGGCGAACGACAGTGGCAGAGCGGAGTCGTCGCGGCGTTTGCCAACATCGTGCGGATGCGCTGCGAGCAGCTCGATGTTTTCAAGGATCTCGACTCGCATCCGACGCCGGTGCTGCACGCGCTGTTTTCGAAGAAGGAGCCGAAGGCAGGCCCGCTCGGCACCATGAGCTGGACGGTCGACATTTCGAACGCGAACACCGGCGACGACTTCGTGCTCGGCGTCAAGGAACTTCACCTGCCCGACGGCAGCCGACGGCCGTATTCGATCTGGCTGGCCGGGGAATATCCGAAGGTGCTCGATGGCCTGTGCAAGCTGATATCGCTCGACATGCGCGTCGTCGATGCCAACTGGATCGGGCTGAAGCTCAAGAAGCTGCTCAATTTCGGCGAGCAGAACGGCGAGTTCTGGGCGCCGATTCCGGGCGAGGAACGTTCGACCCAGTATCCGAGCACGGTCGCCTACATCGCGACCCTGCTGCTGCATCGCTACAAGGTGCTCGGCATACTCGATGACGATGGGCGCGCGATCCAGTCGGCCGGCATCCTCGCCCTGCCGGAGGCGGTCAAGCGGATCGAGAACGAGTCGGCCCCGGTCAAGGGCAAAGTTTGCAAGAGCTGCGGCGCGGCCGCCGTGATCAAGCGTGACGGCTGCGAGTTCTGCACTGCCTGCGGCGCCACCGGGCAGTGCAATTGAAAGTGTGAGTCCGAGACGACACAAGCCTTTTGGTGCAGGCGGTTCGGGATCGCGCCCTCCGCCCTATCGCTTGAGCTTGATCAGCCAGTGCTGAGCGCGGCAGCTCAAGACACTCGCGCGGCCTTCACTGGCATGGCCCTTTGACGGCGAGGCTTGGCCGCCACTCTCCTGGCCGCCACTCTCCTGGCCGCCACAGGTCGGCGTCTTACCGCAGCTACGACGGGCTTGGTGCCGCGCGACCTCTTTGCCAGCCAGTCGGCTGTCGTTTCCCAGACAGCTTTCTGCGCCTTCGAGCCCAGAATGACGCCCATGTGACCCCCGGCGGCGGTCACGAAAGTCTTGTCTTCGACGGCGATCAGGTCCATCAAGTGCTTCGCCATGGGCACCTTCACCAATTCGTCCGTCTCGCCCGCGAAGACAAGCGTCGAGGCGGTGATCTTGCCGAAAAGTGCGGTCTTCTTGCCAACCTTAATCCGACCCTTGAAAAGGGCGTTGTCCATGACCGCTCCCCGTAGCATCTCCTTCAATACGCCGCCCGGATACATCAACATGTTGTCGAGGTAATTCGACGTCGTTGAGTACGACTCGACGAACTTGCGGTCAGACAGCCGGGTGAGCAAGTCCCAGTAGGTGGTGATGCTCGCAACCGGCGACAGCATTTTGAAGAGCAGCGTGGTCAGCCTGCCCGAGGTGTGCAAACTGGCCGGGTCCACCGCATCCAGGAGGGTGTCCAACAGGGTGTATTTGCGGATCAACCTGACGGGTCCGTCCAGCCTTGCCGCCGCCACCGCAGCCATGCCACCAGCGCGGAAGTTGATCGGGCTGGCCACGGTAACGATGTTCAGGATGCGCGGGTCGCCTTCCAGCCCGGCGTGGATGATCGACAGCAGTCCACCCAGGCACCAGCCCATCAGCGACACCTGTTCCTGGCCGCTGTGCTCGCGCACTTTCGCGAGCGCTTCGCTCATCATGTCGTCGGCATAGTCCTTGATGCCCAGATGCGCATGCCGCTTTTCTGGCTTGCCCCAGTCGATCAGATAGGTCTTGAAACCGCGCGCCGCCATGTAGCGCGCCAGGCTGCGGTTGGGCATCAGATCGAAAGTGTCGCTGGTCACGCCCAACGGAGGCACGAGAACCAGTGGCACCAGATGCTTCTTTCGCTGAACCGGCAGCGTACTGCCGTCGACGAGCTTGATCTCCCTTTCGTCCTTCAGGTCGTAGTAGCGGACCGACATCAGATCGCCCTGGTGCACCAGTTCGAAGTTCGTGCGCCCGGAAAGCACAAGTTCATCGCGCCGAAACAGCCAGTCGAAGCCGTTCTGGATGGAATCGGCTATGCGGTCGTTCAAGCCAAGGCCACGATCCAGAGTCCGCTCAATCAGATCGATCATCTCAGGCTCCTGCTTCTTGGCGCATCGCTCCGCGGTTGCAGACGAGCATAGTCCTGCAGCCCGGGACGTAATCGTGGCGATCGGCGCCGCCCAGAATGTGCGTCGTCGGGCTTTGGAGCGCGAGACCTCACGCGTTCAGCCCGGCGGCGCCCTCAGCCCGCGGACCGGATAGCAGCAGATCGGGCGGTGGAAACCTTTCAACGCAAGCACCTGCTGGGGTTCCACGTCGAGAATTGTCTGCACAAGCGCGTAGACGCGTTGGGAGATGAGGACCTGATTGCCCGCTGCCTCAGCGCACAGTCGGGCGGCCAAATTGGTCACCGTGCCGATTGCGCCATAGTCCCAGCGTCCTTCGAAGCCGATGGCGCCGATTGTGGCGAAGCCCTGCGCAATACCAATACCCAGGCTCAATGCGTAGCCACGAGTGGCCCACTCCTCGCCGATCGTCCCGATGCGCTCGCGAATCGCGAGCGACATTCGCACTGCACGTTCGGCGGCGTCCGGCACGGGGACCGGATCATTGAAGAAGATCATCATCCCGTCTCCGGCGAAACGTTCAAGCGTCCCCTCGTGCTCGAGGATGATTTCACCCGCCGCGGCGTGAAACTGGCGCAGCACGCCCATTACGTCCTCCGGCTCGGCAGTCTCGGCAAAGGCCGTGAAGCCGCGCAGATCGAGAAATACGACTGTGATGTCGCGCCGATGGCTCTGCAAGGGATCATCGGCGCCGCCACTGACAATCAGCTCGGCAAGTTGCGGGGAGAAGAAACGCCTGAGCCGGCCGACGCGCTCGATTTCCGAGATCTGTTCGGCAACGCGGCGTTCCAGGGATGCGTTCCACTCCTTCACCTCCGCGGCCAATGTCTCAACGGTGTCGTGCAGGCGCTTGATCCGCAGCATCGAGCGCACGCGCGCAGCCAGCGCAGAGTGGTCGACAGGCTTGGTCAGGTATTCGTCAGCGCCCGCTTCAAGCCCCGCGACGACGTCCTTCAACTCCGCCAACGCGGTCACCATGATGATGGGTGTGAACGGGAAGTCGGGATCCTCCCGCAGGCGCCGGCAAACCTCGATGCCTCCAAGCTTGGGCATCATCAAGTCGAGCAGGATCAGGTCCGGGGTGTGCTGGCGCGCAGCAGCCAGTCCTGCTTCGCCATCGGCGGCGGTGATGATCTCGAAATTCTCGCGGGCCAGACGGGTCTGCAGAATCTTGACGTTGGTCAGGTTGTCGTCGACGATGAGGATGCGCGGGGGTGTTCTCACCATTGACTCCCTCAGGGAGGGACAAAAATATACGAGCTTGGCCGGACCTCCACAAGGCAGGGAAGTCCCGACAAAGTGCCGTCTTGAAACGCGTGTTCGTCTTGGGCGGAGCGCTTGCAAATCAAACTCGAGCAGGTGGCCATGCAGGTACTGAGCCGGTCAGCACTCGGCTGGCTGGTGAGCAAGGTTGCGCGCATTCGGGCCTCGGTCCATACCAAACTCCTGTTCGCCTTTCTGATCATCACGCTGTTGTTCATCACGATGGCGGTGGTGAGTCTGCTCATACTCGTGAATACGACCGCTCAGACTCGCCTGCTCGATCAGGCGCACGAGAGAGTCAGCTGGGCACAGCAGTCCCAGCATGCGCTGGCCAGACAGATGCACTTCACGCTTCTGGCGCTGATTTCCAGGGACGAAGCGGCTATCGCGCGTATCCTGCGCGAGAACAACCGGTTCAACGAGTCGCTTGCCAAGCTGGAAGCCGCGGAGGGCGCCGGGCAGCAAGAACTCATCGATCAGATCCGGTCCTCACAGGACGAAGCAATGGGCGTTATGGCCGACATGGCCAACGCGATCCGCGACGGCAAGATCGGCGCCATCACGGGCGAGCTCCTGAAGCGCGAAGAGCGGCTGGATGATCAGATCGCGATGCGTATGGGTCTGCTCGTCCAGGCCGAGCAGAGTCGCATGGCTCGCTTGCGCAACGGGGTCGACGCGGCCAATCGCAGATCGCTGATCCTGACGAGCGCCTTCGCCGTGAGCGCCGTGGCACTGGCATTGCTCTGCGGGTTCGTGATCTCCTGGTCATTCATTCTGCCGGTGCGCCAGGCGGAGGCCTTCCTTGGCGACGTGGCGGCGGGCAATTTCGGGCGCAATCTTGCAGTGATCAATCGCGACGAATTCGGGGCACTCGCCGACCGGATGAACCACATGAGCCAGGAACTGCATCGATTCGACCAGGCACAGCACCGCGCGGCGGCCGAACTCATGCGTCTGAACGAGCAACTGGCGATGGCAAGCAGGGCAAAGTCCGAGTTTCTCGCCAACATGAGCCACGAATTGCGCACGCCGATGAACGCGATTCTAGGCTTCAGCGAGATGATGCTCGATGGGCTTTATGGAGAAGTGCCGGCCGAGATCAAGGAGCCGCTCTCGGACATACAGGTCAACGGCCGCCAACTCCTGCGTTTGATCAACGACGTTCTCGATCTGTCCAAAATCGAAGCCGGGCGGATGGAACTTGCCCTGAACGAGTATTCGGTAAGCGACGTCGTCAATACAGTGCGCACCTCGCTGCGTTCCATTGCGGCAGAAAAGGGGCTTGAATTCACCGCCCATGTTCCGGACGATCTACCGATTGCCTACGGCGATAGTGGCCGCCTGACCCAATGCCTGATGAACCTGGCCGGCAATGCCCTGAAGTTCACGCGGCAAGGCCGGGTGGACATCGCCGTGGAACTCTCCGCTGACCAGCTCATCTACCGTGTCTCAGACACCGGTATCGGCATTGCGCGCGATGAACTGACCAACGTCTTCGAGGAGTTCCGCCAGGTTGATACGACCATTACCCGGGAATTCGGAGGCACCGGCCTCGGTTTGAGCATTGCCAAGAAATTTGTTGAAATGCTCGGGGGCCGTATCTGGGCCGAGAGCGAGGTCGGCAAGGGCTCCACGTTCAATTTCTCCGTTCCACTGCGCGTCAGCGGGTCAAAAGCATGAACGAGCGCACCGTACTTTACGTCGAAGACAACGAGTACAACCGCAAAATGGTGCGAAAGCTGCTCAGTCATTCGTCGTTTCGGGTGATCGAGGCCGTTGATGGCGAGACCGGCGTCGAGCTTGCGCAGCAGCGACTGCCCGATCTCATATTGATGGACGTGCAGCTGCCCAAGATGTCAGGGCTTGAAGCAGTGCAACTCCTGAAGGCCGATTCCCGCACGAGTCACATCCCGATCATCGTGATCACCTCGTACGCGCTCAGCGGTGATCGCGAAAAGGCTATGAAGGCCGGGGCCTCCGGTTATCTCGCCAAGCCCTACAGCCCACGCGAGTTGATGGCGCTGATCGGCCAGTACCTTTGAGCGCCCTGAGCGAGAAACGCGAGGTTCTGCGATGACAACGACCGTTCGACTTTTCCCGCGCGCCATGATGGTTCCACTGAGCCTCCTGTTGAGCCTGGTCGCAGGCCAGGCGCAGGCAGAGGCAGAGCAGGCGGAGCAGTTCACGCCGGAGTTCAGGCAGGTTCACATGGGCCGCGACCCGAGGCACACGCCGAAGATCGACGCGCCGAACTCCGTCACGCGAGGTGCCTGGTTCAACGTCACAGTGAGCGTTGGTGCCGAAGCTCAGCACCCATCGCTAACCGAACACTTCGTTCGCTATATCGCGCTGTACAAGGATACGGTGGAAATTGCCCGCGTCTACCTGCACCCGGTTTACTCCTCGCCGACCGTGACTTTCACGGTCGCGCTCGACGAAGGCGGATCGCTGCGGGCACGTGGCAGAACCGACGCATTCCGCTGCATGGGAAGCGTCGAAGAAGATCACCGTCACGCCGTAGAGCAACGCCACTCTCAGCGTGCCTTCATCTCGATCGTGACCTGACCGGCTGGCTGGTCACCGACGACGACGCTTGCCGACATCGTGCCCAACGTTTCGTGCCAGATCTGCAATTTGTACTGTCCCGGCGGAAGATTGTCGAAGACGAACTGGCCTTCTGCCCCGGTGATCGCATAGAAGGAGTGCTCGGCCACAACGACCCATGCGGTCATCCATGAGTGGAGGTCACAGTCGATGCGGACAATCTCGGGCTTGGCGAACGTGACCGGTATGGTGCGGCCTTTCGGCTGGGTTCGGTTGAATGTGACGTTGAGCTTCGGAGTGGCATGGATGTTATGAAGCAGGCGGTCGCTGTTCAGGAAATCAACCGTGCCCCCGGCCGGAACCACGACGACTCGCGGTATGAATGCGCATCCCCTCTGATCGATCTCCACCTTCTCGGTCGGTGCGGTACTCGGTGCGCCGGCCGGCGGATTTTCCAGCCACACGACAGCATTGCGGATTTCCTTCTTCGCTGACAGTAGCAGGCTCTCGGCATTCTTCTCGGTGCCGCACAGATACTGGTCGATCGTGACAGGAATTTTTTGTGGTGCAGGCGCGGCACCGACATACACGACCTTGCCATTGATGCCGCCGGCCAGACACTGGCCAGGCAGGCAGCAGGTGCCGGCCAGCAGCACTGCCAGCCATCCGGATAATTGGACTCCGTTCAAATGCATTCTCTGTTTGCGAGGTACGCCTTTGATGGCGCAGGCCGCGCCGCTGCAATGCCCTTGACCGTACCGGCGGTGTCGTCAAAAGGGTAGTCCGTGCAACGCTGCCGAGTCAATAGAAAGGAAAGCGCGTCTGCAAAGGTCCGATCTGATCGGAATCTCCCTAGCGCACTCGGCGCCGCTGACGCCCAATTTCAACGGATGAACTTGCTGTCTCGCGTCGGCCCACGAGCAGCCGCGGAGACGCTCGTCGGCCGGCCAGCGCCGACTTCTTTATCCCTTGAGCTTGATCAGCCAGTTCATGATCCTCGTCGCCCGGCCTGCATAGGGCGGCATGAACAGCATCTGGATTGCCGAGAACGGCGCCTGGTAGAACACCGGGCGCAGCTTGGAGAAGGTCAGGAAGCCTTCGTAGCCGTGGTAGTGGCCCATGCCGCTGCCGCCGACGCCGCCGAATGGCATGTCGTGCTGGGCGACATGCATCATTCCCTCGTTGATCGACACCCCGCCCGACATCACGCGGTTGATGTACAGGTTCTGCAGCGCGCGGTCGTTGGTGAACGGATAGATCGCCAGCGGCCGGTCGTGCGAGTTGACGTAGCGCACTACTTCTTCGGCGTCGCGGTAGGTCTTGATCGGCAGGATGGGGCCAAAGATTTCGCGCCGCATCACCGCCATGTCTTCAGTGGCGTTGAGCACCACATGTGGCGCGAACTTGCGCAGCGCCGGGTCGGGCTTCTGGTCCGGCATCAGGTTGATCACGTTCGCACCCTTGGCACGCGCGTCCTCGAGCATGTCGGTCAGGCGCTTGTGCGAACGCTCGTCGATGATCGAGGTGTAGTCAGTGCCGTTGATGTCAGGGTAGCGTTCGGCGGCCAGGCGCTTGGCATGCTCGACGAATTCGTCGACACGGCCTTCAGGCAGGAACAGGTAATCGACGTTGAGGCAGACCTGCCCGGCATTGAACATCTTCACCCACAGCAGGCGTTCTGCCGCAGTCTTGATCGGGAAGTCGGCGCCGACGATCGCCGGCGCCTTGCCGCCGAGCTCGAGCGTCACCGGGGTGAGGTTACGTGCGGCGGAAGCCATGACCGCGCGACCCGTCTGCCCCGAACCGGTGAACATCAGGTGGTCGAACGGCAGCGCACTGAACGCCGGACCGCGGCCGCCGCCGTCCTCGAAGAACATGAGCTTGTCGGCCGGGAAGTATTTCGGGCTGAGCGACATCAGCAGGCGCGCCAGATTGACCGAGTTCTCCGACATCTTGACCATCGCGCGATTGCCGGCGGCGAAGATGCCCGTCAGCGGCCCTGCAGACAGAAAGAGCGGGAAGTTCCACGGCACGATGACCCCGATCACGCCCAGCGGCTGCGGAATGAGTCGGTTCTTCGCCAGCGGGTACATCGTCACGTCGACATGCCGCTTCATCGGCTTCATCCAGCCCTTGAGGTGCTTGATGGTGTCGCGTACGCCATCCAGGACCATGAAGAATTCGGCGAACAGGGTTTCGAAACTCGATCGATTGGTGTAGTCGCGGCTGATCGCGGCAACGATCGCGTCCTGGTTTTCCTTGAGCATGCGCGACAGGGTCTTCAGGTCGGACACGCGCTGCGCATAGCTCGGGTTCGGGTCAGCAAGATAGGCGGCGCGCTGCTGCGCCAGGCATTGTTCGAATTCGGCGGGAATCTGCAGTTGCGCGGGGGAGTCGGTAAGGTCCATGTCAGTGCTTTCGGACAGATGGGAGCGGAGTGTGGCGAGAGGCCGGCCGGGTGAATTCGATCTTCGCGCGGCGATCGCGGCACCGCGATCGCCGTGACCAGGGTCATGACTTCCTTTAGCCGCCCGCGCACGCGCACCAGTCCTGTCCCTTGCTGCAATGCGCTGCATCAGCAGGCCTATATGGGTGCCAAACAGGCGACTCAGGCGGGTGCGGTCCCGGATCATCTCGATGCGTGGCCAGGTGGCCTGCTCACCGAGGTAAATGTACTCCTGAAATTCCTTGAAGCTCGGGTTGCTCAGCACCTTCGTGTAAAGCGCTGGCCGGAATGGCAACTGGATATGCATGTCGCTGCCGGCATATTCCTGGTCACTCATGGCATGCGCGGTCGTGACGACGTCGCGCAACATGCCATCGGGCGCGACCCGGCGGGCCAGGTCGAGCAGCTCCGCCGAGCCTCGGCTGAGCAACTTGGTGTTCATGCGCGCGATCGCCGGAACGACCCCCTTGCTTTCGCCTTGCAGCGACAGGAAGGGCACGACATGCGGGTTTGCCTGCGAAGTGATGTAGTGGTTGATGTTCAGCATCTGGGTAAGCTGGTTGAACGGCAGGTCGCCGCTAACCGAGCCGTCGACCCACAGTTCGTTCTTCATCCACGGCCTGACCTCGCCGCGCTGCCGGGCCATCAGCTGTACCGGCTTGAACACCAGCGGCATCGCGCACGACGCCAGAACGGCCCGATGCAACAGCACGTCTGGGCAGGACAGATAGTTCAGCAACCTGGGCGTCTGTCGCTTGTTCAGCGGTGACACGGTAACGTTGACGATGCGCCGCGAATGGCGCATCGATTCCTTGAAGGTCATGTCGGGAATGATCGTGCCCAGAAACCTCAACAACTTGCGCTGGTCCATCACGGTGCGCTGCTTGAGCATCGCGCGCATCGGCAAACGGCTCAGCGCATCGCGGTTGATCAGGCTCAGGTCGGCAAACAGCGTGCGCAGTTCGTCATCGGTGTGGCTGCAGGTCCAGCCCGCGAGGATCGCGCCCATGCTCGACCCTGAGATCGTGCGCGGTAGCAGTTCCTGCTCGAACAGGGCCTTGATGACGCCGAAGTGGTACAGCCCGAGCAAGGCGCCACCGGAAAGCAGCAGTGCCGGCCGCCCATAGACGCGACCGACGCGCTTGACCTGTTCCAGACGGTACTCGTCGGTCACGCCTTCTACCTCGAGCCCGACCAGGTGGAGAAAACACGCTTCAAGTTCGTCGAAGAATTCCTTCACCACGAGCTTGGTGCCGCTCTTAGCCCGGTGGTAGAGCTCGGCTTGGACGAACTCGCCTTGATGGCGGAACAGGATCTCCTGAAATGCATTGGTCAGCGGCCAGGTTTCGCCTGCCTCGCGCATCGAGCGCAGCCGGGCGATGCTGCGCCGGATCTCCGGCACGTGCAGCAGGTCGGTGTCATCGCTGGCGCGCCAGTCGAGCGCGCCACTGAGACGATCGTGCTCGGTGGCGATCTGCAACCATTCGGCGTAGGTCTTGGCGTGCTCCAGCTCGCGTTCGAGCTTGCCCGGACCAGTCGACGCCTTGGGGGTGGGACGCGTGATCCTGCGCCGGCTATCGGTCGCGGAAATCTTCCACTCCGTTTATCACTTGTGCTTCTTCAGGTAATCGGTCAGGTAGTCGAGCTCGTCGGCGCAACCCTGCTCGGTCTGTCCCAGGACGAACTTGGAGACCACGCCGCCGATGAGAGGCACCTGCACCTTGCAGTGGTGCTGGATGCGGTAAACGCAGCCCTTACCCTCGGGCACCAGCTCGAAATCCGCGGTCACGGTGATCGGCTTGCCGACGACCTGCAGCGTGAAGCTGCCACTGCGACTGCCCTTGTCGACTGACCACTGCTCGACGAGTTCAATGTCGCTGTCGGGATTCAGAACCTTCGAGATCACCGAATTCAGCTCGCGATGCACTCGGCGCTTCATTGTCACCGTCGCGCCGGAGGCAGACTTCTTCGTCTTGCAGCTTGCGCTCAGTTCGCTCAGCGCCAGGCAACGGGTCTCGAGCCACTTTGGATCGACCAGCAGCCCGAACACCTTGTCCACCGGTGCACTGAATTTCCTTTCCACTGCAAGCTCCTGGTTGTTGAACGGGCTCACCGGTTGAACCAGACTGCGGGGCATCGCTTCGAAGGAAGCGTGGGCTATCGTCGACGCTTGTTCAGGCAGCGTCAAGCTACGATCGCAATCGCGTTTCGCCGTAATCTCCGGCCTGGCTCGAATGCAAAGCGCGGACCGTGATGCACGAGCTACAGTCACAGCAAGACCAAGGAGGCTTGATGCCCAGTCGCTCCACTCGCAAGGCAAGATCAATCACGACCAAGGCCGCAGAACTCGCAATTGCGGTGCCGCAGGTGGTGGCGCATCGAGTTACGCGCATGGCTGTCGCAGGCCCTACGCTGTCGGAGCGCGATCAAAAGGAGTTCATTCTCATGCTTGCGGAGAAGTCAACCGCGTTTGCTCAGGCGTGGCAGGCCATGGCTACTCAGTACATGCGTGCCAACCAGGCGCTGGCAGCCTCCCTCCGTCGTTCAATCTTGTCGTCTTCGCCACGGAACAAGCCATCATTTCGAAAGGTGGCCGCACAGCTTCAAGGTGCCGCTATTGATGTTTTTGATAAGGGGCTGGCCCCGGTCCATCGCAAGGCCGTGGCAAACGCCAAGCGCCTAGCTCGAACCAAGCTTCGCTAGGCGGTGCTTAAAACTTCCATCGAGCGGACCCTCTCCAGCCTGCGGCCTCCGCGGTCCGCTCTCGTCAATCCGTATGGACTGAACTCACGCGGCTTCCACAGCCAGTTCTCGTAGCTTGCAGGCGCGCTCGGCGCCCGCTCGGTCGGACCTATGCCCCGCCTGGGCTCCGCAGTAGCCCGGCCGTTGGCATCTTGCGCCCCATCCCTCTTCGCCGCGAATGCGGAACATTCGGCTTTCGCAAAGCAGAGTTTCCCAACGACCCGGGCGCAGCGCAGGGCCAAAGTGCAGTCACCCGATCAGAAATGTGATCGGACAACGGACAGGCCCCCACGGGTTTGCCAAACCAAGACTGCAGGAGATCACATAATGCACAGAACATATCGACAGACGTCTGAAACCGCGACCATGCTGTGCGGCATTCTGGCCGTGGTCGTACTCATGGCCTGCGATGTCCGGACCTCCGGCGCTCCGCACCACGACACCAGCGTCGGTGTGCAGGCAGGAACCACCGAGCTGAGCTCGACGGCGCCAGGCGCGTCACCCGTATCGAGCGAGAGGCTTGACGAGCAGCAGCGCCTCGATCCGAAAGAAATCTATAATTACCAATTGAATGTTCACGGTTGAGCGTCGCCGCCCTGGGCAAGCCCTCCAGCCCCCGGGGCCACGCTGCTAGAGCAGGTTTCTACGACTGGACGGCACGGTCACCGCGCAGGGCTGGCGAGACGCCGGACTGCCAGTGCTGGCCAGCGCTGACGAAGACCGGCTGCTCAGTCTCGGCGACTAGCCGCTATTGAAGCCTGCGATCGCGCTGCACCAGACGGTGATGCAATGTGATCCTGGAACGTTTGTTGCTTCGCACAATGACGTCGTCACCCGTTGAGAGGACGTCATGCTCGATCGAGTTGCCACCCGATTTTCCCATGTTCGCCCTGGCGACACTCCCTGGCGAGGCGAAGGTCTGCGAGATTTCTTTCACTACCGCGATCTCGGCATTTCCGAGGCCACCCAAGGCAGGCTGTTAGTGCAACTTGTTAGGGCAAATAACGCACCAGAGAAGGGCACTGGCTGGCACCGGCACGAAGCAGATCTTCATGTGGTGTACATGCTCAAAGGGTGGGCGCGTTTCATGTACGGCGAGACCGAAACGCTGGTTGCGGCCGGGGATTGCGTGCATCAGCGCCCCGGCATCGTCCACTACCTGTTCGATTACTCGCCCGACATGGAATACATGGAGATTGTTGCGCCGGCCGATTTCGGTACCGTCGACGAGACGGCGCCTTGCGAGGTGCCAGTGCCGAAGACCTGGCCTTGAATGCTGCGCATCGACTGGTGGCGAATGTCGGTCGATCGGCCGGGCGGCCTTCAGAACTCAACCTCTAGTTCGTCGATCGCCTCCGGTTCGGCCTTGGCCGCGTCGATCCATTTGCGCATTTCCGGCATGGCCAGCACCGTTTCGCAGTAACGGCTACAGGCCGGCGGAAGCTTTACATCGTAGGTGTTGAAGCGGGTGACCACGGGTGCATACATGGCGTCGGCCATGGTTCGTGCACCGAACAGGTAGGGCCCGCCGTAGGTGGCCAGGCACTCCGACCACAGTGACAGAACGCGATCAATGTCCGCCTGGGCCCGGGCCCATACCTTGAAGCCCGGGAAGTGCGCGCGGATGTTCATCGGCAGGGCCGAGCGCATCGACGCAAAGCCCGAGTGCATCTCGCCGCAAATCGAGCGGCAATGCGCACGTGCAATGCGATCGCTGGGCAGCAGGCCTGACTTCGGCTTCAGTTCGTTCAGATACTCGGCGATCGCCAGCGTGTCCCACACCCGCGCCCGGTTGTGGTCGAGCCGCGGGACCAGGATCGACGACGAGAGCAGCAGCATTTCGTTACGATTGTCGGGATCGTCCGGCGACACCGTGTGCTCGGTGAAATCGAGCCCCGCAAAGCGCGCCAGCAGCCAGCCGCGCAGCGACCACGCGCCGTAGTTCTTGCTGTTGATCGTCAGGACCGCCTTCGTCGCCATGCCGAGCTCCACATCGGCGCATCGAATCTTCGCTGCACGCCGTTTCAAGGAATGCAATGCAAGGGGCGTGCCAGCCACTGCGCCGGTCGAATCTGGACCCTGGCGCGGTTCTTGCGGGTCTCTTGGTCATTCGTTCCCGAGATTGGCTCGAACCATGCTGTACCACGCGTACCAAGCACATGCCGACCTCGCCTGGCCGATTCAGTGCCTGGCCCGCACCTGTCTCGGAGTCCTGGACCAGCTCAAGGGCTTGCGAGACGCCGGGCTCACGCCGCGCGAAGCGCAACGGCGGCTCGCGGCCGCCTACGAGGTGTTCTCGCGTGCACGCCTGACGCACCAGCGCCCCGCGTTCGGCATCGACCGGGTTCGCGTGGGCGATCGCGAGGTCGAGGTCCGGGAGGAAATCGCCCGCTCCGAACCGTTCGGCAAGCTCCTTCACTTTCGCAAGGACGTTAGCGTCGCGCAACCGCGCGTGCTGATCGTCGCACCGATGTCGGGTCACTTTGCAACGCTGCTGCGTGACACCGTAAGCACGATGCTGGCCGACCACGATGTCTACATCACGGACTGGCGCAATGCGCGTGATGTACCACTCGTGTATGGCAGTTTCGGACTGGACGGATACATTGCGCACCTGATCGCATTTCTCGAAGCGATGGGTCCGGGCGGTCATGTGCTTGCCGTGTGCCAGCCCTGCGTGGCCACACTGGCCGCCGCGGCCGTCATGGCCGAGGGCGGTCATGAGGCAGAACCGCGCAGCATCACTTTGATGGCCGGTCCGATCGATTGCCGCATCAACCCAACGCGCGTGAACGAGCTCGCAACGAGCCGACCGATTTCCTGGTTCGAGAACAACCTGATCGCCAGTGTTCCCTGGCGGTTTGCCGGCGCATTGCGTCGCGTCTATCCGGGATTCCTGCAGTTGAGTGCGTTCATGAGCATGAACCTCGAACGGCACCAGAAGGCGTTCGTCGACATGTACAACCACCTGTACGCCGGTGAAACCGAGAAGGCCGAGGCGACCGCAAGTTTCTATGACGAGTACTTTGCGGTGGCGGATCTGCCGGCCGAGTTCTATCTCGAGACCGTGAAGCTGGTGTTCCAGGACTACTCGCTCGCGCGTGGCGAGTTGCGCTGGCGCGGCGCCCGCATCGATTGCGGCGCGATCCGTCGTCCAGCCCTGATGACGATCGAAGGCGAACGCGACGATATCTGCTCCGTCGGACAGACATTGGCCGCGCAGGACCTGTGCACCGGGATCCGCCCGTATCGAAAACAGCATCATGTGCAGACCGGCGTCGGCCACTATGGTGTGTTCAGCGGCCGACGGTGGACTGAGCAGATCTATCCGCGCGTCCGCGACATGATTCACATTTCCAACTGAACAACCCGAACGGCACTGAATCTGCGGCTGGCCATGCGCTCGACCGAGTCGCGGTCGCGCGATAAGCTCATTGTCTCGACAACCGCGGCCGAGCGCCGCGTGCTTGCGATGCGGGAACAATTGCAGCTTGAACCGACAGGAGGTCGCCATGCACAGGGTGATGCAAAGGGCATTGTTGGTCGTAGGAGGCTTGACTTTGCTGGTCAACAGCTCGACCGCGCAGTCGCCGCAGGCGAGTACCGGCAAGGAGATGTCGTTCTTCATCACCAGTGTTGGTCCCGGCAAAGGCGCTGACCTGGGTGGTCTCGCGGGGGCGGATCAACAATGCCAGTCGCTCGCCAAGGCAGCGGGTGCGGGCAACCGCACCTGGCGCGCCTACTTGAGCACGCAGGCATCGGCAATGAGTGACCCGAAGGTCGTTCATGCGCGCGATCGTATCGGCAGCGGCCCCTGGTACAACGCCAAGGGCGTCATGATCGCCGGCAGCGTCGAGGAGCTGCACTCGGCCAACAACAATCTGACCAAGCAGACGGCGCTGGACGAAAAGGGTCAGCCGGTCAACAGCCGCGGCGACAATCCACTCAAGCACGACATACTGACCGGCTCGCGGCCCGACGGCACGGCTTTTCCGCCCACACCGTTTGCTGACATGACGTGCGGCAACTGGACCAAGAGCGGAACCGACGGATCGGCAATGACGGGTCACCACGACCGCGCGGGCCCGGTTGGAGACGCCTGGGCCACCTCGTGGAATTCATCTCATCCCACGCTCGGCTGCAGTCAGGAGATCCTGCGCAGCACCGGCGGCGATGGCCTGATCTACTGTTTTGCAGTGAAGTAGCTGAGTGATGCGAGCGTAGATCGCTCGCATCTCTTCGCCGATATTGCGAACCCAGGTTCTCACTCGTCGACACCAGTGAAAGAAACCTACCGGCGCTCGATCCAGTACAGGGTGCCCATCGCGAGCGCCAGCACGACCAGGCTTGGAATCGCCGCGACCAGTATCGGCGGCCAGGTATTCAACAGGCCGATGTGGGCGAACAGCTTGTTGAGGCCGTAGAACGCCACGCCGATCATCACGCCCGAAAAAATCTTCAAGCTGACGCCGCCGGAGCGTACGTGCAGGTAGGCGAAGGGCAGTGCCAGCGCCATCATGACCAGCACGGCCCATGGATAGAAAAGCTTGCTCCAGAATGCGATCTCGTAGCGCTCGGCCTGTTGCTGCGTTTCATTCAGGTGGTTGATGTACTGCGCGAGATCCCAGCCGGCCATCCGTTCGGGCTGCACCAGCAGTACGCCGAAGATATCGGGCGTGAGATCCGAGGGCCAGGCCCGGCTTGCCTCCCTGATCACCTGGGTGTGCACCGTGGCCGGCGCAGTGTCGTTCGCGGCGACCCGCGGCACCAGGGTTTCGACCACGTCGGAAAGGGTCCAGCCGGACCCCGGCTTGTAACTCGCCGACGCGGCCGTCAGGATTGAACGCAGCCGATAGTCGCGATCGAATTCGAAAACGCGCCAACCGCGCGTGGCAGAATCCACCGACACCTGCTTGACATTGATGAAGCGAATGCCGTCAATCTCGCCGCGGGGCGACTTGACCACGTCGCGAATCCAGACACCCGAGCGAAAGTCCCGCACGGTAAGGGACGAATCGGTTGCTTTCAAACGTACCCGTTGCGCCAGGCGTTCGGCCGGCGGCGACAGGAACTCACCGAGCAGATAGGTGATGCCCACCAGGGTCAGTCCCAGAGCCAACAGGCACTGCATGAGCCGGCGCGTGCTCATGCCGGACACCCGCATGATCGTGAATTCGGAACTGGCCGCGAGCTTGGCCAGCGCGTAGATCGTGCCTATCAGGGCGGCGATCGGCATCAGCTCGTAGGTCCGCGACGGCAGGGTCAGTGCGACATAGGCGAAGGCATGGCGCAGTTTGAAACCGCGGCGGCCCACCTCATCGAGCTGCGCGACAAGATCGAAAAACAGAAACAGGGTCAGCAGCGCAAACAGGACAAACACCGTGGCAACGGCGATCTCCTTCCAGAGATAGCGACGCAGTGTCTTCATGACGATTCGGTTCGCCGCCCGCGCCAGTACGCAGGCTTCAGCCAGAATGGCAGCCAGCGCTGCATGTAGACGCGCCGAAAGAACAAGGCGATCACGATCGCCGCGATGATCGCGTGCGCGGCCCACATTCCGATGTTGAAGTCCACTCTTCCCTGCTGCACCCAGGCCTTGAGCGTGTAGAGCATGTTCAGGTACACGGTGAATGCCAGCACTGCGATGATCAGGTTGAACGAGCGCCCAATGCGCGGATTGGTGTAGGCCAGCGGGATCGCCAGCAGAGTGACCAGTACCGCGACGATCGGAATCCCGATGCGCCACAAGAGCTCGGCCAGTGCAAAGGAATCCCGCTCGGCCAGGAGTTCGCCCATGCCTTTCAGCCGGGCCTTGCGCTCGCCCAGCGGTCGGTCCGGACGACTTTCAAGGCGCACGGCGTAGCGATCGAACTCGAGCGTCCGTGACTCCAGCATTCCGGGCTGATTTTCGTAGCGGCGTCCATTCTCGAGAACGAGGAAACGATCGCCATTGGCGGATTCCTCGATGCGCCCTTCTGCCGCGACGACGATGCCCTCGCGACCCTGACTGCGGGTACTGACGAAAATGTTGCGGACCTTGCCGTCGACGAAATCGACCGACTCCACGAAAAACACGCGGTCGGCGCCGCCGGATTCGATGAAACGCCCGGGCGCCACCCGGCTCACATCGTCGCGCTTCGAAAAGCGTTCCTTGCTCGCTTCGAGTTGGGCAAACGCCCAGGGCGTCACAAACATCGAAATCAGTGCGATCGCGACCACGATCGGCCAGGAGAATCGCAGGACCGGACCGATCCAGGCGAGCAGGCTCTGCCCGGTCGTGAACCAGACCACCATTTCGGAGTCCCGGTAGCTGCGCGACAGCGTCATCAGCACGGCGATGAACAGGGTCAGCGTGAACACCACCGGCAACCAGGTAAGCGCCGTCAGTGCCAGCAGCTGGAAGACGGCTTCGTTGTCGACCCGTCCGCCGGCTGCCTGGCCCAGAATGCGAACCAGGCCCACCGAGAAAATGATCGAAAACAGCACCGTGAAGACCGCGCTTGCAGCGCTTGTCAGCTCGGTCAGGATGGCGCGGCGAAAGATCACCTGAATCGGGCCCCGAATCGAGCTTTCAATTCAAACGGCCGGACTGCTCGGCTGGATATACTGCGCGCCACACCGGCACGGCACTCGTGCCTCGCCGTGTTCTCGTCCGAATCCCTTCGCTGATGCAGCCGGCCCGCTCATCGTGCGACTTTACAGAGGAACTGTTTCGATGGAAATCAGCATTCGAACCGCATCGGCCGATACCGTAAAGTCGGACGCGATCGCGGTCGGTGTATTTGGGGACGGCGAACTGAGTGCCAGTGCGCGTGCGATCGACACCGCCTCGCGCGGCGCGATTCGCGCGGCAATCAAGAACGGCGAGATGACCGGCAAGCGCGGCTCGCTCTTGACGCTGCGCGGCCTGAACGGAGTCACTGCACCGCGCGTGCTGCTGGTGGGCCTCGGATCGCGCGCTGATTTTACTGACAAGGCATTTGCCGATGCGGTGCGTGGCGCCGCACGTGCCTTTGCCAGCGGAGTCAACGAATTGATTGTCACGGCCGGCGAATGGGCACCGAAAGGCCGCAATCCGGAATGGACCGCCCGCCACTTCGCCGTGGCGGCACGCGAAACCGCGTTTCGCAGCGACGAACTGAAGAGCAAGCGCGAGGATGTGAGCGGGCCGAAACGTCTTGAACTGCTGCTCTCGCGACGTGACGCTGCCGCCGAGCGCGGCCTGGCGCGCGGCATTGCGGTCGCCAACGGCATGGAACTCACCAAGCGGCTCGGCAACCTGCCGCCCAATATCTGCACGCCCTCGTATCTTGCCGCCGAGGCGCGCAAGCTCGGCAAGCAGACCAAGCTGGAGGTCGAGGTACTCGAGACCAAGAAACTCGAGGCCCTCAGGATGGGATCCTTCCTCAGCGTCTCGCGCGGCTCGGCCGAGCCACCGCGCCTGATCGTCATCCGGCACAAGGGCGCCGGCAAGGCGGCACCGGTGGTGCTGGTCGGCAAGGGCATCACGTTCGACTCGGGCGGTATCTCGCTGAAGCCCGGGGCCAACATGGACGAAATGAAATTCGACATGTGCGGGGCCGCGAGCGTGATCGGCACGATGCGAACCGTGTCCGAGCTGAAGCTCAAGCTCAACGTGATCGGCGTGGTCGCGACCTGCGAGAACATGCCCTCCGGCACCGCCTCGCGCCCCGGTGACATCGTGACCTCGATGTCGGGCCAGACCATCGAGATCCTGAACACCGATGCCGAAGGCCGGTTGATCCTGTGCGACGCCCTGAGCTATGTCGAGCGCTTCAAGCCCACGGCAGTGGTGGACGTCGCGACGCTGACCGGCGCCTGCGTCGTGGCGCTTGGCAATGTCAATTCCGGGCTGTTCAGCAACAACGAGGATCTTGCTCTGCAGTTGCTGGGGGCCAGCCGCCAGGCCGCGGACCCCGCCTGGCGCATGCCGCTCGACGAGGACTATCAAGACCAGTTGAAGTCAAATTTCGCCGACATGGCAAATATCGGGATTCCGGGCAGCGCCGGAGCGGTGACTGCTGCCTGCTTCCTGGCGCGCTTCACCAAGGCTTATCCGTGGGCGCACCTGGACATTGCCGGCACGGCCTGGAAGAGTGGCACTGCCAAGGGCGCGACCGGGCGTCCGGTGCCGCTGCTGGCGCAATTCCTGATCGAGAGAGCGGGGTAGAAACCCAGTGGCGCGGATCGACTTTCATTTCAACGTCGAACACCGCGTGCACTATGCCTGTCGCGTGACGCGCAAGGCGCGCGCGGCCGGCAAACGCATGGTCGTCTATACGCGTGACACCAGCCGTCTCGCTCAGTTCGATGCGGCGCTCTGGACTTTCTCCGCGCTCGACTTCCTGCCGCACGTCTATTCCGACTCGCCGCTTGCTGCCGACACCCCTGTGCTGCTCGCACTCGATGCGGAACACGCGCCCTCAGCCGATGTGCTGCTGACGCTGGACGACGAAGCGCCGCCGCAGTTCGAAGAGCTGTTTGCGCGTTTCGAACGCGTGATCGAAGTCGTGTCGCGCGACGAGAACGACCGGGCTCAGGCCCGTCTTCGCTTCAAGTCGTATCGAGAACGGGGTCTCGCGCCCACCAATTTCGAGGCCAGCGGCGGTGAGTGATCCCAAGGGCAATCCGCTCGATCGCCTGACCCGTCCCGGCGGGCGCTCCCTGGCGGACGACGACACGATTCCGGTGTTGACCGAGCGGCTGACCCTGCCATCGCTCGAACTGGACATCACGCTGCCACTGCCGCCGCCGCCCGCGATTTCGCCGCCCTCACCGCCACCGTCGCCACCGCCACCGCCACCGCCACCGCCGCCTCCTCCGCCGCCGCCCGCGCCACGGCCTGTCGCTGCGGCACCGCCGCCCCCGGTGGTCGCCCCACCCCCGCCTCCTCCGCCACCGATTGACTGGCGACGCATCGAACAGCAGGTGCGCGAAGCAGTCCTGCGCGAGCTTCAGCCAGCACTTGCGGACGAGGCTGTGCGCCTGATGCGCGATCGACTTCAGCCGGCGGTCGAGCGTGTCCTGTCGTCCGTGACCATGGAATTGCGCCAGTCGTTTGAAACGCGACTGCGCGAAAGCATCGCGCGCGCGGTGGCCGCCGAATTGCGGCGCGAGCGCGAAGAGCGCTAGCCGGCGATTTCAATCGGCCGCGCCGACCGAACGACGGCCTTCGGCGCCTGATACGCAGCCAGCTTCGAGTTACATCCTTGACAGAGGCGCAGTCAATATGTGACTATAATGGCACATATGAAACGTGAACCGGAGCAGGATAGCGATCGGCTCGACGCAGTGTTCTTCGCGCTCGCGTCCGAGCCGCGTCGCCGCATCCTGGACGCGCTCAAGCGGGAGCCGGGCTGTAACGTGAACCGCGTGTGCGAATACCTTGAAAACGACATCGGACGCTTCGCCGTGATGAAGCACCTCGCAACGCTTGAAGCTGCTGGCCTGGTGATCGCCGAACGCTCCGGCCGCGAACGCCTTCTCTGGTTCAATCCCACACCAATCCAGTGGATCCACGAACGCTGGACTACTGAATTCAGCGCTTATTGGGCTGCGCGCCTGACACGGCTAAAGTACAGCGCTGAAGGCGCCGACGTAATCCACCTTCCAATCTCCCGGACGAACAGGCGCCGACATGGCTGAGAGCAAAGCTTCGCAGGACACCATCTTCCGAATCGTCATTCAGGCCGACATCCAGAGGGTGTGGCGCGAATTGACCAAGACCGACGAAGCGCAGGGCGCGGTTTTCAATGCCTGGCTGCACACCACCGGCCTGGTGTCCGGTGGTCACATGCAGATGCGGACTGGCTCGGGCAAGCATGTCCTGGTGGTCGGCGAAGTGCTTGAAGTCGATCCACCGCATCGTTTCGTGCACAGCCACCGCTTCACGCAGTACGACGATCCCGTCTGCCAGGTGGCCTACGAACTCAAGCCGGTGGCCGCCGGCGTGGAAGTGACACTGCGCGTCGGCGGCATGCCGGCTGGAACGCGTACCGCCAAGAGCATGCAGCAGGGCGGCGACATGATTTTGAAGTCGCTCAAGGCAATCGCCGAAACGGGGCACCCGCCGCTGGGCACACGACTGATGTATGGCGCCTTCGGATTGATGGAATTCGTGCTGCCCAAGCGCACCCGCACCGAGCATTGGCCGCTGCAACCACGACCGACACACCCGGGAGACCACCATGACCAATCCTGACGCCGCAATTGCCAGCCAGCTGCGCAACATCGAAGCCAAGACCGGCAAGACCTTCGAGCAACTTTGCAGCCTGATCGCCGGTTCAGGACTTTCCAAGGTCGGCGAGCAACGCACGATGCTGATGGAGAAACTGCGCCTCGGCTACGGTGATGCCAACACCCTCGCCCTGCGTGCCAAGCAGGCAGCAATGCCGGCGGCCGAAAGTGCGGACCCGCTCGACGCGATCTACGTCGGCCCGAAGGCGCCGCTGCGCAAGCTTCACGAGCGCTTGCACGCTGAGATCAGCAAGCTAGGGGCGTTCGAGACCGCACCAAAGAAAACGTATGTCAGCCTGCGCCGAAAGAAGCAGTTCGCCATGTTCGGGCCGGCAACGAAGGATCAGGTCGAACTCGGACTCAACGCCAAGGCGCTCCCTGCTTCGGCGCGATTGAAGGCGCAGGCACCAGGCGGCATGTGCCAGTACATCGTGCGCCTTTCCAAGCCGAGCGAAATTGACGCTGAACTGATGGGATGGATACGCGCGGCATACGATGCGGCGGCGTGAAGATCATGCCGCCGCGTTTGACACATGCGCCCGGATCACTAAAGCCAATGCAATGATCAAGACCGGCCGAAACCTGATCTTGTCCCTTTCCGCAATCTTGCTTGTCGCGCCGTTTGGGGCGACATGGGCTCAGCACGTGAACAAATCTCAACAGTACGTCTATGTCCTGCACCTGACGCCACGCATGCAGGACACGAGCGCATGGAGCGAAGTCGAGAACCGAGTGATCGGGCAACACTTCGCGCGCCTTTCGAAGGCTGCCCAAGCCGGGCAGGTCATTCTTGCGGGGCGTACGACAGAATCACTCGACAAGACGTTCGGGCTTGTCATCTTCGAGGCCGAGAGTGACGACGCAGCCAGGAACTTCATGGAGTCCGATCCGGCGGTTGTCGCCAACATCATGTCTGCCACTCTGCATCCGTACTCCGTCGCTCTTCAGCGCAAACCGTAAGGGCCAGCGCGGCGGCGTCATGAGTCGAATAGAGTCAGCCAACGAACGACGTCACTGAAGTCGACTTCGCGCGGCGGTCCAGTCGCATCGACTACGGCATATCAGCCCCGCTCGCCACCCGGTCCGACGGTCGTTTGCGACGGCCGCCCGGGCCAGATCACCCGTCCGTGGCGAATTTCCTCGAAGAACCAGTCGTGGTAACCCGCCGCGAGCACCCATTCGATGCGATCGCCGCGCCAGAAAATCCTGTCTCGCTCAATGCCTGGATCCGGCGGCTTCTTCAGGAACGCGCGCAGGCGGACGATGTCGTCGCGGAACAGGCGCGTGTGGGCCAGGCGGTGCAGCCATGCGGTCAGGCGCGCGAAACGTGCAGCGTCGACGCCCACGCCGAGCCAGCGTGTCGCAGACAGGTGTGGGAACAGGGCGATGTCTGCGATCGACAGTTCGCCGCAGAGGAAACCGTCGCCTTGCGGCAGCTCGGATTCAAGCTCGGCATAGATCGCGTCCAGGTCGCCCTGCGCCGCCGCCAGCAAGCCCGCCGGGGGTTGATCAGCGCGATTCGCCCACGACCACAGCGAGATGTCGACGATGATCGGATCAAGCTGGGTATCGGCAATCCGCTCCCAGTGGCGAGCGCGCGTTCGCTGTGCCAGGTTGCTCGGCAGCACGGCGGGTTGCGGATAAGCGTCCTCCAGGTAAGCAACGATATGCGCCGAGTTGACGACGACCATCTCGCCGTCGACCAGCGCCGGTACCTCGCGCCGCGGATTGACCGCCGTCAGCGCCGCCCGCTGATCCGCGTGCAATCCATCGACCGCGGTGAATGGCAGGGCCTTGTGCTCGAGCACCATCCGGACCTTGCGGGCGAATGGGCTGAAGGCGGAGTCGAACAGTGTGAGCATGGCGCGAGTCTAGAACCTAATCGGCACGCTCGATTTCTTCTTCGCGCTTCGGCAAGGACTGCGAGCCGGTCGTTCCAGGTGGATGGCGTGACCTCAGGATGCGATTCGTATCTCGCCTAGAATCCGCCTCCTTGCCCGTAGGGCCCGCGCTGCGCGGGCATCGCAATGACTTCGCCTGAGCCCCGTCCGGCCGCTGCCGCCGAACTCGCCAAGAGCTTTGAACCGGCGGCGATCGAGTCCCGCTGGTACCCGATTTGGGAGGCGAGCGGCGCATTCCAGCCGACGCTCGATCCGGCCCGCCCATCGTTCAGCATCCAGCTGCCGCCACCGAATGTGACCGGCACGCTGCACATGGGTCACGGCTTTAATCACACGATCATGGACGCGCTGATCCGTTATCACCGGATGGGCGGTTTCAATACCCTGTGGCTACCGGGTACCGATCACGCCGGGATCGCGACCCAGATCGTGGTCGAGCGCCAGCTGCAGGAGCAGGGCATCTCGCGCCACGACATCGGACGGGCGAAGTTCGTCGAGCACGTCTGGGCGTGGAAAGACAAGTCGGGCGACACGATCACCGGCCAGATGCGCCGCCTCGGTGACACCGTGGATTGGTCGCGCGAGTACTTCACGATGGACGCGACGCAGAGTGCCGCGGTGGTCGAAACCTTCGTGCGCCTGTTCGACGACGGCCTGATCTACCGCGCCCAGCGCATGGTCAACTGGGACCCGGTGCTGAAGTCCGCCGTCTCCGACCTTGAAGTCGAGTCCGAGGAGGAAGACGGCTTCCTCTGGCATATCCGCTACCCGCTCGAGGACGGATCGGGCAGCCTGGTAGTCGCCACGACACGGCCCGAAACGATGCTCGGCGACACTGCCGTGATGGTCCATCCCGACGACGCGCGCTACGCGAGGTTCGTCGGCAAGCACGTGAAGCTGCCGCTCGCCGAGCGCGCGATTCCAGTGATCACCGATACCTACGTCGACCGCGAGTTCGGCACCGGCGTGGTCAAGGTCACGCCGGCGCACGATGTCAACGACTACACCGTCAGCCAGCGCCATGGCCTGCCGCTGCTGTGCGTGCTGAACCTCGATGCCACGGTCAACGACAACGCCCCGGTCGCCTACCGCGGACTCGATCGCTTTGAGGCCCGCAAGCGTGTCGTTGCCGACCTCGAGCGTCTCGGACTTCTGGTCGAGACGAAGAAGCATCGGCTGACGGTGCCACGCTGCGGCCGCACCGGCCAGATCATCGAGCCGATGCTCACGCACCAGTGGTTCATGGCGATGAGCAAGCCCGCCCACGACGGCGAATCGCTGGCATCGCGTGCGATCGCACTGGTGCGGTCCGGCGAGATCTGCTTCGTACCGGAGAACTGGGTCAACACCTGGAACCAGTGGATGAACAACATCCAGGACTGGTGCATCTCGCGCCAGCTCTGGTGGGGACACCAGATACCGGCCTGGCATGGCACCGGCGGCGAGGTCTTCGTCGCGCGCAACGAGGACGAAGCGCGCGCGAAGGCGAAGGCGGCCGGTTATGCCGGCGAATTGAACCGCGAGCAGGACGTGCTCGATACGTGGTATTCGGCGTCGCTGTTTCCGTTTTCCACCGTTGGTTGGCCCGCGCCAACGATCGAGCGCGAGCTCTTCCTGCCGTCGTCGGTGCTGGTGACCGGCTTCGACATCATCTTCTTCTGGGTCGCGCGGATGATCATGATGACGGCCCACTTCACCGGCCGGCCGGCGTTTCGCCACGTTTACATCCATGGCCTGATCCGCGATGCGCAGGGCCACAAGATGAGCAAGAGCGAGGGCAATGTGCTCGATCCGGTCGATCTGATCCAGGGGGCGCCGCTTGCGGGCCTGATCGAGAAGAGCACGACCGGGCTGCGCCGTCCGGACAAGGCGCCGGTGATCGCTGGGCGACTGAAGAAGGAGTTTCCCGACGGCATGCCCGCCTACGGCGCCGACGCGCTGCGTTTCACGATGGCCTCGTATGCAAGCCTGGGGCGTGACATCAGCTTCGATCCGAAACGCTGCGAGGGCTACCGCAACTTCTGCAACAAACTCTGGAACGCAACGCGCTTCGTGCTGATGAACGTCGACGGCCGCGACACCGGACTCGACGCGCACCTGCCGGTCGAACTTTCGGCAGTCGATCGCTGGATCATCGGCGAACTGCAGCGCACCGAGGCCGAAGTCGCACGCGGCTTCGCCGACTATCGGCTCGACAATATCGCCGCGGCGATCTACGGCTTCGTCTGGAACGAGTACTGCGACTGGTACCTCGAGCTTGCCAAGGTGCAACTCGGCGCTGGCAGCGAGGCGCAGCAACGCGGCACGCGGCGCACGCTGGTGCGCGTGCTCGAGGCGACACTGCGGCTCGCGCACCCGCTTATCCCCTTCATCACCGAAGAACTGTGGCAGAAGGTTTCCGTGCCCGCGGGCAAGCGCGCCGCTACGAGCGCGGCCTCGGTCATGGTCCAGCCTTATCCGAGGTGTGAACCGGCAAAGATCGATGCCGCGGCCGATACGCAGGTCGCAGCTCTGAAGCGGGTGGTCGATGCGCTGCGCAATCTGCGCAGCGAAATGAACCTGTCGCCCGGCGAAAAGGTTCCCCTCATTGCCGCCGGCGATGCGGAACTGCTGGCCGCCTGGTCGCCCTACCTCAGGGCGCTGGCGCGCCTGTCCGATGTCAGCGTTGTGGTCGACATCAATGCTGCCGCTGAGGGAAGGCCGGCACCGATCGCCGTCGTCGACGAGATGCGGCTGATGCTGAAAATCGAGGTGAACGTCGCGGCCGAGCGCGAACGTCTGGGCAAGGAGATTGCGCGCCTCGAGAATGAAATCCGCAAGGCGGAGGGCAAGCTTGCCAATGCGACGTTTGTCGAGCGCGCGCCGGCCGCCGTCGTCGCGCAGGAAAAGGACCGCTTGGCGGGCTTCGGTGCGACGCTCGCGAAAGTGCGAGAGCAGATCGAGCGCCTGCCCGCAGCCTGACGCTATTTGGTGGGAGCGGCTGCCGGAGCGGGCGGTGGAGGCTGCGCGGCGGGAGCGGGTGACGGCTGCGCCTGCGGAACAGGTGGAGTCGTCGGAGCGGCCGGAGCAGCTGGCGCCTGCGGACTGGCAGGCGCGGGCTGCGGTGTCGGCACAACTGTGTCTGGTCCGAGCTGGAATTCGTCGACCGCGATGACCCCTGTAACGAAGTGCCGCGTTTCGCCGAAGCATGTCGTTGGCAGGCCGACCTTTTCTTGGTAGTGCAATGTGACGCGCTTGCCCATCACCTTGTTGATCGACGCTGCGACGTTGTCGTCCCAGACGGTGAACAGGAACTTTTCGGGAATCGCCCCAGGCATCGAGACCATCGCCATTTCGCCTTCCCAGGTCTTGCACAGCCAGCCTTTCTTGCTGAATTTCTGCACCCAGCCGGCGCGCTCGCCGGTCGAGTAGTTCCACTTCAGCACGATTGCGAAGTAGCCGGTCGCCAGCAGGACTGGCACGACCAGCAACCAGAAGAGGAGTTTCCAGCGCGACGGGCCGCGGCGGGTCGGAGCGGGCAAGGGAGCAGGTGAGTTCATCGTCGCTTCAGATAGTGAATGAATTCCTTGCCCACAGTATTCTGGCCAAGGAGTTCGTTGCCGGTCTGTTTGGCAAATGCCTGGAAGTCGCGCATTGAACCGGGGTCAGTGGCGAGGATTTTCAGCACCTGGCCACTCGCCATGTCGGCGAGCGCCTTTTTCGCGCGCAGAATCGGCAGCGGGCAGTTGAGTCCGCGCGTGTCGATTTCCTTGTCGGCAATGATCGAGCTTTGAGATGTCGGGCTTTGCATGCAGCGGTGTTCATCCTGGCAGGGCGAGGAATTCTACTGGCAGGCCGCGCGCCCGCATCCAGTCCGCCATCGCCAGACCGGTTCCAAGCGGCCAGGGCCGTAATTTGGGCGGATCAATCAGTCGGTAGTCGACCAGTTCCTCGCCGAGCCGCACTTCACCTTCGGCCTCGACATGGAAAGCGATGATCAGCTCGTTTCTGCGCATGAACTCGTAGACACCGATCAGGGAGCTGGCACGGGTTGCGAGCCCGGTTTCTTCGAGCACTTCGCGTGCGACGGCAGCTTGCGGTGTTTCGTCACGCTCGAGAAAACCGGTGACCAGAGCAAACATTCTTTCGGGCCAGGCGCGATTCCGCGCCAGCAGGATGCGACCATCGAGTTCAATCAGTGCCGCCACGACCGGCGCCGGATTGTCCCAATGCACCCAGCCGCAGGCCGTACAGGCTGAACGCTCTCGTTCGGCATGCACGGCACGGCTGAGCTCATTCGCGCAGATCGGGCAGTAGCGATAACTCCGCGTCGACATCAGCGCTGTGCGGCCACGCCGCCCGGCAACGCCCTGGAAGTCAGCAGCGATTGCATCATCGTTTCGTCTTTCCCGCCGACGCCGGCAGGCGCGGAGGACCTGGATGCAACCGCGCCATCATGAAAACGTCTGCATACTGCCCGCGGCGCAATGCGAACGCGCGCAAGGTGCCTTCCATTTCGAAGCCGTGCTTGCGATAGAGCGCGATCGCACGCACGTTGTCGGTGTAGACCGAAAGCTCGACGCGCAGCAGCCCCATCCAGTTGTCAGCCCAGTCGAGCAGGCGACGCATCATTTCCGAGCCGACACCCCGTCCCTGCCATGCGCGGGTGACGCAAATTCCAAGCCCGCCGGAATGGCGCAGGCGCGGCATGTTTGGATGACCATGGATGCCGGCGCTGGCGACTACCTCGTTGCCGTGGACGGCAACCAGATGAATTCCATCGACCTCGGTGGCTTGCGTTTCCAGTCGCTTGCGCCAGGCCTCGGCACTCGGATACGGCGTCTGCAGCAGTTCGCTGATGATGTCCTCGTCCGACATCAGGCGAACCATGGCCTCGGCGTCGCCCGGAACGGCGCGCCGGTAGTCAAGCTTGTTCAGAGACGCTGCTCGACCCACCCCTGGACCCCCGCCAGTGCTGCACCTAACTTTGCAGGTTCAGTTCCGCCCGCCATCGCCATGTCGGGCCGCCCGCCGCCCTTGCCGCCGACCTGCAAGGCGACGAAGTTCGCAAGATCGCCCGCCTTGACGCGCGCGATTGCATCGGCGGTTACTCCCGCGGCGATCTGAACCTTGTCGCCATCGACCGCGCTCAGCACGATGACCGCGCTTTTCAGCTTCGCCTTGAGCTGGTCCATCGTTTCGCGCAGCGCTCTCGCATCGGCGCCGTCAAGCGAGGCAGCGAGGACCTTCACGCCCTTGATATCAACCGCCCGCGCCGCCAGGTCGTCGCCCTGGCTCGACGCCAGCTTGCTCTTCAGGCGCGCCAGTTCCTTTTCCAGCGACTTCACGTGGTCCTGCACCTGAGCGATCTTCGCGGTCAGTTCCGTCGTCGGCGCCTTCAGCAGGCTTGCTGCATGATGCAGTTCACGGTCGAGCGCCTGCACGAATTCGAGCGCGCCGCGCCCGGTCACCGCCTCGACCCTTCGCACACCGGCCGCGACACCGCCTTCGCCGACGATCTTGAAGAAGCCGATGTCGCCGGTGCGTGAGACGTGCGTGCCACCGCACAGCTCGGTGGAATGCTCGCCCATCGCCAGGACACGCACTTCGTCGCCGTACTTGTCACCGAAGAATGCGAGCGCGCCGGCCCGAATCGCGTCGTCGTACTTCATCACATTGGCGCTGACGGTCGCGTTGGCACGAATCGCCGCATTGACCCGGTCTTCGACGCGCCGGATTTCGTCCGGCGTCATCGCCTTGTCGTGCGCGAAATCGAAACGCGTGCGCTCGGCGTCGACCAGCGAGCCCTTCTGCTGGACGTGCGCGCCCAGCACCGAACGCAGCGCCGCGTGCATCAGGTGCGTGGCCGAATGATTGCTGACGGTGCGCTCGCGCGCGGCCTCGTCGACCCGCGCCTTGAGAACGTCGCCGACGCCCAGGCTGCCCGACTCGAGCCGGCCGTGATGACCGAAGACATCGGGCTGGATTTTCTGCGTATCGACCACGCTGAAGCGAATCACCTCGCGGCCGGCGATCGATTCCAGCACGCCGCGATCGCCGACCTGGCCGCCGGACTCGGCATAGAACGGTGTGGTGTTCAGCACCACGATCCCGTCTGACCCGCGGCGAGCCGCGGCACGCTGACACCGTCGTGGTAGAGCGCGACCACCTTCGCGTCCTCCGCGAGCGTCGAGTAGCCGGTGAATCGGGTCTTGTCGCCGACGTACTCGACGCCGGCTGCCATCCGGAACTTGCCGGCGGCGCGCGCCTGCTCGCGCTGGCGTTCCATCGCGTCGTTGAAGCCGGCATGATCGAGCGCCACACCGCGCTCGCGGCAGATGTCGCCGGTCAGGTCGACCGGAAAACCGTAGGTGTCATACGAGCAGGAAGGCGGTCTCGCCATCCAGCATGCGGGCATCCCCGGACTTCATCTGCCCGAGGGCGGCATCGAGGATCTTCATGCCCTTGTCGAGCGTTTCGCCGAAGCGCTCTTCCTCCTGCTTCAGCACCGACTCGACGCGCGACTGCTGTTCGCGCAACTCGGGATAGGCAGCGCCCATTTCAGCGACAAGATCGGTGACCAGCTTGAAGAAGAACGGCTGGGTCTGACCGAGCTTGTAGCCGTGCCGCAGCGCGCGTCGAACGATCCGGCGTAGTACGTAGCCTCGACCCTCGTTGCCGGGAATCACGCCGTCCGCAATCAGGAACGAGCAGGCGCGGATGTGGTCGGCAATCACTTTCAGGGAATTGCTTGCAAGGTCCTTGGTAGCGGTCTCCCGCGCGGCTGCGTGGATCAGCCGCTGAAACAGATCGATCTCGTAGTTGGAATGCACGTGCTGCAGCACCGCGGCCAAGCGTTCGAGCCCCATGCCGGTGTCCACGCACGGTTTCGGCAGCGGTGTCAGCTTGCCGGCCTCGTCGCGGTCGTACTGCATGAAGACCAGGTTCCAGATCTCGATGTAGCGGTCGCCATCGGCATCCGGCGATCCCGGCGGGCCGCCGGCAACGTCCGGACCATGGTCATAGAAGATCTCCGAGCAGGGGCCGCAGGGACCGGTGTCGGCCATCTGCCAGAAGTTGTCCGAGACGTACTTCGGCTGGCCAGGCTTGTCGCCGATGCGGATGCAGCGCTCGGCCGGCACGCCGATCTCGCGGGTCCAGATCTCATAGGCCTCGTCGTCGTCGACGTAGACCGAGGTCCAGAGCTTGTCGGCCGGCAGGCCGTACACCCTGGTCAGCAACTCCCAAGACAGGCGGATCGCCTCGCGCTTGAAGTAGTCCCCGAAGCTGAAGTTGCCCAGCATCTCGAAGAACGTGTGGTGCCGCGCGGTGTAGCCGACGTTCTCGAGGTCGTTGTGCTTGCCACCGGCGCGCAACGACTTCTGCGAGGTGGTGGCCCGCTTGTAGGGGCGCTGCTCGCGGCCGGTAAACACGTCCTTGAACTGCACCATGCCGCTGTTGACAAACAGCAGGGTCGGATCGTTCGCTGGGACCAGGTTCGAGGCGCGCACGATCGTGTGCCCTCGCGATTCAAAGAATTTCAGGAACTTGTCGCGGATTTCGGCGCTTTTCATGGCAGCAGCACGGGCAGCGCCGCGCAGTGAGAGTTTTCCGAATGATACTTGGCGAGAGAGCGTGCTCATCCGCGCGCAGTCTCGCTGGCACGTGAGATCAGCGATGACAGAGCGAGGCGAACGCCGCGATCGCCGGATGATCCGCGCCGGCCACGCGCGCCGCATGCGCCAGGCCGGACAAGCCGAACACGACTATCGCGACCCCTGCCAGTGGCTTGGCCCAGCCGCGTGCCTGTGCGAGCGCCCCGTGTCCGGCAGCATCGATGCCGCGCGCACCAAAGCGGACGATCGCCGCATCGAGCGCGAGCATGTTGGGCAGAGTACCCAGGCCGAAGGCGAGCATGATCAGCGCGCCTTGCGCCGCGCCCCCGGCCACCAGGGCCAACGGCAAGGCCGCGTAGACCATGCCGCAGGGAATCCAGCCCCAGATCAGACCGGCGATGACCGCCTGCCGTCCCGAACGCGGTGGATAGACGCGGCGCGCCAGCGGTGCGATGGCTTGCCACAGGCCGACACCCGCCGGCTCGAGCCGCTTGAGCCAGGCTGCTCGTCCCAGCATGGAGGCGCCGATGACCACCAGCATCAGCGAGCCGAGGATCAGCAGCACGACCTGCAACGGCAACACATCGGCCGCATACATGGCGCCGCCGATCGCTCCGGCAAGCCCGCCGGCCGCTGCATAGCTGACGATGCGCCCGGTGTGATAACCGGCCGCGAGCCGCGCCGCGCTCACCGCCGGCGGCCGGCCTATCTGCATGGCGCCGACAAAGCCACCGCACATGCCGGCGCAGTGCAAACCGCCGAGCAGGGCCAGCATGAAGGCGGCAAGTGCCTGCGTGGTCAAAAGATCGAGCATGAATCGTCGCGACGGGCAGGCCGGCCGGCAGGCCGGTAACCCGCATCGGACGACCGATCAGACCATTGGATACTTAGACAATGCGAGAGTAACGCCGCGCGCGCTCGTCTGCACGCAGGTAACGGTCGAAGCACATCGCGATCGCCCGCACCATCAGCCTGCCTTTCGGCGTCACCGTGATCCATTCGGGCGTGTTCTCGACCAGGCCATCCGCCTCGAGCTGCTTGAGCGCAGCAAGCTCGGGCTTGAAGTAAACGTCGAAGTCGATCAAGTGCGCGGTTGCAATGCTTTCCTTGGCAAGCTCGAAGTGGCACATCAGGGCCATGATCACGGTGCGCCGCACCAAGTCATCGCGGTCAAGCCGGATACCGCGCGCGGCCGGCAGCAGTCCGTGATCGATGCGGTCGTAATACTCGTCAATCGTGCGCACGTTCTGCGAATACGTGGGTCCGATCCGGCTGATTGCCGACACGCCGAGTCCAAGCAAGTCGCAGTCCGGCCGCGTTGAATAACCCTGGAAATTGCGATGCAGCCGACCCTGGCGCTGAGCCCGCGCCAGCGCGTCGTTCGATTTGGCGAAGTGATCCATGCCGATGTACTGATAGCCCGCCTCACTCAGGCGCTCGATCGCATCCAGCATGATCTGCATCTTTTCCTCTGGCGGCGGCAGCTCCTCGGCATTTATGCGGCGCTGCGGCTTGAAGCGTTCGGGCAGGTGGGCATAGTGGTACAGCGCGATGCGATCCGGACTCAGCACCAGGACCTTGTCGAGCGTGCGCGCGAAGCTGGCACGGGTCTGGCGCGGCAGGCCGTAGATCAGATCCAGATTGATCGACGCAAAGCTCGAAGCGCGCGCCGCTTCGACCACGGCCTGTGTCATCTCGAAGCTTTGCAGCCGGTTGACTGCTTTTTGCACCTCAGGCTCGAAGTCCTGCACCCCGATTGAAATGCGGTTGAAGCCGAGGCGACCCAGCGTCGCAATCTTTTCCGGCGGTGCCGAGCGCGGATCGACTTCGATCGAATACTCGCCCTGCTCGACGAGTGGAAATCGCGCCGCGATCATCTGCATCAACTGTTCGAGCTCTTCGCTCGACAGAAATGTCGGGGTGCCGCCGCCGAGGTGGAGTTGCTCGACCTTCAGTTCACCGCGCAAGTGCTCGGCGACCAGGTCCGCCTCGCGGCGCAGGTAGTCGATATACGGCGCGGCGCGGCTGTGATCGCGCGTCACGACCTTGTTGCAGCCGCAGTAATAGCAGACGGTATTGCAGAACGGCAGGTGCAGATACAGTGACAGGGCACCGGAGTGCGAAGACTGCCGGGCCGACAGGGCGGCGGCAAACGCGGCCGCGTCGAACGCTTCGACAAACCGGTCAGCGGTGGGATAAGAGGTATATCGAGGCCCCGGCTGGTCGTAGCGGCGCAGCAATGGCCGATCCGGAAGTTCAATTGCCTCGTGTGTAGCCTTGAGCATGCCAGCCCGTCCTGAGTCCGGTTCCTCGGGTTTCAGTGGGCTATTATTTGCCTCCCTGCGAACCGGGACTTGATAGTGATCAACTGCAACGCGCGCAAGGTTTGACCAGCGCGGACCCGGGCAAGGCAACGAAGGCATCGATGAACGCGCCTCAGATCAACGTCTCGCACCTGCGGGTTGCCTGTTCAAACTGCAATCTGCGCGAGCTTTGCCTGCCGCTCGGACTGTCAATCAAGGAATTCGAACAGCTCGAGGAACTCGTGTCGGTCCGCCGGCGCGTGAAAAGTGGCGAGACCCTGTTTCGTTCCGGCGACCGGTTCGAGTCGCTGTATGCGGTGCGCCTGGGCTTTCTCAAGAGCATGGTCACCTCGAGCGACGGCCGCGAACAGGTCACGGGCTTCCACATGGCGGGCGAACTCGTGGGGCTCGATGGCATCAGCAACGAGACACATACCTGCGACACGGTCGCCCTGGAAGACGCGGAAGTCTGCGTGATTCCCTATGATCGGCTCGAGGAGGTCGCAAACCTCATGCCGGTCCTGCGCAATCACTTTCACAAGGTGATGAGCCGCGAAATCGTGCGCGAGCACAGCGTGATGCTGCTGCTGGGCAGCATGCACGCCGAAGAGCGCATCGCCTCGTTCCTGCTCAACCTGTCCCAGCGCTTTGAAAAACGCGGCTATTCACGCTCGGAGTTCGTCTTGCGCATGACCCGCGCCGAGATCGGCAGCTTTCTCGGCCTCAAGCTGGAAACGGTCAGCCGGGCGCTGTCGCGCTTTGGCCAGGACAAACTGATTGAGGTCAATCAGAAGCATGTGCGCATCTTGAATCCGGGCGGCCTGCACGAGATCACGACCGGACACGGCGCCTGAGGCGGCCGTCGCCGCGCACGCCGGCGATGACTCACCTGCGAGGGCGCATCGAGGCCAGAATCACTGTCAGCGCGCTGGACGTGGCCCCGACAGCCCAGAAAGCAAAGAAACCAACGGTGTAAACCGCCATTCGGCCCAGCTCGTTTGGCGAACCGAATGCATAGAGTTCGACCGGATCGAACACCGCGAAGAAGGCCATTTCGGCCACACAGGCCGCCAGAAACGAGGGCCACAGGACCCACCCCAGGCGTTCCAACGTGATTGCCTGCATCCGCGAATGCTCCCTAGCCAGTGAATTGAGTTCGAAGTGGTGACTTCATCGGGCCCGCACGGTAAATACGCCGGCACCGGATGCCGACACCGCATCGTCGAGGCGCCAGTCGCGCGTTTCGATCACCACATTCCACGCCACCGCTTGCCCGGTCGTCGGCGCGTTGCCAGTGATCCAGGTCCCGACATAGCGCGCGCTCAGATGATCCGACCCTGCTTCAACCCGCGACAGCATGGCGCCGCGATCCTCGCCGGCGCGCCCCGGGTGCAGCAGGCGAACCTGCAGGGCCGCTGACGGAGGCATCGCCTGCGCCGACTCCAGTTCGACCTGAAGCCGCTCTCCTTCAGCGAGACCCGCGATCGAGAGCCGGGCCACGATGCCGAGCTCTCGCGCGTTCGTGCTGCGGCCGAGCTCCTGGTTGATGGCCAGTCCCTGCTTGTAGTAGTCCGCCTCGACCAGGCCGTCGAACCCACGCACCGCAATCACCGCGGTGACGATCCCGGCCACCACCGCGGTGGCAGGCAAGGCGATCAGGATCCACGGCCAGGGTTCGCGATACCAGGGAGTCGGAGCGGAGCTCATGCAGTTCTGTGGTCGTGCTGTTCGCGGATCGACTCAGCGGAGCGAGCGCAGGAAAACGGAGCCTTCGCTTACCTTGAGGCCAGGATCATCTTCGGCGGCGACCGTGAACTTGATCTTGGTCGAGCCTTGTGCCACATCTTCGGGCCGGGCGCGCAGGCTCACCAGCACCGGTTGTGAAGTGGCGCCTGCCAACTCGAAGCTCGGATCGGTCGCGATTTCAAGCCCAGGCACACCGCTCACGCTTACCCGGAAACGATGGCCACGCTCACCCGTATTCATCACCTGCAGTCGATACGTGTTTTCGATGCGTCCGTCGTCCGCCTCGCGTGCCAGCGCGCCGCGATCGCGGATCACGTCGACCTTCAATGGCACGCGCAACGATACGGCGGCGATCAGCACGGCGATCACCGCGAACAGGATGCCCGAGTAGATCATGACCCGCGGCCGCAGCACATGGCGCCGGATGCCGTCGGCGCTGTAGTGCTCGCTCAGGGCATGCTCGGTCGAATAGCGGATCAGGCCGCGCGGCAGGCCGACCTTGTCCATCACGTGGTCACAGGCATCGACGCAGGCTGCGCAGCTGATGCACTCGTACTGCAGTCCGTCCCGGATGTCGATGCCGGTCGGGCAGACCTGGACACAGAGACCGCAGGCAACACAGTCGCCCAGTCCCTGCTCGGTGCGGCTTGAATTCTTGCTGCCCGTCCCGCGCGGCTCGCCGCGGCTGGCGTCATAGCTGACGATCAGCGTGTCCGGGTCGAACATCGCGCTCTGGAAACGCGCATACGGACACATGTAGATGCAGACCTGCTCGCGCAGCCAACCTGCGTTGCCGTAAGTCGCGAAGCTGTAGAACAGGATCCAGAACAGTGCCCAGCCCCCGACTGAGAATGCAGCAAGGTCCGCGGCCAGCGCGCGGATCGGCGTGAAGAAGCCGACGAAGGTAAACCCGGTATAGAGCGAAAGCAGGATCCAGGCCGAGTGCTTGGCGGATTTCAGTGCAATCTTGCGTGCGGACATCGGGTCCTTGTCGAGTCGCATGCGCTTGGCCCGATCGCCCTCGATCACGCGTTCGATCCACAGGAAGATCTCGGTGTAAACGGTCTGCGGGCAGCTGAAGCCGCACCAGAGCCGGCCGCCCACGGCGGTGAACAGGAACAGCGACAGCGCTGAAATGATCAGGATCGCCGTCAGGTAGATGATGTCCTGTGGCCATAAAACGAGGCCGAACAGATAGAACTTGCGCGCTGCAAGATCGAACAGCAGGGCCTGCCGGCCGTTCCATTGCAACCAGGGTGCGCCGTAGAAAAAGATCTGCGTGGCCCAGACCATCGCCCAGCGCCAGCGCTGGAATCGCCCGAGCGAATCGCCGATGCGCTGGCGCGGATAGATTTCTTCGCGCTTGGCGTAGAACGCAACTTCGACTTCGCGCACAGCAGCGGGAGCGGTGCGCTGGTCCGTCCGCTTGGCCTCGACTGCCTTGTCCATCGGTCCGGATTCGCGAGTGGTCAATCGGGCCCCGGGGCCCGACGGCCTATTTGGCCGGGCCCGGCGGTGGGGCGCCCGCCTTCTGATTCGACAGCGACCAGACATAGGCCGCCACCAGGTGCGCCTGTTCCGGGGTCAGGATCGCGTCGTGCTTCGGCATGACATTGTTGCGGCCGTTAGTGATGGTTTCGGTGATAACCGGCACCGTGCCGCCCCATAGCCAGATCTTGTTGGTCAGGTCGGGCGCTCCCATGGCCGTACTGCCTTTGCCATCAGGACCGTGACAAGCGCCACAGGCGGCGAACTTTGATTTGCCGCGGATCGCCCGCACCGGATCATGCGGCGAATCGGACAGCGACAGCACGTAGTTCGCCATGTCGGTCACATCTTCCTTGCCGCCTAGCGCTTCGCCCATCGGCGGCATGACGCCATTGCGGCCGCCCAGGATCGTCGTCTTGATCGCCTCTGGCGTTCCGCCGTACATCCATTCGCTGTCGGTCAGGTTCGGAAATCCCCGCGAGCCGCGCGCGTCCGAGCCGTGGCACTGCGCACAGTTGTTGAGAAACAGGCTCTGCCCGATGGCATGCGCCTTGGGATCGAATGCAACCTGTTCGATCGGCTGCGCCGCGAAAGCCGCGAAGATCGGCCCGAACTTGGTGTCTGCGGCCTTGACCTCGTTCTGGTACTGGCTGATCTGCGTCCAGTTGAGCACGCCCGCCCAGCGAGTCCCCAGACCCGGATACAGCACCAGATAAATCAGTCCGAAAATCACGGTCAGGTAGAACAGCAAAATCCACCAGCGCGGCATCGGATTGTGGAATTCGCGCAAATCACCATCCCAGACGTGTCCGGTTGTTTCCGGATCGCCATTCGCATCGAGGGTAACCTTGATTCTGTGGCGGTCCTGCATTTTCAGGATCACCGCACAGCCGATCACCGAAACGATCGAGATGATCGCGATGTAGTAGTCCCAGAAACCGTTGGCGAAGTCACTCATCGCGAGCCCCTGTCAGCACCGCGCCGTGGCTCGCCGGTCCCGTTCTCAATCCCCTCGTCCGCGAACGGCAGCTGTGCCGCTTCATCGAAGCCGGCCTTCGCCCTGCGGCTGTAGGCCCAGAACACCACGCCGACAAAGGCGACAAAGCCCAGCAGCGTGATGACGGCCCTCGCATCGTTCTGGTCCATAACAGCTCCAAGTCTTCTGAACTAACGCAGGCCGCGCAACTCGACCCCAAGGCCTTGCAGATACGCGATTACCGCGTCGAGTTCAGTCTTGCCCTTCAGTGCCTCGGGCGATTTGGCAATCTGATCGTCGGTGTAAGGCACGCCAACCCGCCGCAATGCCTGCATGCGCGCCTGTACATCGATCCCTTCGAGTTGAGTGCGCGCGAACCATGGATAGGCTGGCATGTTCGATTCCGGCACCACGTCGCGCGGATTGTTGAAGTGCACACGGTGCCACTCGTCTGAATAACGCGTCCCGACGCGCGCGAGGTCCGGCCCGGTCCGCTTGCTGCCCCACTGGAACGGATGGTCGTAGACAAACTCGCCCGCAACCGAGTAATGACCGTAGCGCAGGGTCTCAGCGCGGAACGGCCGGATCATCTGAGAATGGCAGTTGTAGCAACCCTCGCGGATGTAGACGTCCCGCCCGATCAGGCGCAGCGGCTCGTAGGGCTTGATTCCCTGCACCGCCTCAGTGGTCTGCCGCTGGAAGAACAGCGGCACGATCTCGACCAGACCGCCAACCGCAACCACCAGGATGACCAGAACAATCAGCAGCGGAACACTCTGTTCGATTCTGTCGTGAGTGAGTTTCATTGGAGGCCCCAGTCTTCTTCGCCGCGAATCGCGCCGTGTTCAAGTATGTGAATCAGGCATGCGCGCTCAGGGCCGGAATCGGATCCTCGACCGGCTTGCCCAGCCCCATGGTCTTGAACATGTTCCAGGCCATCAGGAACATGCCGGACAGATACAGCAGTCCGCCGACCAGCCGGATCACGTAGAAGGGATAGGTCGCCTTCACGCTTTCGATGAAGGTATAGGTGAGTGTGCCGTCCGTATTGACCGCGCGCCACATCAGTCCCTGCATGACACCGGCAATCCACATCGCCGCGATGTAGACCACGATGCCGATCGTCGCAATCCAGAAGTGCGTGGTGACCAGGCGCATGCTGTACATCTCGCGTGCGGCCGTACATGCGCGGCAGCAGGAAATAGATCGCGCCGATCGAGATCAGCCCGACCCAGCCGAGCGCGCCCGAGTGCACATGGCCGATGGTCCAGTCGGTGTAATGCGACAGCGCATTAACGGTCTTGATCGACATCATCGGGCCCTCGAAGGTCGACATGCCGTAGAACGACAGCGAAACGATCAGGAACCTGAGGATCGGATCGTCGCGCAATTTGTACCAGGCGCCCGAGAGCGTCATGATGCCGTTGATCATGCCGCCCCAGCGAAGGCGCCAGCAGGATCAGTGACAACACCATGCCCGAGCGACTGTGCCCAGTCGGGCAGCGCGGTGTAATGCAGGTGGTGCGGGCCGGCCCACATGTAGATGGAATCAGCGCCCAGAAAGTGCACGATCGACAGGCGGTAGGAATACATCGGCCGGCTCCGCCTGCTTTCGGCACGAAGTAATACATGATGCCGAGAAAGCCGGCGGTCAGGAAGAAGCCGACCGCGTTGTGCCCGTACCACCACTGCACCATGGCATCGGTCGCGCCCGGCATAGATCGAGTACGACTTGGTGCAGGCTGACCGGCATCTCCATGCTGTTGACGATGTGCAGCAGGGCAACCGTGATGATGTAGGCGCCGAAGAACCAGTTGGCCACATAGATGTGCTTGACCTTGCGCTTGACGATGGTGCCGAAGAACACGACCGCGTAGGCGACCCAGACCAGCGTGATCAGGACATCGATCGGCCATTCGAGCTCTGCGTATTCCTTGCGGGTTGTGATGCCCAGCGGCAGCGTGATCGCCGCCAGCACGATGACTAGCCTGCCAGCCCCAGAAAGTGAAGGCAGCCAGGCCGTCGGAGAACAGCCGGGTCTGCGAGGTACGCTGCACGACATAGTACGAGGTCGCAAACAGCGCGCAGCCGCCGAACGCAAAGATCACGGCGTTGGTGTGCAGCGGACGCAGGCGCCCGAACTGAGAGCCACGGCACGTCGAAGTTCAGTTCCGGCCACGCCATCTGGGCCGCGATGATGACGCCGACCAGCATGCCGACGATGCCCCAGACCACCGTCATCACGGCGAACTGCCGCACCACCTTGTAGTTGTACTGGCCTGCGTTGTCTGTCCTCATGATGTCCTCAGGCGATTTGGCCAACTCAGGCTTCTTGTCCGCTGTGCTTCATCCGCTCTGTCCGAACCTCGCAGGCCGCAGCTCCAAACGGGATCCGGGATGCTAAGTGGCCTCTCCGCCCGCCGTTTGATTCAAGTCAAGCTCTTCGGCATGCAGCATATCCTTCCTATGGGCGCGGTACTTCGCTGGGCCCCGACTCCTCGTCCAGTATTCGCTTGCCTTCCCGTTCGAGATGTTCGAACTGGCCGGACAGCACAGCCCAGGCCAGCACGCCGCCGATTATGAGCGCAAGCACCACCGACAGCGGGATCAGCAGATACAAAGAGTCCATGCGGCTTTGGTCAATCGAATCCGATCACTCGGAGGCAGCGCGACCAGGAACGCGCTTGGCCCGCAACGCGTTGCCGATCACGGCGAGCGAGCTCAGTGCCATGCCGGCGGCCGCACCCGCAGGTGACAACCACCCCGCCGCAGCGAGCGGGAGCGCGACGACGTTATAGACCAGCGCCCAGGCGAGATTCTGCCGCACGATGCCGAGCGCACGCCGTGCGGCGGCGAACGAGAAGTCGACATCGGCGAGCCGCGAAGACAGAACAATCAGATCGGCGCGCGCCTGTGCCAGCGACGAGCCGGTCGCCAGCGCGATCGAGACATCGGCCTGCGCAATGACCGGCGCATCGTTCATGCCGTCGCCCACCATTGCCACGCGGTGTCCGGCGCGCTGCTGGCCAGCGACCCAGCTGCGCTTGCTCTCCGGCGTCTGGTGCGCGAGTGCACGCTCCACACCAAGCGCGGCGGCGACGGCCTGCACCGGCTCGCGCCGGTCGCCCGACAGCACCACCGTCTCGATCCCACGATCGGATGCGGCGTCGACCATGTCGAGCGCGTCCTCGCGCAGGCGCTCACCGAAGATGAACACCGCAACCGGTCCGTCCTCGTCGGCCAGAACAACATAGCTCGCAGTCGCCAGTGATTCACGCTCGATGATCTCGGCCACCGCCGGGCGGGCCCCCGAAATTTTCTCGGGCAAGGCAAAGTCGAGCTTGCCGATGCGGTAGCGGTGGCCATCGACCTGACCCTCGATGCCGGCCGAAGCCTCGACCCGGCCATCGGCCAGCGGCGGGATCATCACCGGAAGCATTTGCGCCGCCAGCACCAAGGCGCGCGCATAGGGGTGGGTCGACAGGCTTTCGAGCGCCGCCGCAATCCCGAGCAAGGCGTCGGGCTCGGCATCGCGCAACACCAGTTGCCGCAACAAAGCCGGCTCTCCGGTTGTCAGGGTGCCGGTCTTGTCGCACGCCAGAAGATCGACATCGGCCAGTGTCTCGAGCGCTGCGGAGCGCGCGAGCAGGATGCGGCGCTCGGCCAGCGCCGACTGCCCGGCGGCAAACGCGGACGGCGCGGCCAGCGCTAGCGCGCAGGGGCAACTTGCGACCAGCACAGCGATGGCATTGGGCAAGGCCTGCGCCGGATCGATGTATGCCCAGACCACTGCGGTGAGCACCGCAATGGCCATCACGACCCAGAGAAAAACGATCGCTACCCGATTGGCCAGTTCGACGATCCGCGGGCGGTCGCGCCCCGCATCCTCGACCAGGCGCTGCAGCGCTGCCAGCGAAGTTGCCTCGCCGCGCCGCGTGACTTCCACGACCAGCGGCTGATCAAGGTTGACCGAGCCGGCAAGCAGGGGCGCGCCGGCGCTCTTTTCGATCGGCGTCGACTCGCCGGTCAGCCAGGCCTGGGATGCACTGGAACGGCCGTGCACCACGACACCGTCGGCCGGCACCGTCTCACCGGCCGGTACCAGCACCCGATCGCCGACCTTGAGCAGTTCGGCAGCGATTGACTCGGTGGCGAGCGACGAAGGAAACGCGACCAGCCGCTGCGCCGTCAGGCGCGCATTGCGGCGTGCGCCCTCGATGTGTTCGCGCGCCGAGGCGAGACCGCGCGCCAGCATCCAGCGCGTGCCCAGCACCAGCGCGACAAACATCGTGACCGAATCAAAGTACACCGGACCTTCCCCACGGACCGTGGCATACGCGCTGGCGACAAAGGCCGCACCGAGGCCAAGCACCACCGGCAGATCCATGCCGATGGCGCCAACCCGCAGCTGGCTGAACGCGGCGCGATACAGCGGCTGTGCCGAGAACAGCACGACCGGAAGTGTCAGGATGAGTGCAGCGATTCGCATCAGCTGCGCAATGCCGGCCGGGATATCGCCCGGTGCCGCCAGGTAGGTTGGGACTGCCAGCATCATGACCTGCATCATCATCAGCCAGGCCACGCCAACCCGCGCGAGCTCGAGTCGCGCCGCACGCTTTTCGCCGTCGACGCCGGACTCGGTCCGATAGCCGGCACCAACGATCGCCTGCACCAGTTGCGCGCGCGTCACCGCCTTTTCGTCGAACTTGACGTAGGCCAGCTGTGAGGCGAAGTCGACATGCGCCTGCCGCACGCCCGAGACGCGACGCAATTGATGCTCGATCAGCAAGGCGCAGGCCGCGCAGACCATGCCGCGAACCGGGATCTGCGTCGCCGCCGCCGCACCCAGCGGTGGCATGGCGGGCGCCGGGCCCAGTGCATCACCCAGCGCCTGACGATCGCGCGCGCCGGCCTGAGCGAGAAACAATTGTTCCGCGATGAAGGCACAGCCGTGACAGCAATAGAGATTCAGCGTCGGGCCGAGTGCGCGTCGTACGACCTTCAGGTCGGCCAGTGAATCGCCGCAGTGCGCGCAGTTGCCAGCCGCCACCCCGCCGTCCGCGGCCGCCATGAGGGCGCCACGAGCAGGAATCTTTGACTTGCGGATCAACTTCGATGACATCGGAGTGGGCAGCCGCAAAACACACCGGGAACCGTGCCAGCGTACCCTATGCGCCGGCTCCTTGCGACGCCCAAAGCACGTGCCTCAGTGGCTCAAACGGTTCAAGCTTACGGACGGTCGGTCGGTTCGTGTCCGGCCTGACAAAATTGCGGCTCTGCAGGGTAGAAGCGCCTTGCGTGACGGCCCCGCCTGTAACTCTGTGACCGGCGGACCTCGCGAGGCGAGTCATGACAGATGAGCTTGGGCACTGAAGTTGCCGCACTGACTTGCGTCACTGAGTTTGCTTTGCTGCGTTTGCGCAACCGCGTCACCGACGCCCGCATCTTTGATCGTTGTATCGCTGATACTTGGGTCTCTGAGCAGTACGACGGAGTCTGACCATGAAACGCGCCTGGGCTTGTGCCGCCATCGCATTGATTGCCTCGGGCTGCGGCGGAGGCGGCTCATACAGCCCGGCTCCTGCGCCAGCACCAATGCCGCCGACGCCGATGCCGCCGATTGCTCCGGCGCCGCCGCTATTGCCCGACCCCGAGGTCCGCATTTCGGCTCCCTCCACGTTTGCGACCGGCTGCACCGGCACCGCCGGGGCTGGAACCAACTATGTAAACGCCGAGGTCGAGCCGCACGTCGCGATCAATCCGATCAACCCCGCCAACCTGATCGCCGCCTGGCAGCAGGACCGCTGGTCGAACGGCGGCGCCAGCGGCAACGCGGGTGCGGTCAGCTTCGACGGTGGTGCTCCACCTGGACGCCTACGCAGGCACCGTTCTCGCGCTGCGGCGGCGGCAACACGTCGCCAACGGCGGCAACTACGAGCGTGCAACCGACCCGTGGGTCACCTTCGCCGCCGACGGCACCGCCTACCAGATGGCGCTCGCGTTCAACGGCGGGTCTCTGAACCCGGATTCGACCAGCGCGATGCTGGTGTCGCGCTCGACCGACGGTGGTCGCACCTGGAGCACGTCTGACTCCGCTGATTCAAGTCCCAGCACATTTCTTCAACGACAAGAACACGATCACCGCCGACCCGACTCAATGCCAACTTCGTCTACGCGGTGTGGGATCGCCTGACGACCACCGGGAGCGGACCGCGATCTTCGCGCGCACCACCACGGCGGGCTACCTGGGAAGCGGCGCGCAAGTGATCTACGACTCCCGGCGTCAATTCGCAGACCATCGGCGACCTGATCGTCGTGTTGCCGAACGGCACGCTCGCCAATTCTTCACCCAGATCGACACGGTCGGCAGCACTCAGAGTGCGAACGCTCAACCTGATCCGCTCGAACGATCGCGGCGCGACCTGGAGTCGGCCCGATCCGCGTGTCGACATGCGACCCGATCGGCGCGCGCGATGCCGGACACCGGCACTGCGATCCGTGACGGCTCGATCCTGGCGCAGATGGCCGGTCGCTCCCAACGGCAACGTCTACGCGGTCTGGCAGGACGCGCGTTTCTCGAGACGGCGCGCGGGACGGCATTGCGCTTTCACGCTCGACCGACGGCGGCCTGACCTGGAGTGCACCGGTGCAGATCAACAGCGTGCCCACCGTGCCCTTGCCTTCACGCCGTCAGATCCACGTGCGCAGCGACGGCGTGATCGGCGTCACCTATTTCGACCTGCGCAGCAACACCTCCGATCCGCGCACACTCCCGACCGAAGCCATCCTCGCGCGTTCGAGCGACAACGGCACGACCTGGAGCGAGAACCGTCGACACCGACTTTCAATCTCGCCAACGCGCCGGCCTGCCGGCGGATTATTCTCGGCGACTACATGGGCCTGATCAGCAGTAACGGCTTCTTCGTCCCGGTCTACGTGCGCACCAACGCCACCACCGCCAACCGCACCGATGTCTACGCAGTCATGGCGCGTTCGGTCGCTGTTTCCAATGCGGGCGCGGGCGCGAGTTTCACGGTCGAATATCGTGCCGCCGGGCAGAGCCAGGATCGAGTGGATCCACAATTCCAGCAGCGCATGCATGACAATGTGAAACGTGTTCTCGAACGGCGCCGCGATAGCCCGAGCAGCGCGCGTTGGCCGGAGCGACCCTCGCTACACTGCCGCTTCGCCTACTCTGAATCCAACTCATGGACACTCTCGACACTCGCCGCGCCGACCATCCGCGGCCGCATCGACCAGCTGCGCCGCGCGATGGCGCGTCACGGCGTCAGCGCGGTCATCGTGCCATCGAGCGATCCGCATCTGTCCGAGTACCTGCCCGAGCGCTGGAAGGGCCGCGAATGGCTGAGCGGCTTCACCGGCTCGGTCGGCACGCTGGTCGTCACGCGGGACAGCGCCGGCGTCTGGGTCGACAGTCGCTACTGGACCCAGGCCGAAGTACAGCTGGCCGGCACCGGCATCGATCTGATGAAGCTCGCCCGTGTTGGCAGCCTCGGCGCACGTCGAGTGGCTGGCGAGCAAGCTGAAATCAGGCGATGCGGTCGCGGTCGACGGCAACACGCTGGCACTCGCGAGTCGCGCGCGCCCTTGAAACCGCAGCTCGCGCCGCGCGGCGTACGCCTGCGTACCGATCTCGATCTGCTCGCCGAGATCTGGCCCGACCGGGCGTCGCTGCCGATTCCGCCGATCTACGAGCATGTGGCGCCGCACGCCGTCACCCGCGCGCCGCCAAGCTGGCACGGATGCGCGACGAAATGCAGCGCACCAGTGCGACTCATCACTTCGTGTCCACACTCGACGACATCGCCTGGATCACCAATCTGCGCGGCGCCGATGTCAGCTACAACCCGGTGTTCGTCGCCCATCTGCTGATCGACGCGCAGCGTGCGACCCTCTTCGTCGCCGAAGGCAAGATCGAAATCGGAGCTGCGCGATCGCGCTCGCGACCGACGGCATCGACATCGCGCCGTACACGCAGGCAGCCGCTGCACTCGCCGGCGCTGCCGCCTGCCGCGACGCTGCTGATCGATCCGCGCCGCATCGACGCTCGGCCTGCGGCAGTCGGTGCCCGACGGGGTCGAAGTGGTCGAGGCGATCAACCCTTCGACGCTCGCGAAGTCGCGCAAGAGCGACGGCCGAAGTCGCCACATCTGCGCCGTGGCGATGGAACAGGACGGCGCCGCACTGGCCGAGTTCTTTGCGTGGTTCGAGGCCGCGCTCGGCAAGGAAACCATCACCGAACTGACGATCGACGAGAAGATCAGCAGCGCACGCGCGCGGCGGCCCGGTTTCGTCTGCCCGAGTTTCACGACCGATCGCCGGCTTCAATGCCAACGGCGCGCTGCCGCACTACCGCGCGACCGAGGATTCGCATGCCACCATCGCGACGCCGGACGAGTCGGCAACGGCATGCTGCTGATCGACTCCGGCGGTCAGTACCTCGGACGGCACGACCGACATCACGCGCGTCGTGCCGGTCGGTCAGAGCGAGCGCCGAGCAGCGGCGCGATTACACCCTGGTGCTGAAGGGCATGATCGCGCTTGTCGGTGGCGCACTTTCCGCGCGGCACCACGCAGCCCGATGCTCGATACGCTCGCGCGCGCGCCGATCTGGGCCGCCGGCGTCGACTACGGCCACGGCACCGGCCATGGGGTCGGCTACTTCCTCAACGTGCACGAAGGCCCGCACGGAATCACGCCGTTTCTTGCGCCGGAACCGCAGACTGCGATGGAGCCGGGCATGATCACCTCGAACGAGCCCGGCATCTACCGGCCCGGCCACTGGGGCGTGCGGATCGAGAATCTGGTCGTCAATGTGCTGGCCGAGAGCGAGTGAATTCGGCGAGTTCCTGCACTTCGAAACCCTGACCCTGTGTCCGATCGATACCCGCCTGATCGACCGCGCGCTGATGCGCGCCGACGAGATCGCCTGGCTCAATGCCTATCACGAAGCAGTGCGCCGACGCGTCGGTCCGCATGTGTCAGGCGCGGCCGCGGCCTGGCTCGAGTTGCGCACGCAGCCGTTTTAGCGCAACTCATCGCCCGTCCGAACCGGTCTGGCCAGCAGCGGCCATTTCGGAGCGCGTTCAATTCACCTGAAAGCGACCCCAGACGGGTGCTGTTGCGCGCGTTCTTTCCTGAATCTGAGTTTGATCAGCTCGCAGCTACGGCTTGAGGGTCCATTTGACGATCGCGGCAACAACTTCAGGTTCAATCCCGTTGAATCCGTGATAGGCCATCGCCTGGCATGCAGGACCCTCATCCTTGCCACCGCTGAAAGGCAGAAACTCAGTGCGTGGCGCTCTTACTTTTGCCGCAGTGCGCCGCGCTTCTCGGAAGTAGGTTTCCCGGCACCTGTCCCATTCGTGATGTGCCATGAGCACAGGAACTTCAAAACGTTCGACCGGCAAGTCGATGACGTCAGCCATCGTCGCGGTGAGCACAACGCCGTCAACCGACTTCCCGAGAAGCAGTCCGGCGGCAGCAGCGGATATCGTTCCTCGACTTGTACCAACGAGCCAGACCGGCACCCCAAATCGTTTTCGCAAAGCATTGACAACAATCAGCGTGTCTTCTGCATGCTCTTTCGACTTGCGAAACCTGTCATCCAGATAATTGGGTCCCGGCTTGTCCGACGGCGCTCCGAAGATTGCCACGACAAAGCCATTCTTCAGGAACTCTGCGCGTGATCGGAGCAGAAAATTTCCTCGATAGCTTGCAGTCTCGTTGTTCACGAAGACGACGCCGCCATCACCGCCCGCAAAGAGAATGGCGGCCGCCTTCGGTCGATCGGGCGCCTCAACAAGTACGGGCTGCGTCACCCCTGGGCGAGTTTGCAACTCCCACATCTCAGCCGAGGATGCGGAAGCTCCGTAACACGTCGCAATGGCCAACCAAAGCCAGGCAATCAACTTATGCATCGGAAAGAAAGAAAACGGGCGTTTCCAAGAGTTTCCCACCAAGCGCGCCGATTGGCGCGCCATCGCGGCAGCCGATCGGCACTTGTCGGGCAACAGCGGAGTCAGGCTACAGGACTCGCCTGGCGGCAGCCAGGATTTCGCAGGGAAAGCCAACTTGAAATCAAGCAAGCGCGCTCGACGGCTGTACGAAGACGGGATTCCGGGCCTCCGAATTTGAAACGTCTGCTCAGAACCAGCACGCCAAACGGAAAACCCAGACGGGCTTTCGGTCCTGCTCGAATTGCTGTGAATCGACGGCCACCACTCGATCGCTCGACCCCCAGCTCAGTTGCAGCGCCAGAGGTCCGATGTCGTACCCGACGCCGACTCGGCCGTCGTAATGTGTCCTCGGACCGTATGCCGAACTGGTCGACAAGGTGCGCAATACGCCGATGTGAGCGAATGGCGATAGTCCGGCAATGCGCGAAAGATTGGCGTTGAACTCGAGGTAGACCGTTGGCACTTCGCGTCCGAAGTAATCGGGTGAATACGAAATCTGCACGTTGAAATCGTTCGTAGCGAGTGCGGCATGCAGCTCTGCATAGTTGTAGACGGTGAATTGTGGAAACACTGCGTAAGTCGCACCGATGTCAAGACTCAGGCCGGAGCCCAGTCGCTGCGCGTGTCCCGCGTAGGCAATGAATTCGGAGTTGGTGCCGGCATCCACAGCAAAGCGAACGCTGGAGGCAAATCCGCCGACATACCAACCGGACTCGTCGTCATAGGTCAGGTTCACCTGCGCTGCCGGACGGCCCTCCGACAGAGACACACCCCGAAACAGGTAGTCGGAAACAACGGCCACGCTGCCCGATACCTGGGCGGAAGCATCGGCCACCGAAAGAAGCGCGAACAGAATAACGGCGCGGGCCGTCCACCCGCGCCGCATCATCGATGCGCTGGAAGGTCCGCTGCGATGGCACCCACACAGTCGCAGACGCAGGTCGGAGCCACGCGTGCAATGACGCGGCAGGCGTCGATCGCACCAGTCGTGAGCCTCCCATCGACGTCGACCACCTGCCTTTCAGATCCCAGCAGTCGCTCGACCTCGTGAGGGCCGGCGAGCGGCCGGTGCTGCAATACGAGCGCGACAAGCCCGGCGACCTCGGCCGCAGCGAACGACGATCCGGTCACGAAACCCCACCGACCCCCGGTCAGGGTCGTCGGGACATCGGTCCCCGGCGCGGCGAACCGTGCCATTGCGCGCGATCCTTCCGCCGCGACAGAAACGACACCGGGATGTGACGCCGGAAAACTGGGTGCGTCGCGTGCATCGGTCGCAGCGACGATGACGATGCCGCGCGCCAGTGCAACATCGATGAGTTCCCTTAACAATCGGTCCTGAGGACCGCCCAGGCTGAGGTTCACGACGTGGGCCTGGCGGGCGATGGCGGATTGCAGCGCCCTTGCCAGCGAAAAGGTGTTGCACTCCGTGCGGTGTGGGGACACCGTCCAGCATCCGCGCAGCGCCAGCAGCTTGGCCTCGGGGGCGATTCCAACGATCCCGGCACGATTGTTCGCTCGCGCGACGACGATGCCGGCCACTGCCGTGCCGTGCTCTTCGCCGACGTACGGCTCCTGGACGAAATTGGCAACCGCGCTGACTTGCCCGTTCAGATCGGGCTGTGCCGTATCCACGCCACTGTCGATTACGGCGATGATCACGCCTCGCCCGGTGCTTGCGGTGTGCAAGGCTTCAAGGTGCCATCGTCCTGCGGTCGGTTGCAGCGAAAACAGGGGGTCGTTGTAATCGAGAGCCCTGAACGTCTGCATCGGCTGCGCCCAGGCAGCACGCGAGTCCTGCGATATCTTCCCGACTACGGTCTCGGCTGATGCCCCACGCGGCACCTGCATTACATAGCACTCGACGCCGAGTTCAGGCATGGGCCAGTCGGTCTCGATCTGCAGGCCGTGCGCGCGCGCGATATCGCCGGCAATGCGACGACGCGCTTCGCGCGCAGCCCGGCCGCGGTATCCGTCTCCATAACTGACGTCGGGCCGGAAATGTGGCGGCGACATCCGCACCATGACAAGAATCTTCTCGTCGGACACAGGTGGCGCGTTTTCCTGCCTGCCGGGCGAATCGGTCGCAAATACACGGTTGCCGAGTATCAGCAGCGCCAGCAGGCACGCAGCGATGACAAATTTCATTGCCTTGGAGCCTGGTCGAGCCGCGCTGCAATCCGCACTGCCGGCTCGGCGCGCAGCTTCTCTATGGTCGTGTCGATATCCCGCCCATCGAAGCGAACCACGAGGCCGTTCGCAGCTGTCGGCCCATCGACGATGTGCGCCCCGGCCTCGGCGAGAATGCGCCGCATGGTGCCTACCTCGACCTCGGGCGAGAACACGACGATCGCATCGCCCGAAGCCCGAAGCGGCCTGTCCGCCGAGCCGAGCGCGACATATGTCGGCGGCGCCGGCTGGACAACAAACAGCGCCCAGCCCAGAGCGACGATGATTCCAAGCTGCGCCGCCAGCGCGCATCCGACCAGGATGTCCCAGCGCCGCCAGCGCGGTGTCCGCGCATCGCCTGGTGCGTCGGTGCGCCGGTTCTGCAGCACCAGCCGGGGCCTCAGGCGTTCGAACGCGCGGTCAACGTCGAGCGGCATTTCACTCGTCAGGTAGGCATCGCTCAATTCGCGTATCGCGTCGAGCTCGCAGCGGCACGACACGCAATCCGCCAGATGCTGTTCGAGCGCACTGTGTTCTGCCGGCGCAAGGGTTGCATTGACAAACCACGGCAGAAGTTCAAGCGTTCTTTGGTGATCCGATTTCGAAAAGTCGAAGACTTGGCCGCTCACAGCAGATCCTCCCGCCGTTCTCCGATCAGACGGCGCAGGTGGCGCCGCGCATGGAACATGCGTGTTTTCACCGTATCGACCGGACAGTCCATGATGGTCGCAATCTCGCTGTAGGCGCAACCCTGGTAGTACGTGAGCTCGACGACTGCGCGATGCGCGGGGGACATGCGGCCGATTGCATTGACCAGCCGCTCGCGCAGCTCGGCGTGCATCAGCGCGGCGTCGGGTTCGGGGTCCTCGGCCACGCCTTCATCGCCCTCGGCCACCGGTTCGTCAAGCCGTCGCAGGGCCTTCAGCGCCTTGCGGTAGGCGATCGAAAAGATCCAGGTTGAAACCAGCGACTCACCGTTGAAACTCGACGCCTTCTGCCAGACGACGAGCATCGTGTCATCAAGAATCTCTTCCACCAGCTGCACCCGGTGGGTCACCCGCTCCAGAAACCGATGCAGGCGCGGAAAGTAGCCGCGATAAAGCGTCTCGAAAGCCTGAACGTCGGCCTGCGCGACACGCTGAAGCAGGGCGACATCATCGCGCCCCCGCGCTTTCAGCCTGGGTGCCGTGGTCTCGCCGGGTCCAGCTTGGCTCATGTCACCCGTTGCATCGTTCTGCTATTTGCACGGCGAGGCTCAGCGAACAAGAAGAAGACGAAGACCGCCGAAGACGCAGAACACCAACGGTTAGTGGATCGAAGTCGCACTGCGGTTCAAAGTTCGTGTGGCCAGACCGCAGATCGTCCCGCATGCATGGGATCTGTCAGCAGTTTCAGCAAGTTTGAACCCGTCTGCTTGAACGCATTCGACTCCCGGTGGCATTCACCGAGTCAAGTTCCAGCGTGAAAGGCCTCCCAATGCGTGACTTCAGATCGGTGTTCGTTGCATCGAATTTGTTCCTCTTCGCTGCCCTGGCAACGACGGTTCCTGCAGGCAGGGCCGCAGAACCAGGTTCCGAAAAGCAACTGCGCTTCTATAGCGCGACCTCACTCGTGTCCGATGGCGCGGTCAGCGCCCCGTTCACGGATCCGTCCTTGAAAAACCCCTGGGGTGTGGCGTTCAACCCGGCCGGGTTTGTCTGGGTCGCCGATAACGCAACCGGCGTTTCGACCCTGTACGACGGTTCGGGCAAGCCGCAGACACTGGTGGTGCGCGTCCCCGGCGCCGGTGGCACGCAGGGGCGCCCGACCGGGATCGTATTCAGCGGCTCGAATGACTTCGTCGTAAGCCAGAACGGACTTAGCGGACCGGCGCGATTTGTGTTCGTCGGCGAGGACGGGACCGTGTCCGGCTGGGCACCGAACGTGAATCCCACCAATGCGGTGATCGCTGTCGACAACTCGAGCCGCAAGGCCATTTACAAGGGCCTCGCGCTGGCCGCCAACGGCAGCGGAAATTTCCTGTATGCGACCGATTTCCGCAACAACCGAATCGACGTGTTTGATGCCCAGTTCCGGCCCGTGTCCTGGACCGGTGCGTTTGCCGATCCGAATCTGCCGCGCGACTTCGCACCGTTCGGCATCCAGAACGTGCTGGGAGATCTTGTCGTGACCTATGCGAAACGCGATGAAGACGGAGAAGACGACGTCCCCGGTCGCGGGCTGGGAGTAGTGAACATCTTTGACGCCAATGGCCGCTTTCTCCGCCGCTTGACCACCGGCGGGAAGCTCAATGCGCCGTGGGGCGTGTCGTTTTCACCTGCGGGATTCGGACGGTTCGGAGGCACCTTGCTGGTCGGAAACTTCGGTGACGGACGAATTTCCGCGTTCGATCTTCGGACGGGTACGTTTCTCGGCCAGCTGCGAAACGCCGACGGACGCCGGCTGACCTTGCCGGGTCTCTGGGGCCTTGCGTTTGGCAATGGCCAGCGTGGGCAATCCGCCGACGCCTTGTTCTTCGCGGCCGGCCCGAATGACGAAGCCAACGGAGTCTACGGACGCATCGATCCCGTCGCCGGCGACGGCCGTCACGAGCGTGAAGACGATGACTGATGTCTGGTATCGAGCGATGCGTCTTGAGATTTCCGTCCGACTTTCACCTGGAGACTGACCATGCCGCTTACACGACGACAATTCTGTGAAGGCATCGGAAGCGGCAGCCTGCTTCTGCTGGCGTCCTGCGGTGGGAGCGACGGCTACAGCCCCCCGCCAGCTCCCGCACCGGCCCCGGCCCCGACTCCGACTCCGGCTCCTCCTCCTTCGCCAGCAGCGGTGTGCGGCGCGACGGCGATCACAGGAAATCACGGCCACGCTCTGACCATTGCCGCCACCGACCTCGATTCGCCGGTCGACAGAACGTTCAGCATTGCCGGCACAGCGGACCACGATCACACGATCACGCTGTCGGTCGCGCAGCTGCAATCCATCAAGGCGAAGATGGGGGCAACCACGGTATCCAGCATCACCGTTGGACACTCCCACGATGTCACGGTGAACTGCACTTAATCCCCCAACAACGCCCCCTCGGGTGATTCGCGGGAATTCCTGCACCAGCAAAACGCTACACGGAAGCGGGTCGGTCCAGCTTGCGTCGCATGACGTGCCGCGCCCGCGGACAAGCGCTTGAGGGGGTATCCCCGCTAGAGCTGGGCGTTCGCCGCGGCGAGGATCGACGCCGCCGCGTCCACCACCGGACGCTGCCGCTACCGGACCTCCTGGGAAGCGGCATCTACGTCGGCGGATCGGCCGAAGCAGGACGAATCACTGACCGCTTCGACGGCCTCCCCTCGCCGGGGACGCTGTGGTCCGGATCAGTTTTTCTCGGTGCGGACACGTTCCTGGGTCCCCTCTTCCTGGGCCTGGGTCTGGGCAAGTCCGGAAACTGGAGCCTGTATTTCCTGGTCGGCGCGCCGTAGACGCCGGGCCGCGGACGACGGCGTGCGGATTCACTCTCGGTGTTCGAGCCGCAGGTATCCGGTACTGCCGCCGCCTGACTGGGGTCTCTTGAGCTGCGGCCTTCGCATGCCCACAATGGAGCCGATTCAGTCAACCGCGAACCAGCCTCCCACCGATCCGCGCGAGCCTCGTGGCCTACCTCATTCGCATCATTCACGATGGACACGACGGGCCCGGCTCCCAGTACCCCTACCCAAGTCGTGGCAGCACACCGGGCGCCGACGCGCGGATATCGGGTTACCTCTACGGGACCGATCCCTTGCCGGCTGCAGACGAACGTGCTGATCGTGCCGCCGTTCCGATTGACTAGAGCGCCGCAGAGCTACATCAGCGCGATTGAACTCCGGATCGATCTGACTCACATCGTCGTCGGTCGCTATCGGATCCTGGCCGTGCACAACTTTCACGTCGAAGATCGCAATCCCCGGCTTGACGAGTGCGTGGCCGGCATTTTTCTCGCCGCACGCCGCAAAGACGGGCGGTGGGAGGAGCCGGAGCGGTTTCCGGTCGAGTGTCGGTCGCTGGCCGTCCTGGGCGAGCTCAGGGTTTCCGAACGACCCGGTGCGGAGGGCGCGCCGTGATTGCCAATACCGCATGCCGCGACTTCGAGGTCATCGAGATCACCAACGAGATGCCGCACAACCGCATGGGCGGCGTGGGCAGCGTCATCGAGTCAATGATCAGCGGCTTCTCGACGCTCGGCGTACATGCGCTCTGGTACGTCGCCGACCACTCCTATCAGCCACATGAGATCGAAGCGATCCTCGCGCAGCATCCCAATGTCGCACTCGGCCGTCACGAGGAACTGGAGCACTTCCGCGCACCAATTGCCCACGTGCATTCCTACAAGCACGCACCGGGACTCCTGGACGCTCTGACCGAGAGTCGATCGCTGTTCACCATCCATTCGCTGCTGGCGATTGAAGAGAGCTCAAACCAGGTTGATCTGCGCGGTGCCGTCGTTGAGCAGGAGCGTCTGATCGCGGCGTGCGACGAAGTCGCGCTGGTTTCAGAGGCGGAGCGCGGCTACTACCGGAGTCTTGGGTACGAACACCTGAACGACCGGGTCAGCGTGGTCCACAACGGCATTGCCCTGCCGCGCTGGTCGCCGCGGACGCAGCGGCGCGGCGTACTCGGATACTGTGGGCGCCTGGTGCCGCGCAAGCGGCCCGAATACGTGCAGATGCTGCTGCTCGAACCCGGCTTCGAAGACTTCGAAGTGATGATCGCGGGCAAGGCGTTCAGCCCTTACGCGCGCGACCTGATCGGCCGCCTCGCAGTCGAGCGCCGAGTGCACTATCTCGGCTGGTGCGGCGGCCCGCGGCTGGACGCTTTCTTCGACGCGATCGACGTGCTGGTACAGCCTTCTATCTATGAACCGTTCGGACTCGCTGCCCTGGAAGCAGCCGCGCGCGGAATTCCGGTCGTCTGCTGCGCGGTCGACGGTCTGGTCGAGGTGCTGGGTGAACACGCCCTCTATTGCGACGGAACGGACTACGAGGACTTTCGCGCGGCGATGCTGCGTTGGCTCAATGCCGACGCCGAAACCCTGGCCGTTATGACCGAAGGCGCGCGTCGACGCGCGGCGGAGCGGTTTACCGACGTCGCGATGGCGCGCCGCTACCTGGAGCGCTTTGCCGCGCTCGCCGAGCCAGGGCTCGACCCGCGACTTGGCGTGACTGCACTCGAGGAGTGAACCTTGCCCAATCAGTTCCCCCTGCCGAATGGCTACGAACATCTGCGCACAGACTGCGAGCGCTTCCTGGCCGATCATCCGCAATATGAGCGCAACGTTTTCATCATGATGCGCTTCGACGAAAGTGATCGACCGCTTGGCCATCTCGACGAAATACTGCGCAAGACGCTTTGCCATCATGGCCTGGTGGGTCGGCGTGCCGACGACCAGATGTACGCACGCGACAACCAGATATGGACCAACGTCTGTGTCTACATGCTGTGCTGCAAGTTCGGCGTCGCGGTGCTGGAGGACCGCGCGAAGGATGAATTCAATCCCAACGTCGCGCTCGAGTACGGATTCATGCGCGCCCTCGACAGACGGACGCTGCTGCTCGTCGATCGCGGCTTCAGCAATCTGCGCGCCGACGTCATCGGCACGTTGCGCGAACAATTCGACTTCGCCGACCTGGCCGGCACGCTGACGCCTCCGATCGAACGCTGGATCCGCGGCCTCGGCGTCGACGTCATGGCCGGCCCCTCGGATCTGCAGCAGCAGGCGTTCAAGGCGCACCAGCGTCTGCTCAGGATTCAATGCTCGCGGCTGGTTCGCGACGCCGCCGGCCGGAGCAAGGAGCGAAACGACGAGTTCTGGTACTTCGGCGGAGAGATTGCGGACTATCGCAAGATTCTTCAGCAATACCCCGATCCCAGCCACCAGGCGGCCGTTGACGATGCACATCGCCGCGTCGTCCACGCCCATGACGATCGCGCCGTCGCCGAACTCATTGACCGGTTTGCCGCGCTGGCGAGCTGAAGCAAGCCGCGACTTCGAATGCGCCGGGATAGGCTGACAGATCGGTCGTTCGCCAGTTCAAGACCCCGTGTCCCACCCACCTCCGAGCGCGCGGACCAGCCCCACCGTTGCCTGATACTGCGCGGAGCGCACCTGCAAGGCCTGGCGTCGATTACGAAACTCGCTGCGCTGCGCATCGAGGAGGTCGAGCTGACTTACGAGTCCATTGCGATAGCGCACATCGGACAGTTCAGTCGCACGGCTTGACGAGGCCACCGCGCGCGCCTGCGCTTCGGCCTGCTCCGCCAGCAGGCGCAGCGCCGCGAGCTGGTCTTCGACTTCCTTGAATGCGACAAATACCTGCTCGCGATAGCGGGCCACCGTGACGTCGAGCTCGCCGCGCGCGTTCTGTACTCCGGCCTCGCGGCGTCCGCCATCGAAAATCGGGACCGAGAGCAGTGCGCCTATGCCCCACGCGCGCGCCGACCACTTGAGCAGGTCGCCGATATCGGGCGAAGCAAAACCACCGGCCGCGGTCAGCGTGACGTCCGGGAACCATGCGAGCTTTGCCACGCCCACGCGAGCCTGCGCTGCCAGCATCGTCTCCTGCGCCGCCGCAACGTCGGGCCGGCGCGTCAGGACGGTGCTGGGAACGCCCGCCGGTATCACTGGCAACGCCGTCTTCCACTCGGCGACCGGCAGCGCGAATTCGGACGCAACGGCGCCGACCAGAACCGCCAGGGTGTTCTCGAGTTCGGCCCGGCGACGATCGACCGCAAGCAGGTCGGATTCGGTGGCCGCGACCTCGGTCTCCGCGCGCGCAACGTCCAGCTCGGCGACGTCGCCGGCGCGGAATCGGCGCTCCGTCAGGCTCAGCGTGTCGCGAAAAGCGGCCAGCGTATTGCGAACGAGTGTGCGTTCCTCGTCGAGCGCGCGCAGCAAGAGATAAGCCTGCGCGACCTCCGACCGGGCGAGCAGGCGGGCGTTCTGCAGCAGTCGTTCGCGTGCCTGGGCGTCCAGCTCGGCGGCCTCGGCGGCCTTCGCCAGTTTTCCGAACAGATCCAGGTCATACGACAGGGTTGCGTCCAGCAGGAACAGCGAGCGGGCCGGGCCGGAGCTGCCCTGGAAGATCCCGTCGGCGCGCAACGCACTCGCGCCACCGTTCACCTGGACCGAGCGATCGGCTTCCTTCGCCTGCACGAATGCACGCGCCTGCGTCAGGCGTCCGATCGCTACCGCAATGCTGGTGTTGTCGCGATCTGCGCGCGCGACGAGCGCATCGAGCACCGGATCGTCGAACGCCTTCCACCATTGTCCGTGCGCCTGACTCGGTGCCGGTGCAGCCGGCACTGAGCGACCGGCCGCGTCCTTGAACGCCGCCGGCGCCGGGGGCAACTTCGAGGGATCGATCTCCGGTACGGAAGCGCAACCCGCGAGGATGAATGCAAGAAACAATGAGAAGAGTCTCATGCTGAATCCGATGCCCGGGCGAAGGCCTCGACGTGCGGAACCTCGCCGTGCTGTTTGAGAGGACGGTTGCCGGTGAGCCTGCGCAACACGACGTAGAACACCGGCGTGAGAAACAGACCGAAGGCAGTGACGCCGATCATTCCAAAGAAGACTGCAATGCCCATGGCATGGCGCATTTCCGAGCCGGCGCCCGTGGAGAATGCGAGAGGCAGCACACCCATCACGAAAGCCAGCGAAGTCATCAAAATGGGGCGCAGTCGCAGGCGGCTTGCTTCCAGTGCCGCCTGGACCGGTGTCTGGCCTGCGAATTCGAGCTCGCGCGCAAACTCCACAATCAGGATGGCGTTTTTCGCCGACAGCCCCACCAGCACCATCAAACCAATTTGCGTGAAGATGTTGTTGTCCCCTTGCGTAAGCCACACGCCCGACATCGCGGCCAGCAATCCCATCGGGACGATCAGGATGATGGACAGCGGCAACACCAGGCTCTCGTACAGTGCTGCGAGCACCAGGAACACAAGCAGGATGGACAGGGGGAACACCCACACGGCGGAATTGCCTGCAAGGATTTCCTGATACGTGAGCTCGGTCCACTCGAAGCTGATGCCCGTCGGCAGAGTCTCTGCCGCAATGCGTTCGATGGCCTCCTGAGCCTGGCCGGACGAATAGCCGGGCGCGGCGCGGCCATTGATGTCAGCCGCAAGAAATCCGTTGTAGCGCATCGCGCGTTCCGGACCGAAGCTCGGCCTCACGTTCATCAACGCCGATAGCGGCACCATTTCGTCGGTGTTCGAGCGCACTTTGAGAAGCCCGACATCCTCGGCGTGGGCGCGATACGGCGCGTCGGCCTGCACGCGCACGGAATAGGTTCGACCAAAACGATTGAAGTCATTCACATACAGGCTGCCGAGGTAGATCTGCATCGTGTCGAACACTTCGGTCACCGGCACACCGAGCTGGCGCGCCTTGGTGCGGTCAACATCCGCATAGAGCTGCGGCACATTCACCTGGAAACTCGAAAAGAGGCCCGCCAGTTCGGGCGTCTTGTAGGCCCTGGCAAGGAATTCTTTCGTCGCCGCGTCGAGTGCCTCGTAGCCCAGCGAGGCGCGGTCCTCGAGTTGCAGCTTGAAGCCGCCCGTGGTGCCGAGCCCCTGCACCGGCGGCGGCGGAAACATCGCGATGAAGGCGTCGGGAATCGCGGCAAACTTCTGATTCAATTGCCCCGCGATCGCCGCGCCCGATCTGGTCCTTGCGCTTGCGCTCGTCGAATGGCTTGAGGCTCACGAACACGATGCCGGCGTTGGAGCTGTTCGTGAAGCCATTGATCGACAGTCCGGGAAACGCGATCGCATCCTTGACGCCCGGGTGACTCAAGGCGATGTCACCCATGCGCCGGATGACGTCTTCGGTTCGATCGAGGGTCGCGCCGTCGGGAAGCTGCGCGAACCCGATCAGGTACTGCTTGTCCTGGCTCGGCACGAAGCCGCCGGGTACCACGTTGAACAGGCCCGCTGTCGCGAAAGCGAGCACCGCGTACATTCGCCACCATCAGACCCTTGCGCGAGATCGCGCGGGTGACGCCGCCGCGGTAAGCATGGATGCCGCGGGAGAACAACTGGTTGAATCCGCGGAATAGCCAGCCCAGGTACTTGTCGATCGCAAGGGTGAGCCGATCCTTCGGTTCGCCGTGACCTTTCAGCAGTAGAGCCGCAAGTGCCGGTGACAGGGTCAGCGAGTTGATGGCCGAGATCACGGTCGAAATCGCGATCGTCAGTGCGAACTGCTTGTAGAACTGGCCCGACAGGCCTGTGATGAAAGCGAGCGGAACGAACACGGCGACCAGCACCAGCGCGATCGCGATGATCGGGCCGGAGACCTCGCGCATCGCCCGGTAGGTCGCGTCGCGCGGAGAAAGGCCCGCTTCGATATTGCGTTCGACGTTCTCGACGACAACGATGGCGTCATCGACGACGATGCCGATCGCGAGGACCAGCCCGAACAGCGTCAGCGCATTGATGGAAAAGCCGAACAGGTACAGCACCGCGAAGGTGCCGATGATCGAGACCGGCACTGCCAGCAGCGGAATCATCGACGCGCGCCAGGTCTGCAGGAACAGGATCACAACGAGCACCACCAGCAGCACCGCCTCGAGCAGCGTGTGTACCACCGCGTCGATCGAGGCGCGCACGAACTGCGTCGGGTCGTAGACGATCTGGTAGTCGACGCCTTCCGGCATGTTCTTCTTGATCTCGGCCATCGTCTTTCGCACGTTGTCCGAGATCTCGATCGCGTTCGAGTTCGGCGCGGCGAAGATGGGCACGGCTACCGCGGGCTTGTTGTTCAGCAATGAACGCAGCGCGTACTCAGAGGCGCCGAGCTCGAGTCGTGCGATGTCGCGCAGCCGGGTGACCGCGCCGCTCGGCTCGGTCTTGACGATGATGTCGCCGAAATCCTCTTCGTTTGACAGACGCCCCTGGGCGTTGATGGAAAGCTGCAGATCGATGTTGGGCATGCCGGGCGAAGCGCCGACGACGCCGGCTGCCGCCTGCACGTTCTGCTCGCGGATAGCGCGCACGACGTCGCCTGCCGAGAGGCCGCGCTCGGCCACCTTGCGCGGATCGAGCCACACTCGCATCGAGTAGTCGCCCGAGCCGAACAGCAGGACCTGTCCCACACCCTGGATGCGCGCCAGGCGATCCCTGACATTCAGCAGCGCATAGTTGCGCAGGTACGTCATGTCGTAGCGCTCGTTGGGCGAAACGAGATGGACGACCATCGTCAGGTCGGTCGCGCCCTTGGCGGTCGTCAGACCCAGGCGGCGAACCTCCTCGGGCAGACGCGCCTCGGCCTGCGAAACGCGGTTCTGCACGATCTGCTGCGCCTTGTCTGGATCGGTGCCGAGCTTGAACGTGACGGTCAGCGTCATCCGCCCGTCGGTCGTGGCCTGGCTGCCCATGTACAGCATGTCTTCCACGCCGTTGATCGCTTCTTCGAGCGGCATGGCGACCGTTTCCGCGATCACCTTCGGATTGGCGCCGGGATACTGTGCGCGCACCACGAATCGAGGGCGGCACCACCTCGGGGTACTCGGCGATCGGCAGATTGCGCAGCGCGATCAGCCCCGCGATGAAGATCAGCAGCGACAGAACGCCGGCGAAGATCGGCCGGTCGATGAAGAATTTGGAAAGGTTCATGCTGATTCCTGCGGACTCTTGCGCGGTCAGGACTTGGCGAGGACCCTGCCAGGCGCCTGCTCGTGACCAACCTCCATGCCGGTCGGCTGTGGATCGACCAGGGCTCCGGGACGAATCCGTTGCAAGCCGCTGACGACGATGCGTTCGCCGGCGCTCAAGCCCGAGGTCACGATGCGCAGGCCGTTCGACGCTGCTGCCGAGCGTCACTTCGCGATAGACAGCCTTGTTGTCGGGTCCGACCACCATCACGAATTTCTTGCTCTGGTCGGTGCCGACCGCGCGATCGTTGATGAGAAGCGCCGGCGTGGATGTTCGACTGGCCCATGCGGACGTGCGCGAACTGGCCCGGCATGAGCGCGCCGTCCTTGTTCTCGAAGACCGCGCGCACGCGCACCGTGCCGCTCTTGGCGTTCACCTGGTTGTCGACCAGCTGCAGGTGACCGTGGAACGGCGTGTCGTCGACCGCGGTCGACATCTCCACCGGAATGCTCTGCAGCGCTGAGACCCGGCGCCGCCGCCACCTCCTTGAGCGCCCGCGCGACGACCTGCTCGTCGGCATCGAAGCTCGCGTAGATCGGATTCGACCGACACGAGCGTCGTCAGCACCGGTGCGCCTGGACCCGCGGCGACCAGGTTGCCGACCGTGACCTCGAGTCTGCCGACACGGCCCGAAACCGGAGCGCGCACCTGCGTATAGCCAAGGCTCAATCGCGCAGACTGCAGCGCGGCCTCGGCCGCCCGCAGGTTGGCCTCGGCTTCCTTGAACGCATTGGCGCGCTCGTCGAACTCGCGGCGGGCGATCGCGCTTCGCTCCCACAGGCGCTGGGCGCGCTCGTGCTCGCTCTTCGTGTAGGTGACGCGCGCCTGCGCCGCCACGACCTGGGCCTGGGCGCGATCGACCTCCGCCGCGTAGGGTGCGGGATCGATCGTGACCAGCAGATCGCCCTTCTGGACCAGTGAGCCTTCGACGAAGTGCACCGACTGGATCGCGCCCGCGACCCGCGAGCGGATATCGACGCGCTCGACCGCTTCGAGGCGGCCGGAGAATTCGTTCCAGGTGACTACTTCGGCCTCGACGACGGCTGCGACCGGCACCGGAGTCGGCCGAAGCTCGGCGGCGGCCGATTTCGACTCTGCATCCGAAGGTCGGAAATAGAGCGCGGTCGCGGCGACGGCCGCGAGCGCTACGAAGATGACCCCGGCCACAAGGCGGGGTCGACGGGACAGATCTGCAACGGTCATGCGGGCAACTCCAGTCTGTAAGCATTGTGTAAGAAATACATAGCAACTGCTACATAATTGGCGCCACTTTAATAGCTCTTGCGCCCCCAAGTCAAGTCATTTAATATCGACCACTATGAAAAGAACAAATGACATGCCGGTGAAACCACGCGGCCGGCCCCGGTCCTTCGACCGCGCGGCCGCGCTCGAGCGCGCCATGGAGGTGTTCTGGAAGCACGGCTTCGAGGGCGCGTCATTGCATGACCTCACCGAGGCCATGGACATCAATCCTCCCAGCCTCTATGCCGCATTCGGCGACAAGGAGCGGTTGTTCCTGGAGGCGGTCGAGCGCTACGAGGCAAAGCATGGTGCGGCGTGTCCGTATGCAGATGCGACAACCGCGCGCGAAGCAGTTGAGCGCCTGCTCACCTACACCGCCAACGAATTTTGCAAGCCATGCAACCCGCGCGGATGTTTGATGGTCATGGCAGCGACCACCAGCTCGACGTCGTCGGCGCAATTGCAGGCGGCACTTGCGGAGAACCGCGCAGCTTCCAGAGCGCGTCTCAAGGCCCGCATCGACCGTGGTCTGAGCGAGGGAGAGCTGCCGCGCGAAACTGATACCGGCGCGCTGGCGGATTTCTACTCGACGGTTTTGTCCGGCATGTCCTTGCAGGCGCGAGACGGCGCGTCGCGCAAGCGTTTGATGGCTACGGTCGACGCCGCGATGCGTTCGTGGCCCGAGGCTCCAAGGCGAGAGTCGAGGCGTACCGCGCGCAAGACTGTCGCCAGCGCCAAGACTTAGCTTTGTCGTTAGTGGAATCGAACGATCACGTTCGGCGATTCATGCATCAGTCAAGATGTTCCCTGCTGGAGCACATTGGCAGACAACGAAATTGAGTGTCGAATCGATTCCACTCAACACTGAGGTCGAAACGCTGCTGACCGAAGCAGGCCTTCCCGTATCTGACCTCCATGAGGTTCGCTCCCTTGACCTGTTTGGCGTGCGCAGACATGGACGCCTCATCGGAGTTGTTGGTGTCGAGGTCTATGGGGCGGTGGGACTCCTGCGCTCTCTCGCGGTCGCGACGGCTCATCGGAGGGGCGGGTGTGGCCACGCCCTGGAGTCTCATGTCGAGGCCTGGGCGTCGCAGCACGGGGTCAAGACACTGTACCTATTGACCACGACGGCCGCTGCCTACTTTGAGCGGCTCGGGTATGAGGGAATCTCTCGCTCGGAGGCGCCCGCAGCTATCGCCGCTACCTCTCAATTTGCAGTTCTCTGCCCTTCATCCTCGATCTTCATGCGCAAGCGGTTGGCCGCCAACGCTCCGACACGGATAGCAAACGAGAGGAAGATCCGACACTAACGGTCATGGCCTGTACCGGCGCGGAGGATCACGGCTTGATGTGACCGGTGGTGCGATTCCGAGGTACGCCTGGTAGGCGCGCATGGAGCAGAATATTTACTGGTTGCTGCTGGGTGTGCTGGCGGTCTGGCGCATCACTCATCTGATCCAGGCCGAGGACGGCCCCTGGGATCTGGTGGCGCGCCTACGTGCCAGGGCCGGCACCAGTTCGGTGGGCCAGCTGATGGATTGCTTCTACTGCCTGAGTCTCTGGATCGCTCTGCCGTTCGCCCTGCTGCTCGGCGGGACCTGGCTCCAGGAACTCCTGCTGTGGCCGGCGCTGTCGGCCGGAGCGATCTTGCTCGAGCGCGTCACGGGGGGTGCTGCAAAGGCACCGACGGCAGACCGTTCGGAGGAGGACAAGTAAATGCCGTGCTGCGGAAGCAAGCGCCGGCAAGCAGTCGCCAGTGCCATGCACTCGTCGGGCACGGCGGTTGCGTCCGTGCCCAACCCGGGCGTTTCCCATGTCCTCGCAGGGACGGGAGTGGAGTTCATCTATGACGGCGCGGCCGGGGTGATCGTCACCGGCCACGCGACCGGACGGCGCTATCGCTTCGGCGAACGCGGCGCGAGGCTTGTCGTCGATGCGCGCGACGCGCGCTTTCTTGACGCAACACCGAAGCTCAGGCGTGTTTCACCGTAAGTCTGGCGGCTGGAGGACCGCTCGACCCCTGTCTCGAACCCTATTCATGTCGAAAACGAGGAATCGAAATGGCTGATACGAACTTGCTGGAAGTTCCCTGCTGCCCACCGCTGTCCAAGGACGACGTGTGCGACGTGCTCGACTTTCACTACCGCCTCACCCACCCCACGACGGTCGTGGCCGGCAATCGTCGCGTGCAGGTGGAGGTGCTGATCCACGCCCGGTTCGAGCGCTGCCCCGGCCCGATGACGCTGGGCGATCTCGTCTACAGCACTACCCTGCTGCCCGGCGAGAAGGTAAGGCTCTTCACCTCCGACCGGCGCAGTCGCTTCAGTTTCGACAGCAGCACGAAGGTGAGCTATCGCAACGAGCAGACCAGCGAAGAGCGCTACTACACGGCGAGCGTGCACGATTTCATGTCCGACGTTTCGGTGCGCGATTCCGGCTCCGCATCGTCGTCGAACCGCGGATCGGCCAAGGGTCATGCCGGAACCAGCGGCGCGATCCAGAGTTTTTTCGGCGGTGCGAGCGTGGATGTGAGCGGATCCTACGAGGCTTCCTCGACCAGCGAATTCATGCGCGAACTCTCCCAGCACGCTTCCAGCAGCGACCGTCGCGCCGAGATCGGCACGCGCGCGGCCAGTTCCGTGTCGGTGGGTGAAGTCTCGAGCCGCACTCACACGGAGGGCGAATCTTCTGATCACTTCGAATCGGCCTCGCGGGAATTTTCCAACCCCAACAAGTGCCACGCGGTGACGTTCTTCTTCTACCAGATCAACAAGACCCAGACCGTGCGCTTCAAGATCATCGCGATCCAGCGCCGTGTCATCGACCCGGCGGCCGACACCCGGATCACCAACAATCCGTTCGTGGCAGACGGCGACGTGTCGGCAATTCCCAACGCCGTCCTCGCGACCGATACCAATCGCCTGCAGGTCGAGGAGATCGGGCGCGCCAGCGAGCTGGCCCGTTTGCGCGCCAACGCCACGGGAACAGTAACGGGAGGCGCGATCGGCGTGGCCGTCGGCGTGGCGACTACCCGATTGGCCGCCGCCGAAGTGGCGCCGATCCCGGTCGCCGCCAAGACCCGTGCGCTCGCCCAGGTTGACGCGGCCCTGCAGAAGCAGGGCCTGATCGACAGACGCGGCCAGGTCACCGAACAGACCGTGACCGAGTTGTCCTTTGAGCGGGTCAGTTCATTGCCCACACCGGGGCTGCTCGTCAAGGGCTGCCTCGACGAGTGCGACATCTGCGAACCGTCGCTGGATCGGGAAATCGAGCTTGACCTCGAACGCAAGGCGCTGGAGAACGAACTGCTCAAGAAGAAGATTGAGCTGCTGGAAAAATCCCAGGAGTATCGGTGCTGCCCTGCCGACGAAGAGGAAGTGGTGACTCCGTAGCGCTGCGGAGACCAGACCCGGGCTGGCTGATGCAGCGATCGGTCGAGCCAGTTCAACGCGGGCGAGGTCCGGCCACTGTGCGGCCGCTCCAGGCACATCTGGGGCGGCCGTCCTTCTCTCTCAGCTTTCGGTCCGCCCTTTGCCCAGTGATGGGCGCCAGATGCCGAACACCGCAGCCACCAGGGCCAACGCGAGCAGAGCCAGCTCGCCGATCCAGTCAGTTCGGAGCGCGGCTTCCATCGCGGCGAACGCCGGGGTCTCAATTCCGGGACCGGTGAGTGCTGCAGCCTGATTGACCGCTGGCAACACGATGAAGATCGCGATCGCCGCGGCGAACGTGCCGATCGCGGCCTTGGCCCAGACCCAGCGCGCGTTGATCAGGGTCGGATGACCGATCAGAAGCAGAGAGCCGACGACAATCGTCAGCAGCAGCGCGGGCAGGGTCAGCGCATTGCTGATCAAGGCAAGCGCGCGCCGTGCAGCGGCAAACTCGGCCGGCGCAATCCGGTCCGCGCTCGCGGCGATCAGCAGCGCACTCGCGATCGAGCCGATCAAGACCGCGCCGCACAGCACATGCAGAAACTTCAGCAGCTTGCTCATCGTCCCGATCGTGCCCGACGAAATTGAGCCGAGTCAAACCTTGCGCGAACTCTCCTACGGCTGGGTGATTCGTGACAATCCCGGATTCACCTGCCTCACATGACCGGGGGTTGCCCCAGGTACCGCGCCAGCGTTTGCCATTGTTGGCGCTCGGCCGCGGCGCGGTCGACCAGCCATTCGGGCGCACCGATGTCCCGCAGCATGCGCGCGTCCATGTGCGCCAACGCAGCGGGCACTCGATAGCGCCGGTGCTCCCGGCGTTCGCGCCACAACGCAGCAAGTTCGCGTAGCGCGGCGCTCAGGATTTCGCCGAACCTGATAAGCGTGCGCTCGACCATTGACTCACTCAGTGCAGCAGCGGACAGAGAAGAGGTTCGTTGCATGGCTTAACTCCGATGGCGTTTGTGACGTTGGTAAGCGTATGAGCCCAGACGATGGACTGGAAGCGATTTGTTCTGGCCACTCTGGTCGATTATCCTTACCAATATGTCACGCCTGCCCCTCAATACCCTGCCCGCCTTCCGTGCAGTTGCAGAGCTGCAAAACTTGCGTGCTGCCGCTGCAGTGCTTCACCTCACCCACAGCGCAGTCAGCCAGCAGATCCGCGTTCTGGAGGAGCAACTTGGCTTCAAGTTGTTCGAGCGCCGTGGGCGCCGCGTGCTGCTCAATCCTGCTGGCGAGGCGTTGTTGCGCAGCGTGCAGGCTGCATTGGCCCAACTCGACGACGGTGTCCAGGCGGCGGGCGCTGCGGCCGGCGGCTCGGCCCAGCGGCTGCGCGTGACGATGCTGCCGTCATTTGCTCAGCGCTGGTTACTGCCGCGTATGGGCCGGTGGCGCGAGCTATATCCGGACCTGGCGTTGGAGATAGAAGCATCGCCCCTGGTGATTGACCTGATGCGCGATGGTTTCCATGCCGCCGTGCGCCAAGGGCGTGGACCATGGGCCGGCCTGGAGTCGGAGCCGCTGTTCGAATCACCCGTGCCGATGATCGTCGTCGGCTCGCCGTCAGCTGCACGGCGTTTGCTGGGTGCGCAGCCGGCGGCGCTGGCACGCGAGCCGCTGCTGGGTGACCGAGCGCTGTGGGAGCACTGGTTCAAGGCCGCCGGCTTGCGCATTCAAGTGACGCCGGTGGCAGCCTTCAACGACGCGGGACTTATGTTCCAGGCCGCGGAGCAGAACCTGGGGCTGGCAATCGGCCGGGAGCTGCTCGCGGCCGACGCGTTGTGCGACGGACGCCTCGTCCAGCTGTCACCTCTCACGGTGACATACGAGAACGCCTACAGCTACCACCTGGTGTACCCGCCGAATCTGCGCGACTGGCCGCCGCTGGTGGCGTTGCGCCAGTGGCTGCATGACGAGCTGAAACGTTCCGGGAGAAGCTTGCGTTCAATATCCGCGAAGCGACGCTCGAAGGCGCGGGCAAGGTGACGGGCCGCTAGCCGGCAAACGGCGCTTTCGAGCGTGTCCGGGCCAGGCGACGGGTTTCCCCTTTTCGCACAGCGCCCGACGCCGCTTCGCTCAGCGTCTGCGTACCTGGTATGTACTGCTTGCCCCAGCGCACCAGGGCAAGCAGGACGTCGCCCAGGGCCAAGCCTTTCTTGCTGAGCGCATACGAATAACGTCTCGGGCGCTCCTGGTATGCGGAGCTCACGATGATCCCTGCGTCCTCGAGGCGCTTCAGTCGATCGGCAAGTATGTTGGTCGGGATTCCTTCGGGCGAATCCGCCAGCTCTCCATAGGTTCGCTTGCCATGGAGCATGTCGCGAATGACGAGCATGGACCATTTGTCGCCAACCAGGTCGAGCGTGTTTGCAACCGGGCACGCGGACCTGCGAAGACCTTTCGGCACTCTCATCGTCGTCTCCAGGATTGCACAGTGGACGCACCAGTCACTTGCATAATGCAAGTCATTATGCTACGGTGCTTCGTAACTTGCAAATTGCAAGTGACACGCGGAGGAAACGCCATGTCCCACGCCACCCTGTCCCAGCCGGCGAGTTCACCTTCCGTTCCGGCCGCAAAGCTGGTCGCCGCAGTCGTGCTTCTTGTCTGGTTCGCGCTCGTCACTGTGCTTGGCGCGGGCGGGGGCTTTGTCACGCCGCCCGGGACACCGCCACTGCCGATTCTGATCGGAGTTACAGCGCCGATTCTGGTCTTTCTCGCAGGGCTCTGGTTGCGGCGTTCATTCCGCGAGCTCTTGCTGGCGGCGGACCTTCGATTCCTGATGGCGATACAGGCCTGGAGGTTCGCCGGGCTGGGGTTTCTGGCGCTCTACGTGCACGGGGTGTTGCCAGGCTCGTTCGCGTGGCCCGCCGGGCTTGGCGACATCGCAATCGGAGTCACCGCGCCTTGGCTGCTGGTCGCCCTGATACGCCGGCCCGGCTTCGCCGCGAGCCGAACCTTCGTGGTCTGGAATGTGCTCGGGATAGTGGACCTCGTCGTGGCCGTTGGCTCCGGAGCACTCGGTTCGAGCCTCGCCGTCGGGGCCGCCGGCGAGATTACGACGGGCCCGATGACTCAGTTACCGCTCGTGCTGATCCCTGCCTACTTTGTACCTGTTTTCGTCATGCTGCATGTGACGGCACTCCTTCAGGCGCGGCGTCTTGCCCGCGATCCGAAGAGAGCAACATGAGAGTGAAGCCTATCCAACTTGCGAGGCGGTCATGCAGCCCGGTCAGTAGAGCCTGGTAGCTTTGTCCGCTTTGCGGCTGCGCGGACGGGCTGTGCGCAGTAGCCTCTCGCGATGGACTCCCTGATCGCCGCCGCCGCGCGCGCCCTGGTCGCCGGCAACGCGCTCAGCGCCCTCAAGCGTGTCGCCCTGCGCGACGATCCGCCGGCGCTCGCGCTCCGCGGCATCGCCATGGCCCAGCTCGGCGAGTACCCGCGCGCCCGCGAGCTGCTCCGGCGCGCCGCCCGTGGCTTCGGCACCCACGAGGAACTGGCGCGCGCCCGTTGTGTCGTCGCCGAGGCCGAAGTGGCACTGGCCATGCGCGACCTGCGCGGCTCGCCGCGCACACTGGCGGTGGCGTCGGCAACGCTCGAGGCGCGCGCCGATCACGCCAACGCACTGCACGCACGTCTGATCGCGGTGCGCCGGCTGCTCCTGCTCGGCCGCCTCGACGAGGCCGGATCCGCGCTGGCGCGCCTGGAGGTCAGCATCAGCGCGCGCGATGCGCCACCGTCACTGTTGGCGATCGCAGAGCTGGCTGCGGCCGAGGTGGCGCTGCGCTCGCTGCGCACCGCACCGGCGCATGCGGCGCTTGCCCGCGCGCACGAGGCCGCCGAACGCGCGCGTGTGCCCGCGCTCCTGGCCGAGGTGGCCGAGGCGCGCGCCGCGCTCGATCGTCCCGCCGCGCGGCGTGTCCACGCCGGCCACGAGCAGCCGCTGCGCCTGCCCGAGGTCGAAGCGCTCATCGCCTCGGGCGCGCTGGTGGTCGACGCCTGCCGTCATGGCCTGCGCGCCGGCGCCACCTGGCGGCCGCTGGCACGCCGGCCGGTGCTGTTCGCGTTGGCGCGCGCACTCGCCGAGGCGTGGCCCGGTGACGTCGACCGGAACACGCTGATCGAGCGCGCTTTCCGCACTCGCCATCCCAACGAGACGCACCGGGCGCGCCTGCGCGTCGAGATCGGCCGCTTGCGCGCGCTCGTGGCGCCGCTGGCCAGCATCGACGCCACCACGCGCGGCTTTGTGCTCAATCCGCGCGGCGAGCGCGATGTCGTCGTGCTGGTGCCGCCGATCGATGGCGAACAGGCATCGCTGCTGGCGCTGCTGGCCGACGGCGCGGCCTGGTCGACCTCGGCCCTTGCGCTGGCCCTGGATGCCAGTCAGCGCACAGTGCAGCGCGCGCTCGTCGAACTGGAAGAGGCCGGGCGCGTGCGCACGATCGGGCGCGCGCGTGCGCAGCGCTGGCTGGCGCCGCCGCTGGCCGGTTTCACGACGATCTTGTTACTCCCTGCTGCGCTGCCGCTTGAGTAGATTGCGTTCCGTGGCGCCGATCAAAGCGCGCTGAAAGGAACCCGGCAATGAAAGTCAGGACAGGCAAGACGAAGGCAGAACCACCGGCGCGCGCGGCCGAGATCGTGCGTGAGTACGGCCCCTTCGACGGCGCCGATCGCATCCACGGCGTCAGTCACGACGGCCAGCGCGTCTGGGCCGCCGTAGGGGCCAGGCTGATCGCGTTTGATCCCGCGAGCGGCCAGCTCGCGCGCACGCTCGATCGCGCCGGCGACGCCGGCACCGCCTTCGACGGCAAGCACCTCTACCAGATCGCCGAAGCGCGCATCGACAAGATCGATCCCGCCACCGGCGACGTCGTGGCGTCGATCCCGGCGCCCGGCCACGGCGGCGACTCGGGCCTCGCCTGGGCCGAGGGCAGCCTGTGGGTGGGGCAGTACCGCGATCGCAAGATCCACCAGATCGATCCCGCGACGGGTGCCGTCCTGCGCACCATCGAGTCCAACCGTTTCGTTACCGGCGTGACCTGGGTCGACGGCGAGCTGTGGCACGGCACCTGGGAAGGCGACGAGAGCGAACTCCGCCACATCGATCCGGAGAGCGGCGCCGTGCTCGAACGGCTCGAGATGCCGCCCGGCACCGGCGTCAGCGGCATCGAGTCCGACGGGGCAGACCTCTTCTATTGCGGCGGCGGAGCGAGCGGAAAGGTCCGCGCCGTGCGACGTCCGAAGTCAGCATGAACCTGAGAGAGGTCAAGGAGCACACCATGAATACCGTCACCGAAGTGAACACCGTGAACCATCCCGTCGTGTCCATTGACCGATGGCTTGCCGAGCGCAAGACGCTGCTGGCGCACGAAAGGGAACTGACGCACCTGCGCGACCAGATCGCCCGCGAGCGCCGCGCGCTGCCGTGGGTGCGCATCGAGAAGAACTACGTCTTCGACACCACCGAGGGCCCGCGTACGCTGGCCGAGCTGTTCGATGGCCGGCGCCAGCTGCTGGTGCAGCACTTCATGCTCGGCCCGGGCTGGGAGCAGGGCTGCCCGAGCTGCTCGTTCATGGCCGACCACACCGACGGCATGACCGTGCACCTGGCGCACCGCGACACCACGTTCGTGGCCATCTCGCGCGCGCCGCTGGCCGAGATCCAGCGCTTTCGTCAACGCATGGGCTGGCAGTTCAAATGGGTGTCGTCGAATGCGAACGACTTCAACTTCGACTTCGGCGTGAGTTTCACACCGGAAGAAAAGCTCGAGAACAAGGTCACCTACAACTACGCCACGCAGCCCTACGAATGGGACGAGCTGCCCGGCATCAGCGTTTTCTACAGGGACGACGCAGGCCAGATCTTCCACACCTACTCCACCTACCGGCGCGGCGTGGAGGTGATGATGGGCACCTACAACCTGCTCGACCTCACGCCCAAGGGTCGCGACGAAGACCCGGGCGAGGGCATGGCTTGGGTGCGCCACCATGACCGCTACGAGCCGGCACCCGGTTGCGAAGGCGGCGCCGGCAGTCGGTTCGTGCTGCGAAGCGCACGCCTGAGCCGGCTCGCTTCGCCCGGATGCTCTCGCCATGGCAAGCCTGTGGCCGTGGCTGGCCATCGCCGGGCTCGGCGCCTTGCATGGATTGAACCCGGCGAACGGCTGGATGTTCGCCGCCGCGTGGGGCGTGCGCGCGCGCAAGGGGACGCAGGAGGCGCAGGCACGGCGTGCCCTGCTGCCCATCGCCACCGGGCACGCCGCGTCGGTCGCGGTCGTGGCTTGCGCCATTGCACGGGGCCCGTCGATGGACCGCACGCTGGTCCAGGGCCTGGCCGGCGCGCTGCTCGTCGGCGTGGCGGCGTACCGCTTGCTGCGCGGCGCCGGGCAGCGCACGCCCATCATCGGCACGAAAGCCTGCCACGCGGGCATCGCGCTGTGGTCTTTCTTAATGGCCACCGCGCACGGAGCCGGGCTTATGTTGGTACCGGCGCTCGCGTCGCTGTGCCTTGCCGACAACCCAGCCCGCGACATCACCGCTTCGGGCTCGCTGGTCCTGGCACTGGCGGCTGTCGGCGTCCATACGGCTGCGATGCTGGCCACGACCGGCGTCATCGCCACCGGCGTGTGCCGCGGCCTCGCCAAACACCCTCGCCTATTGAACGGTACGAGCCCCCGCCAAGCCTGGACTGCGGCCTTGGCCGTCACCGGGTCGCTTTTGATAGTGCTTCGCTAGTTCCGCTCAAAGGTCGAGCATAGATGTGGCACAGACCAAACTTGTCCGTGTATTCGCGCTCAAAGGTCATGCCGACCTTTGTCGCAACTCTTTCAGACGATCGGTTGCCGGGCATGATGAGACAGACAAGTCGGTCGAGTTTCAGCGTGCCGTGCGCGTAACGAATGATGCCTTGCGCTGCCTCGGTGGCGAAGCCCTGGCCCCAGCGGTTCTTGTTGATGAGGAACGCCAGTTCAACTTCCGGCACACCACCGATGTTCCAGGGAAGGAGGCCGCAGCGGCCAAGAAACTCCCCCGTGCTTCGCTCGATCGTGGCCCATAGGCCCAGTTCGGGTCGTTTCGGGTGGCCGTGCAAGAACCATTCAAGTTCTTCCCTGGTCTCAGCAAGTGTTCGCGTCCCATCGGGAAAGTACTTTCGGACTTCAGGATCCCGATAGAGCTCGAAAAGCGACGAAGGGTCACCGGGCTCCAAGTGCCGCAGCGTCAGTCGCTCTGTATTCAAGATGACCATGGCAGTCCGTGAAGTGCCTTCGAGGAGCCAACTGAGTGTCGGCTTTCAGTGCGTTGGGACTTGCCCGGGGTGCCCGGTGCAGCCGGCGACGTACATTGCGGCACCGACAAGCAATCCCTACCGGTGTACGAAGTCGGCTATCTTGCCGGCGCGAGTTCAAGTCTAAGGAGCTACGAAAATGAGCGATGCGAGCACACGACCGGTCTTTGCGACGACGAATCCGGCGACCCTTGAACATGGGAAGTCCTACACCGGGCACAGCGCGCAAGAAGCTTTGCTCATCGTCAAGTCGGTGGCAGATGCTCAGCGGCGATGGCGCAGTAGCGAAATGGCCGAACGCGCTCGCCTGATGCAAGGCGCTGCGGCAGTCTTGAGGCGGCGGCGCACCGAGTTTGCTGCTCTCATGACGGACGAGATGGGCAAGACCGTGACCGACGGCTTAGGCGAGGTTGAGAAGTGCGCCACGGCATGTGAGCATTTTGCATCGCATGCGGCCGGCTACCTGGGTCGGGAGAGCGCCGATATACAGGGCGCCAAGGCCTTCGTAACGTTCAATCCGCTGGGCGTTGTTTTGGCGGTGATGCCCTGGAACTTTCCCTTTTGGCAGGTCTTTCGCTTCGCCGCGCCAGCGCTGATGGCCGGCAATGGCGGCGTCCTCAAACATGCCAGCAATGTGCCAGGCTGTGCGCTGGCGATCGAGTCTGTTTTTCGGGAGGCGGGATTCCCTGAGAACCTGTTCCGCACAGTCCTGATTCCGGGCAGTGCTGTCAGGACTCTCATTGAAGATGCCAACATTTCCGCCGTCACGCTGACGGGAAGCGTGACAGCCGGTCGTGACGTCGCTGCCCGCGCAGGTGGATTACTCAAGAAGTGCGTACTCGAGCTCGGCGGCTCGGACGCCTACCTCATCCTCGAAGACGCCGACATAGTAGCCGCGGCCAAGGTGTGCGCCACCGCGCGCATGGTCAATGGCGGCCAGAGTTGCATTGCCGGCAAGCGTTTCATCGTGGTCCGACAAGTGCGGACCGAGTTCGAGGACGCGCTCGTCAAGTCGATGCGAACGTTTGAGATGGGCGATCCGCGTCAGGCCACGCACGAAGCTCGGTCCCATGCAAAGCGTGCAAGCGCGCGACCAGATTCATGCGCAGGTCGAAGCAAGTGTTCGAGGTGGTGCAAGACTGCTTCTTGGAGGCGTGGTTCCCGACAAACCAGGTGCCTGGTACCCGCCAACCGTGCTCACCGGCGTGGCTGCCGGGCAGCCGGCGCACGACGACGAGGTGTTTGGGCCGGTCGCGGCCATCATTGAAGCTGCGGACGAACGGGACGCCATAGCGATTGCGAACGCCAGTGAATTTGGTCTCGGTTCTGGCGTACTGACCGGCGACTCGGCACGGGGCGAGCGCATTGCCGCTGAAGACCTCGACGCTGGAATGAGCTTCGTCAACGACAATGTGCGCTCGGACCCGCGGATGCCCTTTGGCGGGGTCAAGCACTCCGGGTTCGGCCGGGAGTGCGCGGGCTTTGGCATTCGCGAGTTCGTGAACGTCAAGTCCGTTCAGATCAAGGGATAGGGTGGCGCGCCCCGCTCGCGCTCATGAAGTTTGCAGGAAAAAGCGAATCATCTCGGCGGCCGCGCTCGGTCCCCGCGGGTCGCTATAAGAGCCTGCACGGTTGCCGCCAAACCACGCGTGGCCGCCACCATGGACGAGCCAGTGCTCGAGCACCACTCGCCCGGCGGCGTCTCGGTGAACCGTCCGCGTATAGGAATGACCATCCGGCGCCTGGCCACGTTCGGTCCGAACCTGTCCGCCGTGACCGCCCTCTCGATGCGCCGACCGGGCGATTACATCAGTGCCGTTGCGAGGGTGCACCGTCTTGTCGTGGTCACCGTGAAACACGATGGTCGGAATCGAGTGTGATGCCTCCGCTGCCCCCGACGAGCGTCCGATCGACGCAGGCATTCCCTTCATCGCCGCGAGACCTGAGGGCAGATCGTGCGCGCTTCCGAATGCGAGGCCGGAGTGGATGCCGACAGCCGCGTAGAGGTCCGGGTACGTCACGCCCATGACGGCTGCCATCGCGCCTCCGGCCGACAGGCCGGCCACATACACCTTGCGCGCATCGATTCCGTAGCGGTTGAGAATCTCCCGCGTCATGCCGGCGATGATCGACGGTTCGCCGCGGTCCCGAACCTGATCCTCCCGCCTGAACCAGTTCCAGCACCGCGAACGATTGGCAGTGCTGGACTGTGCCGGGTACAGAACGAAGCAGCTCTGCTCTTCGCCCAGTGCGTTCATCTGCGTGCCGGCCGCAAAGTCGTCCGGTGTCTGGTTGCAGCCGTGCAGCATGACAATCAGCGGGAGTGGCTGTCCGGTGTAGCTCGACGGGACGTAGAGCTTGTAGGAGCGTTCGCCGGCCGAGTTCGCGTAGACGCCTGCGATCCACTCGCCGGGCTGTCGTGTATCGGCCGCTGCTGCGGCGCACGGGTGACCGTCGACTGGGCCCCGACGCTCTTTGCGAATTGCATCTTCAGGGGCAAGTCGCATCGCCACGGCACTCGCCGGTCCGACTGAGCGCTCGGTCTGCTCGCTGTGTGTCGGAGCGATCACTTCCGAACATTCGCCTTCAATGACGATGTCGGTCGCGGGATCGCTGCCCGCAGATGTCTCCTTGAGTGGCGCGGGGCCAGTCGAGCCACCTGCCAGGGTCCGTTGGATCAGTGCGGTGGCTTCCGCAAGACGGCCGGCCCGTGTCAGCGCCGTCGCCTGCGTGATGCCAGCCAAGATTCCCTTGTCCATTCCTGTCCTTTCGAGAATTGAGCTCCTGCCGCTGTCAGCGGATGCGGTCTGCCAGCGCCGCTCGCACTGCGGCACTGGCGCGCAGGGCACCAAGCACCGAGATGGACGCGATGGTCTGCACCGCGAGTCTTGCTGGCACGTCATCGTCAATCGACGCGAGACCCAGCACCTGAATGTCCAGCTGCTCTCCCGCCTTCCGCACGCGTTCCAGATCCTCGCGCGTGTAACGCTGCAAGCCCAGAACCATGGAACGTCGCGCGACGGTCTGCTTCAGGACGTCGCCGTGGCTGCTCAGCTGATTTCGGATCGCCGTACGAATGAAGTCCGTACGGTTGGAATAAAACCCCTCCTGCACCAGCAGATCGACGTGTCCAAGATCGACGTAGCCGAGGTTGATGGTGATCTTTTCCGACTCCGCCTCCTTGCGGCGGACCTCAATTGACTGAGTTTTCGCCATCCACTCACCATCTGCATACCATCTGTATGGATGGTAGCATACATGAAAACAACGCGATACTGGCGGAGCAGTGCGACGGTCAACGCTACGGCGCACTGGTCGGCCGCCGAAGGCAATCAGTTCGAGCGCCGGATCGGGCGATACAACAATCGACACTCAGCGCTTGCCCAGCGACGCCAGCACGGGGCCGGCCTCTGCGTCGTCAAGACAGGGCGTGACCGACATTGGGATCAGATCGGACCACTGAGCCTGCCAGAGGTACAGGGCTTTCGCATCGGTTGTCTCGGCGATAGCAACACCGTGGCCGCCGGTCATGCCGTGCCAGCGCCCGAGCATCTCCACGCCCTTGGGCGGCGCGCCCCCGGTTTCGAGAAAGCGCGCGACGGCGGCCTTGAATGTGCCCTGCGGCACGGTCCAGCTAACGATGAATTTCATAAGACTCTCCGGAATCTGTCGACGAGGGCCGACGTGGTTTGCACAGGCGCCTGGCAGCATCCCGTTCCTGTCGGCTCACCTGAGCCTTGGAAGGCTACGCCGCAACTCGAGCAACCAATAGCCTTTTCGGTTCTTGCCACCACCGCGCCCCATCTTCTACTCCGACCAGCTCGCCCCCAAACCCTTCGAGCTAAGGTTTCCGCTGTCCGGGCTTCGGTGAGTCGCCAATCAGCGCGTCGAAAAGTCCCTGCGCGAGGCTGTTCAATGCGTCCTCGGCCGCTGGAATCGCGTCGGCCTGTTTCCTTAGCGCAGCCGCACGCCTGGAGAAGTACGCGTCGAGATCGGGGTTGTCGTTCCGTCGCCACTCGGTGGCCAATCGTTCATTGGCATCCGCGCAATCACGCAGGTCCCTTGACGTTGTACATGCGGTTGTGCACGCCGCGGCAAGCACAACCCAGATTGCAGTCATTCGCGACATCATCTCTTCATCCCGTCGGATCGCGTTCCCGTCCAGATCCCTCGCTCGGCACGCGGCGCAAGCGAAATGCGTCGAATCAATCTCTGTAGGTGGTGTCGGCGATCGGCCGGCAGCTAACTTGCGCCGAGTGATTCGTGCCGCGACTCCAGCAACTCCCGCCACCCCGCCGGCAGGCGACTGCGCAGCCATGCGCTTAGTCGGGCCTCGTTCCGCTGCCACCAGATACCCGCGGCCACGATCAGCAGCCCCAATAGGGTAAGGGCGAACGGGAACAACAAGCTGTCTTTGAACACCCTGTAGGAGAGGTGTCCCAGGTAGAAGGCGATGCCGAATCCACCAAAGACCGCGAAGACGCGCCGCCCAAGCACGGCGCCAAGCACGACCAGCCCCAGGTTGATCAGCATGTAAATGAACTTGCCGACTTCCGAGTTGGATTGCTGCATTGTCAGCCCACTCCAGAACGCCAGCGTGCCGAAGAGGTAGAGCCAGAATGCGAAGTCGCGTCCTTCGGCGAAAGACTGCCGAGCTCGGAAATCCACCCAGATCGCGACGGCGAGCATGCCAAGCCCGAAGACAAGCGAAAAATCCCGGTAGTACTGCCACTCGTTCCAGCCGGGTCGGTCGGAGAACACGATCACGCGGGCCAGGTCCATGCTCATGTACCAGAGCGTGACGGCGAGCGGCATGACCATGAACGGATAGCGCAGCCGCCAAAGTCCGATGACCGCGGCGATCAGCGTCACAAACTCGAGCGTGATCCAGCGCCAGTCGATATGAGTGTGATAGGCCCGGAAATGCTCACCGGCGCCTCCCGGCGGCCACCAGCCCAACGCCGACTGCAGCGCCCAGGTCGCCAACGGGACCAGGACGATCGCCAGCGTGGCCAGAATGCCGGCGGGAAGCATGAGTTGGCGCGCGGCCAGGGAATGCGAGGCCGCGATGCAGCCGACGCCGTAGGCGACCGCAATGCCGAAAAGAGCCCATGGCCCAAAGCGTTCCCATCCGAGGTTCATGAAGAGGGACATCGCCCCGATGGCGATCATTCCTCCGAGGTAGTAGAGGATGTGTGTGATCGAAAAGCGTGGCGCCACGTCGGCGACTGCGGCATGCCGCTCGCTCCAGACAGACCACAGATCAGCTGCCTGCTGATCGCTAATGACTCCCATTGCGACTGATCGGTCCAGATCAGTCTTCGTGATCCTCAGCCTTGTCATGTCACGCCTCCTTGTGCGCGCAGCATGTCAAAGCCGGGACCTCTGAATTCGAAACCGGACGAAAGTCGCGAATTCTGATACCCAACGTATCGGGTTTTGGTTCTGCGACGGTGCCGGTCGTCAGTCTCGTCAATAAGCCGGCTCCAGCCGGTCAGAGTTCATCGCGCAGTCGTCGCGCCGCTACTCCGGTCCTCCCAGTCAACCCAATTCACCGGATGAGTCTCGAGATACCTGTTGACGGCGGCACCGATAGTCGGAAAAAACGCCGATTCGCCAAGCCGCGCAAAAAGGCCGAATCGCTTCAGCTTGTCCTTGACGGGGTCCTTCATCTCGGCCACGCACAACTCGATGCCAGCCGCGTGCAAGGTTTCGTCCAGCTCGGCCAGCATGTCGGCCGAGGTCACATCCACGCTCGTGACCGGTGCCGCCGCAACGACCAGCCAGCTCACCGGCGTGGGCGAGTTAGCCACTGCGTCCAGCACGCGGTCATGGAACAGTTCGGCGTTGGCGAAGAACAAGGGCGCATCCCAGCGAAACAGGACCAGGCCGGGAACGAGGCGAGCGTCGGGATGGCGCGTGATGTCGTGGTAGCCCTTCACACCTTCGACGCGACCAAGGACCGCGGAGTACGGGCGCCAGCCGTCCCACAGGAATTCGATGACGGCAATCACGATGGACAAGCCGATGCCCGGAATCGCGCCCAGCACCGCCACGCCGACCGTACAGACGATCGACAGCCAGAACTCCCAGCGCTGGATGCGATAGATCCGTCGCAGGTCGGCGACCTCGATCAGACCGATGGCCGATGCGATTACGACCGCAGCCAATGCGCAGGTGGGCAAATCCTGCAGCAGGTTCGGCGCCACCATCAACAGCAGCCCAACTGCAAGCGCGCCGACGACTCCGGTCAGCTGGGTCCTGGCGCCTGCGGCCTCGGCTACGGGAGTGCGTGAGGAACTGCTGCTGATCGGAAAGCCCTGAAAAAATCCGGCCGCCAGGTTCGCGGCGCCGAGCCCCACCATCTCCTGGTTCGGGTCGACATAGCTACGGGTCCGCGCCGCATATGACACGAGAGAGCACGCTCGTGTCGGCAAACGAGACGAGGGCGACGGCGCAACCGCCGATCAGAACAGAAGCGACATCGGCTGTGGCTGATCCACGGGATGGCGAATGCGGGCAGGCCGTGTGGAAGAGAGCCGAGGACCGACACACCAGCGCGTGTTGCAAGGTCCAGCACGCCAACGACAACGGTCGCTCCTACCACGGCGACCAGGATGCCCGGCACGCGCTTGTTGCCCTTGAGCAGCAGGATTACTGCCAGGGTGCCCGCGCCGACCATGAATGTGGTCCAGTTGGTCTTGCCGTCCATCACTGCGGTGGCGATGGTCCATAAGATCTCTCAGCGGTCCCTCGCTTTCGATCGAAAAGCCGAACAGCTTGGGCAGTTGGCTGATCAAAACGGTCAGCGCGATGCCGTTCATGTACCCGTAGCGGATCGGCTTGGAAAGCAGCTCAGTGACGAAGCCCAGGCGCGCGATGCCGGCCAGGATGCACACCACCCCCGACACAACCGCCATCATGCTTGCAAGGGCAATGGCGCGCAGCGGATCGCCGCCAGACAGTGGAAGGACGACGGCGAGTATGACGGCTGCCAACGAGGAGTCCGGTCCCAGCACCAGAATCCGACTGGGTCCGAACAGCGCGTAGGCGATCAGCGGAACGATGGTCGCGTAGAGGCCATAGATGCCGGGCACGCCAGATGCCACCGCGTAAGCGATGCCGACCGGCACGAGCATCGTGGTCAGCACCAGTCCGGCCACGATGTCGTGGCTCAACCAGGCCAGGTCGTACTCGCGCAGCGTCCGCAGTCCCGGCAGCCAGCGACCCCAGCCGGCTTGATCGGCGGCCTTCACCCGGCGCGCAAGCCGGCCCGGTTCCAGATCAGGGGAAGATGAATCCGAATTGCTCATGAGACGGTGGCTGCTTCGACCGGACCGCAAGATGTTCGCCGAACCCACTGATTCTTGCACCTTCGTCGCTTTGGTCGGGTTTTCCACCATTGCGGCCCCGGTCGAATCGCCGAAGATGGCCGGTCGAGGGCGTCGTCAATTGCCGAGCCTTGCCCTGCGGCACCGATCCGTGATGCTTGTCGTCCGTACGACCGATTTACGTGGTACGCATTCAAGTTATGCGGCGCCTGAATCGAGACGTGAATTTCGGCACCGTGTCGCTAGAATTTAAAAATGACCGGCGACGATTCGATCCTGGATATTTCCGTGCGCGAATTGCTCGAGCGTGGGGCTCGGTTGATCATGCAGCACTCAAGGCGCGGACCCGATTTCGAGCGACGCATTGATTTGTTCTACGACATTGACCTCAAGGACCCGAGGCTTGGTCGCAAACATCGCGTACGAGTGCGGCTGAAAGTGACCGCCGCCAGTCTGATCTTCGACGAAACCGTCAAAGAGCCAGCGAAGATCGCGTGATGACTTTCATGCAATTGGAGAGCAGTCGTTCGAATGGCTGCCTCCGGGGCTGAGCCGAATTGCGCGCGCCCGTCACTCACGGAACGACATGAAATCCCTGGGTGTAAGGTCGAACGGTCTGCGGCTCGAGCGCATGCGGTCCTCGCCCCTGTGGAGCAGCAATGGCTTTCGCAATGTTCATCCTGTACTGCCGGGCTTGCGGGACGAAAGCGCCCGATTCTCCTTGTCGGAGTTTCTGTGTGGCGGTGAGCGGCGCGTTCCGAGTCAGCCACTACCGTCACTTGATCCGCGCGATGCCTGGTCAAAGCGCCCGGGGACGGGGCTGCGCGCGACCTGGCTCGGGCACTCCACCGTCCTGATCGAAATCGAGGGACGCCGGATACTGACGGACCCGGTGTGGGCGACCGCGCGCATCGCCGTCGCGCCTGCGCGGGCCGAAGCGCTTCCAGCCGGTGCCGGTCGCGATCGCGATCGCTGCCGCCGCTCGACGCGGTGATCGTCTCGCACGACCACTACGACCACCTCGATTTCCCGACGATCCGCGAACTGGCGAAGCTCGACGTGCCGTTCGTCACGTCGCTCGGCGTCGGCGCGCATCTGGAGGCGTGGGGCGTGCGACCGGATCGCATCACCGAGCTCGACTGGTGGGAGTCCACGCGCTGCCGAGCTCGGCGAGCTGTCGGTCACCGCCGCGCCCGTCGCAGCACTTCTCCGGTCGCGGCCTCAACGGATCGCAACCGCCACGCTGTGGTCGTCGTTGATCATTCGCGGCCCGCGGCACGCGTGTCTTCTTCAGCGGCGACACCGGCCTGACGCCGCGAGTACGCCGACGATCCGCGCGCGCCTCGGCCCGTTCGACCTCGTCATGCTCGAGGTCGGCGCCTTCCACCCGAGCGTGGGGCGACATCCACCTCGGGCCCGAGAACGCGCTCGAAGCGCTCACGCTACTCGGCGGCGGCGCTTCCTGCCTGTGCACTGGGGCACGTTCGCCTTGGCCCTCCACGCCTGGGACGAGCCGGCCGAGGCGTTGCTGACGCTCGGTCCGAAGAAGGATGTCGCAACTGCTGATGCCTCGTCTGGGCGAGCCCGTCGAGCCGGCACACGCACACGAAGTGACACCGTGGTGGCGGGTGGCCGACTTGCGTAAGTCCCGGCAGCGACCATCCAAGACGCCCATCATGAGACTGCCCAAGGCGATGCCGTGGCCGTTTGACTAGCCCGTTCAGCGATCGGACAGCCTTCAACTTGATGCACTTCACGGCCAAATAATTGGGTATCTCGCGACCGCGTGCTCGGGTGTTGACCTCGGCGATCAAATTGGATATCTTCAAGATATCCAAATCTAGGATGTCCCCCATGGCCACCCGCAACACCGCCGACCAGATCGCGTTTCGCTATCGCCCCACCGATAGCGCCACCGGAGTGTCTCGTGACACCGCCAAGCGCCTGGCGCAACGCCTGGGTGTCGATGAGACGCAGGCGATCCATCTTGCCTTGCACAACATGGCGGTCCGATCTGCTGCCGCAGTACGAGGCGGATGCGGGTCCGCTGACGGCGGCTCAACTGCGGCAGATCAAAAAGCGCGTTCCGCAAGGCAAGAAGCGCTCGGTCCGGACCAGCCTGTTCGATGTGAAGTCCGCGTGATCCTGCAATGGTGGGCCGAGCCCACCGCCGGTGAGATCGTGTGGTGCCACTTTCCCGACGACATCAACCCTCGGCCCAAGCCGCGACCGGCTTTGATTCTGGCCGTCTTCGACGACGATGCGCCGCAGTTCACGGTCCGCGTCGCCTACGGCACCAGCCAGCGCACCACGACCTTGCATCGGGGCGAGTTTGCAATTCTGCGCGACCGCAATCCTGCGGCCTATGAGGCCGCGGGCCTCAGCTACGACACGAAGTTCGACCTGAGACAGACCCTCGATCTGCCGTACACGACCGAATGGTTCACGGTGCCGCCGGCCGCACCCCATGGCCAGACGCCGAAGCTCGGCACACTCCATCCTTCGCTGGTGCGTGCCGTGCAGGCGGCGTTTCGAGCGTCGAAATCCATATAGACGTGTACGACCGTGCCGGACTTGCACGATTCGCCCTGCCACGACGCCATGGTGGATCCTTTACGTACAAGCCAAAGGCGGCCCTAGCGGACCAGATCAAAGCGCTGCCTCGAGGTAAAGCAGTCATTGCACTGTCCGATGCGATCACGTTCGGCGTTCCCCCGCTCCGCTATCTGCTCACCCGGCGCATCGAGCGCGCGACGGCGCTGCTCCGCGACACCGAGCTGTCCATCACTGAATCGCGTTCCAGACGGGTTGGTCGAGCCTCGGTACGTTCGCGCGCACCTTTCGCGACATCACCGCCAAGAGCCCGGGTGAGCTCCGGCTGCGGGAGAAGACCGCTCCGCACGAGCTCGAGCCCGTGCCGGTTTGCTTCGTCAGCGCCGCGCCTTCCAGCTCGGCTTGTTCACTCCGGGACCGCCGGTGCTCGAAGTGGCGACCGCTCAGACCGTCCGCGAGATCGTCGCGAAGGGCGCGATGCCGCCGCGCGTGCTCGTCGTCGACGACTGCCGCACTGCCTACGACCAGATGCATGCGCACGGCGTGGAGTTCACGCAAGAGCCCATCGATCGCTAGGGCACCGTAGACGCGCGACTCCAGAGGTCATTCGACAAGCCAGGACCGGAACTGTGCGGGAGAACGGTCGTGGCGTCGCATGCAAACTCGGCGCGTCAAGCGTGAATTTTCCGTGAGAGTTACAAGTGCACCGCTCTCGCTCGATGGCGCGCGAATTTTCGACTGCCAGTCTGTAAGGCGCACGGCAGACGCGCGGCGTCGTTAAGAACTAATGTGCGATTGACGGCAACTGTTCGATGATCCACCGAGCCCCTCAGCAGATGTCCGCCCAAACGAATGCCGATCGGCAAGGTCCCGTGGCGCTTCAGATGATTACGCGAGTAAGCAAGGTATTTCTGTCGAGCGGCCTCGCAGTGGCGTTGACCGCAGGGTCGGTCGCAATACTCCCCCAGTTGTTGTCGGGGGATCCAAGCGACTACTCACAAGTCGTCTCGATTAAGGCGGGGGACGAGTATCAAGATCCAACGCTGCTCAGGAAAGCTTGGACATTACCGGTGGCAGCCCTATACCGCGGGAACATCGACTTTCAGCGAAACATCAGCGTCTGCGGTCCAGCCAGCATAGTCAACGTGCTACGTTCGCTGAACAAACCGGGTGAACAAGCGACCCTTCTTGAAGGGACCGGAATCCCGACTGTCATGGGCTATCTGCCCGGTGGCGTAACGCTGGATCAATTGGCAGAAATTGCCAACCAGAAGGTAAGTCGAAAAGTCACCGTGCTGCGCGACCTGACTCCCGCAGAGTTTCGCCAACACCTGATCCTCTCAAACGACCTCTCGCGCCGATACATAGTCAATTTCACGCGCGGTCCGCTATTCGGCACGGGCGGTGGACATCACTCTCCGATCGCCGGCTATCTCCCTGAGAACGACCTAGTGCTCGTTCTCGACACGAACGAAAAGTATGGACCCTGGCTGGTGAAATCGGAGCGGTTGTATGAAGCAATGAATACGGTTGACCGCAGCGCGGCGCAGAAGCGCGGGCTGCTCGTGATCGAGTGAGGCCAGCCCACAGTTAGTCCTCGTGGGACGGCTGCTTTCACGTCTGGGCGGCGTGGGTCAGCACATAGGGCGGTGCCGAAGCTCGCGGCTACAAGGACTGGATTCTTACGTCACTAGGACAGGCTTCTGCAAAAACCTGGCTGGCCGAGCACCCTGGTCTTTGCTCTTTATGTGCAGGGGAGTGGAGCCCCCCCAGTAGCTCAGACTTACTTTTCGAGAATGGCCGTTGGGAACGCTCATCGCACGTCCACTCTGCGTGGGGCAGGCAAGCCCCGCTGCTCACGAAGATTCGCATCTTCGGTGGGCTCATCGACGCGGGAGGCAATGAGTCGCTTGCCCCCCACAAGGCCGGCCGAGCGAAGCACATCTGGGAGCACGGATGGAGCTAACGGCCAGAAGTTGCCGTAGATAGCGGAGCGAGGTTTTGCCTCGAAGCGGACCTTCGATACGGTTGATTGCGCTAACCGGCGGACCTGGGTCCGGCAAGACGACGGTGGTCACGGCGCTGCGAGCGCGAGGGTATGACTGTGCTCCCGATTCGGCTCGAGCCATCATTCAGGGGCGAATCAGCCGGGGGCTTAGTCCGAGGCCTCCGGCGCGAGAGTTCGCCGAACAGATTTTGAGCCGTGACAAGGAGCAGTACCGAAGCAAGGCAGGCGCCGCCGGCCCGGTGTTCTTTGATCGTTGTGTTGTGGACGCCTTGTCAATGTTCGATCAACTCGGCTTGGCGTCGACAATGGAAGTTCAGACTCTGTTGGCCGAGTATTCGTATTTTCGAACGGCGTTCAGCTTTCCCCCATGGGAGCAGATCTACACGACGGATAGTGAACGCGACCAGACTTTCAAGGATGCCGTGGCCGTGCACAGCGCGGCCACGGCCTGGTATCGCAAGTGCGGCTACGATCTGGTCGAGGTGCCTCGCGGCACGGTGCATGAGCGCTGCGATTTCATCCTTCAACGTGAAGCTTGAGGTGGCCGGCGAATTTCGGGCCAAGACCGGCCATCGGGACGCGGTTCCCAGGTTGCCCAGGAGCAGACACGATCATCGCCGTCTTCTCGCAACGCAGAAAGTAGTGAGTGAACGCAATTTCTGGAGTTCCCAGGTTTCAGTGGACACAGGCGCCCCGAACGGCCCCAACTGTGACCGCCTGCTGGCGGCAGTGCTAGCTCGTTCCTCAGTTGCGATCAGGATCTTCGCAGCCACGCCCCGAATCGAACATAAGCGCGATTGCCTGTTCTTCGGTCAACTGAGAGCCCGCGGCGGCGGACTGCTGCGCGTTCTGGGTTCCGATTGCCGATTGCACGAGCTTCATGACTCGATCGCGCGTGTCCGTAATGAACGGCGGCACAAGGCGTTGGGTCCGCTGCACCTCGACGTCGAAAAATCCGATCAGCATCGCGGCGTCGGTCTGCGACCCTAGCTGCTGCGCGTGAAGTAGCGCTATGTATGGCACCAACGTAGCCACCATCTGCGTGCGTTGCAGGTACGGGATCACGGCTTTGCTAAGGGTGAGCGCCGATTCCCGATCGCCACGCAGCGCATACGCGTTAGCTAGGAATTGCTGTGCACCGCCGATACCATAGCGTGCGTTGATGCGGCAAAAGGTGGTGATCGCAGCCTGAAGGACTGGTATCGCTTCGTCGATGTGACCGAGCGCGCAGCCGTACCATGCGGCGGTCGAAAGTGCCATCTGCTCGCCCGCTTCAAGTCCACTCTGGCGGTAAATCGCAGCCTGACGTTCGGCCCATGGACGGGCGCTTTTGTAGTCCCCCAGGTATCCAAAGTGCCGCGAGTGCGCGAGCGCCAGTGCCGCTCTTTGACGAGGCGGCGCATCGTCGTCGATCAGGGAGTCGGCTTCCTCCAGCGCGGCCGCACGATGCTCCGATTCGCCGCGATGAGCGCCCACCATAACTGTCCATATCAAAGAGTCAATCAATCGGAACGTGTCGCCCAGGGCGCGGAACAGCTCCGTGGCACGCAAGGCGGCGAAGAAGCATTCTTGCGGACCACCTTGGTAACCGAGGTGCGCTAGTGCCAGGTTGAATCGCGCCTCCACTTCAATGTCCAGTCCTGGGGGAAGCGGCAACAGGCGCAAGCCACAGTCGATGCCTTCGTTCAGCAACTCAAAGTTCAGCCATAGCCGCCGGCTGTTGGCAAACAGCGCGCACGCGAGCCCTCGCGTGTCCGCGGCGGCGGCTGCCCAATCGAGGGCAGCACGAAGGTTGTCGAGCTCGGCGTTGTGAAGCCTCTGTTCTTCTTCGCTCCATCTCCAGTGCCCCCCCTCGACGTGCTGCACAAATTCAAGCATCGCATCGGCATGTCGGCGCAGTAGCTGCAGCGTTTCGCTTGCCGCGGCCAGCTGCTCAAGTGCGAAAGCGCGCGTTGTCTCCAACAGCCGGTACCGCGGTGCTTCGCCGCCGTCGACAACCACCAACGATTTGTCGACGAGATGCCCGAGCAGATCCAGCACAGTCCACCGGTCAAGGCGCTCATCGGCCGCAACCACCTGGGCCAACTCCAGAGAGAAGCCGCCGACGAACACACTGAGCCGGCGAAACACTGCTCGCTCTTCAGCTGACAGCAACTGGTGACTCCACTCGAGGGTTGCCCGCAGCGTTTGATGGCGGCGCAGCACCGAACGCGTACCACCGGTCAGCAGTTTGAAGCGTTCGTCGAGTCGCGCCCGCAAACCATCGATGCCGAGCAGCCGCACGCGCGCCGCCGCCAATTCAATAGCGAGCGGCATGCCGTCAAGCCGGCGACAAATGTCGGCGATCGTCACGAGTTGCGCGCTCGTCGGCTGCAGCCGCGGATCGGCTGCTCTAGCGCGCGCGACAAACAGCGCGACAGCGGCCGGCGTTTCGGTCGAGCTGTCGCTTGCCAAGCCGCTCAACCGATACACCCGCTCCGCAGGCAGGCGCAACGGCTCCTGACTGGTCACCATTACACGCAGGTCCGGTACGTCGGCGAGAAGAGCGCGCAGGCTGTCAGCAGCGGAATCCAGTACCTGCTCGCAGTTATCCAGTACCAGTAACGAGCGTCCGTGGCGCAGCAACGCACTAACAGTTTGCAGGACGGGCCGATCATCGCTGCCGCTGACGCGGAGCACTTGACCGATTGCCGCCGGCACTGCTGCACCATCGCTCACCTGCGAGAGCTCGACCCACCACATGCCGCCGTCGAAGTGCTCACGCGCGGCGGCTGCAATTACTTGTGCCAGTCGCGTCTTGCCGATACCCCCGGCGCCGACGATCGACACCAGCGCGTGCTGCCTTAACAAGTCACCGACCGCCAGCAGGTCCTCGGCACGACCGTACAGTGGCTCGGGCTCCGTCGCTGCTGGGGATGTCGCCGATGAAACGGGTTCGGCGGTGTCGTTGAGCGGCGAAGTAACACGCGCAGTAAAGCGATAGCCGCGCCCGGGAATCGTCGCAATTGTCTGCGGACCCAGCAGCTTGCGCAGGGCCCAGATGTGCACTTGCAGGTTGTTTTCTTCAACGACGACGTCTGGCCAGACAAGCTCGAATAGTTCGTTCTTGCTGACTGCACGGTCACGCCGCTCCACCAGAGCCACCAGTACGTCGAACGCGCGCGCACCCAGCCGGGCGGGCACTTCCTCGATCAGCAAGCGACGCTGAGCAACATCCAAGCGCGCTGCGCCAAAACGAATCTCTGAAGTGGCGGTTTCCATCGACGCCTTTCGGCCCGGGTGCTTGAGCTTAGTCGCCTCCACGGAACCTTGGCACGGTGACATTAAGAACAATTAAGGCGGGTCGGCACGCGGGCCCAATGATCTGAATGCGGTTCAGGCCCGACGATTGCGGAACTCCACGGCTTCAACTTCACCCAGATGACCGATCTTGAAACGATTCGCACTTGGCCGGACAGCGCATCGACTGCCTGGTGGTTCCTGATCGCAGCGGGCACGCTCGACGTCGTGTGCCTGGTCCTTGCCAAGTTTTCGGGCGGATTCGGTCGACCATCGCTGGCGGTGTGGACTGGGCTGGCGGCGTGGCTCAGCTTTGTTGCCGTCGGCTTTGCAGTGCGATCGATACCGATAGGGCCGGCCTACGCCTTTGCCACGGGGATCGGTGTGGCCGGCGGCGCGCTTGTTGGGATGATGTTTTTTGACGATCCCTGTGATGCGTCCCGCGTGTTTTGTATCGCCTTGATCGTCGTCGGAACTGTCGGCGTCAAGATACTCGTTTAGATCGTCGCTCGAGCCACGCAGATGTGTGGCATCCGGCAAGGAGGTAAACATGGAACCGACTTCGTCCGCCTGGAGCCCAGCGCGCGGCGCCCATAGCAAGTGCGGCCGACCCGCCGGGGGTGCCCGAGAGTCATTGAACCGTCTACCGCCGGCGTTTGCTCGACGCGCATACGTTTCTCTAGTGTGGGGTCTACTCGGTCTCTTGCCCGCGATTGTTGCGGCCGCAAACGGCAGTGCGGCGGCGGACATGACGCGATCGATCAACAAGGCCAGCACCACGTGTGCCCGAAGCGTGCCATCCGCCCACTGCAAGGTTTCGAGACCGCGAGAAGCACCGAGATCCACGCCCCCGGCCGAGGCATCGAAGATGGCTTTCAAATGAGTACAGTCGGCCAATTGCGGACCTACGCGCCGACCGGAGAAATCGCCCGAGAGCAGACAACCTTGCGCGAGAGGGGAGACGCCCATTCATACATCCCGACTCCGCGCACAAAAAGTCGCTCGTCATCCGCGACCTCGATGGTTGACAGTGTCCGGCGTAGCCGCGGTCCCGCGCTTGCACGCGAGCGATTGTTTGTCTGGAGGGAGTCCAAGCCGGTTTCGAAGTAACTCCGAGGCCACCGATTCAAGCAGGTTCGTCTTCTCTGCAAAGCTTCTCGGCTGATCGATTGCGGTGTGAACGAGATTGCCTCTCGCATCGTAAAGGTCCTTCAGGCCGATGCGTGTTTCGACTCGCGCCTTATCTTTGGCCGAACTGCTCTGCAAAAAGTGATGCGCTAGGGCTTTCGCGATCCGGCCGGCGATTTTCCCTGGTGCCCGAATGTCAAAGGTAGAAATTTCACATGCTTCCCAAAGATCGCAGTACCTGTCGATCGCGTCGACTTCGGTCAGCGCCGACATGTAGCGTTTGGACGCTACGCTGATAGCCCGAGCAAGCGCGTCGCCCGCCGTGCGTCTGAACGTTTCAAAGCCCGACATGGTCGCCCCTGCGGACTCGATCGTTACGATGGGTCGTTGCAGTGTGTGCAGGCCGACTTCGTACGAGAACTTAGACTTTTTTCCTTCAACGACCGAGCAGACGTGAAGACTTCTTTTGGGAGCGATTAGCTCCCCTAAGTTTAGATTGGCATACACAATCGCCGACGTCGCGATATCGTTAGCAACGGGGCTTATCTCCTCGATCGAGACGGGCTTGGTGGTTGCGAGTTCGACCTTGATGTCGAGGTCACCTTGATTTGGTCGTTCAAACTCAATCTTGAAGGGCAACTGCTCTCCCACCGCGGCATAGATCCGATCCCCAAGACGGTAACCAGCCTTGCCGATGCCCGCGAATAGCTTCGGCCCGGAAATTTTCTTGGCGGCCCGCGCAAACGTTCTCTCCGGCCTTGGTCGCCGTTCATAAAACACTGTCGATACGACTGCCGTAATCTCTCCCGCGGAGGGAAGAATCGTGGAGTCAACATACGTCTTGGTGGCGAATGCTAGCGGGTCAGGCCAATTCGCCCAGGTAGTGCATCGCAAGATGGCCAGAAATTTTGTGGCTGCAAGCTCGCTCATCGATTACTACTCCTATGTTTGCGTACTTCGGCAAACACTAAACAAAGCGTGCGAGTGTCAATCTTGTACTGCCTAAAACGAGTTGGCCGTCCGCAATCAAGCGTCGCTGCTCCGGCCGCTTTCGGAAAACCGAAAAGTCCGCTTCGGGGTCGGGTTCTGCCGATAGACGACTCCCGATAGCAGCCATTCCACACCAAGGCCCGCGACAGCAAGCAAGTCCGATCCCGGCGTTTCCACAGACCCGGCCCAAGACCTCGGGCCGGGCGAGGCGTGTCAGCCCACGCTAAGTTCGAGAGACCCAAATAATTTGCCGCGCTCTGCTGAGTGCAGGTATGGCGTCCTACCCGAACACGTAATCGCCGAACGAAGCGTCCCGCAGCTCGCGCGCGAACTGGAACGAGTAGCCAGGGTAGATCGCCTCGATCCGACCGTCGGGCCGCTTGTACCAGCTGCGGCAGCCGGCCGCCCACACGGTGCGCTGCAGGCGCCCCTGGGTTTCGCGATCGGCGCGCTCGAGTGCTTCGGGCCGCACGTCGAGCCAGCGGCTGCCACGTGATTCGATTTCGCGCATGCAGCGGATTACGTAGTCGGTCTGCGGTTCGATGTAGAGCAAGGCCGAGGTGTGGCCCGTCGCGGTATTCGGACCGAAGAGGAAGAAGAGGTTGGGAAAGCCCGCGTGCGTGGTGCCGTGATACGCACGCGCGCCGGCACTCCAGATCTGCTCGAGCGACGCCCCGTTTGGCCCGGTGATGTGAATACTCGACACCGTGTTGGCCACCGTGAATCCGGTCGCGCAGACGATCGCATCGACCGGGTAGCGCGTGCCATCGCTCGTGACCACAGCGTCGGCCTCGATCCGTTCAATCGGCGTCGTCACCAGTTCGACATTCGGCCGCTGCAGGGCCGGGTAGTACTCGTTGGTCAGCAGGATGCGCTTGCAGCCCATTGGATAGTCGGGGATCAGCTTGGCGCGCAACGCGGGGTCCGCCACCTGGCTGCGCAGATGGCGCAACGCCTGCGCGCGCGCGATTCGCCCGGCCGCGCTGCCCTGCTCGAAAAGCAAGCGATGAAACTCATGGCGCCAGTACTGCCACCACCGATGCAGGCGCTCGATCGGCCGGATGCGGAACAGCGCCTTTTCCCATGCGTAATGCGGGCGGTCGGGCCGCGCAATGATCCAGTGCGCGCTGCGCTGGAACACGGTCAGGCGCTCGGCGGCCGGTGCGATCTCCGGCACGAACTGCACCGCGCTCGCGGCGTTGCCGATGACTGCGATGCGACGGCCGGCCGGATTGAACTCGGCCGGCCAGCGCGCTGAGTGAAACACGGTGCCGCGAAACGAGTCGAGGCCAGGCACCTCCGGCACGTGTGGCGTGTGCAGCGGACTCATGCTGATGACGAGGATCGGCGCAGTGTAGGTCTCACCGCCACGCGTCTCGACCGTCCACAGGGCTGCCTGCTGATCGAAGCGGGCCGCCACCACCTCGGTGTTGAAAGAGATCTTCGGCACCAGGCCGAAGCGCTGCGCCACTCCTTCCATGTAGCGCTGGATCTCGGGCTGCGGCGAGAAGCGGCGCGACCAGTCCGGATTCGGCGCAAACGAGAACGTGTAGAGGTGCGACAGCACGTCGCACTGCGCGCCGGGGTAGGTGTTATCCCACCAGGTGCCGCCGATGCCGGACGCCTTTTCGAGAATCGTGAACGACTCGATGCCGGCCTGCCTGAGTCGGACGCCCATGCACAAGCCCGACATGCCGGCGCCGACGATGATGGCGCGACTGGAATTCACGAGCGAAGTCTACCGACCATGGCGCGATTCAAAGTGCCGGCCAGCTTCCTGCTCATTGCGCTGTTCTCAACCCAGGACACCGCGCTTTCAGGATGCGGCCGATGTCCCGCACCTCCTTCCAGCGCGTCTTTGCGGCCGACGTCGTCTCGACCTTCGGCTCGCTGATGAGCCGGCTCGCGATTCCCTGGCTCGCGGTGCTGCTGCTCGACGCTTCGCCGACGGCGATGGCATGGCTCGCAGTAGCCGATGTGGCCGCAGGCGCGCTCGCAGCGCCACTGCTCGGCGTGCTGGTCGACCGCTGGCCCGCGCGCCGCACGATGATCACCTGCGATCTCGCGCGTGCGGTCGCCTTGCTGGCAATTCCGCTGCTGGCCTGGTCCGGGTCCTTGTCGATCACCGCGCTGGTGGCGATCGTTGCGTTCAACGGCGCGCTGTCGGTCGCGTTCGAACTCGCGCAATCGGTGTGGATCGCGCGCAATACCGCCAGCGACGATCTGGCCCCGCGCAACTCCGCGCTCGCCGCGGGCGGCGCGGCCACGGAAGCGGCGTCATTCGGCCTGACCGGATGGATCTACCAATGGCTCGGCGGCGTAGCGGCGATCGTGGTCGACGCGATCTCGTACCTGCTCTCGGCCATCCTGCTGCTGCGCGTGGTCGACGCGCCCCGCGCGTCTCAGAACGAATCGCCTCGCGCATCTCACCAGGAATCGCCACGCGTGTCTCTGAACGAATCGCCGCGCGCGGCTGAGAACGAAACGCCGCAAGCGGCTCGGCCCGACGACTCGCGCGCCGACGGCGCATGGCGGCGCCTGCTCGACGAAGCGCGCGACGGCATTGCATCTCTCGGCAGCCACCCCACCCTGCGCGCGCTGGCGCAGATCGAGGCACTGACTGCGCTGGGCATGAGCTTCGCGTCGACCAGCTACATGATCTACGTCGCGCGCGATCTCGCCTTCTCGACCGGCGTGCTCGGCATGATATTCGCGCTCGGTGGCATCGGCTCGCTCGTCGGCGCCTGGGCCACCGCGCGCCTGACGCGGCGCTTCGGCTCACCGAAGGTGTTGATCGGTGGACTCGCCATATGGGCGGTGGGCAGCGCCTGCGCACCGCTCGCGGCCTCGGCTTCACTCCTCGGCGCCCTGCTTCTGATCCTCCAACAGGTGGTCGGCGACAGCGGCGCAACTGCATCGCAGATCAGCGACCGCACGCTGCGCCAGTCGCATGCGCCGGCCGATCGCCTCGCGCGGGTCGATGCCGGCATCCGCACGATCGGCTACGCCTGCTCCCTGAGTGGCGCGCTGCTCGGCGGCGCACTGGCCGAGATCTTCGGAGCGCGCGCGCTGCTGTTTGCATCGTCGGGTGTCGTCGGACTCGCCGCCCTGCTTGCTGCGTGGCGGCTGCGAAGCGCGCGAGTTCTGGCTACCCAGTCCAACGCGCCGGCGGACCGCATTGGCTCGTAAGCGATGACTGTGATGAAAGTGAAGCGGCGGTTCGGGGTCGCCCGAAGAGAAAGCCGGAACGCCCCATCGCGAGACGTTCCGGCCCGTCAGACAAGTTACATGGAGTTGCGAGCCGCCTGCACGATCAGCGCGGCGACGACTTCCGGCTTCGACACATAGACGGCGTGACTGCCGCTCGTTTCGACGACTAGAGATCCTGCGCGCTGGGCCATCGCCCGCTGCGCCGGAGGTGGAATCATCTTGTCGTCGGTAGCGACCAGGTACCAGCTCGGCTTGACTCGCCAGGCCGGCTCACTGATTGCACCCGTCAGCGCTTCGACGCCCCATGGCACCTGGGAGTCCGCCATGAATGCGGCCTGTTCAGGGGCAACGTCCGCCGCGAATGAGGCGGCGAATTTCGAGCGGTCGAGGAACAGGAATCCATCCTGGGGCGGGAGAATCGGCGGCACCGCGGCGCCCGGAGGAGGATTCGCGATCAGCGACGACACTGACTCGCCCTTGTCCGGTGCGAAGGCCGCGATATAGACGACTCCTTTGACCTTGGGGTCGGTTCCTGCTTCGGACACGACCACGCCGCCATACGAGTGACCAACCAGGATCACCGGCCCGTCTTCTGCGGCGATTGCACGCCGGGTGACAGCCACGTCGTCGGCCAGCGACAGGGTTGGGTTCTGGACGATGCGGACGTTGTAGCCATCCTTCTTCAGGATCTTGTAGACCGGCTCCCAGCCGGAACCATCCACGAAGCCCCCGTGCACAAGCACGATGTTCTTGACAGACATTTCAACTCTCCTTGGGCTGGTCACGATAACCGTTATCGCGAGAAATAAATGCTAGAGCCGCCGATAATCATTGTCGATCCCCGAACGAAAGGAGAATTCCGATGAGACACATGACGACATCCGGCGTCATCGCCTCGATCACCTCCGCCGTCGGCACCTAGTAGGCAACGAAAAACATGACGGAACGCTTCGATGCCATCGTCGTCGGCGGCGGCCAGGCCGGCCCGGCGCTTGCCGCGCGCCTGGACCGGGAAGGGCTGAAGACCGCGCTCGTCGAGCGGCGGCGCCTCGGCGGCACCTGCGTCAACGACGGCTGCATGCCGACGAAGACGCTGATCGCGCGTGCGCGCGCGGTGCACGTCGCGCGGCGCGGTGCCGAGTACGGCTTCAGCGCCGGCGAGGTGCGCGTCGACATGACGCGCGGTGAAGGCGCGCAAGGACGGCGTGGTGGAGCAGTCGCGCCGGAGCCTCGCCAGCTGGATCGCGCGGCATGAAGAACGTGAGCTGATCCGCGGCCACGCGCGCTTCACGGCGCCGCGCACGCTCGCAGGTCGGCGGCCGGCAGCTGCAGGCCGACGCATCTTCCTCAACGTCGGCGGCCGCGCGCTCGGTGCCCGATCTTCCCGGGCGTGAAGGACGTGCCCTTCCTGACGAACACCTCGATGATGGACGTGGACCTCGTGCCCGAGCACCTCGTCATCATCGGCGGCAGCTACATCGGCCTGGAGTTCGCGCAGATGTACCGGCGCTTCGGCGCGCAGGTCACCGTGGTCGAGAAGATCGGCGAAGCTCCTGCCGCGCGAGGACGACGACGTCGCCGCAGGAGATCCGCGCGATCCTCGAGCGCGAAGGCGTGGCGATCCGCACCGGCGCGGAATGCATGGCGCTCGCGCAGGAGCGGCGGCCGCATCGTCGTCGGACTGGAATGCCAGGGCGGCGAACCGCGTCGCCGCAGGGCAGCCACCTGCTGCTCGCGGTCGGGCCGCGCGCCGAACACGCACGACCTGGGCCTGACGGAAGCCGGCATCGACACCGACGCGCGCGGCTACATCAACGTGGACGACGCAGTGCCGCACCAGCGCCGACGGCGTCTGGGCGATGGGCGACGCGAACGGCCGCGGCGCCTTCACCCACACCTCGTGGAACGACTACGAGATCGTCGCCGCGAACCTGTTCGACAACGATCCGCGCAGGATCTCCGACCGCATCCCGTGCTACGCGCTCTTCATCGACCCGCCGCTCGGCCGCGTCGGCATGAACGAGGACGAAGCGCGCAAGAGCGGCCGCAAGCATCCTCGCCGGCAAGATGCCGATGACCCGCGTCGGCCGCGCGCGCGAGGCGGGCGAGACGCAGGGCTTCATGAAGGTGCTGGTCGACGCCGACTCGAAGGAGCTGCTCGGCGCGGCGATCCTCGGGCCTCAACGGCGACGAGATCGTGCATCGCCTCCTCGACGTCATGTACGCGCGCAGGCCCTACACCACCATCCAGCGCGCGGTGCACATCCATCCGACGGTGACCGAGCTCGTGCCGACGCTGCTCGGCCAGCTCAAGCCCATGGAAGCGTGAGGCAACCGATGCGCAAGGTCCGTCTGCTCGCGGCCTCGCACGCCCTTGTCGGCCTTGCCGGCTTCACGCTCGGCGTCTATCTGCTGCCGATCCTCATCGCGCCCGAGGCGCCGAGCACCGCCGAAGTCGCCGCGGCCGCGCAGGCGACCGCGTTCAAGGGAGAGTTCCGGCGCGACCTCAAGGACAGCGACCACCTGCACTGGGGCGAAGGCAGCGTGACGCTCGGGAGCCAAGCAATCGCCCTCATGGGCAAGGTCGCCCCCGGCCCCGACTACGACGTGATCATTCATTCGGAGGAAACGTGAAGATCGCAGTGATGGGAACGGGCGGTGTCGGCGGCTATTTCGGCGCGCAAGCTGGCGCGGAGTGACGACGTGACGTTCATCGCGCGCGGCGCTCACCTCGCCGCCATCAAGGCCCACGGCCTGAAGGTAACAAGCCCAGCGGGCGACATCCATCTGGTGGACGTAAAAGCCACCGACGACCCCGTCGAGGTCGGCGTCGTCGACGTGGTGCTCTTCGGCGTAAAGCTCTGGGATACCGAGTCCGCGGCCGCCGCGATCCGGCCGCTGGTCGGCAAGGACACTGCGGTGATCTCGCTGCAGAACGGCGTGGTCAAGGACGACATCCTGATCGCAGCGCTCGGCGAGCGCGCGGTCGTTGGCGGCGTCTGCTACATCGCGGCGACGATCGCCGAGCCAGGCGTCATCGCGCACACCGGCACGATGCAGAGGATCGTCTTCGGCGAGTACGACGGTCGGACGTCCGAGCGCGCGCAGCGCTTCCTGCAGGCGTGCCAGCGCGCCGGGATCGACGCCGAGATCAGTGCCGACATCCGCAAGACGATCTGGGAGAAGTTCGTCCTTCTGGTCGGGATGTCCGCGGTGACATCCACCACGCGCTGCCCGCTCGGCCAGGTGCGCGCCAACCCGCACTCGCGCCATCTGCTGGCCAGGGCTGATGCAGGAAGTCGTCGATGTCGGAATCGCGCAGGGAGTGCAGCTCGCTCCCGACTTCGCCGCGGACAGGCTGCGCTTCTGCGATCAGTTGCCCGAGAGCATGACCACGTCGATGCACAACGATCTCGAGCGCGGCAATCGGCTCGAGGTCGAGTGGCTGAGTGGCGACGTGAGCCGCCGCGGCGAAAAGCTGGGCGTCCCGACGCCCTTCAACACCGCGGTGTACGACATCCTGGCGCTTCACGCGCAAGGCCGCGCGGTGCCAAAGTAACGGCGGCCGCGCCGGTCGCCGACGTGGCGACGGTCGAGTGAGCGGTACTCACGTCCTGGGCAATGACGAGTTTCTTGTGGCCGAAAACTGACGGCCGCGCGCGGCGCGGTGCGCGTAGAGTCGCAATCTTTGACCTCGACCCACTGGGCGCGCTCCTTTGAAGACTTCGGTCATCGCGGCCGTATATGTCGCGGTAGCCGGCGCCCTGCTGGCGCCCGCGGCCGAAGCCGCCAGCGAAACGCTGGCGCGCGTACGCAACAATCAGGTCCTGCGCTGCGGTATCGGCGAGAACCTCGCCGGCTTCTCCGAGAAGGACGCCTCCGGGCGCTATCGCGGCTTCAACGTCGACTTCTGCCGGGCCGTGGCGGCGGCCGTCCTCGGCGATCCGGCCAAGGTCGCCTACACGCCGGTGAGCGCGGCGGCGCGCTTTCCGCTGCTGCTCTCGGGCCAGGTCGACCTGCTGTCGCACACGACCACCTGGACCCTCGCGCGCGAGGGCGGCATCGGACTGTCCTTCCCCGGCATCTACTTCTATGACAGTCAGGCGTTCATGGTGCCGCATGCGGGCGGGGCGCGACGGCTCGAGGATCTCAAGGGCGCGACCGATCTGCGCCGTGAAAGGCACGACGCACGTCGCCCGCCTCGAAGACACGTTTGCCGCCCGAAAGATCGCCTACGTGCCGCTCGTGCTCGACTCGCTGACCGCGGCGACCGCGGCATTCTTCGAAGGCCGCTGCCAGGCGTTGACCTCCGACTACTCGACGCTCTGGGCGCTGCGCGTGCGCGCGCCCGGCGGTGCCGAGCGCTACGACATCCTGCCCGAGCTGATCTCGCGCGAGCCCCTCGCCCCCGTCGTGCGCCGCGGCGACGAGCAGTGGACGACCATCGTGCGCTGGGTGCTCAACGTGCTCGTCATCGCCGAACAGCAGGGACTCACGGCCGCCAACACCCGCCGTGCGCTCGAAGATCCGAGCAACGTGATCCTGCGCCGGTCCGTTGACGAAATCCGCTCGGCCTCCCGCGCCCTCGGCCTCGCCGAGGACTGGTATCTGCGCGTGATCGAGGCAGGCGGCAACTACGGCGAAATCTTCGAGCGCAACCTCGGAGCCGGCAGTCCGCTGCGCATGGAACGTGGCCAGAACCGCCTCTGGACCGAAGGCGGGCTTCTCTTCGCCCCGCCGGTACGCTGAACATGACCCAGTTCCAGACGATCTTCACCCTCGTCGTGTTCGCCGCGGTCATCCTGGCGATCGCCTTCGACGTGGTCGACATGGTCCTCGCCGCCCTGCTCGGCGTGGCCGCCCTGATCGTCGTCGGCGTCTTCTCGTCGCAGGACGTGGCCAAGATCACGAACAACTCCGGCGGGCCGATCGCCCTGCTCTTCGGCGGCATGATCGTCGCGGGCGTGCTCGCGCCGACGGGACTGTTCGACTGGGTCGGCAACCGCTACCTGCGCTTCACCCGCGGCAGCGGCAAGCGCTTCCTGATCGGTCTCGTCATCCTCGTCGGCGCGCTGTGCGCCGTGCTGCCCAACGCGACGACCGTGGTGCTGCTCGCGCCGGTCATCATCCGCGTCGCACGCGAGCTCGACATCGACATCGTGCCGCCGATGATCCTGACCGCCATCGTCAGCAACACGGCCGGCCTGCTCACGCTGGTCGGCGACCCGGCGACCTTCCTCGTCGGCAGCTCGATCGGCATGAGCTTCGGCGAATACCTGCAGAAGGTGAGCCTGGGCGGGCTGCTGACCCTGCTCGCTCTGACGGCCATGCTGCCATGGCTGTTGCGCGACATCTGGAACCTGAAGCGCGAGCTGCCCGCCACGCTGCCGACGGCCGGCATCACGCGGCCCTTTTTCGCCACCGAGGCGCTGCTCGTGCTGGCGGTGATGGTCGCGCTCTTCCTGTTCGGGGAAGACATCCCGGAGGCGATCACCCCGCCGGCGGTGGCCATCGTCGCCGCCGCGCTCGCGTTGCTGGTCGTGCAGGCGGCGAAGGTGGAGCCGGTCGGCGACCTGTTGAAGCGGGTCGACTGGAAGACGCTGCTCTTCCTGGTGCTGCTGTTCGCGCTGGTCGAGGCCTTCAACAAGACCGGCATCCTGCAGAGCTTCTCGAACCTGCTGTACGAGGCGTTCGGCACGCGGACGCTGATCGTGGCCCTGGTGATGCTCGTCGGCGTCGGACTGGCCTCGACGCTGCTCGCCAACATCCCGGTCGTCGCCGCGATGCTCTTCGTGGCGAAGAGCTATCTGATCATCGCCGAGCTCGTTCCCGAGCAGGCGCTCGATCCGACGTTCACCGCCTGGCCCGCGGCCACGCTGCCGCTCTTCGTCGCGATGATGTTCGGCGGCACGCTCGGCGGCAACGCGACGCTGATCGGCGCGTCGGCCAACGTGGTGAGCGTCGGCATCTGCGCGGCCGAGGGCCGCCCGGTGACCTTCGTCGGCTTCATGCGCTACGGCGTGCCGGTGGTCATCGTGCAGCTCGCGGTCTCGGCGCTCTACGTTCTCGCGCTGGACTTCCTGATCGCGCGCTGAGCGGGCAACACTTCACGCCCCGGAACGTCGATGCGGGCAAGCCGCGGTATCGCAGCCTCCGCAGTACGGCCTCCGCGCTACTGCTCGATTGCGAACGGGACCGGCGCACGCTCTGCGCCCCTACCGTCTCGGAGAAGATCGTCATGTGGAGATCGACTGAGATTCGAACCGTGCTTGCCCTGGCCGGCGTCCTGCTCGCGACGGCCTGCGTTCAACCTGCCGGCGCCAACGAAGTTCTCAAGTGGAACGACACCGCGACGAAAGCGGCGACCGCCGGCGGACAGAACAACATTCAGATCACGCGGACCATCGCGATGGTCCAGGGTGCGGTCCATGACGCGCTGAACGCGATCACACCGCGCTACGCTGCGCTACTACTTCGAAGGTCCCGCGACGGCCGGCGCCTCGCCTGATGCGGCGGTTGCAGCTGCCTCCTACACGGTGCTGGTCAGCGTCATCCCGAACTTCGGCGCACCGCCTCAGAGGGCCGAAGGCCTTGCGCAGGTCGAGGCGGCCTACAAGGCGGCGCTGAACGCAGTGGGTGACGAAACCGCCCGGACTCGCGGGGTCGCAGTCGGCACCGCAGCGGGAGAAACGATGCTGGCGTTGCGCAAGGACGATGGCGCGACAAAGGGTGCGCCGTACACCCCCTCGACTGAGCCCGGCAGGTGGCGCCCGCATCCGAATCCCGATCCGCCCAACCCGCCGATCAAGGATCCGAAGCTTGCGCCGGGCCTTGCCGCTTCGACCCTCCCCGGATGGGGCAACGTCACACCCTTTACATTGCTCTCGTCGTCCCAGTTCTGGCTGCCCGGTCCTCCGGCGCTGAACAGCGCGGCCTACGCGCGCGACTTCAACGAAACGAAGGCCGTCGGCGGACAGGTCAGCACGGCGCGTACCCCGGAGCAGACTGAAATCGCGCGCTTCTGGTTCGAGGGACCCTCGGCGTGGTACCGGGTCACGCGGGCCGCAGCCGAAGCACGCCGTCTTGATTCGTGGGACAGCGCTCGACTGTTAGGCCTCGTTTCCTTGGCGATGGCCGACGGCTTCATCTCCGGCTTCAAGATTCGGTACGTGTACGACCTGTGGCGTCCCGTCACCGCCATCCGCGAGGCAGACACCGACGGCAACGACGCAACGGTCGCAGATGCGTCCTGGAACAGCCTGCAGAACACGCCCGCGGTCTCGGACTATCCCTCGACGCAGAGCATCTTCAGTGGCGCGGCGTCCGTGGTGCTCGCAAGCGTGCTGGGCACTGACAAGGTTCCCGTTGCGATCACGAGCGGACCGCCTTTTGCCGACATCAAACGCTCCTTCGCGAGCTTCTCGCAGGCGGCGCGAGAGAGTGCCGACTCCCGGGTCTATGCGGGCATCCACTTCCGTACTGCGTGCGAAGACGGTCTGGTGCTGGGACGCAGGATCGGCGCGCGAGCGGCTGCGATGTACCTCCAACCTCTACCGAAGGGGCAGGCCGCAGCTCGTTGAGTGCGAAAGCTCTGTGCTGATCGGCGTGGGGTTCCGCTTCTAGCTTCTAATCGGCACGCACTCCGTCACAGCGGCGCTCTCGGAGCGCCGCAAGCCTCATTCGTTCCCTCCGAAACGAAACGCCGACCGCTCGCGCGCCTTTGCCGCTTCCTCGTCGCGGTTGCGCGGCTCGGCGTTCGTGACCAGCGACTGGATCAGTCGGCTTGCGGCCGCGGCAACCTCCTCCACGGCGCGCGCGAACGCGGCTTCGTTCGCCCTGGACGGCTCAGTGAAGCCGCTGAGCTTGCGGACGAACTGCAGGGACGCGTCGCGAATCTCGGCCTCGGTGGCAGGCGGTTCAAAGTTGAACAGGGTCTTGATGTTGCGGCACATTCGTTTCTCCTCTCTGACGCCGCAAAGCCTAGCCCAGAGCGCTCGCGCTCGTCCGGAAGCGCTCGCGCTCGTCCGGAAGCGCTCGCGCTCATCCGGAAGCGCTCGCGCCCGACCGGGCGTGGGGCGTTTGAGACATGTCAACGCCATGCAACGCCCCTTCGCGGCGGCGCAGCATCCATGGATACAATCGACGCCGTCATGGACAAGAAGGCAGATTCTGCGAAAACTGGCGCACCCAAGCCGGCCGCGACTAATTTCATCCGCAACATCATCGCCGCCGACCTGGTGCGCGGCACTTATGAGCCGCGCCACTGGAGCGGCAAGCCCGGCGTCTACGACCTCCACGCCAAGGCGCCGGCCGACCCGGCCAAGATCCGCACCCGCTTTCCGCCGGAGCCCAACGGTTACCTGCACATCGGCCACGCCAAGAGCATCTGCCTGAACTTCGGCCTCGCGCGCGACTTCGGCGGGCGCTGCCACATGCGCTTCGACGACACCAACCCGGTCAAGGAAGACCAGGAGTTCGTCGACGGCATCCTCGACACCGTGCGCTGGATCGGCTTCGACTGGGAACATGGGTCGGAATCGAACCTGTACCACGCGAGCGATTACTTCGAGGACATGTATCGCTTTGCCGAGTACCTGATCGAGACCGGCTACGCGTACGTCGACGAGCAGAGCGCCGACGAGACGCGCGAGACGCGCGGCACGTTCACCGAGCGAGGCACCGATTCCCCGTTCCGCGACCGGCCGAAGGCCGAATCGCTGCGCCTGTTCCGCGAGATGCGCGCCGGCAAGCACCCCGAAGGCAGCATGATCCTGCGCGCCAAGATCGACATGGGCTCGCCCAACATCAACATGCGCGACCCGGCGATCTACCGCATCCGCTTTGCCGAGCACCACATGACCGGCGACACGTGGAAGGTCTACCCGATGTACGCCTACGCGCATCCGATCGAGGACGCGCTGGAGAACATCACCCACTCGATCTGCACGCTCGAGTTCGAGGACCAGCGCCCGTTCTACGACTGGACGCTCGAGCGCATCGTGCCGCTGCTGCGCACGCCCCAGTACGAGACCGCGCGCACCATGCTCGAAGCCATCCGCGACGCCGGCACCGAAGCCAAGCGCGAGTTCGCGCTCCACTGCCGCAACGTGGCCGCGGAAAGGCCCGACAAGCTCGGCGCCAGCCGCTACGAGCGCCGCGCCGAAACGATGTTCGCGAGCTGGAGCAAGAACCCGGATCTCGCCGCGCAGGATGCCGACGAGTTCTTCAAGCTGCTGCTCGAGCACACCGAGTGCTTCACGCCGCTGCTGCAATCGGCGCTCGACGAGCGAAAGGCCAACCCGTTCCTGCTGCCGCACCAGTACGAGTTCAACCGGCTCAACCTCACCTACGTCGTGATGAGCAAGCGCAAGCTGATCCAGCTCGTCGAGGAGAAACACGTCGACGGCTGGGACGACCCGCGCATGCCCACCATCGTCGGCCTGCGCCGGCGCGGCTACACGCCGCAGAGCCTGCAGCTCTTTGCCGAGCGCACGGGAGTCAGCAAGTCGACGCAGTGGATCGACTACAGCCTGCTCGAACAGGCGCTGCGCGACGACCTCGATGCGCGCGCGCCGCGCGCCACCGCGGTGCTGAAGCCGCTGAAGCTCGTGCTCGACAACTACCCGGCCGGTCAGACCGAAGACGTGATGCTGCCGGTGCACCCGCAGCAGCCCGGAGATGGGCACGCGCACGATCCCGTTCGCGCGCGAACTGTGGATCGAGGCCGACGACTTCATGGAGAACGCGCCGGCCGACTACTTCCGTCTCGCGCTCGGCAAGGACGGCGAGCCCGGCCAGCCGGTGCGGCTGCGCTACGCGTACGTGATTCGCGCGACGAAAGTCGAGAAGGACGCCGCCGGCAACATCACCGCCGTGCACGCCGAATACCTGCCGGAGACCAAGAGCGGCTCACCCGGCCAGAACAGCGTCAAGACCAGGACTGCGATCCACTGGCTGCCAGTGGCCGCGAGCATCCCCGCCGAAGTGCGCGTGTTCGACCGCCTGTTCACCGACCCCCACCCCGACGCCGGCGAAGGCGACTTCCGCACGCTGCTGAACGCCGCACAGCAAGCAGGTGCTGCGCGCGTTCGTCGAACCCTCACTCGCGAACGCGAAGCCCGACGACAAGTTTCAGTTCGAGAGGAACGGGTACTTCGTGGCGGATCTCAAGGATCACAAAGAGGAAGTTCCCGTGTTTAATTTGGCGGTATCGCTAAGAGACTCGTGGGTGGGGCCGCGATAGCGCCTCTCCCCAATGCCACGCCGCGGCCGCCTGTGGCTGATCTGCCCACATAACCTTTCTTGAGTCACAGCTCGACACTTCGAGTCGATGGCAACGAGGATCACACCACGACTCGTTGAACTCACGTACGAGGCCGCGCTTAAGTCGTTTTGGCGCCGAGGGGCATTGCGAAAGTTTCTTCGAGGGTCCCATGTAGCGGAGACGATCCTCGCGACGTGGTCATCCGACGAAAGCAAGCGGAATTTCCTCGACAGGATCTTCGAGAAGCTGCAGGCGACCGATCGAGGCAAAGCGGTTGTCTTCGAGATGGCCAAGTACCTCTCAGAGCAGACGACCTTTCCCGATCTTCGGAATTGGGAAGATTCGTCGCAAAAGATCGCAGACGCAACGAAGGCAGTTTCGGAACTAAAGGCTTACTTGAAGGCTCAAGACGAGACCATTCGAGACGAGAGAGCGCGCGACGAAACAAAGGCGAAGGCTCGTGAAGAGCGCCAGCGGGTTCAACGAAGCATTACGGATAGATCGACTCTGCAACGGCGCTTAGATGCGTTGCACACAGCGGTCGGAACTCAGGATGGCGGATATCAATTTCAAGATTGGTTTTACGATGTTTTGGATTTTTGCGAAATTCAAAATAGACGCCCCTTCATTAGCGGAGGGCGGCAGATAGATGGATCGCTCACCCACGATGGGACAACTTACCTTGTTGAGCTTAAGTTCACGGCCGTCCAAGCCGAGGCCACGGACATCGATTCACTAAAGGCGAAGGTGGACGACAAGGCCGACAACACGATGGGAGTATTCATTTCTATTTCCGGGTACTCACGCGTTGCGATAGCTCAGGCATCGGGACGAAAGACCCCTCTTCTTCTGTTTGATGCGGCTCACTTATATCTATTCTTGGCCGGGACGCTGTCCTTCGGTGACCTTATATCCCGCGTACGTCGGCACGCATCACAGACGGGAGAGGCGTATCTAAGGGCGCAAGACTTGGCGGATGACATCAACCACTCTTCCGCCGCCCATCCACAGTTGTTAATTGCGGAGGTGAGGGATGTCCACCTGGGACGTAGGCCTCAACGGTATTCACGAAGAGGTCGCGGCCGATACGGCTCCGGTAATTCACGTACTCGCTGGCCCAGGAACTGGCAAGACGTTCGCAATGATGCGGCGTGTTGCGCGCTTACTGGAAGAGGGCGTCGCGCCTGAACGCATCCTTGCGGTTTCGTTTACGCGGACGGCAGCTCGCGACCTGAGAGAACAACTGGCTGCGCTCGGAGTTCCTAGCGCCAACAAGGTTCAAGCTTCGACCCTGCATTCACTTTGCTTCTCCGTTCTCGGAACGCAACAGGCTTTTGCCTTCACCCAACGGTCGCCGCGCCCCTTACTTTCCTATGAGACCGACTGCCTTGAAGCAGACTTGGCCGAACATTTTGGTGGCAAACGGAAGACAAGAGCACTGCTTGCCGCGTACGAGGCGGCGTGGGCTCGACTTCAGCACGAAGTCCCTGGCCATGCGAAGAGTGCGACAGATCAGAAGTTCGAGAATGAACTTGTCGCTTGGCTACGCTTCTATCAATCCATGCTCATTGGGGAACTTGTACCACTGACGCTCGACTTTCTGAAGTCCAACCCCGCACTGCCTGCAATGCCAGCGCTGGAACACGTCCTTGTCGACGAGTATCAGGATCTCAACAAGGCAGATCAAAGTCTCGTAAAGCTGTTGGCAGGATCAAGTGCGCTACTTGTAATCGGAGACGACAACCAGTCCATTTACAGCTTTCGCCACGCAAACCCAGATGGAATACGGACATTTCCGAGCGAGATGTTAATAACCAAGGCGTACACGATTGAAGAGTGCAGGCGGTGCCCGCCAAACATTGTCTCCATCAGCAACGCACTGATCGGCCACGACCCGCACACGAGCCGCCCGTCTCCGCTTAAACCGGATTTGAACAAGGGTGCAGCGTCAGTGTGGGTCGTCCAGCACAACACATTGCGGGAAGAAGTAGAAGGTATCGCGGAGTTCATTAACCACTACTTGATGGTCCATCCGGAGGTGAACCCAGGACGCGTGTTAGTTCTTGCGCCGCGCCGCTTCATTGGGAATGCGATTAAGGATGCACTGATAGATTGTGGACGAAACGCGCTCAGCTACTTTCAAGAGGACAGTTTGTCGTCCCCCAAAGCAGCCGAGGGGTTTTGCCTGCTTACGCTCTTGGTGAATGCCTCGGATCGAGCAGCACTTCGCGCCTGGCTTGGGTTTGGATCAGATGACAATCGTCGCGGGGCGGTGGGACGTGTCCGAAAACATTGCGAAACAACAGGGACTGCGTTCGTGGAAGCGCTGAAGAACCTCGCAAGCGGAACAATCAAACTTCCGCACACAAAGACTTTAGTCGACCAATGGAATTCGCTGCAGACACGGCTCAACGCACTGCAAGCTTTGTCTGGCCTTCCGCTCGTCGACGCTCTTTGGCCACCTGGGGAGCCAGAGGTGCAGGACGTCCGGCTCCTCGCACAGTCAATTGCGTATTCCACTCCTGATCCTGCAGGCTTGTTGGACGAGCTTCGGGAGGCGATCACCCAGCCCGAGTTGCCAGGCAGCGACAGCGACATTATCCAAGTGATGAGCCTTCATAAGTCAAAGGGGCTCACTCGAGACCTTGTCGTAGTTGCAGGCTGTATGGCCGGAACGCTTCCGTACCTTGACGAGGATGACAGTCCGGAAGTTCAAAGCGCCAAACTAGAAGAGCAACGAAGGCTCTTTTACGTCAGCCATCACCCGCGCAACCAAAGTGTTGGTCATAAGCGCCGCCGTCATGCTTCCGATCGCAGATGCGCTGCGCGGCGGCGCAGCCGTGAAGAAGAAGGTCTTTGTCGGAGGGAAGGTGTACGGCGTCACGTCGTTCAGCCCCTTCCTTGCCGAGCTTGGCCCAGATGCTCCTGAACCACTATCGACAAGTAATTGGAAGAAAGCGGTCGAGATGCCCTAGTGCCCGGGACCGAGCTGGAGCACCACTTCGCCGTCACTTGAATGCAGCCATCTCCGCTCGGACCTCCTTCAAGAGCTCCTCGCGGCTCTTCTGCCAGAAGATGCGGCCGCGGCGCAGGAAGACATGGTGAATGAGGCGGCCGCCGCGAGACTCGACCTGCCTCGCGAACGCGTCGTCTCGGACTGTTCGAAGCGGCTGTTGCCGGTCGTGACGAGCGTGACTTCCTTGCCCCTCAGCTGAGCCTGCTCTACGTAGGCCCAAAGCGGCGTCGCCGGGCGGAACATCCAGGTCGGAGACACGAGGAAGACGCGGCGCGCGCGAGCGAGGTCGCTCGGCTCGACCCGGATCGGCGGAAGCACTCGCGCTGTCGCGTCTGAGGCGGCTTTCGCCTGGCCCGCGAAGCTGCGGGGATAGTCCGCGTCGATCCGGGCGATGCGCGCATTGAACATCCGCGCGATCTCGCGGGCCGCAGCCTCCGAGTGGCCCGAGCGCGACCGTGAGCGACGGCGACATCGCGATTGGGCTCGCCTAGCGGCGCGTAAGGGATGCTCGGGACGTAGGTCTGGTCCTTCACCGCCATGACGGTGAAAGCGCCGCCGCCGAGGGCGGCCCCAGCCGTTGCGAAGAGGAGAACGCGCTTCTTCCGGTTCATCTTGTGTGCATACGCGCCAAGGGCGCGATTGCGTCGCCCCGTGGTCAGCGGTCGATGACCGCCATGTTCCCTTCGTCGTGGCGCTCGCCCGCAGTGACCTGCCCCCTTTGGACGTACCAGTGATTCGTAGCGGAGCCTTCGTTTGGGAGATTACGTAATACCTTTGATGTTGCGCGTCGCAGCGAGCGGCGATGCGCGGCGGCGAACTGCGCGAGCGGGATGCGCCGATCGCGCTGTACGGCGCACCTCGTTGTAGTCGCGGCGCCAGCGTGTGATCTCCTGTCGTGCCTGGGCCAGTGTCTCGAACCACTGCTCGTTCAGGCGCTCGTCGCGGAACTTGCCGTTGAAGCTCTCGATGTAGGCGTTCTGCGTCGGCTGCCGGCGTACGTTGAGCGGGTGGCGCACGCCGCGACGGTGCGCCCAGGCCATGAAGGCGCGGCTAGTGAACTCCGGCGCCTGGTCGGTGCGTAGCGCCACGGGGAAGCCGCGGAACTGCCCCGCCTGCTCGAGCAGACGCGTACGTACTCGCCGCCGATGCCGTGATCCACCGCGATGTCCACGCACTCGCCGCTGAAATCGTCGACGACGGTCAGACGCTTGATGCGACGGCCGCTGGCGAGCGCGTCCATCACGAAGTCCAGCCTCCACACCTGGTTGACGGCCGTTGGCTGCACCTCGCGGTCGGCGCCGTTGATGATGCGCTTGGCCTTGCGGCGCTTGCGCAGCGCAGATTGTTCTCGCGGTACAGCCGCCACACGCGCTATTCGTTACCGCATCGCCCTCGCGGCGAGCAGATCGTAATTCGCCGATCGCCACGCCGGCGAACGTGCGCGAGCTCGACGATGCGTGTGCTCAATGCCACGGTCCGAGCGTCACCTCCGGCGGCTCGCGATAACTGGTCCGGGTCAGCCCGCAGCGGCAGCCCGGCGTTCGCTGATGTCGACGGCGTCGAGCATCCTGCGTCCCGCCGCGCGCCGCACTTGCGGGGCTAGCGCCTTACCCCGAAGCCGACCTTGAGCGCTTCAATGTCCAGGTGCGCTTCGGCCAGCAGCTCTTGAGCTTGGCGTTCCGGCCTGGACGTCGCGCAGCAACCGAGCGTCGCTGGCGGCCATGCCACCAAAGCACGCCCGCCACTTGTAGAAGGTCGCGTCGCTGAAACCGCCTTGCGGCGCAGCTCCTTGACCAGCATGCCGGCCTCGGCCTGCTTGAGAAACCAACGATCTGCTCGTCCGTAAATCGGCTCTTCCTCATGTCCGTTCCTTCCTCCGGAAACAAACTCTATAACCTGACCCTGGCACGCCCTGCGGGGCGGGTCAGCAGCCGGGGCGAGGTTGTTCAGCCGTTCGATCTGCCTTCCACTCAGCTCGAGGTGTTCGGCGGCTGTGTTCTCCTCGACACGAGCGACCCGCTTGGTACCGGGAATCGGCGCGATGTCGTCGCCCTGCGCGAGCAGCCACGCCAGAGCCACCTGTGCCGGGGTTGCACCCGCCTCTGCGGCAACGGCCTTGACTTCGTCGACGATGCGCAGGTTGCGCTTGAAGTTCTCGCCGGTGAAGCGCGGGTTGGTCTTGCGCCAGTCGTCGTCGGAGAGCTGCTGGGGCGAGCGGATCTCGCCAGTGAGGAAGCCGTGGCCGAGCGGCGAATAGGCAACGAAGCCGATGCCCAGCTCGCGCAGCACCGGCAGCAGCTCGGCCTCGGGGTCACGGGTCCACAGAGAGTATTCGGTCTGCAACGCTGCGACCGGGTGCACGGCGTGGGCGCGGCGGATCGTGGCGGGGCCGGCCTCGGACAGGCCGATGTATCGGACCTTGCCCTCAGCGACTAGCTTGGCCAGGGCGCCGACGGTGTCCTCGATGGGGGTTTTGGGGTCGACCCGGTGCTGGTAGTACAGGTCGATGTGGTCGGTGCCGAGCCGCTTCAGCGAGCCCTCGACCGCGGCTCGGATGTTGGCCGGGGTGCTGTCGAGGACACCGGGGCCGCCACCGGAGTGCGAGACGAGGCCGAACTTCGTCGCCAACACGACCTGGTCGCGGCGACCCTTGATGGCCCGGCCGACCAGCTCCTCGTTGTGGTAGGGGCCGTAGATCTCGGCGGTGTCGAGGTGGGTGACGCCCAGATCCAGCGCCCGGTGGATGGCGCGAATCGACTCGGCGTCGCTGCCTGCCCCGATGTTGTAGTAGCCGGACATCGACATGGCCCCGAGTCCTATGCGCGAGACATCGAGTCCGCCGATCGAAATGTGCTTCATGGTGTTTAGCTCCGTTCTGCGAGTAATTCGGGACGCTCTGCGTCCGGTTGCATGCACTTTGGGCCCGGGCATCAAAAAGAAAAAGCGCCTAACGCCGCATGCCTTGTGAAGGTAAGCTTCAAGGTATGAAGCTGAAGCAACTCGATGGATTGATGGCGTTCTGGAAAGTGGCCGAATGCCGCGGGTTCACGGCGGCTGCCGCAGAGCTAGAGGTCTCGCCCTCAGCCCTCAGTCAGGCCATCCGGCAACTGGAAACCCGCGTGGGAGTGCGACTGTTGAATCGGACGACGCGAAGCGTGAGCCTGACCGAAGCCGGCGAGGCCTACCTCGCGCGGGTCGGCCCTGCGCTTGGCCAGGTGCTCGAGGCGGGAGAGGAGCTGAACGTCCTGCAGGGACGGCCCGCCGGCACACTGCGCCTGAATGCAGCAAGAATTTCCACTGCGATGGTCCTGCAACCCATGCTGGCCGGCTTCCTCCGGGAGCATCCCCATGTTCAGCTTGAACTGACCACCGATGAGGGCTTCGTCGACATCGTCGAGAGAGGTTTCGATGCCGGTGTCCGCATGGGCGAGAGCCTCCACCGGGATATGGTGGCCGTCCCCCTCGGTGGACCGGTCACCGTCGCGGTGGTCGCTTCACCGGAGTACCTGCGGCGGGTTCCTGCTCCCCGCCATCCGGATGAACTGGTGCGTCACAACTGCGTCCGCGTCCGCTTTGCTGGCACAGGGGTGATCTACAAGTGGGAGTTCCAGGTCGATGGACGGCTCGTGGAGTATGAGGTCAAGGGCAACCTGACCATCAGCGACACGCTGTTCAGCGTGGACGCGGCACTCGAGGGCGTCGGTTTGGCGTACACCTTCGAGCAACTTGCGCTGCCCCATATCCGAGCCAAGCGGCTGAAGCGCGTGTTGACCTCGTTCTCGCCGACGTTCCCAGGCTTTTACCTGTACTACCCCAGCAGGAGCAACCAGCCAACGAAATTGAAGGCGCTGATTGAGTACGCCAAGCGTCGCGCGCCTTGAGTGACATCGTCCGCTTAGGGTCAGGTAGTACCGCCGCCCGGACGCGCCGGCCGCTGATCGCCACCGCCCAACCGCGGTTCGTCGCAGTGCCGTTGCCGGCCGGGGCGCGCGGCCCTACCGCCACGGCTACGCATCCGCCAACGAGGATGAAGGCGAGCACGAATGGATTCTGCAGATCGACAAGCAACGCAGTGTTCCTCTTAGAAAATCGCCTGGGAAGCAGACACCGAGATCGCGAAGGACGAAGAGTCGTGGTTTAAGCGCGGCGCGTTGAGCCGACATTGCGAAGCGCGTACGATGACTAGGTCAGCGAACAACAGGGATCTCGCGATGAATTTCGCAAGGTCGATATTTGCTTCGGTCGCAATCGCACTGGCCTCGGCCCATGCAGCACACGCCCAGGGCACCACAGCAGCAACTCCGACGGTCGCCCTGAAGGGATATGACGTCGTTGCCTATTTCAAGCAAAGCCGCGCCGTGCAGGGATCACCTGAATTCCGGCAGGACTGGGACGGCGTTCGTTACTACTTCTCCAGCACACAGAACAGCGCTGCATTTGGTGCAGACCCCGATCGCTTTACGCCACAGTTCGGCGGGTACTGCTCAATGGGCATGAGCAAGGGCAACAAAGTCCACGCCGATCCAACTATCTTCAAGATCATCGACGGCAGGCTGTACGTGTTCTCTTCGCCCAAGGCGTCGGACGCGCTCGACGCGGAGCCTGAAGCGCTCGCCCGCGCGCGGCAGGCGTGGCAGGCACTTAAGTAGCTTTCACAAGCCTGCCTTGCGCAGGCCCTCCTGCAAGTGCGCCGTGTGTTCTGGCTTGACGAAGCGATTGCCGAACTCTGTCGCTGGGAAGAACGGGTCGAACCGCATGACTTGCGCGGCAGCATTGCGCGCCTCTTCCTGTTGCCCCATCTGAGCAAGACTCGCTGCGCGTATCGCGTATAGAAACGCGGCATCCGGATAGCGCGCGAGCGCCGCGTCAGCAGTAGCGAGTGACTCGCGATATCGTTGCATCGTGTAGTAGGCGAGCGCTCGATCGAAAGCACCCCCCGAATTTCGGCCTGCGGGATTGAACCGTTGTGCTGCCTCCATCGAAGCAATCGACTCTTCGGGTCGCCCCAAGTACAAGAGCGTCTGGCCCCGGGTTTCGAAGGCGAACGCGTCACTTGAGTTGAGCTCGATCGCGCGGTCGGCTTCGACGAGCGCCTGGTCGAGCTTGCCCGCTGTCGCGTAGAGGACGCCGAGCTGCCCGTGGGCCCGCGCTTGTGCTCCCACGTCGTCGAGCGTCAGAACTTTGAGCGCGTACTGCTCCGCTTTTTGCAGGCTCTGGCCAGGATCCTCCGTCCAGCCGTATGCAAGAGACCGCTGAATCTCCGCATCGGTCAACAGGACGTAGGCTTCGGCGTAGTCCGGAGCAAGCAGCAAGGCTTTCGCGAGCGCCGCACGCGCTTCGCGATTGGCGGCGCGATCCGACTTCACTAGCAACGCGCGTGCGCGCAACGCGAGGTCATAGGCCTCGAGATTTTGCGGAGACTTTGAAACCGCGCGCTGTTCCTCCAGCCGTGTGACCTTCACCGCGAGAGCGCCGACGATGTTCTTCACGATCCGGTCCTGGATTTCGAAGATATCTTTGCTCTCGCCCTCGTAGCGATCGGACCACAGCACGGTGCCCATGTCGGCATCGCTGAGTTCGACGGTGACCCTGACCCTGCCTTCGACCTCACGTACGCTGCCGGTCACGAAATAGCGCACTCCCAGTTCGCTCTTGATGACTTGCGGGCTTGCCGGGCGAGACTTGAACGGCCCGACCGCACTGCGCGAGATGACGCCCAGCCCGGAAAAGCGTCCGAGCGCGTAGATGATGTCTTCAGTCACGCCGTCGGTGAAATAGTCGCGTTGGGGATTGCCGCTTTGATTGACGAGCGGCAGAACGGCAATGGTCGGCCGCGCGTTCGCAGTTACGCCTGACGAGCTGCTGTTCACGCCGTCGCTGGCGAGCCAAGGCAGGCTCAACCGCCTTACGGCATCCGGGACAATGAACAGTGCCAACAGGGTTGCGAAAAGCGCCGCGCCGGCAAGCACGGGTAACACGGGCCTGCGACGATCGCCTTCTGGAGCCGGGAACTGCAATGGCACAGCCGCCGATTCGGCGGGAGCCGACACCAGCGCAATCAGGCGATAGCCACGCTTGGAAATCGTTTCGATGTAGGTTGGCTGCCGGGCATCGTCGCCCAACGCCCTGCGCAGTTTGATGATGGCCTGAGTAAGCGCGTCATCGCCGACGATCACGCCGGGCCAGACGGCTGCCAGCAGCTCCTCCCGCCCGACGACATGGCCCGCTCGCCGCGCGAGATAGACCAGTACCTCGATGGCCTTGGGCTCGAGACGCGTCGATTCGCCGTAGCGGCGCAGTTCATTGACGGCCGGATCAACGTGCCACTCCCCCACCTTCAACGCGTGATCGAGCGCTCGTTCGTCGTGTGCGCGGGAGGAGGGCAACTCAGACACTCTTTCGAATCCTCAGTAACGACTTGATTTGCCTGCGCAATATTTTCTTCGGAACTTGATAGCCCGGTCATCGGGACTTTCCGAAGGTGATCCGATTGGATGCGTCCATCAGCGCAGCGGACTTAGCCATGGACCTCTCAATTCGCCTTGCATCTATCAGGACCGTCGCCTGCCTCCAAGCATGCGCTTTAGTGTTCGCCTCGTCCGCCGCTGTTGCGGGAGAGCTGACGGCTTCGATCGATGTCACTGAAAGTGACGCGAGGGACGGCCGTATCGTAAATCGACGCCCCTGCCAGCTTCCTTTCGATAGCTACGAAGCCTGGCTGGGGTTCATCCGCGAACGGCACGACGCCCATGGCAAGCAATTCGACGAAGGCCCGGCCGCTGTCATCGGTGCACCGACCGATCTAGAGCAGCTGGCGAGGGCGCGCTCGGAAATGCTCGAGCTTTATCAAGAGTTGATGCCTGACTTCGATCAACGCCGCACCGAACACCTGCAGGCGCGACGTGCCGTTGCTTTCGCGGACCGCCTCAACACGCCTCTTCTGTTGCTTCACGGCGGCGCCGACAAGCGAGTGCCGGTCGAACAGGCAATGGCAATGGCGCAGGAGCTGCGGCGATCGCACGGCCGCTATGAACTGGTGAGCTATGCGGTTGACGATCACGCGCTCACGCTCAACGCCGCCGACAGCCGGCGCCGAATCGTCGATTGGTTCAGGCGACACACTCAACCACCCACTCCACCGTTCTTGATGGACGTCGTGGCAACTCAGCGCAATTTCAAATGAGGTTCACCATGAAACTGAAATGTCACTCAGCAATCGCAGTGATCGCAGCAACGGCGCTCCTGTCTGCATCCTCGTTGGTCCAGTCGGAACCGATCAAGGTCGAGGCAACGTTAATCCAAAAGGAGAACATGCGCATGGACTTTGCCGACGGCAGCAAGCGCTATCTGTTGATGACGCGGCGCGAGGGCAAAGCAACCGGCCAAGGACTACTCGCTGGGGCGACCGCGACCGAGTGGGGTACGCATGATGTGACCCCCGGCACAGGCGCCAATGGGCAGGGCTATCTGGTATTCGCCATGCCGGACGGAGATTTTGCTTATCTCAAGACGCAGTTCCGAGCGACCGCCGTAACTGGGCTGGACGGCAAACCGAAAAATCTGCTGAACGGCTCGTGGGAAGTTGTTGGATCGAGCGGCAATCTCAAAGGGCTGCAAGGGGCTGGCACGCTGCACATCAATGTCGTCGGACCCACGGATCGCCAGTGGGTACTCGAAGGTGAGCTGGTTCAGCAAAAGTGAGAACGAGGTCAGGGCGTCCGCGGACGCGCCCGACATGCACCCGCTGGTCCCTCTACCGTTCGGTATACCTCGTGGACGCTGTTTATTGAAACGCCGATGGCCACGCTGCTGAAGATTTACGTCTACGGGTATCTGAACCGCATCCAGTCCAGCCGTCGGCTCGAGCGCGAGGCGCAGCGCAATGTCGAGTTGAGCTGGTTGACAGGTCGGCTGATGCCCGACTTCAAGACCATCGCCGATTTCCGCTGGGACAACGGCGAAGCGATCCGCCGGGTCTTCCGCGAGTTCGTCCTGCTGGTGGGCTGGCGCGGCGACGGCGCCCGGCCCGACGAGGCGCTGGTGCGCACGCCGTTGAAGGAACTCGCCGGCCAGCTTGATCCGGAGCAGTTCGTGCAAGTGCACCGCTCGGTCATCGTCAACCTCGGCGCGGTCAGCCATGTCACGCGCGGCCACAACGAAACGGCGACCATCCATCTGAAGGGCCGGCCCGAAACCCTGCCGGTGAGCCGCGCCTACCTGCACCTGTTCCGGCAGATGTAGGCGCGGCCGGACGGCGGAAATCTAGCCGCCTTCAGCTGAGGGTGATGGGCTGCGGCCAACTGCGGACTAACCGCTTCGGACTGAGACGCGCCCGAAGGCGGACCCGTGCGGTGCGCCGTATCCTTGATCTCTTCGCAAGTGCGCAAGCGGCCTTCCTGGAGAGCTATATGCCGTCACTGGTCGACGAGCGGCTTAAGACGCTGCGTATCGAACTCCCCGTCCCGAGTTCGCCCGGGGCGAACTACGTTCCATTCGCTCGATCGGGTAATTTGCTTTTCCTCACCGGCCAGCTTTCACAATGGAACGGCGAGCGGCGCTTCATCGGTAAGCTAGGTCGCGAATTCTTGGTTGAAGACGGTCAACAAGCGGCGCGCCTTTGCGCGCTGAATCTGGTTGCGCAGGCTCGACTCGCTTTGGACGGCGACCTCGACCGCGTACGTAGATGTATTCGGATTGCCGGCTACGTCAACTCGGTGCCCGAGTTTTCTGGTCAGTCGCAGGTGATCAACGGAGCTTCTGACCTCTTCGTTCAGGTCTTTGGTGAGGCGGGGCGGCACACGCGAATGGCAATTGGGGTCGCAGCACTGCCATACGGAGTCGCCGTTGAAGTCGAGGCGGTCTTGGAGATTCGCTAGACGCAACAGTTTTCGCGCGAGACCTTCGGTTCAGAATCTTGGTTTCAAGCCGGCCATGAACCTCGATTCGTCCTCGCTTGAATGTAAAGGATGGCTCGCGGCGCAATCGGACGAGCTTGGCCCTCACGATGGGCGAATGCGTCAGTCGTGCTGCCGATGTTCGACAAGCGCAGGCGTCCGCATTCCTGCTGCGCGAACCTGGACAAGGCGACGGCAGCCGCGCACGGGCGCGGCTGCCACGGCGTAAATCACGACGGCGGGTGCCGCGGCGATGGCTAGTTCAAGTTTGCCTTGAGACTGTCGAGACCGGCGCGGTAGACGCCGGCGATCGTCTTCTTCATCGCCTCGTCGGAAGCGCCGGGATTCACGGTGAAGTTGGAACTCCACACCACGCGCGATCCCAACGTGCTCTCCTTGACTTCGATCGTCGAAACGTAGCCGCTAATCGGCAGCGGCGAGTCGATGATCCGGTACTGATACGAACGCGAGGCGGCGTCGTGCATAAGCAGTTCCTCGTTGAACTTCGCGCCATCCTTCGTGGCCAGGACCCGCACCGTGCCCTTCGCATTGCCGCCTCCCTTGGTGATCTCGGTGGTGGCGAACGCCGGATGCCAGGTCTGCCACCGCTGGAAGTCCTTGATCGCAGCCCATGTCCTCGCGGGCGAGGCCGCGAGTTCGACTTCTTCGCTGACCGACAGCGTGCCGGCGAGTGCGCCCGCGGCACTGCCGGCCATCAGCAGGCCGACGCCAAGCGAGCGCATGGACGCTGCGCCCGAGCCGGTTTTCGTGCCGGAATCCTTCTTCAAATCCTGCGATTCGAGGCCTTCGTTTGCTCCGTCGTTAAGGTGAGACATTGTTCAATCCTTCAGTGTGATTAGTGGGTCCGGCAACGTGCCGGAAACTTCAAAATCGGCGCGACGACCGGATGGCCGCAACGCCGCGGTGCTTCTTCATTGCTCCATGCACTGGAACCCGCACGCAGCCGGCGAACGCCCATTGCCCCGGCGACGCAGCGTGTCGTCGCCAGCCGTGCGCTCGCTGTCGAGCGCAGCGGAGATCACCTCACTGCGGCCGAGTCCAAGGTCATGCAGCGTTCGATCGTCGAGTACCGAAAGCGCGCGCACGGTCGCACTGACCCGGCGTCGTGCGGCGAGTCGCGCCTCCCAGCGATGGAAGGCGAACCCAAATGCATTCAAGTACCGGCGCAGCCTGCGCAGTTGTTGCCTCATGGGTGCTGGCATGTCCGCTCGCGCCTAGTAGCGAAGCCCGGCAGTTCGGTTCTGCTCGACGAAGAACCGGTACGTGGCCGTGTACGGCACGCGCACGCGCTGACCGTAGGTGCCCGGCGCGCAACCTTCTTTCGGCGGCAGGCCGCCGACGGTGTCGACGCGCTGGACGTTCTTCACCGTGCTGAACGTGCCCTGGGGGCCTTCGGCGGTGGTGCTCAGAAGCAGCCAGGCAATCGCCCCGTCCTGCGGCGCGTCGGCACGGCCTTTCACGGCGCCCACGATCCGACTGCCGTCGGCGGCCTGCCAGAACGGACCTAAGCCGCTTGCGGCCAACCCATGCGAGCCGATTTCGCGGTCGCGCGCATCGAACAGTGTCGCCTCCGGGCCAATGAACACCCACGCATCCAGACCCTTGTCCTTGCGGCACTCATAGATCTGGACGCCTTTGGCACTCGCCGCTGTCGCGAGCGACTGACCGGCGGGGACCGCGAGCGCGGCCGGAACTGCCACCGGCGGCGTGCTGGTGCAGGCGGCAAGTACCGCGGCGGACGCGCAGACGAGAAGCTGTCGCTTCACCGCCGCGAAACGCAGCTCGCGGCGATCGGAGCCGGGCGGAATTGTCCGGGTGGGACGGGTGATGCAGTGAATGGAATTCATGTTTCCTCCGGAGTGGTGGTGTGGAAAGGGGGCGGTGCGCCATCCTTTCCACGACGTACGAGAGCGGAACGGATTCGGATGCAGACTCGGTGAAATGACCCGCCGGGTCCGCGGCGATGCCGATTCGTCAATACGTGTAGCTGGAACCGGCGGAATAGCCGGAGCTGTCATTGCGCGCGGCCTTCTTCGATGCGCTGCGCAGCGCATGCCAGACGCCGCCCTGGTTATCGCCCTTGGTCTCGCCGGGCTTCGCGTCACCGCCGAAGAAGTACAGCGGATTGCCCTGGAAGGCCCACTGTTGCGTGCCGTCGTCGCGCATGATGATCGAAAAGTCGCCGCCTGCCAGGCTGGCGTTACCGACGGTGAAGGCTGGCCACGACACGACGCAGCCACCGGTGCAGTTGCTCTTGCCCGCGCTGTCCTTGTCGAACGTGTAGAGCGTGCGGCCGTCGCGATTGGTCAGGAGGCCGTTCGTCTCGATGGTGGGGTTGGCCTGGACGGTGGCGGCACCGAATAGCGCCGCCAGCAGAAGTGCGTGTTTCATGGTGATCCTCACAAGGGTGGGTCGGAAAGGACGTGTCGGCCATCCTTCTGATCACCACTTACGAGGCGGGCGCGCTTTTGGATGCCGCCCGATGCGAAAAAATTCCTCGCGGCGCTACCTCCGGGAGCATCCCTATGTTCAGCTTGAGCTGACCACCGATGAGGGCTTCGTCGACATTGTCGAGAGAGGTTTCGATGCCGGTGTCCGCATGGGCGAGAGCCTCCACCGGGATATGGTGGCCGTCCCCCTCGGTGGACCGGTCACCGTCGCGGTGGTCGCTTCACCGGAGTACCTGCGGCGGGTTCCCGCTCCCCGCCATCCGGATGAACTGGCGCGTCACAACTGTGTCCGCGTCCGCTTTGCTGGCACAGGGGTGATCTACAAGTGGGAGTTCGAGGTCGATGGACGACTCGTGGAGTATGAGGTCAAGGGCAACCTGACCATCAGCGACACGCTGTTCAGCGTGGACGCGGCACTCGAGGGCGTCGGTTTGGCGTACACCTTCGAGCAACTTGCTCTGCCCCATATCCGAGCCAAGCGGCTGAAGCGCGTGTTGACCTCGTTCTCGCCGACGTTCCCAGGCTTCTACCTGTACTACCCCAGCAGGAGCAACCAGCCAACGAAATTGAAGGCGCTGATTGAGTACGCCAGGCCTCGCGCGCCTTGAGTGACATCGTCCGCTTAGGGTCGCGGCGCTGGCGAGAGCGACCGCCTATCGGAAACCGATGGGCGCCCATGACCCAGGGTCCGGAATGGCTAGCGCCATCCTCGCTTTTAGGCGAAGATGGCGCTATGAAAACAGCTGCTCTCAAGGCTAAGCCCGCGAAACCGCGTACGACGCGCAAGGCGGCGCCATATCGCGCGCACGATGTTGCGACGGTGGAGAGCTTCCGGAAGGATCCGCAGTTCGCGGCCGAGTACCTCAATGCGGTTCTGGCCGATGGCGACCAGGAGGAACTGATGGTTGCTCCGCGCTACATGGCGGAGGCCTTCGGTGGTGTACCCAAGCTCGCCGCCCGCGCCCAACTCAACGCAACGACGCTATACCGAACCCTATCGCCGAAGGGCAACCCGGAGCTGAAGAGCATGACAGCACTGCTCGAAGCAATCGGGAATGCGCCTCGCGGTTCGGCCAATCATCGAGAAGAGAATCGCTGGATAGCGGACGCTGCTGTTTGAGAGTCCGGTCCTTACCAATACTCAAAAGAGGCGAAGCCCCAAAGAAACTCGACGCCGTCACCGCGCGGTGCGCTCGGGGAGCGGCCATCCAGTAGGCCACGCGCGCAACGGACTAATTGCCGACTCGCGATCAAGCCATCGCGGGACGCAATGCGCAGGAACTGCGCCGCATTGTCCGCGCCGAGTTTCTGGCGGATCGCCCATTGATGATTGGCAACAGTCTTGACGCTCAGGCAGAGCTTGTCGGCAATTTCGCGCACCGGGTGGCCTAGCGCCAGCAGGCGCGCAATCTCGAATTCGCGTGTCGACAGCGCCGCTATTCCCCGCTCGCCGCCCATGCCCTGCAGCGCGAGTGAATGTGCGATGTCGGGGCTGAGATAGCGCCGTCCGAGCGCGACCACGCGCACCGCATCGACCAGCACATCTGGCGCGCTCGCCTTGGTCACGTAGCCCAATGCCCCGGCCGCGAATGCGTGCCGCGGAAAAATCGACTCGTCGTGGATGCTGAACATCAGCACCCGAGCCTCCGGTGCGCGAGCAAGCAGCCGGCGCAGCGCTTCGATGCCGCTGACGTCCGGTAGCGAAATATCCATGACGACGACGTCCGGCGCCGTTTGCGCGCAAATGCGCACGGCCTCGGCCGCCGTGGCCGCCTCGCCAACTATGCGCAGATCGCCAGCTCGCTCGAGCAGCCGCCGGTACCCCTCGCGGACGACGGCATGGTCGTCGACAAGGAGCACGCTGATGGCCGGCTTCATGCGACCTCCATCCGCGGTAGCGGTATTCGTGCCTCGAAGCCGAAGCCACACGTTCCCGCGCCCGCGACGTCGAGGCGGCCGGCCAAGGCCTCGACGCGCTCGCGCATGCCGACGAGACCGATGCCACGTATCGCTGTGTCCGCCGCACGTCCGATGCCGTCGTCGCGCATGGCAAGCACCACTTCTGCCCGATCCGCGGTCGCGCAGGGACGTCGGGTCAACGTGATCTCGACCAGTGCCGCGTGTGCGTGCTTGGCGACATTGGTGAGCCCTTCCTGCAGAAGACGGTAGAGCGTGATGTTGGTCGCCTCGTCGAATTCCCCCAGCTCTCGATCGATCGTCAGGCGGAACACGACGGCGGGCAGTCTGCGCCGCCATCCATCAACGCAGTGCTCGATCGCCGCCGGCAGGCCGAGTTCGTCCAGGCCCGTGGGACGCAGGCGCCGCACGATGTCGCGCACGACGCTCTGCACGTGATCGACCGTGGCTACGATCGCCGCCGCCGCGTCATCGGCATTCCCTTTGCAGTCCGCGCGGCCGTCGCGGAGGCAGCTACTGCATCGATCTTCACGGCGTTGAGGCACTGGCCGAGTTCGTCATGCAATTCCCGCGCGAGGCTCCGCCGCTCCTCCTCCTGCACTCGCAGGGCTGCGAGCGCGAGGTCGCGGTTCTCAGCGAGCGCGGCGCGCAGTCGGTCCTCGACGCTGCGTCGTAGTGCGAGCTCTATCCGCGCTTCGCCGACGCGCCGCCACGCGTACCACGCCAGACCACACGCCAGGAACAGCAGCACGCCGGGCAATTCGTCCACCTGGTAGTACTCGTGCGGCCGCGTCCATGCGTGCACGAGCTCGAAGATCTCGAATTGAATGCTAAGCAGTGCGAATGCCAGCGCGCCGCCGATGAGCATCAGGAGATCGCGGCGTGCCGCCGTGAGATCGTGCAATCGGTTGTCCATCCTGCGTCCTCCATAGTGCTTTCAAATCCCCAGGGCGCCCGGGTTGGGTGCGTCTGATCGGGAGTTTTTCCCGGGTGTATTCGGGAAGTCATCGCCGCTGCGGGACCTGCTCAGATGCAATCCTCCGGGCAGCGCCGCCCGTGCTCGCGGCGCGTTGGCGAACATAAGACAACGGTCGACGAGGAAGCGCAAGTGTCCCTGGTCCAATCGCGCCGCGCGTTTGTCTGCGCCGTCGTCTGCGTTTCGCTTGCTCCGGGAACACGCACTCGCCGAGGACCCGATCGAAATGCAGAAAGTCGAAGTGGTGGGCACAACGCCCCTTCCCGGGCTCGGCCAGCCGCTGGAACAGATTCCGGCCCCCGTGCAGACCGCGAAGTCGCAGGAGATCCTGCGCAGTAACGCGACCGACCTCGCAGGGTTCATGAATCGCTTCCTCGGCAGCGTCTACGTCAACGACATCCAGGGCAATCCGTTCCAGGCCGACGTGACCTACCGCGGTTATGTCGCGTCGCCGCTGCTGGGCACGCCCCAGGGCCTTTCGGTCTACATGGATGGCGTGCGCCTGAACCAGCCCTTTGGGGATGTCGTGAGCTGGGATCTCATCCCCCTGAGAGCGATATCGTCCATTGCGCTGCAGCCGGGATCGAACCCCTTGCTCGGCCTCAACACGCTCGGCGGGGCGCTGTCGATGGAAACGAAGGACGGTCGCTCGAATCCCGGAACAATCCTGCAAGGGACTTACGGCCAATACGGCCGCGAATCGGTGCTCTTCGAGTCCGGGGCAGCCTGGGACAACGGCATCGACGTCTACGCGACCGGCACCCTGTTCAGAGAAGATGGTTGGCGCGACGACTCACCCTCGCGCGTCGGACAGATCTTCGGCAAGGTCGGTTGGCGTGGACCGCTATCGTCGGCGTATCTGACGCTGGCGTACGCCGACAACGATCTCACCGGCAATGGATTGCAGGAACAACGCTTCCTCGCGCGGGACTACGCGAGTGTGTATACGAAGCCGGACACAACGGACAACCGGGCTCTCTTTGTCAACCTG